>NZ_CP172905.1:0-212500 GCF_050534975.1 Enterococcus sp. DIV2384
ATGCCCGACGTGGAAAGTTTTTGGCATAGCCTTGAAGAAGCCTATCAAGCGATTTTGTCGGCGCCAAGTTTTGATGCTTGGATTAAAACCACACGCCCTTTGAAATTAGACAACAATCAATTGTGGCTAGAAGTCCCTTCTGCAGTTCATCGTGATTACTGGGAAAAAAATCTTTCGGCAAAAATTGTCGAAACTGGATTTAAATTGACCGGTGCAGAAGTGATGCCCCATTTTGTTGTTGCCGATGAAAAAGACGCAGCACTGGCACAAGAACTCGAAGAACCTACCGAAGAAGAAGTTGTTTTTAGTGAACAAAGTAAAAAAGCGATGCTTAATCCTAAGTACACTTTCGACACCTTCGTTATTGGTAAAGGAAACCAAATGGCTCACGCTGCAGCGCTTGTTGTTGCCGAGGATCCGGGTTCGATTTACAATCCCCTTTTCTTCTATGGCGGTGTAGGGTTAGGGAAAACCCATTTGATGCATGCCATTGGTCATCAAATGTTAGTGAATCAACCAGATGCCAAAGTCAAATATGTTAGTAGCGAAACGTTTACGAATGAATTTATCAACTCAATTCAAACAAAGACATCCGAACAATTTCGGAAAGAATATCGCAATGTTGACTTATTATTAGTCGATGATATTCAATTTTTGGCGGAAAAAGAAGCAACATTGGAAGAATTTTTCCATACCTTCAACGATCTTTACAATGAAAATAAACAAATTGTTTTAACAAGTGATCGCCCGCCGAATGATATTCCAAAATTACCTGAACGATTAGTTTCTCGCTTTGCTTGGGGTTTGTCTGTCGATATCACCCCGCCTGATTTAGAAACACGGATTGCAATTTTGCGCAAAAAAGCAGATGCCGAGCGTTTAGAAATTCCGGATGATACACTAAGTTATATCGCTGGTCAAATCGATTCCAACATCCGTGAATTAGAGGGTGCTTTGGTCCGCGTTCAAGCCTTTGCAACTATTAATGGAGAAGATATTACCACTAGTTTAGCGGCGGACGCCTTGAAATCTCTAAAATCAGTTGGTAGTAAAAATCAATTGTCCATCTTACAAATTCAAGAAGAAGTATCCAAATATTATCATGTGCCTCTTAAGGATTTAAAAGGGAAAAAACGGGTGAAAACAATTGTGGTTCCTCGTCAAATCTCAATGTATCTTGCTAGAGAAATGACCGACAATTCCTTGCCAAAAATTGGTGCCGAATTTGGCGGCAAAGATCATACAACGGTGATTCATGCGCACGAAAAGATTCAGCAATTATTGGAAAAAGATCCAGCGATTCAAAAAGAAGTCAGTGAAATTAAAAATTTATTGAACTCTTAGGATGTGGAAAACTAAACAAAAAAGAACAAAGTTATCCACAACTTATACACAAGTGGATAACTTAGTAAAATCAATGCTTTTTTGACTTTTCCACAGAATCAACATGCCCTATTACTTTTATTATTTATTTATATATAATATACAAAACAGTGGCGTACAAAATTAGAACGTATTGAAAATACTTAAAAAGGAGTTTACATTATGAAATTAACGGTCAAACGAAGTGTCTTTTTACAAGAATTACAAACTGTTCAACGAGCAATTTCTTCTAAAACAACGATTCCAATCTTAACAGGTGTTAAAATTGTCTTATCAGAAGATGGCTTATCACTTACTGGGAGTAACGCGGATATTTCAATTGAAAGTTTTTTAAGTAAAGACGATGAAAAAGCTCAAATGACCATTGAACGCACAGGTAGCATCGTTTTACAATCTCGTTTCTTTGGCGAAATTATTCGTAAATTACCAGAAGATATGTTCACAATGGAAGTTCTAGATAACAATCAAGTTGCAATTACTTCAGGAAAAGCTGATTTTACGGTCAATGGATTAGATGCTGACAATTATCCGCACTTACCAGTAATTGATACTCAAAACCAAATGAAATTACCTGTTCATTTATTGACAAAAATTATTAGTGAAACAGGTTTTGCTGTATCGATGCACGAAAGTCGTCCAATTTTAACTGGGGTTCACTTTATTTTAGAAAATCAAAAATTACTTGCCGTTGCAACAGATTCACATCGTTTAAGTCAACGTGTGATCCCGACAGAACAAGCAGTAGAAGACTTTAACATTGTAATTCCAGGAAAAAGTTTAACTGAACTTTCTCGTTCATTAACCAATGAAGAAGAAATGGTTGAAATCAGCATTATGGAAAACCAAGTGCTATTTAAAACAGAAACAATGTACTTCTATTCTCGTTTGTTAGAAGGAAATTATCCTGATACCAACCGTTTAATTCCAACTAGCCATAACACGCAAATTGAATTTTATGTACCAGAATTGCTTTCAGCAATCGAACGTGCCTCTTTACTTTCTCATGAAGGACGTAACAATATTGTTCGCCTTTCAATTTCACCAGATTCTGTTGTTTTATATGGAAATTCACCTGAAATTGGAAAAGTCGAAGAAGCGTTAAACTATGAAAATGTTTCTGGTGAAGCGTTGGATATTTCTTTCAACCCAGATTATATGAAAGATGCGTTGCGAGCGTTTGGCGATATGAATATTACCGTGAAATTCCTTTCTCCAATTCGTCCGTTTACATTGGAGCCAACCGAAACAGAACTAGATTTCATTCAACTAATTACACCGGTTCGTACAAATTAATCATGTTTAAAAAAGACCTTCGGAAAATCACTATGATCGCCGAAGGTTCTTTTTTGTCGTCTATTTAAAGCCGATAAACGCTGCTAGATAAGCTTTTTAAAATCGCAATAGCTTTTACGCTAATTATATTGTGAATGTTTGAACTATCGTTTGACGAATAAATTCTGCCTTTTTTTTCGGGGATAAAGAAAAAAGCCCTTTAATTTTTCGTTTAAGGGCTGTTCATTTTTTTATGAATATTTCCTAGTGAAAGAAGTTCACGTTGCTTAAAACGACGCTCAGACCTCTACAAGCTACTTTTCTTCAATGCACGCCCTCTTCGTTTGTCTTTTGAGTTACCCCTAATTGTTTTTTAGTTAAACGCTACTCGTCATTTCTGCCAAATCAGGCCCCTTTTTTCTCAAGAAAATATCAATTTCCGTTTTAAAATGCTTTTTAAGAGTTTTTTTATCCTAATAATATTTTCGGTCATTTAGAATTAAAATTGCTTAGAATGAAAATTAGACAGATAAATTTGTTTTCTCTTATGAAAAAGGGTATAATATATATGAGAACGTATTAGAAAAAAGAGGGATGCACATTGAAAAAAACGTTTGTTTTAGCAACTGAGTATATAACGCTTGGTCAGTTTCTTAAAGAAATCAACGTCATTGGTAGTGGCGGCCAAGCCAAATGGTATTTGGCAGACAATAGCGTGTTTGTTGATGGCGAGTTGGAAAATCGTCGCGGACGGAAACTTTATGCGGGCATGATGATTGAGATACCTGAAGAAGGTACTTTTTTTATGGTGAAAAACGGAAACGAGTCCGACGATGCGGCTGAATGAGCTGACACTTCAGCATTATCGTAATTATGAAACAGTCAGCTTAGATTTTCCAAAAACGTTAAATCTTTTTTTAGGCGAAAACGCCCAAGGAAAAACCAACTTGTTAGAAAGCATTTATGTTCTAGCAATGACACGAAGTCATCGAACCAGCAATGAAAAAGAATTAATTGGCTGGGAACAAGCAGCAGCTAAAATTAGCGGTGTGGTTGAAAAAAAGACAGGCACCGTGCCGTTGGAAATTTTAATTTCCAACAAAGGACGTAAAACCAAGGTTAACCACATTGAGCAAAAAAGGCTCAGTGCGTACATTGGGCAACTGAATGTTATTTTATTTGCCCCAGAAGATTTATCTTTGGTGAAAGGCTCACCTCAAGTCCGCCGGAAATTTATTGACATGGAACTCGGACAAGTGAGTCCTATTTATCTTTATGATCTTGTCCAATATCAGTCTGTTTTAAAGCAACGGAACCAATACCTAAAACAACTAGCTGAAAAGAAACAAACAGATACTGTTTATCTCGATATTTTGACAGAGCAGCTAGCTGAATTTGGCGGGAAAGTTCTATACGCTCGGTTAGGTTTTCTTAAAAAATTAGAACACTGGGCAAACTTACTCCATCAAAAAATTAGTCATGGACGCGAAACGCTCACCATTGACTACGCATCAAGCATCCCAATTGACAACACGGATCTTTCCTTAGAAGCACTTCAAAATCAATTGCTCCAACAATTAATGAACAATCGTAAGCGTGAATTGTTTAAAGCGAATACTTTTTTAGGCCCTCATCGTGACGATTTGCTATTTATTGTCAATGGTCAAAATGTTCAAACGTATGGCTCACAAGGTCAACAGCGAACGACAGCTTTAAGTATTAAATTGGCAGAGATTGATTTGATGCATTCAGAAACAGGAGAATATCCTGTGTTATTACTAGATGATGTCATGAGTGAATTAGATAATGAACGTCAAATTCACTTGTTAGAAACGATTGAAGGCAAAGTTCAAACGTTCTTAACGACAACTAGTTTAGATCACATAAAAGACAAGCTAACAGTTGAACCAGATATTTTTTATGTTCAACAAGGCAAGATAGAAAGGAATTCAGCGACATGACAGAAGAAGAAAAAAACATGAGAGAACGTGCGCAAGAATATGACGCTAGTCAGATTCAAGTTTTGGAGGGCTTAGAAGCTGTCCGGAAACGTCCTGGTATGTACATAGGTTCTACTAGTGGCGAAGGGTTACACCACTTAGTATGGGAAATCGTTGACAACTCTATCGACGAAGCCTTAGCAGGATTTGCTAAATCAATTCAAGTAATTATCGAACCAGACGATAGTATTACTGTTATCGATGATGGTCGTGGAATTCCAGTCGGGATTCAAGCCAAAACAGGTCGCCCAGCTGTGGAAACAGTGTTTACAGTGCTACATGCCGGCGGGAAATTTGGCGGTGGCGGCTATAAAGTATCAGGTGGCTTGCACGGTGTTGGTTCCTCTGTTGTTAATGCTTTATCGACCAGTTTAGATGTTCGTGTTTATAAAGATGGCAAAGTGTATTACCAAGAATATCGTCGTGGTGCGGTTGTTGATGACCTAAAAGTTATCGAAGAAACGGATCGTCACGGAACTACTGTTCACTTTATTCCAGATCCTGAAATTTTTACAGAAACAACCGTTTATGATTTTGATAAATTAGCAACACGGGTTCGTGAATTAGCCTTTTTAAATCGAGGCTTACACATTTCAATTGAAGACCGTCGTGAAGGACAAGAAGATAAAAAAGAGTATCACTATGAAGGCGGGATTAAGAGTTATGTTGAGCATTTAAATGCCAATAAAGACGTTATTTTCCCAGAGCCAATCTTCATTGAAGGAGAGCAACAAGATATTACAGTGGAAGTGTCAATGCAGTATACAGATGGCTACCACTCAAATATTTTAAGTTTTGCCAACAATATTCATACTTATGAAGGCGGAACGCATGAATCTGGTTTTAAAACTTCTTTAACACGTGTGATTAATGACTATGCACGTAAACAAAAATTGATGAAAGAAAACGATGAAAAATTAACTGGGGAAGATGTTCGTGAAGGTTTAACCGCAGTGGTTTCCATCAAACATCCAGATCCTCAATTTGAAGGACAAACGAAAACGAAATTAGGGAACTCAGAAGTACGGACCGTTACGGATCGTTTATTCTCAGAATACTTTACAAAATTCTTAATGGAAAACCCAACAGTCGGCAAACAAATTGTCGAAAAAGGCATGTTGGCTTCAAAAGCTCGTTTAGCCGCTAAAAGAGCCCGTGAAGTCACCCGTCGTAAAGGCGCGTTAGAAATTAGCAACTTGCCAGGGAAGCTGGCTGATTGCTCAAGTAAAGATCCGGAAAAATGCGAATTATTTATCGTCGAAGGAGACTCGGCCGGCGGTTCAGCAAAACAAGGACGTAGCCGTGAATTCCAAGCCATTTTACCAATTCGTGGGAAAATCTTGAATGTCGAGAAAGCCAGCATGGATAAAATTTTAGCCAATGAAGAAATTCGGTCATTATTTACAGCTATGGGAACAGGCTTCGGCGAAGATTTCGATGTTTCTAAAGCACGTTATCACAAACTAGTGATTATGACCGATGCCGATGTCGATGGTGCGCATATTCGAACGTTGTTATTAACCTTGTTCTATCGCTTCATGCGTCCAATTGTTGAAGCTGGTTATGTGTATATTGCTCAACCACCACTATATGGTGTGAAACAAGGGAAAAACATCACCTACGTTCAACCGGGCAAACATGCTGAAGAGGAACTAGCAAAAGTGTTAGAAGAATTACCTGCTTCACCAAAACCAAGTGTTCAACGTTACAAAGGTTTGGGTGAAATGGATGATCACCAACTTTGGGAAACAACAATGGACCCAGAAAAACGATTAATGGCGCGAGTGAGTGTCGATGATGCCATTGAAGCTGACCAAATTTTTGAAATGCTAATGGGCGATCGTGTGGAACCACGTCGTGCGTTTATCGAAGAAAATGCCCATTACGTGAAAAACTTGGATATTTAATGTGTCGCAACGTTGTAAGAGACGCTAGAACATATATTTAGAGGGGAAAAAATTCATGAGTGAAGAAATTAAAGAAAACATTCAAGACGTCAATCTGACCAGCGAAATGAAAGAATCTTTCATTGACTACGCAATGAGTGTTATCGTAGCCCGCGCGTTACCTGACGTTCGTGACGGTTTAAAACCTGTTCATCGCCGAATCTTATATGGAATGAACGAATTAGGGGTAACCCCTGATAAACCACACAAAAAATCAGCCCGGATTGTTGGGGATGTTATGGGTAAATATCACCCCCATGGGGACAGTGCGATTTACGAATCAATGGTGCGGATGGCACAACCTTTTAGTTATCGGGCTATGTTAGTTGACGGCCACGGAAACTTCGGTTCTGTCGATGGTGACGGCGCTGCCGCTATGCGTTATACCGAAGCACGTATGAGTAAAATTGCTTTAGAAATGCTACGAGATATTAACAAAAATACAGTCGATTTCCAAGGAAACTATGATGATTCAGAACAAGAACCAGTAGTTTTACCTGCTCGTTTTCCAAACTTACTAGTTAACGGAACAACGGGGATTGCGGTGGGGATGGCAACAAACATTCCACCACACAATTTAAGTGAAGTGATTGATGCAACAAGTTTATTGATGGACAATCCTGATGTAACGACGAATGAATTGATGGAAGTGTTACCTGGACCAGATTTTCCAACAGGCGGTTTAGTGATGGGGAAATCAGGGATTCGCCGAGCATATGAAACAGGGAAAGGTTCGATTACTGTTCGTGCAAAAGTTGAATTGACTGAAATGCCGAATGGAAAAGAACGTATTTTAGTAACTGAATTGCCTTATATGGTGAATAAAGCCAAATTAATCGAACGAATTTCTGAATTACACAGAGATAAACGGATTGAAGGAATTACTGATTTGCGGGATGAATCTTCTCGTGAAGGCATGCGGATTGTCATCGATGTTCGTCGAGATGTGAGTGCCTCTGTTGTGTTAAACAACTTGTACAAAATGACTGCCTTACAAACATCTTTTGGTTTTAACATGTTAGCCATCGAAAAAGGCGTACCGAAAATTTTAAGCTTGAAACGTATTTTAGAAAATTACGTCGAGCACCAAAAAGAAGTCATTACTCGCCGGACGATTTTTGACAAAAACAAAGCAGAAGCACGGGCGCATATTTTAGAAGGTCTACGAATTGCCTTAGATCATATCGATGAAATCATTGCCATTATCCGTGGATCACAATCAGATGACGAAGCAAAAGCAACGTTAATTGAACGCTTTGAATTTTCAGATCGTCAAGCGCAAGCGATTTTAGATATGCGTTTACGCCGCTTAACAGGCTTAGAACGCGACAAAATTGAAAATGAATATCAAGAGCTATTGAAATTCATTGCGGACTTAGAGGACATTTTAGCCCGCCCAGAACGCGTCATTGAAATCATTAAAACAGAGTTAAATGACGTTCGCACAAAATTTGGTGATGCACGACGCACAGAATTATTAGTAGGTGAAGTCCTAAGTCTTGAAGATGAAGATTTAATCGAAGAAGAAGAAGTCGTGATTACATTAACCAATAACGGCTACATTAAGCGGATGGCAAACTCCGAATTCCGGGCGCAACGCCGCGGCGGACGTGGTGTCCAAGGCATGGGCGTTCATGATGATGATTTCGTGAAAAACCTAGTTTCTTGTTCAACACATGACACGTTATTATTCTTTACGAACACTGGGAAAGTTTACCGAGCAAAAGGTTACGAAATCCCTGAATACGGTAGAACAGCAAAAGGAATTCCAGTGATTAACTTACTGGGAATTGATTCTGCAGAAAAAATTCAAGCGATTATTTCTGTTGAGGGCAAAGCGGAAGCAGGTAAATACTTGTTCTTCACAACCTTAAAAGGAACCGTCAAACGGACAGCCGTAACAGCCTTTTCTAATATCCGTAGTAATGGATTAATCGCCATTAGCTTAAAAGAAGATGATGAGTTAGTTAACGTGGTAACGACTAATGGCAATCAGAAGATGATTATCGGAACACATGCAGGATACTCTGTCACATTTGATGAAAATACTGTACGTGATATGGGCCGGACAGCATCAGGTGTTCGTGGAATCCGTCTCCGCGAAAATGATTATGTGGTCGGCGCAGCGATTCTGGATGAAAATAAAGAAGTCCTAGTCATTACTGAAAATGGTTATGGTAAGCGTACAAAAGCTTCTGAATATCCAGTTAAAGGACGTGGCGGTAAAGGGATTAAGACAGCAAATATCACTGAGAAAAATGGTCCATTAGCTGGTTTAACCACGGTCAATGGTGATGAAGATATCTTATTGATTACGAACAAAGGCGTCATTATCCGCTTTAACGTTGATTCTGTTTCTCAAACAGGACGCGCAACATTAGGGGTTCGTTTAATGAGAATGGAAGATGGTGCCAAAGTGGTAACAATGGCTGTTGTAGAACCAGAAGAAGTGGAAGAAGAAATCGTTGAAGTTGTAGAAACAACAGAAAACGAAACAACATCAGAAACAGAAGAATAACATAAAAAAGTTTCGCCAGTTGGCGAAACTTTTTTATTGGGGCTTTTCAAAACTATTTCTTGCTTTTGTCCATCAATTAGCATATAATTAGAGATTGTGAACTACCTTTTTAGGTATGTTCTCCTTGCTCTTAGCCAACTAAGAGCCTTGAAGTCCATAGGGAGGTGAAAATCAATGAGTCAAGATACGAAGTACGAAATCATGTACATTATTCGTCCGAACATTGATGAAGAAGCAAAAACTGCTTTAGTAGAACGTTTCGACACAATCTTAAAAGATAACGGAGCAGAAGTTATCGAATCTAAAGATTGGGAAAAACGCCGCTTAGCATATGAAATGAACGGATTCCGTGAAGGCATCTATCATATCGTTAATGTTACTTCTCCATCAACAGCTGGCGCAATCAACGAGTTTGATCGTTTAGCAAAAATCAATGACGATATTATCCGTCATATGATCGTGAAGGTAGAAGCATAATTTGTTTCACATGAAACATTTATTGACGAAAGGAGATGTTTTGAATGATTAATAACGTTGTATTAGTCGGAAGATTGACAAAAGATCCTGACTTACGTTACACCGCTAGTGGTTCAGCTGTTGCGACCTTTACACTTGCTGTAAACCGTAACTTTACGAATCAAAATGGTGACCGTGAAGCAGACTTTATCAACTGTGTGATTTGGCGTAAACCCGCAGAAACAATGGCTAATTATGCCCGTAAAGGTACATTATTAGGTGTTGTCGGAAGAATTCAAACTCGTAACTACGAGAACCAACAAGGTCAACGTGTCTACGTAACTGAAGTGGTTTGTGAAAACTTCCAATTGTTAGAATCTCGTTCTGCTTCAGAACAAAGAGGAACTGGCGGCGGTAGCTTTAATAACAACGAAAATGGTTATCAATCACAAAATCGTAGCTTTGGTAATAACAATGCCGGTTCTGGATTTAATAACAACAACAATAGTTTCAATCCATCATCTTCTCAGTCGCAAAACAATAACGGTATGCCTGATTTCGATAAAGATTCTGATCCATTTGGTGGCTCAGGTTCATCTATCGACATTTCAGATGATGATTTACCATTCTAAACGAATTTGATAGGAGGGAACAAGAATGGCACAACAAAGAAGAGGCGGACGTAAACGTCGGAAAGTCGACTACATCGCAGCAAACCACATCGAATACATCGACTATAAAGATACTGAATTGTTAAAACGATTCATTTCAGAACGTGGCAAAATTTTACCACGTCGTGTTACAGGTACTGGCGCTAAAAACCAACGTAAATTAACGATTGCTATTAAACGCGCACGTATCATGGGATTATTACCATTCGTTAGTGACGAACAATAATTTTATGACAATTTCCAGAACCAAAGAGCTTGCTCTTTGGTTCTTTTTTATCTTGACTAGTGTTTCACGTGAAACATAACAAGGTTCGCAGAATGAAGTGTTTTGTGATAAAATAAGGGATGAAATAACTAGTGAATCACCAGAGCAATACGCTCGTTGGAACAAGTCGCCTCAAAGGTCTGCAGAAAGATTGGAGGCAAAAAAATGCAAAAGAAGAGAATTCAAAAAAACGGTTTCTTAATTGTTGTGGGTCTTCTCTTAGTAGAATTTCTCCTCTATTTCTTACTAACAAATAAATGGCTGCTATTGGCGGTAATTATCGCATTAGATATCTTTCTCTTAGTGGTTATTCGGCTGTTGATTAGAGATGTAGAAATTACGAACGTAGAAAAGATTCAAGAAGCAAGTTCCATTGCTGAACAATCGTTGGATTATGTTGTGAATGAAGTACCTGTGGGGATTATTACGTATAACGGGGAAACACGCGCGGTAGAATGGCTTAATCCTTATGCTGCTTCTATTTTTAATAAAGACAATCAGCTAACGTTAACCGCTAGCCAAGTTACGTCTTATTTAGAATTAGCAGAACGAAACCAAGATATTTTTACGATTGACGAAAATACCTATCGCTTTAGCGTCAATAAAGAACAACATACAATTACTTTTGAAGATATCACTAAAGAAAGTAATTTGTATCAAGAAAAAGTCGAAATGCAAACGGCTATTGGCATTGTGTCTGTCGATAATTATGATGATGTCACCGATACAATGGACGAGAAAGAAATTTCTTATTTGAATAGTTTCATTACGACGATGGTTTCTGATTGGATGGACCAATACAAAGTTTTTTATAAGCGAATCAACGCAGAACGTTATTTTTTCATTGCCCAATGGGAAGATATTCAAAAAATGATGGACGAAAAATTTTCTATTTTGGATACGATCCGTAAGGAATCAGCTAACCATGAAGTAGCCATTACGTTAAGCATGGGGATTGCTTATGGGGGGCCAACCTTAGATCAAACCGGGACCACGGCTCAAACAAACCTAGATACAGCTTTAGTACGTGGCGGCGATCAAGTGGTTGTAAAAGAAGCCAAAGATGAAGCGAAGCCGTTATTTTTTGGTGGAAAAACGGCAGTAACGACGAAACGTTCCCAAGTACGTTCTCGCGCAATGAGCATGGCAATTAAGGGAATTATTGCGGAATCTGCTGACATCTATATTATGGGCCATCGTTATCCAGATATGGATGCGTTAGGTTCAGCATTTGGTGTTGCTCGTTTAGCCTCGTTTAATAATCGAAAAGCGTGGATTGTTTTAGATGAAAATGAAATCATTCCCGATGTCAAAAGAGTGTTAGAGGCGATTAAAGAGTACCCAGAATTAGAAGAGCGCATTATTAGTCCTAAAGAGGCCATGAAGCGCAAGAAAGAAAGTAGCTTATTAGTTATGGTAGATTACCATAAACCGTCTCTATCGATCTCACAAGAGCTCTATGAGCGTTTTGATAAAGTAGTAATCATTGATCACCATCGACGAGGAGACGAATTTCCAGCAAAACCTTTGCTTTCTTATATTGAATCTTCTGCCTCTTCTGCTTCAGAATTAGTCACAGAATTGATCGAATACCAAAGTAATAGCGCAAATAAACTGCAGGCCTTTGAAGCAACCATGATGTTGGCGGGAATTGTGGTTGATACGAAAAGTTTCAATACACGAACGACGGCGCGAACATTTGATGTGGCTAGTTATTTACGAACTTGTGGAGCAGACTCATCTTTAGTACAATATCTATTAAGTTCTGATCTTACAAGCTATCTGGAAATGAACAACTTAATCTCTAAAAGCGAATATGTCACAAAAGATACCGTCGTTGTTGCCGGGAGTGAAGACAAAGAATATGATAGTGTCACAGCTGCCAAAACAGCGGACACATTACTTTCTATGGCAGGGATTAATGCAGCATTTGTCATTACCAAGCGGACGGATCAACAGATTGGCATTAGTGCTCGGAGTAATGGTTCAATTAATGTCCAAATTATTATGGAAAATTTAGGTGGTGGCGGTCACTTTACTAATGCGGCAGTACAATTATCAAACGTAACAGTAGCAGAAGTAAAAGAGCAACTACTTGATGTAATTCGTCAAAATATTAATGAAATGTATGAACAGGAGTGAAGGAAATGAAAGTCATTTTTTTACAAGACGTTAAAGGAAAAGGAAAAAAAGGGGACGTAAAAGAAGTGCCAACTGGTTACGCCCAAAACTTTTTAATTAAAAATGGTTATGCGAAAGAAGCCAATAAAGGGAGCATGAGTGCATTAGCGGGTCAAAAGAAAGCCCAAGAAAAACATGAAGCAGAAGTTTTAGCACAAGCAAAAGAAATGCAAGCCTTTTTAGAAGATGAAAAGACTGTTGTAGAGATCAAGGCAAAAGCTGGAGAAGATAGCCGTTTATTTGGCTCAATTCCTTCAAAACAAATTGCAGAAGCCTTAAACAAACAATACAATGTAAAATTGGATAAACGCAAAATCGAATTAGCCAACCCAATTCGTTCTCTAGGTTACACTAACGTACCAGTCAAACTACATCATGAAGTTACAGCGAAAATTAAGGTTCATGTCGTAGCGGAATAATACAATCGATAAAAAAGAAGCCGATTTCCCCGGCTTCTTTTTTATGCAAAATAAATTACTCAAATTATTTTTTATAATATTTAAAAATCAAATGCACAAAACTTTAAATTAACAAAAGTATTATATTTTTATTAATTGTATATTTTTTAAAATTGGAAAGTGAACTAAAAATAGAGAAATCAGCAGAGAAAAAATGTACTTTTTTTAATGAAATTGTGTTAAAATGGATAGACTAAATGAACCAGAAAGTAAGACATCGTGGGAGAGAACAAAATGAATGAATTATTGCAAGATAGGGTACCGCCACAAAATATTGAAGCGGAACAAGCCGTTTTAGGTTCTATTTTCTTAGATGCAGATGTGCTAATAGAAGCGATGGAATATGTGGAACCTAAAGATTTCTATCGTCGTAGTCATCAGTTGATTTTCCAAACGATGATGACCTTAAGCGACCGAAATGAAGCGATTGATGTGGTAACAATCAAAGATCGCCTAGAACAAGAGAATTTGTTAGAAGATGTTGGTGGACTAAGTTATCTGTCAGATTTAGCTTTAGCTGTGCCGACAGCTGCCAATGTCATTTATTATGCAAAAATTGTTGAACAAAAATCGTTGCTGCGCAACTTAATCCAAACCGCTACAGAGATTGTAACTAAAGGCTTTGAGCAAGGTGAAGATGTTGAATCTATTTTGGATGATGCAGAACGAAGCATTTTAGAAGTCTCCGAAAAGCGGAATCGTAGTGGCTTTTTATCAATTTCAGATGTTCTAAATACAACTATTGCGAATATTGACCAATTATACCAAAATGATGAAGAGATTACTGGTTTACCTACAGGCTATCAAGCATTGGATAAAATGACTGCCGGCTTGCAAGCGGAAGAGCTAATTATTTTAGCGGCCCGTCCAGCGGTAGGGAAAACCGCTTTTGCATTAAATATTGCCCAAAATGTCGGCACCAAAACAGATAAAGCTGTCGCTATTTTTAGTTTAGAAATGGGGGCAGAATCATTAGTGAACCGGATGCTTTGTGCAGAAGGATCCATTGAGGCCAGCCATTTAAGAACAGGGCAATTATCTGAAGAAGAATGGCAAAACTTAATTATTGCGATGGGTAGTTTGTCCCGTGCGAATATCTATATTGATGACACACCAGGGATTAAAATTACCGAAATTCGTGCGAAATGTCGTAAATTAGCACAAGAAAAAGGCAACTTAGGTCTAATTTTGATCGACTACCTACAATTGATTGAAGGAACTGGAAAAGAGAACCGCCAACAGGAGGTTTCTGATATTTCACGTCAATTAAAAAAATTAGCGAAAGAATTAAAAGTCCCAGTTATCGCTTTGTCACAGCTTTCTCGTGGCGTGGAACAACGTCAAGATAAACGTCCTGTGTTAAGTGATATTCGTGAGTCAGGTTCCATTGAGCAAGATGCCGATATCGTTGCCTTTCTTTATCGTGATGATTACTACGATCGTGGTGAAGGAGAAGACGGTGATCATGAGCCACCAGAAGTTGACAATGTTGTAGAAGTCATCATTGAGAAAAACCGTAGTGGTGCGCGTGGAACGGTCGAATTACTTTTCATTAAAGAATATAATAAATTTTCTTCGCTTTCGCCGAGGACAGAATTTTAAAAAAACGAACTCATTTTTTGAGTTCGTTTTTTTGCTTATTAAGGGATTAAAATCAGAGAGTAAAACACGAACAATATTCGTATATTTTATTGTTTTACAAAAACATAACTAAAAATGTTCGTATTTTTGACAGAAACGCTTTTGATTGTGAAAGAATATTCGATTTTTACCCTTGAAAGGGACTGGTTTTACTGGTACAATGATTCAGGACAAAAAAATTATGAACGAGGTGTTCGAATGTCATCAGTAGTAGTTGTTGGAACGCAATGGGGCGACGAAGGTAAAGGAAAAATTACAGACTTTCTAAGTGAAAATGCAGAAGTGATCGCTCGTTACCAAGGCGGAGATAACGCCGGACATACCATTAAATTCGACGGCGTAACGTATAAATTACATTTAATTCCTTCAGGGATTTTCTATAAAGAAAAAATTAGTGTAATTGGTAACGGCGTAGTTGTGAATCCAAAATCTTTAGTAAAAGAATTAGCTTATTTAAAAGAAAATAATGTTGCCACTGATAATTTACGTATTTCAGATCGTGCCCATGTCATCTTGCCGTATCATATTAAATTGGATCAATTGCAAGAAGATGCGAAAGGTGAAAACAAGATTGGGACAACGATTAAAGGAATTGGCCCAGCCTACATGGATAAAGCAGCACGGGTGGGAATCCGTATCGCTGATTTATTGGATAAAGAAATTTTTGCGGAACGTTTGCAAATTAACTTAGAAGAAAAAAATCGTCAATTCGTTAAAATGTTTGATAGCGAAGCCATTGAATTTGATGATATTTTTGAAGAATACTATGAATACGGACAACAAATTAAACAATATGTTACAGATACTTCGGTTATTTTAAATGATGCATTAGATGCTGGAAAACGGGTTTTATTTGAAGGGGCACAAGGTGTCATGTTGGATATCGATCAAGGAACCTATCCATTTGTTACTTCCTCTAATCCAGTAGCTGGTGGCGTAACTATCGGTAGTGGCGTTGGTCCATCAAAAATTAATAAAGTGGTTGGTGTCTGCAAAGCGTACACTTCACGTGTCGGTGACGGCCCATTCCCAACAGAATTATTTGATGAAACAGGAGAAACCATTCGTCGTGTCGGTAAAGAATACGGAACAACAACAGGACGTCCGCGTCGTGTCGGTTGGTTTGATTCAGTAGTTATGCGTCATTCAAAACGTGTATCAGGGATTACGAACTTGTCATTAAACTCGATTGACGTGTTAAGTGGTTTAGAAACGGTGAAAATTTGTACAGCTTATGAACTTGATGGTGAATTAATTTATCATTATCCAGCAAGCTTAAAAGAATTAAGCCGCTGTAAACCAGTTTATGAAGAATTACCAGGTTGGTCTGAAGATATCACTGGTTGCAAAACTTTAGCTGATTTACCAGCTAATGCTCGTAACTATGTGCATCGGATTTCAGAATTAGTTGGTGTGCGCATTTCAACATTCTCTGTAGGTCCAGACCGTAACCAAACGAACGTTTTAGAAAGCGTTTGGGCACAAATTTAAGCAGATTTTTAAGGGAACGTAAAGGATGGCTTATGCCAGTTCAGCCTTTACGTTCTTTTTTAATTTTATATAAAAATGAAAAACTATGGTAAAATAAAAGAAAACATGAAGGGGGCAATTGTCCGTGAATTATCAATTAGTGACAGATTCTTGTTGTGACTTGCCGTATACATACTTAAAAGAAAACCAAGTATCTTTTATTAGCATGAATATTCAAATTGACGGGAAAGAATATCGCGATGATTTAGGTGAAACGTTTGATTATCAGAACTTCTTAACGGCTATTAAAAATGGAAGTATGCCCACTACCTCTCAAGTTAATGTGGGACGCTACAATGAATTTTTCCGTCCTTTTGTGGAGCAAGGGTTACCGGTGATTTATTTAGCTTTTTCATCTGGGTTAAGTGGCTCTTATCAAAGTGCGTTGCAATCAGTAGAGATGTTAAAAGAAGAGTACGATAATGTAGAAATTCATATTATTGATACAAAAGCAGCTAGCTTAGGTCAAGGGATGTTAGTCCGAGAAGCCATTCGATTACAAACAGATGGTCATTCATTAGGAGAAGTTGTTGCCTATCTTGAAGAGCAAAAAATGAAACTTCACTCGTGGGTAACGGTAGATGATTTAAAACATTTAGAACGTGGCGGACGGATTTCTAAAACAGCGGCAGCACTTGGTGGCTTAATGAACATTAAACCAATTATTCGCGTGGATGCGGCAGGCAAACTAGCATCCGTTGGTAAAACTCGTGGACGAAACAAGTCCTTGCAAAAGATTGCGCAAGAAACGATTCAAGGCATTGTAGAGCCAATGAAACAAACACTGTTGATTGCATATGCGGGAACGAAAGATGACGCGGAAAAAGTCAAAGAATTAATTGAAAAAGAAATAGAGGTTAATGAGATACTGATTTATCCTCTAGGCCCCACCATTACTAGTCATACCGGAATAGGTTGTATTGCTGTGTTTTCTTTTGGTGAAAAAAGAAAATAAAAAATAGAGAAGTCATTTTTTAATGACTTCTCTATTTTTTTAATAATCTGAACTGAATAAAACGTCCATTTGTTTTTGAATTTCTGGGTTTTCCAAGAATTCATCATAGGTTGTTTCTGCCCGATCAATGACCCCTTTATCAGAAACAGCAATAATTCGGTTCGCTAATGTTTGGATAAATTGGTGGTCATGTGAAGCAAAAAGAATTGAACCAGTGAAAGCCATCAACCCATCATTTAATGCAGTGATTGATTCTAAGTCTAAGTGATTCGTTGGATCATCTAAGACTAAGACATTGGCTTTGGAAAGCATTAATTTTGAAAGCATGACACGCACTTTTTCGCCTCCGGAAAGAACATTGACTGGTTTTAGTACCTCTTCACCAGAGAATAACATCCGACCTAAGAAACTACGTAAGAACGTATTGTCATCTTCTTCTTTACCAGCAAATTGACGTAACCAATCTAAAATGGTTAATGGCTCTTCAAAGTCTTTGCTGTTGTCTTTTGGTAAATAAGCTTGGCTAGTTGTAACGCCCCAACGAACAGAACCTGTATCGGGAGTAATTTCGCCCATAATCACTTTGAATAACGTAGTCGTTGTAATATCTGAGTCAGCGATGAATGCCACTTTATCATCTTTTGTTAAGTTGAACGAGATATTATCTAAGATTTTTTTGCCATCAATCGTTACAGAGACATTTTCAACTTGTAATAAGTCATTGCCGATTTCACGTTCTGGTGTAAAACCAACGAATGGATAACGACGAGAGGAAGGTTGAATGTCATCTAAGGTAATTTTATCTAACATTTTTTTACGAGACGTTGCTTGTTTTGATTTTGAGGCATTGGCGCTAAAACGAGCGATAAAGTCTTGTAATTCTTTGATTTGTTCTTCTTTTTTGGCATTAGATTGTGCTTGCAATTTTGTCGCTAGTTGGCTTGATTCCAACCAGAAATCATAGTTACCAACGTAAAGTTTGATTTTACTAAAGTCTAAATCTGCCATGTGAGTGCAGACTTTGTTTAGGAAATGACGGTCATGGGAAACCACGATAACGGTATTTTCAAAGTTGATTAAAAATTCTTCTAACCAATTGATTGAGCGGGTGTCTAAACCATTTGTCGGCTCGTCTAATAGTAAGACATCTGGTTTACCAAAAAGAGATTGAGCTAATAATACTTTGACTTTTTGACCAGCTGTTAATTCGCTCATTTTTTGATCATGTAATTCTTCTGGAATGTTTAGCCCTTGGAGTAAAACAGCTGCTTCAGGTTCTGCTTCCCAACCGTCAAGTTCAGCAAATTCGCCTTCTAGTTCTGCGGCACGAATCCCATCTTCATCTGAAAAATCTTCTTTCGTATAGATAGCATCTTTTTCTTTCATTACTTCGTAAAGACGTTTATGTCCCATAATTACAGTTTCTAAAACAGTGTAGTCTTCGTAGTCAAAGTGATTTTGTTTCAGCGTTGCAAGTCGCTCATTAGGACCCATTGAAACCACGCCAGTTGTCGGTTGAATCTCACCTGATAAAATTTTAAGAAACGTTGATTTTCCTGCACCGTTTGCGCCGATTAAGCCGTAACAGTTGCCAGGAGTAAATTTAATATTCACTTCTTCAAAAAGTTTACGATCTGGAAATTGTAAACTTACATCATTAACAGTAATCAATTGTTTTCCTCGCTTTTAATATATTCTTGAACCTCTCTGCATTATATCGGCTACAGAACCTTTTTTCAAGGAGTTTCAATCTTTTTACAGAAACGAATAAAAAGGTGGGTTTTTTATAGAAAAAAAGGCGTTTTTTTAAAATGTTTCATGTGAAACAGAATTTTTTTTCATGAAAGGGTTTTTAGTGTATTTTTTTAATGATACACTGTATCATGTAAATTAATTAGTGTATCGATTAAAGGAGCCATCAAAAATGAAGCGGATTGAAAAAATCTATCAATATGTTAAAGAGCAAACGAAGAATTTAACGCCAATGACCTTAACAAGTGATGCGGGAGTCACGACACAAGAAATTTCAGAACGTTTAAACATTCAGCGGACCAATGCTAGTAAAGATTTGAATCAACTGGTTCGTGAAGGGCGCTTGAAAAAATTGTCTGGTCGACCAGTAAAATATGTCGCGCAGGTGGCGTTTCAGCATCGACCATTAACCAAGCCAGTTAAAAGTTATCGGGAAAAATCAATGGATCACTCCACAAAAACTTTTATCGAACCATTGGTTGAACCAGTAGTCACGACCAGCAAAACCCCAGAAGTTGAAGATATTTTCAAAAAAATTATCGGTTCAGCTGGAAGCATGAAAACGCCGGTTGAACAAGCCAAAGCAGCGATTTTATATCCGCCCAAAGGCTTGAATTGTTTAATTACTGGACCAACAGGTTCTGGGAAAACTTATTTTGCTCATGCCATGTTTCAATTTGCGAAGCTGAACCAAATTGTGGCCAAAGAAAAAGAGTTTGTGGTGTTTAACTGTGCAGACTATGCGCATAATCCAGAACTTTTGATGTCGCATTTATTTGGGTATGTAGAAGGGGCCTTCACAGGCGCTACGAAAGCGAAAGAAGGGATTATTGATGAAGCAGATGGCAGCATTCTGTTTTTAGATGAAGTACATCGGTTACCACCCGAAGGACAAGAAATGATTTTTTATTTTATGGATCACGGTGTGTACGCGCGTTTAGGTGAAACAGTGAAATCACATCATGCGGATGTTCGGATTATTTGTGCTACGACGGAGAATCCTACTTCTTCTTTATTGAATACTTTTGTGCGACGCATTCCGATTATCATTCAATTACCGAACTTTAGTGACCGTCCTGCGAAAGAAAAAATTGACCTCCTAAAAGTGATGGTTTCAATGGAAGCAGCGCGGATTCAACGGCGAATCTCTTTGTCAGAAGATGTGGTCAAAGCGTTAATCGGAAGTGTTTCTTATGGAAATGTCGGTCAGCTAAAATCGAATGTGCAACTTGTGACTGCGCGAGGGTTCCTTAATCAGATGGAACAAGAGGAATTAATGATTACGATGGACGAATTAACGGACAATATTAAAGAAGGCATTATGCAACTTGCCAGTAATCGAGAAGTATTGTCGGAGTTATCGAAATATCTGGAACCGCAATTAGTGGTATCACCAAATGAATCTTTAGTAGCTATTCAGTCAGATGCCTATGAATTGCCTTACAATCTATATGAGATTATTGGAGATAAAGCGGCTCTCTTAAAAGCAGACGGCTTGGACCAAGAACTAATTAATAATTTTATTACAACGGATATCAATGTTCATTTAAAATCTTTCTACAAAGATTATGGATTCACCTTTGATACAGAAAATAAATTGGCTGAAATTGTGGACCAACGAATTATTGATGTCACTAAGAAAATTTATAATTTTGCAGCGAAGCGGTTATCGTATTCGTTTCAACCCAACTTTATTTATGCAATGAGTTTACACATTAGTTCTTTCTTGAAACGCATCCAATTAGGCAAAGATCCTAAGCATCCTTTAAATGAAAGTATTCGAAATATGGTTTTAGATTATCCAACAGAGTTTGAAACAGCAAAAGAAATTAAAAATATTATTGAAAGTAGTTATCAGATGGAGATTCCTGAATCTGAAAGTTACTATTTAGCTGTTTTGCTCATTTCTTTAAGAGAAAATCCTGAGGCTGGCCGGATTGGCATTGTCGTGGCTGCGCACGGAAATAGTACCGCTAGCAGTATGGTACAAGTGGTTTCTCAATTGTTAAATGTTGATAATTTGAAGGCTGTGGATATGCCTTTAGATATGCCACCGAAAGAAGCTTTGCGTAAAATCGTTGAAGCAGTTGGTGAAGTGAATGAAGAAAATGGCGTACTATTATTAGTGGATATGGGTTCATTAAGTACGTTTTCAGAAGAAATTGTACGCCAGACAGGCATTGATGTGCGGACAGTAGACATGGTGACCACGCCAATTGTGCTTGAAGCGGCCCGCAAAACCGCATTAATTGATACGCAATTGGAAACACTTCACGAGTCTTTAAAAAACTTTCATGGCTATGCCGATATTCGCCAAAGTGAAACGAAACAAATCATTGAAAATTGGAAAACAAGAGCAATTATTGCTATCTGCGCTTCTGGAGAAGGAACTGCGCGCCGAATGAAAGAGCTTATTGAGGAAGCTGTCTTGCCACAAATAGACTGGCATTTAGAAGTGATTCCTTTGTCCATTGTAAATATGAAAGAAGTCTTGCCTAAAATTCAAGAAGACTATGAAATTATTGCGACAACTGGGATTACCAATCCCAAAATTGGTGTTCCTTATATTTCCATGGAAAATTTCTTTTCCGGTGAAGCAGAAAAAATTATTCAGCAATTACTAGCAGAGCGGAAAGAAGAAGTAATGAATAAGCCGTTGGACGAAGCGGCAGCAAAAGAAATTTGTCTAAAATATATGGAGCAAAGTTTCACTTTCATTAATGGAAAAAAAATCATTGATCTGTTGTGGTCATTCGCTAAAAATATCCAAACCCAATTAGCGATGCCAGAAGAGTACACATTTTACATCAATTTGATTATGCACACATCGGGCATGTTGGAGCGTATTTTACGGAATGATACACTGACGGTTTCAGAAAAAGAACTTGGTCGATTGGTTCAAGAGCCAATTTATCCAGTGATTGTGGCCTCAATTGAGACTATGGAAGAAGCTCTTAATATGGATGTTCCAGCAGAAGAAGTTTATTTTATCGCACAGTTAGTCAAAAATGCTCAGTGTATCGAAGATAAAATCACCGAAATTGATACACTAGATTAATACAGAAAAAACGATACACTATTTATTAGTGTATCGTTTTTTTTATTTTCTTAAAAAAACCTATAATTTTCTAGGTTTCGAACCGATACACTAAAATTGGCACGAAACTTGCTTATAATAAGGTGTCCCTTTTTACCTAAAATTTTTAGGTAAAAAGACAAAGGTCCTAACCTTTAAAAATGAATTTAAAGGAGCATTCCCGATGGTAATGGATATTCGTTTAGCTCGAATTGATGATCGATTAATTCATGGCCAAGTAGCAACTGTTTGGGCAAAATTGACGAACATTAATCGCATTTTAGTGGTTAGTGATTCCGTTGCTCATGACAATTTGAGAAAAGCCTTGTTGGTTCAAGCTGCTCCACCTGGTGTCAAAGTAAATGTCATCACTGTTCAAAAAATGATTGATGTTTACCCTGATCCTCGTTTTGATTCGTTTCGAGCCATGTTGTTATTCACTAATCCTTTGGACGTGAAACGAGTGGTCGAAGGCGGTGTACAACTAACTTCTGTGAATATTGGCGGAATGAGTTTCAGTACAGGCAAGCGAATGATTACGAATGCAGTCGCAGTGGATGCCAACGATTTAAAAGCATTTCTGTTTTTAAATGAACAAGGTATTGAATTGGAAATTCGAAAAGTCGCAGCAGACAGCCAAGTGAATTTGATGGATTTACTGAAAAAAGAGCGTAGCAAAGAAAATAACGCCAGCTGACGTTCATTTTTACAGACGAAAGACATTGAAAGGATGTGGTGGCCTAGGACCAACATCATTGCTTCATGAACTGTATTGATAAAGGCAAGTGCTGATGTTGAAAAAAATCAAGAACTATTGAAATTTTTTCATTTATTTTTGTCAGAATCTGATTTATCTGATTTTTTTCAAAAAGTGAAAGCGTTTAGCAGTACAACCATGAAAAAAAACATCAATTATACAGGAGGTATAAAAATGGTAGGAATTATCCTAGCAAGTCACGGTGAATTTGCTGAAGGGATCTTGCAATCTGGTGCAATGATCTTTGGCGAACAAGAAAATGTAAAAGCAGTTACGTTAATGCCTAGCGAAGGTCCCGATGATGTAAAAGCAAAAATGCAAGAAGCCATTGCATCGTTTGACAATCAAGACGAAGTACTATTTTTAGTTGACCTATGGGGAGGAACACCATTTAACCAAGCGAACTCATTGTTAGAAGATCATAAAGACAAATGGGCAATCGTTGCAGGTATGAACTTACCAATGGTTATTGAAGCATATGCTTCTCGTTTCTCTATGGAATCAGCACAAGAAATTGCGACACACATTCTTGAAACAGCAAAAGATGGTGTCAAAGTTAAACCAGAAGAGTTACAACCAGCAGAAGCACCAAAAGCTGCTGCGACAGAAGATGCACAGCCAAAAGGTTCGTTACCACCAGGTACAGTTGTTGGCGATGGCAAAATTAAATTTGTGCTAGCACGTATTGATTCACGTTTATTACATGGTCAAGTAGCAACAGCTTGGACAAAAGCAACACAACCAAACAGAATTATTGTTGTTTCTGATGCCGTTGCAAAAGATGACTTACGTAAGAAATTAATCGAACAAGCAGCTCCTCCAGGAGTAAAAGCCAATGTTATTCCAATCAGTAAAATGATTGAAGTAGCGAAAGATCCACGTTTTGGCAATACAAAAGCATTATTATTATTTGAAAATCCTGAAGACGTCTTAAAAGTGGTTGAAGGCGGCGTAGAAATCCCAGAAGTAAACGTTGGTTCAATGGCTCACTCTGTTGGAAAAGTCGTTGTAAGCAAAGTATTATCAATGGGTCAAGAAGACGTTGATACGTTTGATGAATTAAAAGCCAAAGGCATCAAATTTGATGTGCGTAAAGTGCCAAATGATTCAAAAGCGAATATGGACGAAATTTTGAAAAAAGCAAAAAATGAGTTAGCAAACGCGTAACTCGCCAAATACAAATCAAAATAGGAGGCTTATCATGTCTGTTATATCAATTATTTTAGTTTTACTCGTTGCCTTTCTAGCTGGTATGGAAGGGATTTTGGATGAGTTCCAATTCCACCAACCGTTAGTAGCATGTACATTAATCGGATTAGTTACTGGTAATTTAGAAGCCGGAATTGTTTTAGGTGGTACTTTACAAATGATCGCGTTAGGTTGGGCGAACATCGGGGCTGCCGTTGCACCGGATGCCGCTTTAGCATCTGTTGCCTCAGCAATTATTTTAGTTTTAGGTGGCCAAGGTGTTAAAGGTGTTCCTTCAGCGATTGCCATCGCAGTTCCTTTAGCGGTTGCAGGTTTGTTCTTAACAATGATCGTTCGGACAGTTGCGGTTCCAATCGTTCACATGATGGACGCGGCTGCTGAAAAAGGCAACATTAAACAAGTTGAAATGTTACACATTTTCGCTGTATGTTTACAAGGTATTCGTATTGCGATTCCAGCAGGTGCGTTACTATTCATTCCTGCTGACACTGTTCGTAATTTCTTAGAATCAATGCCAGCTTGGTTAACTGATGGTATGGCTATCGGTGGTGGTATGGTCGTTGCCGTAGGTTATGCATTAGTAATCAACATGATGGCAACAAAAGAAGTATGGCCATTCTTCATTATCGGTTTCGTAGTCGCAGCGATTTCTCAATTAACATTAATCGCATTAGGTGCTTTAGGTGTCGCTTTAGCTCTTATTTACTTGAACTTATCTAAAATGGGCGGTTCTTCTAACTCAAATGGCGGAGGCAACTCTGGCGACCCATTAGGCGATATTTTAAACGACTACTAATTCTGAAGGAGGAGCAAAGAAAATGGCAGAAAAAATTCAATTAACTAAAAAAGATCGTTTAGCTGTAGCTTGGCGTTCAACATTTATCCAAGGTTCTTGGAACTATGAACGTATGCAAAACGGCGGCTGGGCATTCTCAATGATTCCAGCAATCAAAAAATTATATAAAACGAAAGAAGAACGTTCAGCGGCGTTAAAACGTCACTTAGAATTCTTTAATACACACCCATACATTGCCTCACCAATCCTTGGTGTAACATTAGCTTTGGAAGAAGAACGTGCCAATGGCGCACCAGTTGATGACGTAGCGATTCAAGGGGTTAAAGTTGGGATGATGGGTCCTTTAGCCGGTGTCGGTGACCCAGTTTTCTGGTTTACTGTTCGTCCAATGTTAGGCGCTTTAGGTGCTTCCTTAGCAATGGGTGGTAACATCTTAGGCCCAATCTTATTCTTCGTTGCTTGGAACTTAATTCGTTGGTCATTCATGTGGTATACACAAGAGTTTGGTTACAAAGCAGGTTCTAAAATTACTGATGACCTTTCAGGTGGTTTACTACAAGATATTACAAAAGGTGCTTCTATTTTAGGGATGTTCGTACTGGCCGCATTAGTTCAACGTTGGGTATCGATTAAGTTCTTACCAATTGTCTCACAAGTTAAGTTAGACAAAGGTGCTTATATCGAGTGGGATAAACTTCCTGCTGGCGGTGAAGGAATGCATAAAGCCTTTGAACAAGTGAACCAAGGCTTGGCGCTTTCACCAACGAAAGTTACTACTTTACAAGATAACTTAGATCAATTGATTCCAGGTCTAGCACCATTACTACTTACATTCTTATGTATGTGGTTATTGAAGAAAAAAGTTAGCCCAATCGTTATCATTCTTGGTTTATTCGTAGTCGGCGTTGTCGGCCACTTAATCGGCTTATTATAAGAATGACGAAGTAAGTTCATTACTTCTAATCAAAAAAAGCGGAAGAGAAGTCGAGAAACTTTTCTTCCGCTTTTTTAAACAAAGATGTAATTTTGTTTGTTTCGATCAGGAAAGAAACGTATAATAAAGAGGAATTAGTCGAATGAAATGGAGCAGATAACATGGTACAATCATTAAACACAAAAGTTGATTTAGTTATAGATGCGACGGCATTTACAGGATTAACAGATTATGGACAAATTATGATAGGTGACCGCGGGTTTGAATTTTACCATGCCAAAGATCCACGTAAGTTTATCCAAATTCCGTGGGAAGAAGTCGATTACGTGTTGGCTTCAGTAATGTTCAAAGGAAAATGGATTCCTCGTTATGCGATTCAAACCAAGAAAAATGGGACGTATACGTTTGCTTCAAAAGAGCCGAAGCGAGTGTTACGAGCTATTCGTGAATATGTTGACCCAGATCATATGGTCCAATCTTTGAGTTTCTTTGATGTCATAAAAAGAGGGATTCTCTCGATTGGGAAAAAGAAAAAATAATTTATAACTGTTACTTTTTTATAAACTAGATGAAAAAGTAGCGGTTTTTTTGTGGGAAAACGAGGGACTTATTTATACAAAAAAGACACAATTGTGCACCAAAAAAGAGACAATCAAGTGATACGTTGTTTTTAATGGAGTTATCATTGAAATGGTTTTCAGAAAGCACGATGAAAATATTTGACACCTTGTAAAATAGTAGTAACATAATAAGTGTAATAAATTATTTTATAGAGGAGTGAGTGTCATGGAACAACGACAACATCATGGAATGGACTGGGGTTCATTAGTATTAGGAATTCTATTTGTTCTGACTGCATTAATTTCTTTCCAAAATCCTGCCGGTAATTTAATTGCCATTGTGATGGTTTTTGCGATTTTTGCTATTATTAAAGGGATTTTCGAAATTTTTGTACGTAATCGTATGAAAGAATTGCTAGGCTACAAAGCTTATGCACCAATCATCTTAGGGATTATTGATATCCTAATTGGTGTTTACTTATTGTTTAACTTAAATATTGGTGTCGCTGTGTTACCATTTGTTTTTGCAATTTGGTTTTTATTCGACTCAATTTTCGGCTTATTTACTTTAGATTTTGCTAAACGAGTAAGCACAGGTTACTTCTGGTTCACATTAATTGTTGACGTTTTAGGGATTATCTTAGGTGTAATGTTATTATTTAATCCATTGTCTTCAGCACTAACTTTAAGCTTCTTAGTTGGCTTCTACTTTATGATGTTTGGTATTAGTAATATTGTATATGCTTTTAGATAAAAGAAGTAAAAAAAACAGGTTTTCCGAAAAGGAAAACCTGTTTTTTTTTTTAATAACGACGGCGGCAGTTGCCATTATTTCCCGAAATTGTTCGAACAAGCCACACGATAATCGCTACGGGAACTAAAATTTTTACTGCTAGCCACAATAAGCTTCCCACGATACCGACAACGGCACTAAAGAGTGAACCGACAACTAAAAATAAAAGGACCACTAAAAGAATATTTATAAACATTGGTCGTTGATTATTCATACGTACTACCTCCAAATTTTTCCTGTTTTCTATATACAGAGTATAGCAAGAACGCGCAACAAGCACCTCCATCGGAAGGCTGATTTTTTTCTCTGGCGAATGATGGAGCCGCTGTTGGTTATTTTGGACTTTCTTATTGAAATAATCAGAATATTCTGGTGTATAATTATAAAAAAGGATTTAAAGTGAGGGATTGGATGACGACTGAGGGATTAATCGCTTTGTTAGAAAAGAAACGAAATCATTTAAGTAAAATTGAAAATCAAGTACTGGATTATATTTTGACGCATATGACGGAAATTAGTTCACAAACCATTTATGAGGTGGCGCAGGCGTTGTTTGTCTCAACAGCCACTATTTCTCGGACAGCAAAACACTTAGGTTATCGAGGCTTCCAAGAATTAAAATACGCGATCGTCCAATCGGTGCAGAGCGAGAGCACAGAAAGCGATAGTCGTAGTTTTCAAGCTATTACGCAACAGTTGATCGCCAATGTGCAAGACAGTTTTCAACAAATGGATGAAGCCAAAGTCGCGGAAATGCTTAAAATGATTGAGCGTGCGAATACGATTGAAGTGTTCGGTGTTGGTGGCAGTTTTC
Organism: Enterococcus sp. DIV2384; assembly: GCF_050534975.1. Lineage (NCBI taxonomy): Bacteria > Bacillati > Bacillota > Bacilli > Lactobacillales > Enterococcaceae > Enterococcus > Enterococcus sp. DIV2384. The sequence continues at coordinate 27,968 of NZ_CP172905.1, forward strand.
CTATTTGTACTGATTTTGCACGAAAGCTAACATTTTTAGGAAAAAAAGCCTATGCACGATCTGATTGGGATGAACAAGCGGCAGCAGTTAAGAATCTGGATGGACAGGATTTAGCCATTTTTGTCAGTTATACAGGAGAAACTAAAGGGATTTTAGCGTATGCACGTGTAGCGCAGGAACAGCAAGTGCCGATGATTAGTTTGATTTCGACTAAAGGAAGCACCTTGGAAAAATTGTCGACGACGACGTTATTTGCCAAAGGGACGACACGTTATCATCAGCGCGTGGATTTAAGTTCAAGAATTGCTGTCATTTGTTTGTTCGATACGGTTTTATTAATGTACGCAGAGGCAAAGCAGCCGCGGTAATTTTATGCAACACCATACTAAATGATGTAAGGGGATACAGAAAGAGTGTAGCCTCTTTTTTCTTTGTTTTGGGCTAGTTATAATGAGGGCAATGAATGTAAACGCAATCATTTTTAGTTTTGTAAAGAATGAATGGAGGAGTTAAGAAATGGCAGTAAAGAAAAAGAAAGCGACTTTCTGGGAGTTTTTCCAAGGATTAGGCAAAACGTTTATGTTGCCAGTGGCTTTATTAGCTTTTATGGGGATTTTGTTGGGATTAGGAAGTTCTTTTTCCAGTGAATCCATGATTGAAACGATCCCGTTTTTAGGAAAGCCCGCAGTGAAAATTATTTTCCAATTTATGTCGACAATTGGTGGTTTTGCGTTTGCCTATTTACCTGTCATGTTTGCAATGGCCATTCCGTTGGGGTTAGTTCGGAAAGAAAAAGGAATTGCTGCGTTTTCAGGTTTCGTAGGCTATACGGTGATGAATTTAGCGATTAATTTCTATTTAGTGCAGACGAATCGCCTTGTGGATCCTGAACAGTTGCGGGAAGCCGGTCAAGGAATGGTTTTTGGGATTCAAACGATTGAAATGGGCGTTCTTGGTGGAATTATCGCTGGGCTTATTGTCTATAAGTTGCATAATCGATTTTATACGGTGCAACTACCAGATAGTTTTGCCTTCTTTTCTGGCGCACGGTTTGTACCAATTATTACTTCATTAGTGATGGCCTTCGTGGGCTTAGTAATTCCGTTAGTTTGGCCACTTTTCGCGCTAATGATTATGGCGATTGGCCAACTTATCCAACGTTCTGGTATTTTTGGGCCTTTTCTGTTTGGGTCAGGGGAACGTCTACTGTTACCGTTTGGGTTGCATCATATTTTGGTTTCCATGATTCGTTTTACTGAAGCAGGGGGTTCAGCGGTGGTGGCTGGCAAAGAAGTGTTTGGTGCGTTAAATATTTTCTATGCAGAATTGCAAAATAATTTACCGATTTCACCAAGCGCAACAGCTTTCTTGTCACAAGGGAAAATGCCGACCTTTATTTTTGGCTTACCAGCGGCGGCACTTGCGATGTATCATACTGCAGCTCCGGCGAATCGACATAAGATTAAAGGCTTACTCCTTTCAGGTGTGATTGCAACGGCTATCACTGGAATTACAGAACCAATTGAATTTTTATTTTTATTTATTAGTCCATTATTATGGCTGTTTCATGTCATTATGACTGGTCTAGGTTTCATGGTAATGGCTTTATTGGGTGTTGTGATTGGGAACACTGATGGCGGGCTACTGGACTTTGTTATTTTTGGCTTGTTACAAGGAACTTATACAAAATGGTGGTGGGTTCTCATTGTCGGCGCTATCTGGTTTGTTGTTTATTATTTCGTCTTTAAAACAGTCATTGTAACCTTTGATTTAAAAACACCTGGACGAGACAAGGTCTTAGATGAGACTGAATATACCGATCAAGAAGTTCAATATAAGAAAACGGGTGGCTATGATGCGCCTGGGATTTTAGCGGCTTTGGGTGGGCAAGAGAATATTCAAGCTATTGATAATTGCATTACGCGTTTACGTTTAGTGTTAGCAGATGCTAATAAAGTAGATGATGACAAATTAAAGCAATTAGGGGCTTTAGGTGTCGTGCATTTAGATGCGCAGAACGTGCAAGTGATTATCGGAACCAAAGTGACAACGGTCCGTAATCAATTAGAGATGATTTTAGGTTAGAAAAAAGACAGAAGGTGAAGAGTGTGTCGTTTGATAAAGCAATTGATCGACGAGGAACGTATTGTACACAGTGGGATTTTGTAGAAGACCGATTTGGGGAAGCGGATTTGCTTCCCTTCACTATTTCCGATACGGATTTTGCTGTGCCAGAGGCAGTTCTGGCAACATTACAGGAGCGTTTGAAACATCCAGTATTTGGCTATACGAGGTGGAATCATCCGCAATTAAAAGAAGCAATTCAAACGTGGTACCAGACAAGATTCCAGACGAAGATTGAAGAACACTGGATTATGTATACCCCGACCGTTATCTACGGGATTTCTGCTTTGATTCAATTATTAACTAACGAAGGGGAGGGCATTATTTTACAAACACCTGCCTATGATGCATTTTTTAAAGTTATTCAGGAAAATAAGCGGCAAGTAGTGGCGAATGAACTGCTTTATCAAGAGAAGCGCTACAGTATTGATTTTATTGATTTAGAAAAAAAACTAGCGCAACCAGAAAATCGCTGTTTGCTTTTATGTTCCCCGCATAATCCAACAGGACGTGTTTGGGAGCAATGGGAGTTAGAGCGAATGGTTTCATTGTGCCAACAGTATGATGTGTTTTTACTTTCTGATGAAATTCATATGGATATCGTTAATAAAGGCCATGTTCATCGACCAATTACGCAATTTGGTTATAAAAAATCTGCCATTATTACCAGTGGCACGAAAACCTTTAATTTTCCAGGGCTGATTTTTGCTTACACCTTAATTCCAGATAACGAATTGCGTGACGCTTTTCAGCTCAAATTAAAAAACGCCGATGGTTTATCATCAACAAGTATTTTGGGAATGTTAGCAACCATGACGGCCTATCAAAAATGTGGTACTTGGGTTGACGAGTTGAATGATTATTTAGCGGAGAACCAACGTTACGTGAAAGATTTTTTACAGACATATTTGCCAAAAATTAAAGTGACGGAGCTGGAAGCCACTTACTTAATGTGGTTGGACGTATCAGCGGCAGTTCCAGATGTGGCCCGCTTACAAGAGGCTTTAGTTTCTGTGGGGAAAGTCGCCATTATGGACGGCTCGATTTATGGCGGTAATGGACAACGATTTTTACGGTTAAATATTGGCTGTTCGCAAGCAAAACTACACGAGGGACTTGAAAGGATGCGCCAAGGTTTTGAAGCTGTTTTACAAAAGGATGGCACAGCATCAGCACTTGGGAATAATTGAGAAAAGATAGCATTCCGAAATTGGTTGCAGTACAATGGAAAAATAGAAACAAATAAAATAACAAAAAGTAACAACTTGTCATTTACTGGGGGAAAAGAAATGAAAACAATTAAAACAAAGCAAGCACCACAAGCAATTGGGCCATATTCACAAGCAAAAATTGTGAATGGTTTATTGATTACTTCTGGTCAGATTCCACTGGATCCTGAAACAGGCAAGGTGGTTGGGACAACGATTAAAGAACAAACCAATCAAGTACTGAAAAATATTCAAGGGATTTTAACAGAAGCTGGTAGTGATTTTGCTCATGTAGTCAAAACGACATGCTATTTACAAAATATGGCGGATTTCACGGCATTCAATGAAGTCTATGCTGAGTATTTTAGTGCGGAATATCCTGCACGCACAACGATTGAAATCTCTAAATTACCGATGGATGTGTTGGTGGAGATTGAGATTGTCGCAGAAGTAGTGGCGTAAAAAATACAGTTAAAAGAGTGAGAAAAAATCGTCTTAGATTTTTTTCTCACTCTTTTTTTCAATAAAACAATACGATTCAGCCAAAATGTCTAGCCGTGCTGGAAAATTTTCAGCAAATAGGCTACCATGGAAGAAAATCGATAAAACGAAAGTTAAATGAATAGAAAAGAGATATGAAAGAGGCTATAAGATGAAAAAAAATATTAGCCAACTAACGCAGTGGTTGAAAGAACACAGTTTATTATTGAAACTAATTTTTCTTGGTTCTGTATTAGTTTTCGTGGCTAACCAAGTGACACATATCGCTCAAGGCATGACCTGGGCGGATATTTTTTCCACGATGGAACAACAAAGTACGGGGCGTTTAATTGGTATGGTCTTGGCAGGACTATTAGGGGTTATTCCGATGCTCCTTTATGACTATGTAGTCGTTAAATTATTGGAAAAAGAAGGTAAGCCACCAATGAAACGAATGGATTGGTTAACTTCGGCTTGGGTCACCAATACCATTAATAACTTAGCGGGTTTTGGCGGCGTGGTTGGGGCAACGCTACGGATTAATTTTTACGGAAAAGATGTACCGCGGGGCAAGGTTGTAGCAACGGTCTCAAAAGTTGCTCTGTTCTTGATTTCAGGGTTATCTATTTTATCTTTTGTGGCGTTTGTTGATTTATTTTTTATTCGAACCCAAAATGTTTTTCGTGAATATTGGGTTTGGTTATTATTGGGCAGCCTGATTGCGCCAGCGCTCTGGTTTTTCACGTATTTAAAACGGCGAACATTGTTTAAAACATTTTTTCCAAAAGCAGTGCTCCTATTATTCGGCGCTTCATTAGGTCAATGGCTAGGTGGGATGTTTGCTTTCTTGATGATAGGTCGCTTGATGCAGGTGCCAGTTTCGATGGTTTCTGTTTACCCAATGTTTGTTATCGCTACGTTAATCGGGATGTTGACCATGGTTCCTGGTGGTATGGGAACGTTTGATGTCTTAATGATTTTGGGCTTGTCACAATTAGGGATTGATCGATCACAAGCGGTCGTCTGGTTGTTGTATTATCGTTTGTTTTATTATGTGACGCCTTTTATGACAGGAGTTATTTTGTTCTTGCAACAAGCAGGCATGAAAGTCAATCAATTTTTTGATAATTTACCTCGGTTATTTTCACAAAAAGTGGCGCATTTTATTTTGGTGGCGGCGTTATATTTTGCAGGAATTATGATGGTTCTATTGTCGACTGTGACGAATTTGTCGAATGTCAGTCGTTTATTCCAAGTATTACTTCCCTTTTCGTTTAATTTTTTAGATCAAACATTGAATTTATTTGTAGGATTCTTGTTATTAGGTTTAGCTCGAGGCATTTCTATGAAAGTGAAAAAAGCTTATTGGCCTACAATTATTTTACTAGGATTTTGTATTGTAAATACGGTGGCACGAACGACTTCGTGGCAGTTAATTGCTGTTTATGCCGTTATTTTATTGGCGGTTATTTTGGCTCGTAAAGAATTTTATCGTGAAAAGTTCGTTTATTCATGGGGCGCTTTAACGGTAGATAGTATTTTGTTTGGCTGCTTGTTTATCGGTTATGCGGTTGCTGGCTATTACGCCGCACGACCAGCTGGTGGCAATCAAGTTATCAATCACTTTTTGTTGTTTCCGTCAGATGATGTTTGGTTTAACGGATTGATTGGTTTAAGTATTTCCTTGATTGGTTTATTCTTTTTGTATCAATATTTAGCCGAAACAACTGTTACTTTAGGTGAGGGGTTTGAGGAAGCGCGGTTGACACGCTTTTTGGAAAAATTTGGTGGCAACGAAGGCAGTCAATTTTTGTATTTAAAGGATTATGGTCATTTTTATTACCAAGAAGAAGGCGAAGATCAAGTACTTTTTGGGTTTCAAATGAAGTTTAATAAATGCTTTGTCTTGGCGGATCCGATTGGGCAACGAGAGAAATGGACAGCGGCGACACTGGCGTTTATGGATCAAGCTGATTTGTTAGGCTATCAATTAGTTTTTTATCGTATTTCGGAAGAATATGTTATGAATCTTCACGATTGCGGCTTTGAATTTATGAAAGTTGGGGAAGAAGGCTTGATTCAATTTGATGAGCCGTCAACAGTGAATCAAACAGCCTGGACGGAAACAGTGACTGAAAAAATAGCAGCAGAAGCAGCGGATTTTCAGTTTGAATTTTATCCCGAAACGATTAGTGATGCCTTATATCAAGAGTTAGAACGAGTTTCTGCGGACTGGTCACGGAATCAAAAAGAGCGCTACTTTATTGGTGGACGGTTGGATCCCGAGTACTTGAAATGCAGTAGCGTGGGCTTGGTGAGACAGAAACAAACGGTCATCGGTTTCATTACGGGAAAAGAAATGGAAAAAGGCAAAAGTATTTCTTATGATTTGTTACGTATTCGTTCAGACGCACCTGCTTTTACTAGAGAATATTTGTTCACTCATTTTATTGAAACCTATCAACAGCAGGGCTATCAATTAATTGATATTGGGATGGCGCCGTTGGCTAACGTAGGGGAGAGCAAGTACTCTTTCTTAAAAGAACGCTTTGTTAATATTTTTTACAAGTATAGTTATCAAATTTATGCGTTTCAAGATACACGCAAGCGCAAAGAACAATATGTCACTAGTTGGCAACCACGTTATTTTGCTTATCCTAAGCGGACCAGCGTACTCTTTGCTTTTGTGCAACTTTCCTTGTTGATTACGAAAGGAAGACATCAAAGTGTTTCGCTTGTGGAAGAAGCAATGACTGAAATTTAAAAAAATCACGCGATGACTTAGCCATCGCGTGATTTTTTATTTGTCTTCTTTTTTACGGTTTCGTCTAGCTGGAATCAAGGTTACGTAGGCAACGAAACCACCAGTACATAGAACGAATAACACGATGCCAGGAATCAATCCTTCTGGTAAATAAGAGAACTGAATAGTATGGGTTCCAGCGCTGACAGGAACGCTTAGAAAGGCATCTTTAAAGGCTTTTGGGGTAACTTTTTTGCCATCAATTTTGACACGCCAACCTTTGTCATAAGGAATTGTAGTGACGAGTACTTGATCTTTGTCGGCGGTAAAGGTACCTGAAGCAGAGCGTTTGCCAGTGGTTAAATCAACGCCTTTTTCTTGTACGGCGGAAATGGCTTTTTCAAATGCATTGGTATTTAAGCCAACTACTTGCGGCTGAACAAAACTTACTGCTTTGGTTCCATAAAAACTTACTTTGAAGTTAACGGTTGTATCTTTTGGATAGTAGCCTAAATTATAATATTGGCCAGTAATGCCAATTTGTGATTGCTGACTCGAGCCGTTCACGGTGACCGTCGCAGTGGAACTTTCCAATTGAGCAAAATCCGTTGGGAATAAACTCAAATAAGCTTGCGTATTGGCGGGCACATTGACTGTATAAGAAATCTCTTTGGCTACGTTATGTTGTTTCTCCGTAAAAGTTACGCCAGCTGTATTTTGCGTAATTGTCACGTTATTTTGAAGCGTCATCGTTGGTTGATAAAAGGTAAAATACCGTTCATTGGTATTGGCTAAAGCATTTAGTAAATTTGTTTGACTACCTAAATTATCATTGAGAGGTTGCCGAACATTGTAAATCTCTTTGTCTGCTAAAAATCCTAACGGCAAAGCATTTTCGTTACGATAAAGCTGATATTTACCAGCAGCTGCTTGTCGCTCAAAGCCGAATTTCATTGGATTGTTTTCAGCAATATTGTATTTAATGCCCATCAAAGCATCCATTAACAAGGTATTATTTTGGTAACGAATATTTAAATTCGTGCCTCGCGAGCGGAAACCTAAGGCGTTTAGGTATGTTGAAGAATGTCGGTTCCGAACGGAAGAAAACATGCTAATGCCACTGTAGCCATAGTTAATGCCGTCATTGGCCGAAACACCATTTAAATTTTCCAAGCGGTAAAAGGTATCATTTTCTTTTTTTGTTTGATCGACTAGATTTTTTAAGTCAGGATAAGGCTCAGAATACAAGCTTCGTGATGCGTAGTTCCAATCATCTAAAATACCAGTGACCATCGCCCGTGTGTTAATGATTGCTTCACCAGAAACGAGCAGCAATAACAAAATCACTAAGTATTGCATAGGCGCTTTTTTCAATTGATAAAAAGCAATCCCGAAAAAGTATAATAGTAAAAAAGTTGCCGTTAATACGAAAGAGGTTAAAGTCACATACGTATAACTAGTAGCACCTTTTGTGCCCATTGCAAGAGCAAAAATTGCTAAAAGAATCAAAATCAAGCCGCTTAAGACACCGAGATCATCCTTTTCAAATTTCTCCCAACCATAACCTGCAAGCAAAATAACTAGGAATGAAAAGAGGAAACTATAGCGGAAAAGAAACATGTTCGGCGCATGCATACCGTGCCAGAATAAATTTAAGGGCGTGATGTAAAAGCTAGCAATCAATAGGACAAACAAACTGCCAAAAAGTAGTTTGTTTTTCAATGGAATTTCTTTCGTAACGAAATAGAAGAGACAAAAAATCAAAGGCAACAACCCAATGTAAATAAAAGGAATGGACCCATATTTGGTTGTATCGTAAACGCCAATCATATTTTTCATAATAATATCTAAAAAGGCAGTCGCTTCTGTTTTAAAGGTTGTAATTTCAGAAAGAGTTTCACCATTGGTTCGTAAATCTAAGACAGCAGGTAAGACCATAATCATGGATGCTCCACCAGCTAAAAGAGAAGTAGTAAAATACGCAACGATTCGAGATTTATATCGTTGCCAGTCTGTAAACGTTCGTGCAAAATAGTACAGGAAGGAAAACAACCCAATCATAAAGCCAAAATAATAATTTGTAATGAAAAGCAAGAAATAACTGACAAACAATAATGTCGGTTTTCGTTGGTCCATTAAACGATGAATTCCTAAAATTACGAGTGGCAGATAAATAAAGGCATCCAGCCACATAATTAATTCTGAATGGGCCACAATGAAGGACATTAGCGCATAAGACACACTTAAAGTCACATGGGACCATTTAGGAATCTTAAAGGTTTGTTTTGCCAAGAACCAAAAACTCAAGCCAGCACTCCCAATTTTCAACAACGTTAGGAAATAGAGCGCATCAGGCATGTTTTGATTGTTAAAGAAAAAGACGAGCGGCGTAAATAAGCCACCAAGATAATAGGAAATTAAGGACAAGTAGTTTAGTCCCAAAGAAGCATTCCACGTATAGAAAAGACTTTGTTTTCCATGAAGAACATTGTTAAAGCTTGCGTGAAAATTTGAAAATTGAGAAAAGGCATCGCTGGCTAAAACACTGCGACTACTTCCTGGATAAATCCCAATACTCAAATAGATAATTGCCATAATTAAAAATGGAATGAAGAAACTGGCTAACATATAAGGCCAGTTGTTTTTTAAAAACTGCCTACTTTTATTTTTCATAAATAACCTCACCTGATTTTTCGAAAGTACCTATAGTTTATCATACTCTTTATTTGATGTACCAATAGAAGAAAAACTTTAAAATTTTATTAGGATCCTAAGGGTGGAGTGAAGAAGAATTAGTAGTAAGGGATTGACATTCAAATGCTAAATCACCAGATTAAACAACGAATATTCTCCGAAAAATTGCTGAAAACGCCCTGTGGATAACTTTGTGCATAACTCTGTTGAAAACCACAAAAAAGCTTTTTATCTCGGTTTATCCACAAGGATAAGTTTTCGAGTTGCTAAAAAAAATAAACGCAAGTTCAGAAGGGCTGCTTGCTAAAAGTAAAGGAGCCCCTAAAGTTGAAAGAAGATGAAAACGTTATTAAAACAACGTTTTCATCTTCTTTTTTCTAGAATTTACAAAGATTTAATGTCGAACAAATAAGCATTGTGGAAAAGTTTTTTGGAAAAAATAAGAAATTTCATCCACAAAGTTTTCTGTAGAGAATTTAAAAATGCTTGTCAAGCTTTTTTTGAAAAAATGTGGATAACTTTTTAAAGACACGCTTTTTTCCATTTGCGAATTTGCGTTCGGAAACTAGTAAAAGGGGCAACGCTATTAATGTGAATCCATTTCCAAAGAGGCCATTGTGCTTTGGTGGTCGCCCAAGCCCGTTGTTGAGGTAAAAATAATTCGTCTTCGGAAAGCGAGTCAATCCAATGAAGTAATTTTTCTAAGATGTCTTGCAACGCAATCAGCTGACTTTCTAAACTCATTTGTCCATAGGTTTGATAAAATGATTGATAGAGAGCGCCCAGTTGATTCCATTTATAACCTTTAGCTGGCGTTTGAACGGTCAGACCACGTTGTTCTTGTTCTTCCCAAGAAAGCAGCAAGTTGAGCCAACCTAATTGATAGGCTAAGTTCTCTGAAGGTGTTTTAGCTACTGTTTCAATTCGGTGATCTTTAAGTGTTTCAGGAATTTCTGCAAATTCAGCTGAATATTTTTGTGAAGCTATTTGAATGGCCTCAATCAAGGCTTCTTTTGATTCATAGGTTCGCATTCTTCGGCTAACGTCCTTTCTTGGTAGGATCTGCTTGTTTTTCATGAGTAATTTGAGTGACTAAACCAAAAGGATCTTTCACAATCGTATAAAATGTTGCAAATTCATTTTCAATTGGTTCTAGGATAATACAGGATTCGGGATGGCACGTGAGTTTTTCAAAAATTGTTTTGGCAGAGTGACGGCTGTCGACGGTTAAGCTGAGGGCCAATTGTTCTGTGGGCGTGGTATTCATTCCTGCAAACAAAGGATTATCAGCTAGTTGTAATTGAAAAGTGTCCATTTGTAAAATCGAGTGAGAAAGCCAGTGTTCTTCGCCAGCGGGAATGGTCAAAGAAGGATTTAAACGCTCTTTAAATTCTTGATTAGTAATTTTAAAAAGAATATCACCAGCAAAGGCTTCTTGGTAAAACGTCAAGGCTTCCGTTGCTCGTCCATTTAAGACCATGAAAAGGGCAAATTGTGTGTTTTTCATTGTTTGAACCTCCTAAGATTGATAAGATAAGCATAACAATAAAAGGTGTCAAAAAGTGACACCGATGGAGGGAAAAATGAAAAAATCAGAACGTTTAAATCAGGAACTTTTTTTCTTGAGAACCCATCCTCAGTTTAATTTAAATCAGTTAATGAAAACTTTTGGGATTTCTAAAAGCACAGCTTTGCGGGATATTGAAGCTTTGGAAAATTTAGGCGTGCCGCTATATGTGGAGAATGGTCGTTATGGTGGCTATCGAGTTTTAAACAAACCGTTGTTGCCGCCGATTTATTTTAACGAAAATGAAGTGTTAGCAATCTTTTTTTCGTTACAATTACTGAAATTAGTCGCAGAGTCACCGTTTGGTCATTCCTATCAGCAAATTAAGCAAAAATTATTACATTCTTTAGATGAACCAACCCAATTTAAAATCAGTCAAATGAGTAAGGTCGTCTATTACGAAGGAATTGAACAAGTAGAAGCACCAGGCAATTTAGAGCAGCTGTTTCATTGTATTTTGGCGCAACAAGTAATTCAGTTTAACTATACCAGATATGAAGCAACAACGAAAAAAATCTTACCAACCCGGTTAACTATTTTAGAAGGGTATTGGTATTGTTCAGGCTATGATGTGACTAAAAAGGCTTGGCGTACTTACCGCTGTGATTTTATGGAGGCTATTCAGCAGTTAAACCAAACACTGGATTTTACGACTGAAGAACTGAAAGAATCGTATCGCCATCAACAAACGACGGCACGTACGATTCCATTTAAAGCAATCATTACAGAAAAAGGCAAAGAATTTTTTTATAAACATCGCTTTGACAATATTCAGTTGGAAGAAACGCCCACGCAGTGTTTTTTAGTTGGACAGATTCATCCAACAGAAACACAATTTTTAGCCAACTATTTTATGGGCTTTGGTGAAGAAGTGACAATTTTAGAGCCAGTCCAAGTGAAACAAGCGTATGTAGAAAGTATAATGAGGATTCAAAAAAAATATCAAGAATAGATTGTGGAACTGTGAACAATTCCATGTGTAAAGATGCACATCGGGGAGGAGAAAGAAAAACCCTTGATTTTTAAATCAAGGGTTTTTCTTTCTAAGAACGTGCTTGCCCATTTCCATAAATAACATATTTTGTCGAAGTAAGCTCTGCTAAGCCCATAGGTCCACGGGCATGTAATTTTTGCGTACTAATGCCGATTTCGGCGCCAAATCCAAATTCAAAACCGTCCGTGAAACGAGTTGAAGCATTCGCATAAACAGCGGCTGCATCCACTTGTTGTAAAAATTGTTGTGTGGCAAAGTAATTATCACTAATAATACTTTCAGAATGTTTTGTATTGTAGCGATTAATATGCTGGATGGCTTCGTCTAAAGAATCAACGACTTTCACTGCTAAGATAAAGTCGAGAAATTCCGTTTCCCAATCTTGTTCAGTCGCTGGAATGGCTTCTTCAAAAATTGCTAACGCACGTTCATCTGCCCGAAGTTCCACGTGAAACTCCTTCAAGGCTTTTTCAATTGTTGGTAAAAAGGCTTCAGCCACTTCTTGATGAATTAATAACGTTTCGGCGGCGTTACAGACAGAAGGACGTTGACATTTAGCATTGACAATAATTTCAGTTGCCATTGTTAACTGGGCGTCTTTGTCCACATAAATATGACAATTGCCCGTGCCCGTTTCAATAACAGGAACAGTGGCCGTCGTCAAAACAGTTTTGATTAAGTTGGCGCCGCCACGTGGAATGAGGACATCCAAGTAGTCATTTAAGCGCATAAGTTGTTGGGCTGTTTCTCTAGAAGTATCATCAACAAATTGAATGAGATGGGGAGAAACGGCTTCTTGTATTAGCGCTTCTTGTAAAATTGTCACCAATATCTGATTGGAGTGAAACGCTTCTTTTCCGCCTCGAAGAATAACAGCATTTCCCGATTTGAAACAAAGGCTAGCGGCATCCGTTGTCACGTTCGGCCGCGATTCATAAATGATTCCAATAACACCTAAAGGTACGCGTTGTTGCCCAATTAACAGCCCCGCTTCATTGCGCCACATTTTATCTACTTCCCCAATTGGATCGGGTAGAGTAGCGACTTGACGTATGCCCTCGGCCATCGCTGTGATCCGTTCTTCTGTTAAACGTAAGCGGTCTTGCATTGTTTCAGAAATTCCGTGGGTAGCGGCTTGCTCTAAATCTAATGCGTTTGCTTGTAAAATGCGGGGTGCATTGGCTTCAATGGCTGCGGCCATTTTGTTTAACAAAGTATTTTTTTGACGAGTATCCATCAAGCCTAGCGTATAAGAGGCTTCTTTAGCTTGTTGCCCTAGTTGCTTTAAATCAGTCACTTTCATGCCCTCCTTTAATAAATAACGTACCGATATCTTTTCCTTCTAAAATTTCAAAAATGATTTTTGGCTGCTTTCCGTTTGCTAAAATCATCGCCTGTTGATTAGCTAACACACGTTCAGCAGCTTTTAATTTACTAGACATCCCACCAGTGCCAAAGCGGCTCCCCTTACCACCGGCTAATTGGAACAAGTCTTCATTAATTTCATTGATTTCAGAAAATAACGTGGCTTCTTTGTTGACAGTAGGGTTGTCTGAAAAGAAACCATCAATATCTGATAACATAACTAACAAGTCAGCTTGAACAATTTGGCAGACAATGGCAGACAATTGATCGTTATCCCCGAACTTGGTTAAGTGATCCAATTCTTCAATTGCGACAGTATCATTTTCATTGACGATAGGAATAATATTCATTTTTAACAGTTGTTCAAAAGTATTGGTAACATTATTGCGACTTTCAGGATATTCAATAACATCACGAGTTAATAAAACTTGTGCCATTTGTTGGCTATAGGTTGAAAACCGCTGATTATAAATGTTCATTAATTCTGCTTGGCCGACTGCAGCGACTGCCTGTTGTTCAGGAATTGTCGTTGGGCGCACAGATAGATTTAATTTATTCAGTCCGACACCAATTGCGCCAGAAGAAACTAAAATAATTTCTTTGCCTTGGTTGCTTAAATCACTCAAAGTAAAGGCTAATTGATCAATTGCTTTTAAGTTAATATTGCCATTGGGATAAATCAGAGAACTGGTTCCGACTTTGATCACAATTCGTTTGGCCTGTTGGAGTTTGTTTCTCATAAGTGCCTCGTTTCTTTTTACAGTAAAATTTGACACTCATTATAACAAAATCAGCGGCTACTAGAAAGTGCTAAATAATGAATAGTAAAGAAAGTTTAATGAAAGTGTGAACTTTTTGAGGGAATCTTGGGACTTTTTGGGATTTGGTCTGTTTATTTTAAGAGAAGATGATAGACTAAAAGAAGGAAAATAAACAAAAATTCTCCTCTTTTTTGCGTAGTCTAGATTAACTGGGCTTTTAGAAATGAGAAACTTACTAAAAACAACCAGAGTATCAGAGATTATGGTAAAATAGGAGTAGTTTAGACAGTAGGGGAGAATGAATATGAAACAACGTGGTTTTGAGATTATTTCTAAGTATCAAGAAGAGGGCTTGAGTGTCCCACAACGAGCAACAAAAGGTGCCGCGGGGTATGATTTTCAAGCAGCCGAAACGGTCGTTGTACCAAGTCTTTGGAAGTTACAACAAGCTGGAGAAAATCCCAAACCAATTTTAGTTAAAACAGGAATTAAGGCGTATATGCCTGATTCTGAATATTTAGAATTGGTGAGTCGTTCTTCGAACCCGCTAAAACGGTTCCTACTTTTAGCGAATGGTGTCGGAGTCATTGACAGTGATTATTATAATAACGAGAATAACGAAGGACATATCATGTTCCAATTTTTAAACTTTGGATATGAAGATGTTGTCATTGAGAAAGGTGAACGAATTGGCCAAGGGATTTTTAAGCCGTTTTTATTAGCGGATGATGACCAAGTCGAGGCAGAAAGAACGGGCGGTTTTGGTTCGTCTGGACAAAAATAAAGCCCATTTTTTCAGTAGGCAACGTTATTCAAACCATTTAATAAATGTTAAAATAAACAACAGATAAGGAGATTCTACATGGCAAAAAAAGCAAAAGTTCAATTTGAATGTCAAAGCTGTGGGTATGTGTCTCCAAAATATCTCGGCCGCTGTCCTAATTGTGGACAATGGAATTCGATGGTGGAAGAGGTTATTCAAGATACTTCTGATCGTCGTGCTAGAGTAAGTTTGACTGGTAAAAAGACACAACCACAACGGCTATCTGAAGTCGTACCTAAAAAAGAGCCGCGTGTAAAAACTGAATTAGTGGAGCTGAATCGGGTTTTAGGTGGTGGCGTTGTTCCAGGTTCGTTAGTTTTAATCGGTGGCGATCCCGGAATTGGTAAGTCAACATTGCTCTTACAAGTATCGCAACAATTAGCAGCCACAGGTGGCACGGTTTTATATGTTTCTGGTGAAGAAAGTGCTGAGCAAATTAAATTACGAGCGGAGCGTCTAGGCACCGTCAACGAGACATTTTACTTATACGCAGAAACAGATATGCACGAAATATCACGAGCCATTGAAAAATTAGAACCAGACTATGTCATTATTGACTCGATTCAAACAATGACGCAGCCAGATGTTACCAGCGTTGCTGGTAGTGTCAGTCAAGTCCGAGAAACAACTGCCGAATTATTGAAACTGGCAAAAACGAATGGGATTGCCATTTTTATTGTCGGACACGTAACGAAGGAAGGGTCTATCGCAGGGCCACGGATGTTGGAACATATGGTAGACACGGTTCTTTATTTTGAAGGAGATAAGCATCACACCTTTAGAATCTTACGGGCTGTCAAAAATCGGTTTGGCTCAACGAATGAGATTGGTATTTTTGAAATGCAGACACATGGATTGGTTGAAGTTATGAATCCTTCTCAGGTCTTTTTAGAAGAACGTTTAGAAGGAGCCACCGGATCTTCAATTGTGGTAGCAATGGAAGGTTCACGCCCCATTTTGGTGGAAATCCAAGCGCTAGTTACCCCAACGATGTTTGGCAATGCCAAGCGAACGACCACCGGGTTGGACTTTAATCGCGTTTCTTTAATCATGGCGGTTTTAGAAAAACGGGCAGGCCTTTTATTACAAAACCAGGATGCGTATCTAAAAGCGGCTGGTGGAGTCAAAATTAATGAACCAGCTATTGATTTAGCGTTAGCAATCAGTATTGCTTCTAGCTATAAAGAAAAAGGAACCTCATCTTCGGAATGTTTCATTGGTGAGATTGGTTTAACTGGTGAAATCCGCCGCGTGAATAGTATTGAACAACGAGTGCGTGAAGCGCAAAAACTAGGCTTTACAAAAGTCTATGTCCCTAAAAATAACCTTGGTGGCTGGGAAGCGCCTGAAGGGATTGAAATTATTGGCGTTTCAACAATTGGTGAAACGTTAAGAAAAGTTTTTAAATGATGAAAGTAGAAATAATCCGTTTAGGTTGTTGGTGGCGTATGATTTTTGTACGCCCCACAACGCTAGACGTCTTTATTAAATAAACGAGGAGGATGGCTATATGCAAAAACGAATCATCACGTTGCTGATGATCATTGCTGGTGCAAGTTTAGGAATTTCTCTTTTCCCAATGGCTTGGGAAATGGCTAAGCAAGGCAATAACAGTTGGTTAAACAATAACTTTACGAACGGATTAATTGGTGCAATTATTTTCTTTATTTTATCTTTAGGGTTAGCAAAGTATATTGTTTCCGCTGTTAAAAAAATCGAAGCAGCTTTAAATGAAATGAGTTTAACCTATTTATTATTTGGAAGTATTGGTGCCATCATTGGTTTAACAATTGGCGTCATTATCTCCATTCCAATGTACAACTTACAAATTCCTGTCGTGAATAGTTTACTACCAATTCTAGTTATGATTATTCTGGGTTACTTAGGTTTCCGAATGGGAACAACACGGATTGAGGAGTGGAAAAAAGTTTTCACACCTCGCCAAAAGAAAGCAAATACGGAAGACACCGAAGGACAAATGTTGGAACGTAAAGTGGAAGACAACTTCCATAAATACAAAATTTTAGACACCAGTGTCATCATTGATGGCAGAATCTACGATATCGCTAAAACAGGCTTTTTAGAAGGTGTTTTGCTCATCCCTAACTTTGTTTTATATGAATTACAATACATTGCTGATTCTGGAGACAGTTTAAAACGGGTGAGAGGTCGTCGTGGCTTAGATATTTTAAATGCTTTACAAAAAGAAGAAGGTATCTCCGTTGAGATGTATGACGGAGATTTCGAGGATATCTCTGAAGTAGACAGTAAATTAATCAAATTAGCAAAATTATTAGATGGCGTGGTTGTGACCAATGACTACAACTTAAATAAAGTCTCTGAATTTCAAAATGTGCCTGTTTTAAACATTAATGCTTTAGCTAATGCTGTGAAACCAGTGGTGATTCCAGGTGAAACGATGAATGTGATGGTTGTAAAAGCCGGAACAGAGCGTCAACAAGGGGTCGCTTACTTAGATGATGGCACAATGGTTGTGGTAGAAGATGGCCAGCATTACATGAATGAGCAAATCGAAGTGGTCGTCACAAGTGCTTTACAAACCGCAGCTGGGCGTATGATTTTTGCCAAACCGGCGCACGCGGGTCGCGGGATTAATGATCGCAAGGATAACCATCCTAAAAACGATAAAAATTAAGCAAAGTGAGGACTTAGTATGATTCGAATCGGTCAAGGTTTTGATGTTCATCAATTAGTTCCGCAACGACCTTTAATTATTGGTGGGGTTACTCTTCCTTATGAAAAAGGTCTGTTAGGTCACTCAGATGCCGATGTTTTAACACATGCAATTATTGATGCAATCCTTGGTGCCGCTGGTCTGGGTGATATTGGGCAACTGTTTCCCGAAACCGATCCGCAGTTCAAAAATGCGAATTCTGTAAACTTATTAACAAAAGTAAATGAAAAAGTTGGGCGGTCGGGCTTTACTATTGGCAATATTGATTGTACAATTTTAGCGGAAGAGCCAAAGATGAGCCCATACTTGGCAGAGATGAAAAAGAATCTAGCCGCGAGTTGCCACTTAGCGGTCACACAAGTGAACATTAAGGCAACGACCATGGAAACGATGGGCTTTGTTGGTAAAAAAGAAGGAATCGGCGCAATTGCCGTTGCTTTATTGGAAAAATAACTGAAAACGACGTTAAACCGTCTGTTTTTAAAAAATGGAAAGAGGAATGAACATGACGAAAGTTCGTGTGCGTTACGCACCAAGTCCAACTGGACACTTGCACATTGGGAATGCAAGAACAGCATTATTTAACTACTTATTTGCCCGCCACAATGACGGAGAATTTATCATTCGTATCGAGGATACCGACCAAAAACGGAACATCGAAGACGGCGAGAAAAGTCAGTTGGAAAACTTAGCATGGTTAGGGATGGAATGGGATGAATCACCTGCTCATCCGGGAGAATATGGTCCATATCGTCAATCAGAACGTAAAGAAATTTACCAACCATTGATTGATCAATTATTAAGTAGCAATCGTGCGTATAAGTGTTATTGTACGCCAGAAGAATTAGAAGCAGAACGTGAAGCACAACAAGCTCGTGGGGAAATGCCTCACTACGCAGGCACTTGTGCGAATTTAACACCTTCTGAACAAGCAGCCAAAGAAGCGGCTGGTCTAGAACCAGTGATTCGTTTCCGTGTGCCACGTAATACAGAATACAAATTTGATGACATCGTGAAAGGTGAAATTACTTTTGAGTCAGATAACATTGGTGGCGATTTTGTCATCCAAAAACGCGATGGGATGCCAACGTATAACTTTGCCGTTGCAGTAGATGATCACTTAATGAAAATTTCTCACGTTTTACGTGGCGATGATCACATTGCGAACACACCAAAACAATTAATGATTTACGAAGCGTTTGAATGGTCACCACCTGTCTTTGGCCATATGACCTTAATCATTAATTCAGAAACTGGCAAAAAATTGAGCAAACGTGATGAAACAATTTTACAATTTATTGAACAATACCGTGAATTAGGTTACTTACCAGAAGCCATGTTCAACTTTATTGCTTTACTAGGATGGTCTCCTGTTGGCGAAGAAGAAATCTTCTCACAAGAAGACTTGATTAAATTGTTTGATGAACAACGCTTAAGCAAGTCACCAGCGGCCTTTGATGCGAAAAAATTAGAATGGATTAACAATCAATACATGAAACAAATGGACTTGAGTGAACTAACAGATATGTGTATTCCTTATTTAGTCGCTGACGGTCGTGTTGAAGAAAATCCATCTCCTGAAAAAATCGAATGGTTAAAACAATTAGTTAGCTTGTATCAACCACAAATGAGTTATGCAGCTGAAATTGTGGAACTATCAAACTTGTTCTTTAATGAACATCCAGTTTTAGATGATGCTGCGAAAGAATTCTTGCAAGGAGAAACAGTGCCAACTGTGTTACATGCGTTTAAAGAACAATTAGAAGCCTTGGACGTTTTCGATGTCCCAAGTATTAAAGCAGCGATTAAAGCCGTCCAAAAAGAAACCGGCGTTAAAGGCAAAAACTTGTTTATGCCAATTCGAATTGCTGTTTCTGGACAAATGCATGGTCCTGAATTAGGCGAAACCATCGAATTATTAGGCAAAGAAAAAGCATTAGATCATTTAAATAAAGTGTTATAAAAACACAAAGAATAGAAGAAGTAGACAATCAGATGGATTTCAGAGACGCTGTGGGTGGTGAGAACAGCGAGCATCTTTTGTCGAAATGCATCTATGAGTGGCTTTGGTGAAAAAAGTAACCGAAGACGTCGGCAGGCGTTAACTGTATCGAGGCAAGAGCTAGTTCTTGTGAAGAAAAGTGGAACCACGCATGGGCGTCTTTTAAGCAACGTTTTTTTGTTGCTTAAAAGACGTTTTTTATTTTTGTATAGTAGAAAGGAGTTCACCCTATGAGTTGGTTGAAACGTAGCGTCGCAGCTGTTAAAAGAAACGATCCTGCAGCGCGGACCACACTAGAAGTTCTTTTAACGTATCCTGGCTTGCACGCCCTGTTTTGGCATCGCTTGTCTCATTTCTTATATAGGCATCAGTTGTTTTTGTTGGCGAAGATTCATGCACAATTTTGGCGTTTCATAACGGGCGTAGAAATTCATCCCGGAGCCACAATTGGAGCGGGAGTTTTTATCGATCACGGCATGGGCATTGTGATTGGGGAAACCGCGGAAATAGAAGAAGATGTTGTTTTGTTTCACGGAGTGACGTTAGGTGGGACCGGTCGTGATACGGGTAAACGCCATCCAACAGTGAAAAAAGGAGCGATGATTTCGGCACGAGCTCAAATTTTAGGGCCAGTTGTGATTGGTGAACGTTCAAAAATTGGGGCGGGTGCTGTTGTTATTTCAGACATCCCAGCAGATGCTACAGCTGTGGGTGTTCCTGCGAAAGTCGTTCGTCTAAATGGAAGAAAGGTGGAAAAAGGGCATGATTAAAATTTATAATACATTGACCAGAGAAAAAGAAGTATTTACGCCAATTGAGGCGCGTAAAGTTCGGATGTATGTCTGCGGACCAACCGTGTATAACTATATCCATATCGGTAATGCGCGCAGTGCGATCGCCTTTGATACGATTCGTCGTTATTTTGAATATCGTGGGTATGAAGTGAATTATGTCTCGAATTTTACAGATGTCGATGATAAAATTATCAAGGCAGCCAAAGAATTGAAAATTACTGCGCCGGAAGTGGCGGAGCGTTTTATCAAAGCCTTTGAAGAAGACACGCAAGCATTGAATGTCCAGCCAGCAACGCTACATCCCCGGGTGATGGACCACATGCCTGATATCTTAGCTTTTATCGACGCTTTAATTGAAAAAGGTTTTGCTTATGAGGTCGCAAGTGATGTGTATTATCGCACCCGTAAATTCCCTAATTATGGTAAATTAAGCCATCAATCGATTGATGAATTAGAAGTGGGGGCAAGTCAACGAACTGGCGTTGAACAACAATTAAAAGAAGACCCATTGGATTTTGCTCTTTGGAAAAGTGCCAAAGAAGATGAAATTTCTTGGGATTCTCCTTGGGGTAAAGGACGTCCCGGCTGGCATATTGAATGCTCTGTCATGGCGACAAAACACTTGGGAGAGACGATTGATATTCATGGCGGTGGACAAGATTTAGAATTTCCACATCATGAGAATGAAATTGCACAGAGCGAAGCCAAAACAGGCCATACCTTTGCCAATTACTGGATGCATAACGGCTATGTCACAATTGGTGAAGACGATGAAAAAATGAGCAAATCCCTAGGTAACTTCATTACTGTTCATGAAATGATTCAAAAAGTGGATCCGCAAATTTTACGTTTCTTTATGTCCACCACCCAGTACCGTCGCCCGATTCGTTATAGCGAAAGCACTCTAAAAGAGGCAGCAGCCAATTATCAAAAATTGAAAAATGCGTTTGAAAATTTACGTTTTAGACAAGCAGATGCGGTCGCAAGTTTGCCAGAGGATGAACACTATTTGGCTCAATTAAACGAATTAGAACAACGTTTTATTACGGAAATGGACGATGATTTCAATGCAGCTAACGGGATTACGGTCGTTTATGAATTAGCGAAGATGATGAATCAGTACAGTGAACAAGCGACAGTTTCGGAACCAATTCTAGTGGCGATGGATAAGCTTTTCAGTGGCTGGTTAGCTATTTTTGGTTTATTCTTTAAAAACGAAGAATTAGTGGATGCACAAGTCGATGCGTTAATTGAAGAACGGAACCAAGCACGGAAAGACCGTGATTTTGCCCGAAGTGATGAAATCCGCGATTTATTAAAAGAACAAGGCATTGTTTTAGAAGATACTCCGCAAGGAACGAGATGGAGAAGAAGTGAATGAGAGATTACAAACAATTAAACGGTTTAGCTTTGGCCTATGTTGGCGATGCGATTTATGAAATTTACATTCGTGATTATTTAGTTTCCTTAGGACAAACGAAACCGAATGTTTTGCATCGCATGGCGACACATTACGTGTCAGCAAAAGCCCAAGCAAGCTTAATGCAAGCGATGTTAGCGGGAGAAATGCTAACGGAGGAAGAAGAAGTGATGTACAAACGCGGTCGGAATGCGAAAAGTCACACCTTTGCCAAAAATGCTGATGTGACGACTTATCGGGTAGCGACCGGTTTCGAATCCTTGATGGGTTATTTACATTTAACACAACAAAAAGAACGTTTAGAAGAATTAATTAACTGGTGTATCAAGAAAGTAGGTGAAACCAATGAAAAATGAAAAATCTCGTCCTTTTAAAAAAGGTAAGAAACGTCCAGAACGTTCAGATAAGCGTTCAAAAGAACGGAACCCACGACCAGCGACAGCAGGTGCTGATGGAACCTCAGAAGAGCTAGCAGATAACTTTGTCTTTGGTTTCCATGCCACTGTTGAGGCGTTGCAGCAAGGACGCGGGAATAAATTGTTTTTACAAGAAGATGCTCGTGGCGAGAAAATTGAGCAATTAAAACAAGCAGCGAAAGAACAGGCTGTTCCAGTCAAATGGGTGCCTAAAGCAAAATTAGATACGATGAGTGATCACGGCGTGCATCAAGGCATGGTTTTAGCAATCACGGCGTATCAATATTTAACTTTAGAAGAATTATTGGAACAAACAAAAGAAAAGACAGAAACACCATTTTTCCTAATTTTAGACAGTCTAGAGGACCCACATAACTTTGGCTCAATTTTGCGAACTGCTGATGCGACAGGCGTGGACGGTATTATCATTCCGAAACATCGTGCAGTGGGAATTACACCAACCGTAACCAAAGCATCAACAGGGGCCGTGGAACATATTCCAGTGGCTCGTGTAACGAATCTAGCGCAAAGTATTGCAACGCTAAAAGAGAATCAATTTTGGATTTTTGGTACAGATATGTCTGGGACGGATTATCGTCGCTGGAATACACAAGGCGCAATTGCCTTAATCATCGGAAATGAAGGTCGTGGCATGAGTCAAGGTCTTCATAAAGAAGTGGATGAATTATTAACGATTCCAATGACTGGACACGTTCAAAGCTTAAACGCTGGTGTGGCTGCAGGCTTGCTAATGTATGAAGTCTATCGTGGCCGCAACCCATTATAGAAGCAGGCGATTGTATGAAAAAACAATTGTTAATCGTTGATGGCTATAATATGATTGGTGCTTGGCCAGAATTGGTCCAGTTGAAAAAGCAAGAGCGTTTAGAGGATGCGCGTGAACTGCTTCTTAGTCGTCTGTCCAATTATGCCAAATATGAAGGGTTGGAAATCATTGTGGTCTTTGATGCCCAATTAGTCCCAGGTATTCAGCAAACGTACAAAAAGTACCTTTTGACCGTGGTTTTCACCAAAGAAGATGAAACAGCAGATAGTTATATTGAACGTCTAGCTGGTGAAAAAAATGATCGTTTAACGCAAGTAACAGTCGCAACGAGTGATTTGGCTGAACAATGGGTGGTCTTTTCACAAGGTGCATTGCGGACTTCGGCCAATGAACTTTACAAAGCTGTCCAGAAAACAGAAAAGACGATTGCCATTCATGCAACGGATATCCATTTCCAGCAATTTCGTCGAAATTCTCCATGGAACGTGGAGCAGTTATCAAAACTTTCTGAGAAGCTAGAAGAATTGTCTCAAAAAAAAGATTAAACAAATGTTCGCTTAAGTCATAAATTTCTAACATGCTATGCTCTCCTAAATCATTCGATACGTTTATCGAAAAGGAGGGCTTTTTATGTTAGAACAGATTCAGCAAGCATTAGCAGGAGACCAAGAACAATTTCAAGCTTTATATGGGCAATATCAGCCAGTGATTTATAAGTGCATGAAAAAATACTATTTAAAAGATTATGATACTGATGACTGGCTTCAAGAAGGGCGAATTGTCTTCTTTCGGACGTTAGAACGATTTGATTCAGAAAAACAAGCATCATTGGGAAAGTTTTTTAAACGAAATTTTGAAAATCACGTACATAGCTTAATTCGCCATCAATGCGCCTATAAGCGGCGAACAGATACCTTGTCTATTTCTCTGGAACAACGATTAGAAAGCGCTGGTGAAGAGTTAGTGGACTATTTAGGGACAGCGGCCACCGACCCATTAGGTCAATTAATGATTCAAGAAAAATTGGCAGCTTTTCCGACACGTCTTTCCTCGTTGGAACAACAAATTTTAAACGCATACTTAAAAGGCTACACGTTAGAAGAAATCGCTAAAGTACGTGGGGGAACTTTTTCAGCTGTCCGAAGTGCCTATGATCGTGCCAAAGCAAAAATGAAATATACATTAGAAAATGAATAAAAATTCGACAAAACAGCTGGTTTGTCGAGCAAAAGTAGTTGCAAACAGACTTCTAGTATGATAAACTTGAAATTTTTTAAAAAAAGTGATATAATGTTTCTCGAGGTGAATGCAATGCCAACAACGTTATCGTCAATTAAGAAAGATTTGGAAGGCCGTATCGGCAGTGAAATTATGTTAGTTGCTCAGACTGGAAGAAAGCGCCAAACAGAACGTAAAGGAATCTTAACGGAGACTTATCCATCTGTTTTTGTTGTTGACTTGGATCCAGACGAGAACTCATTTGAACGTGTATCTTATAGCTATTCAGATGTTTTAACACGCACCGTTGAAATCGAATTCATCGGTCAAGCCGTATAATTTAGAAAGTCCGCTTAGGAGTGAAGGAAGAGCCCTTCGTTCCTAAGCTCTTTTTAATTTCACCCATCTGTTGTCAGAGAAAGAGCAATCTTCGGTGTACTTCTTCATGGACATATGATAGAATCTAAAAGATTAAAATGTTGGTAGACAAAAGATTAAGGAAGGTGAATCAGGGAACCGATGGAAATAATCGAACGAGCTCCTGCGAAAATTAATCTTGGGTTAGATGTTCTGCATAAACGTGTGGATGGCTATCATGAAGTTGAATCTATTTTTGCAAGTGTAGATTTAGCCGATCATTTAACTTTTGAAAATCTAGAAGAAGACATCATTCGTATTGAAACGGACAGCTCTTTTTTACCCGTGGATCGACGGAATCATGTCTATCAAGCAGTTGACTTATTAAAGCGTACCTATAATATTCATAAAGGAATTAAAATATATATTGAAAAACGTATCCCCGTGGCAGCTGGTTTAGCAGGGGGGAGCAGTGACTGTGCCGCAGCATTACGAGGCTTGAACAAACTGTGGAATCTGGGGTTGACGATGGACGAACTCTGTGAAATTGGCAGCCAAATTGGTATGGATGTTCCTTATTGTTTAAGGGGCGGAACAGCCTTTGCAAACGGACGTGGGGAGAAAATTGAAGCATTACCGACCATGCCTCAATGTTGGATTGTGTTAGTTAAACCAAGAATTAGTGTATCCACTAGTACCGTTTTTAATGATTTAGCGGTAGATGAATTGCACCATCCAGATATTGCTGGACTAAGAATAGCTATTGAGAATGGTGATTATACTGGGATGACCCAAACGGTTGGCAATGCGTTGGAAAGTGTCACGATTGCCAGACATCCAATCGTGCAACAAATCAAGGATCGCATGCTGAAGTACGGCGCTGATGCAGCGTTGATGAGCGGCAGTGGACCGACAGTCTTTGCTTTATGTGAAAAGAAAACACGAGCACAACGGATTTATAATGGACTCAAAGGCTTTTGCGAAGAAGTTTATTTGGTTCGGACATTGAAATAAATAAAAACAACAGAGCGTGGAGCAAAAACCCAAAGTGATTTTTGTCCCACGCTCTGTTGTTTTTTTAAATTTATTCCTTGACGTCCCGTGATCCATTTGGTACATTATTCCTGGCAAATCGTAAATATTACGGTTTATAATAGGTAAATCGAAAAGAGGACAGAACATGACGAAAATCTACCGCCGTTTGATAATCGGCGTTACTTTAGCAATCAGTGCTTTTCTTTTAGCTAGTTGTGGGCAAACCACACAATCGCCAAAAGAGAAGAAAGAGCTCACGGTAATGACTACTTTTTATCCGATGTACGACTTCGCAAAACAAGTCGTTGGTGATGAGGGAGAGGTTGAGCTGTTGATTCCAGCTGGAACGGAACCACACGATTATGAACCAAGCGCAAAAGACTTAGCGAAAATTACTGATGCGGATGTCTTTGTTTATAATAGTAAAGAGCTAGAAACTTGGGTTCCGAATGTTATTGAAAACTTGGACACGAAAAAAGTTTCAATCGTGGAAGCCAGTCAATCCATTCAATTGATGCAAGGAACAGAAGAGGAAGAATCTGGCGAAGAAGGTCATGAAGGCCATAACCATTCCCACGAACTGGATCCGCATGTCTGGTTAGATCCCGTGTTAGCGCAAAAAGAAGTAACAGCGATTCGGGATGCGCTTATCAAAAAATATCCTGAAAAAAAAGCCGTATTTGAAAAAAATACCGCTGCTTATTTGGAAAAATTGACTGCGCTAGATAAGGAATACCAAGCTGCGTTTGCAGGCGCTAAAAATCGGACCTTTGTGACGCAACATGCTGCATTTGGCTATTTGGCAAAACAATATGGTTTGACCCAAGAACCGATTGCTGGGATTTCTCCAGACCAAGAACCTTCGCCAAGTCGTTTAGCCGAATTAAAAAAATATATTAAAACAAACAATGTTTCTGTGATCTATTTTGAAGCATCGGCTTCTACAAAAGTAGCCAAAACATTGGCAGACGAGACAGGCGTCGAATTAGCCGTATTGAATCCTTTAGAGAGTTTAACTCAAAAAGAACAAGAAGCAGGCGAGAACTACGTGTCTGTCATGAAAGAAAACCTCGCTGCTTTACAAAAAAGCATTCATTAATCTGGCAACAGAAAGGAGCCAACTTATGCATTATATTGAAGTCGAAAATTTAACCTTCTATTATGATGATGAACCTGTTTTAGAAGATGTTTCTTATTATGTTGATCCAGGGGAATTCGTTATTTTAACAGGAGAAAATGGCGCTGCCAAGTCAACGCTGATCAAAAGTACTTTAGGGTTATTAAAACCAACAAGTGGCAAAATTACGGTCGCTAAAAAAAATAGTGCTGGTGAAAAAATCAGCATTGGCTACATTCCACAACAAGTCGCTTCTTTCAATGCGGGCTTTCCTAGCACCGTCATTGAATTAGTACGTTCAGGTCGCTTTCCCAGAAATCGTTGGTTCAAACCGTTGACGAAAAAAGATCATCTTCATGTGGAAAAAGCTTTGAAATCAGTGGACATGTGGGAAATGCGCCACAAACGAATTGGCGAGCTTTCTGGAGGGCAAAAGCAACGAATTAGTTTAGCACGAGTGTTTGCGACAGATCCAGATTTGTTTATTTTAGATGAGCCAACAACAGGTATGGATGAACAATCGCGAAACGAATTTTATCAATTGTTGCAACACAGTGCGCATGAACATGGAAAAGCTATTTTGATGATTACACATGATCATGAAGATATCAAAACCTATGTGGATCGTCAAATTCGTCTTGTCCGCAAAGAAGATTCGAAATGGCGTTGCTTCCATATGAGTGAAGAATCGTATACGTAAATTTTCCAATAAAACGTTATCTGGCTCGATCATAACGAAAGCCAAGGAACGGCTTAAAGAAATGTGGGAAAAATTTAAAAAATAAGCAGGAATTAAAAAATTAATTCGCTTAAACGTCGCTACAATGGTAGTGTTCATTTTAGCGGTAAGGAGTGAATCGTATGGCAGAAATGCTTTCTTATGCATTTATGCAAAAGGCCTTTTTAGCAGCACTGTTTATCTCAGTGATTGCCCCAATGCTCGGCGTCTTTCTAGTTATTCGCCGACAATCTTTAATGGCAGATACCCTTTCACATGTGTCATTAGCCGGTGTGGCACTAGGCTTCTTTTTTAATTGGAATCCTAATTTAATGACCTTAATTGTCGTGATTGTGGCTGCAATCATTCTAGAATATTTACGAATGATTTATAGCACCTATTCAGAAATTTCGATTGCTATTTTAATGTCAGGCGGTTTGGCTTTGGCGTTAGTTTTGATGAATTTAACAGGAGGCAATTCAGCTGCTAGTATTCAATCGTATTTATTTGGTTCCATCGTCACGATTACATGGGATCAAGTGGTTATGTTGGCAATTTTATTCGTAGTTTTAGTTCTATTGTTTATGTTATTTAAACGCCCAATGTATATTTTAACATTTGATGAAGATACTGCTCATGTTGATGGGCTACCTATTCATTGGATGTCGATGCTTTTTAATGTAATTACTGGTGTGGCGATTGCTGTGATGATTCCGATCGCGGGAGCCTTGTTAATTTCAGCAATTATGGTCTTACCAGCTGCGATAGGTATGCGAATTGGTAAAGGCTTCAACACGGTGATTATCATCAGTGTGTTTATGGGCTTGATTGGCATGCTAACAGGGTTGACTAGCTCGTATTATTTGGAAACACCACCGAGTGCAAGCATTACCCTAATTTTTATTGGTTTATTCTTATTAGTCAATATTTATCGCCGAGTGGTTGTTATGGTCCAGCGAAAACAAAAAATGCAAAGAAACTAAGGAGAAAAACGAAAGTTTTTCTCCTTTATTTCTTTTTTTTAAAAGAAATGGCGAACTATTTTCAGTTATTTGAAAAAAATCCTCGAATTTTTCGGTTAAACCCCTTATAATAAGGAACGATAGAATGAAAAGGAGTGACGAATTTGAAAATTCGGAGAAGTGAACGATTAATCGATATGACCCAATATCTTTTAGATCATCCCCATACATTGGTTTCTTTGACATATTTTGCTGACCGATACCAATCTGCCAAGTCTTCCATTAGTGAAGATTTAGCAATTGTTAAAAAAACATTTAAAGAACGTGGAACAGGTATTTTAGAAACGATTCCAGGCGCTGCAGGCGGTGTCCGCTTTATCCCTGAAATTCCTTATGAGGAAGCGGAGCAGTTGATTATGGATTTATGTGATCGTTTGTCAGAACAAGATCGCTTATTACCTGGGGGCTATGTTTATCTTTCAGATTTACTTGGGGAACCGAATTTATTAAGACAAGTGGGCCGGATTATTGCTTCTAAATATTTAGGCAAACAAATTGATGCGGTAATGACCGTTGCGACCAAAGGAGTGCCAATTGCGCAAGCTGTGTCTTATTACTTAAATGTTCCGTTTGTGATTGTTCGTCGCGATTCTAAGATTACTGAAGGTTCAACGGTGAGCGTGAACTATGTATCAGGGTCTTCAGAACGTATCGAAAAAATGGAACTTTCAAAACGCAGCTTAAAACGCGGATCAAAAGTTTTAGTCGTGGATGACTTCATGAAAGGCGGCGGCACCGTCAATGGTATGAAGAGTATGATTGAAGAATTTGAAGCAGAACTTGTGGGCATTACCGTTTTTGCTGAGTCAAAATTCAATGGCCGTCGTGCAATCGATGACTACACTTCGCTATTATATGTGGAAGATGTGGATACACAAACAAAAACGATTAGCGTAGTCCCAGGAAACTATTTCACAGAGAAATAATTTGAAAAAGAACCTGAAAATGGTCCATTCCATTTTCAGGTTCTTTTTTTCTGTTTTATTCCTTTAAAAAAAGATGAGAAAATAAATTGGTCTACCTTTTAAATGCCTTATTTTGTTGAAAAAGACAAAAGAGTAAGATAAACTAGAAAAGGTATAATGAGGACGATTTAGAAGAAAATCAAACAATTTAGTTAATTTGAGGTGGCAAACGTGGAAAATAGATACGCAATTATTTTAGCAGCTGGTAAAGGAACACGCATGAAATCTAAACTTTATAAAGTATTGCATCCAGTTGCTGGTAAACCAATGGTCGAACATATTTTAGATCAAGTAGAACAAACAGAACCAACAGAAATCGTGACGATCGTTGGACACGGGGCGGAAATGATTAAAAGCCATTTAGGCGAACGTAGTCAATATGCCTTACAAGCTGAACAATTGGGAACTGGGCATGCAGTCATGCAAGCACAAGAGTTATTAGGTGGCAAACAAGGAACAACATTAGTTATTACAGGGGATACGCCGTTATTAACTGCAGAAACCTTGAAAAACTTATTCGATTACCATCAAGGTAAGAATGCAAGTGCGACTATTTTAACAGCGCATGCGGAAGACCCAACAGGCTATGGTCGAATTATTCGTGACCATGTGGGCATTGTTGAACGAATCGTGGAACAAAAAGATGCCAGTGAAGAAGAAGCACGTGTTCAAGAAATTAATACAGGAACCTTCTGTTTTGATAATGAATCATTGTTTGAAGCGTTAGCGAAAACAGATACAAACAACACACAAGGGGAATACTATTTAACAGATATCATTGAAATTTTGAAAAAAGAAGGCAAAGCTGTCGCTGCTTATCAAATGGCAGACTTTGACGAAGCAATGGGTGTAAATGATCGTGTCGCTTTATCCACTGCTAATAAAATTATGCATCGTCGTTTAAATGAAATGCATATGCGAAATGGTGTTACATTTATTGATCCAGATACAACATATATTGATGAAGGCGTGGTAATTGGTTCAGACACAGTCATTGAAGCGGGAGTCACTATCAAAGGAAAAACAGTGATTGGCGAAGATTGCTTGATTGGCGCACATTCAGAAATCGTTGATAGTCATATCGGCAATCAAGTGGTTGTTAAACAGTCTGTGATTGAAGAAAGTGTGGTTCGCGAGGGGGCCGATGTGGGTCCGTATGCACATTTACGTCCTAAAGCAGATGTGGGGGCAAACGTACACATTGGTAACTTCGTGGAAGTAAAAAATGCAACAATCGATGAAGGAACAAAAGTGGGCCATTTAACATACGTTGGTGATGCAACATTAGGCAAAGATATTAATGTCGGTTGCGGCGTTGTTTTTGTTAATTATGATGGCAAAAATAAACACCAAACAGTCGTGGGTGATCACGCGTTTATTGGCTCTGCAACGAACATTGTTGCGCCAGTCACGATTGGTGATCATGCGGTGACTGCTGCTGGTTCAACCATCACAGAAGATGTCCCTTCAGAAGATTTGGCGATTGCCCGGGCACGTCAAGTGAATAAAGAAGGCTATGCTAAAAAGTTACCTTACATGAAGGATTAACCTCAAATAAAAAAGAACGCTCTTTTGCTTAAGCAAAAGAGCGTTCTTTTTCCTCCTTAAAGACTAGACCAATTGCTGCTAATATTTGTTTAGAGGCATTCGAGGACTAGACCAATGCTGTTTATTCGGTATTTTTAGTTATTTTTTTCAAAAAAATAGTTTTTGTTCTGCTTTTCCAATATAAAAAGACTTTCTTTTTTATAAAGTTCGTGTTTTGGTCAAAATTACTATTTTTTTCACAAACAAATCCGCTGTATTGTCCAAAAATAAAAACAATTTACAGGAAAAACATCTTATTTTAACGGAATTTACTGTTTTTTATTTAACGGATATATTATGATAGGAAAAGAAGAGCAGCGTGATGGGGGAAGGCTCTTTTTGTTGTTTGTTACTTTGACAATTGTTTGTTGCAAATGGGTTGAAACACAAGGAGGAAATTTGTGAAAAAGTTGAGCTTTAAAAAAGTGAAGTGGGGCATGCATTTTTTAATGGCTGTTGCGTTGATAGCGCCAAGCGTTACTAGTACGGCATATGCAGTAGAAACAACGAGTCAACAAAGTTCAGAAGCAGTAACAAGTACCACCGATTCAAGTAGAAAACAAGAACCAATCATCACACAGGAAACAACAGACATCAAGCAAGAAGCACCAAATCAGGCTACGAGTGACAGTGTCAAGCAGTCACAAGAAACCACGGCACCAGCAGAAACGACGAATTTAGAAACGTCAACCGCTGAAAAAGAAGAAACGAGCACACCACAAAAAATAACAATTTTAGGTACGTCAGATGTTCATGGTCAATTATGGAATTGGTCTTATGAAGATGATAAAGAATTACCAGTTGGTTTGTCCCAAGTAAGTACAGTCGTCAACCAAGTCCGGGCGCAAAACCCAGCAGGCACCGTTTTAATTGATAATGGCGACAATATTCAAGGCACTATTTTAACAGATGACTTGTATAATAAAGCGCCTTTAGTGAATGAAAAGCCCCATCCAATGATTACCGCCATGAATGTGATGAAGTATGATGCAATGGTTTTGGGAAATCATGAGTTTAATTTTGGTTTACCGTTAATCCAAAAAATTCAACAAGAAGCCACTTTTCCAATTTTGTCTGCGAATACCTACAATAAGGAAGATGGTCGTCGCTTTGTTAAAGGGACTACCACGAAGGAACTTGATTTTAATCAAGATGGGCAGCCAGATTTAAAAGTTGGGATTATCGGCTTAACAATCCCGCACATTCCTTTGTGGGATGGCCCTCGTGTTACTTCGCTTAATTTTTTACCTTTGAAAGAAGAAGCAGAAAAAGCAGTTACTGAGTTGAAAACTAACGATCAGGCTGACATTATTGTTGCTTCGATTCATGCGGGACAACAAAATAGTGATCCGGCTGCCAGTGCCGACCAAGTAATTGAAAATGTCGCGGGGATTGATGCGTATATTCTGGGTCATGACCACCTTTCTTTTACCAAGCAAGGAGCAGCGCCGAATGGAAAAACTGTACCGGTAGGGGGACCGAAAGATACGGGGACAGAAGTTGTCAAAATTGATCTTTCAGTTGCTAAAAATGCCGATAAGTGGGAAGTGCAAGAAGGTACAGCAACGATTGTACCAACAACGAATGTTCCAGCAGATGAAGCAGTTAAGGCAGCGACAAAAGAATACCATGAAAAAACGCGAGCGTTTATTCAGGAGGAGATCGGCACAGCAACAGCTGATTTTTTACCAAAACAAGAAATTAAAGGAATTCCCGAAGCACAATTACAACCAACAGCGATGATTTCTTTAATTAATAACGTTCAAAAAGAAGTAACAGGCGCACAATTAAGTGCGGCAGCGCTGTTTAAATACGACAGTAAATTACCTGCGGGGAAAATTTCCTATGCCACGATTTTTGATATCTACAAATACCCAAATACCTTAGTGAGTGTTCCCATTAACGGTGAAAACTTACTGAAGTATTTAGAAAAACAAGGGGCGTACTATAACCAAACACAGCCAGATGATTTGACCATTAGTTTTAATCCAAACATTCGTGTATATAACTATGACATGATTTCTGGAGTGGACTACAAGATTGACATTTCAAAACCAGTGGGTGAACGAATTGTAGATGCGAAAATCGACGGCCAACCGTTGGATCCTGCCAAAGAATATACGATTGCTATGAATAATTATCGTTACGGCGGTTTAGCTAGCCAAGGGATTCAAGTAGGGGAACCTATTAAAAATTCTGATCCAGAAACCTTACGAGGAATGATTGTTGATTATATTAAGAAAAAAGGAACGCTTGATCCAGAACAAGAAATCGAACGAAATTGGTCAATTATTGGGACAAATTTTGATGAAAAATGGCGTGCCAAAGCAATCGAGTTAGTGAATGACGGCACTCTTCAAATTCCGACTTCTCCTGATGGACGTACACCAAACGCCGCTGCTATTACGAAACAAGACGTCCGTAATGCGGGCTTTGATTTAGATAATGCATATACCATTATGCACACAAATGACGTTCATGGCCGACTAGAAGCAGGGAAAGGCGAATTGGGTATGGCGCGTCTAAAAACCTTTAAAGACCAAGAAAACCCAACCTTGATGGTGGATGCAGGGGATGTTTTCCAAGGATTACCAATCTCCAATTTCTCCAAAGGCGCGGATATGGCCAAAGCAATGAATGAAGTTGGTTATGATGCCATGGCGGTGGGAAATCACGAGTTTGATTTTGGTTTAGAGATTGCACTAGGTTATAAAGACCAACTGAATTTTCCGATTTTATCTAGTAATACGTATTACAAAGATGGCAGTGGACGGGTTTTTGATCCGTATACAATCGTAGAAAAAGCCGGGAAAAAGTTTGCCATTGTAGGTGTGACGACCCCAGAAACAGCAACGAAAACACACCCGAAAAACGTGGAGAAGGTGACATTTAAAGACCCGATTCCAGAAGTAGAAGCAGTGATTAAGGAAATTAAAGAGAAGTACGCGGATATTCAAGCTTTCGTGGTTACTGGGCATTTAGGCGTAGATGAAACGACGCCGCATATCTGGCGTGGTGATACGCTAGCAGAAACCCTTAGTCAAACAT
Organism: Enterococcus sp. DIV2384; assembly: GCF_050534975.1. Classification (NCBI taxonomy): domain Bacteria; kingdom Bacillati; phylum Bacillota; class Bacilli; order Lactobacillales; family Enterococcaceae; genus Enterococcus; species Enterococcus sp. DIV2384. Next base: position 61,908 of record NZ_CP172905.1, read on the forward strand.
ATCCTGAGTTAGATATCACTGTGATTGATGGACATTCGCATACAGCCGTCGAAAGTGGCAAACGTTATGGCAAAGTGATCTATGCTCAAACAGGTAATTATTTAAATAATGTTGGAATTGTCACAGCACCAGAGAGTGAACCAACTAAGAAAACAGCAAAATTGATTTCAGCAGCAGAGTTGCTAGAATTGCCAGAAAACCCGGCAGTTAAAGCCATCGTTGATGAAGCACGAACGAATTTTAACGCTGAAAATGAAAAAGTAATTGTCGATTATATTCCATTCACATTGGATGGACAACGAGAAAATGTGCGCACACGAGAGACCAACTTAGGGAATTTGATTGGTGATGCGATTATGTCATATGGCCAAGACGCGTTTAGTCAACCTGCTGATTTTGCAGTAACTAATGGTGGCGGCATTCGCGCTGATATTAAACAAGGGCCAATTAAAGTTGGGGATGTCATTGCTGTGTTACCTTTTGGCAATAGCATTGCGCAAATTCAAGTAACCGGCGCTCAAGTTAAAGAAATGTTTGAAATGTCTGTTCGTTCGATTCCACAAAAAGATGAGAATGGCACAATTTTACTAGATGATGCTGGCCAACCAAAACTTGGCGCAAATGGTGGTTTCCTACATGTTTCAAGCTCCATTCGTATCCACTATGATTCCACAAAACCAGGTACTCGCTTGGCTAGTGACGAAGGCAATGAAACAGGACAAACGATTGTCGGTAGACGCGTATTAGGAATAGAAATTAAAAATCGGCAAACACAAAAGTTTGAACCATTGGATGAGAAGAAACAATACCGGATGGCTACCAATGATTTCTTAGCTGCTGGTGGTGATGGTTACGATATGCTAGGTGGTGAACGAGAAGAAGGGATTTCACTAGATGCTGTCTTAATTGAATACTTGAAAAGTGCAACCAGCTTGCGGTTGTATCGTGCAGCAACGACGATTGATTTAGCACAATATAAAGAACCATTCCCAGGCGAACGAATTGTTTCTATTTCGGAAGAAGCTTACAAAGAGTTAATTGGTGGAGGAGAGACGCCAAAACCAGATCCGAAACCAGATCCAAAACCAGATCCAAAACCAGATCCAAAACCAGATCCAAAACCAGATCCAAAACCAGATCCAAAACCAGATCCAAAACCAGATCCAAAACCAGATCCAAAACCAGATCCAAAACCAGATCCAAAACCAGATCCAAAACCAGATCCAAAACCAGATCCAAAACCAGATCCAAAACCAGATCCAAAACCAGATCCAAAACCAGATCCAAAACCAGATCCAAAACCAGATCCGAAACCAGATCCGAAACCAGATCCAAAACCAGATCCAAAACCAGATCCGAAACCAGATCCGAAACCAGATCCGAAACCAGATCCAAAACCAACACCAGAAACACCAGTAGCAACCAATAAACAAAACCAAGCGGGAGCAAGACAGAGCAATCCATCCGTAACAGAGAAGAAAAAGTATGGCGGCTTTTTACCTAAAACAGGTACAGAAACAGAAACGCTTGCATTATATGGTTTACTGTTCGTTGGACTTTCTTCTTCTGGCTGGTATATTTATAAACGACGTAACAAAGCTAGTTAGTCATTTTTTAAGAACCGTCCTTCGGGATTGGTTCTTTTTTTATTTTAATGCTTGCCATTTGTTTTTAATTTTAGTATTATAAGAATATTCTAAAAATTAAAAAATGAAGAGTTTTTTCTGTGAAGGGAGAAAGGCATGAAAAGTAAACGTATAAAAGGACTTATCGGGTTAAGTTTAACAACGCTGTTAGTTTTAGCTGCTTGTGGTGGTGATGGGGGAGCTGGCGCCGAAAAAGCAAAAGGCGGATCAGAGAAAACTGCCGCTAAACAAGAATTTAAAGTAGTAGTTCAACAAGAAATGCCTTCTGCAGATTTATCTTTAGGAACAGATACAATTAGTTTTACGGCACTGAATAATGCGTATGAAGGAATTTATCGTTTAGATGATAAAAGCAAGCCGCAACCAGCAGGGGCTAAAGAAAAAGTGCAAGTCAGTGATGATGGTCTGACGTACACAGTGAAACTAAGAGAAGAAGCAAAATGGTCCAATGGTGATCCTGTCACAGCTGCCGATTATGTTTTTAGTTGGCAACGTACAGCAGATCCTCAGACTGGCGCTGAGTATGCTTATTTTCTAGAAATGATTGAAAACGGCGCAGATATTGTAGCTGGTAAGAAACCAGTCTCTGAATTAGGCATTAAAGCAAACGGAGATTACGAGCTAGAAATTAAACTGGCAAAACCAACACCATATTTTGATTATTTACTGGCCTTTCCACTATTTTTCCCTCAACATCAAGCAACCGTAGAGAAATATGGCAAAGATTACGCTGCTTCCAGTGAAAAAGCAGTCTATAATGGTCCGTTTGTCTTAGCTAACTTTGAAGGGGCTGGCTCAGATACCAATTGGACTTTGGAAAAAAATGAAAACTATTGGGATAAAGACAATGTCAAATTAGATAAAATCAATTTTGATGTTGTCAAGGAGGCACCAACTGCCTTGAACTTATTCCAAGATGGTCAAGCAGACGATGTTATTTTAAGTGGCGAATTGGCCCAGCAAATGGCAAAGGATCCAGAATTGGTTATCGAAAAAGAAGCACGAACCAGCTATTTGGAATTTAATCAGCGAGATAAAAATTCACCGTATAATAATGTGAATTTACGCAAAGCAATTTCAGCAGCGATTGATCGCAACGCATTAGTAGATAAAATTTTAGGCGACGGCTCAGTAGTCGCTACCGGCTTAATTCCAGAAGGGATGTCTTATTCGCCGACAGATGACAAAGATTTTGCTGATGAAAATAAAAAAATTGTTGAATATAGCCCAGAAAAAGCAAAAGAATATTGGGCAAAAGCGAAGAAAGAATTGGGCATAACAACACTCAAAATGGATATTGTTGCCGATGATGTCGATTCTACGAAAAAGTTAGCGGAATATATTCAAGGTACGTTAAAGGATACTTTAGAGGGTATTGATGTAACAGTGAGCCCAGTGCCGTTTTCAGTGCGAATTGATCGAGGTAGTCGCGGCGATTTTGAGACAATCTTAGGTGGTTGGGCTGCGGATTACGCAGATCCAAGTAGTTTCTTAGATCTTTTTGTTACTGGTAATAATTATAATCGCGGGCGTTTTTCAAGTAAAGCCTACGATGAGTTGATTGAGGCTTCAGCTACAAGAGATGCTTCAGATCCTGAAAAACGTTGGGAAGACATGGTTAAGGCTGAGAAGTTATTGATTGGTGAAGAGACCGCTTTAGCACCACTTTATCAAAAGGCGACTGCCCATCTACGCAGTAAAGAAGTGAAAGGCGTCGTTGCCCATGGTGCTGGCGCACAATATGATTATAAGTGGACATATGTGACAGAAGAGTAGTTAAAAAGAGACACAGAATAGTCAAATCGACTGTTCTGTGTCTCTTTTAATCAAAATATTTCTGCTGTTCTTCTTTTAATTTTTCTGGGGTCACATCTTCACCAGTAGGATCATAAATAGTGACGCCCATTAATGTTTTATTGAATTGTTCACGAATGGTCCGCAAATATTCCTGTCGCAAATCGACACGAAGAGCTTGTTCTTCAGATGTTAAACCTTGTTCACGCTCTTTTTGTGCAAGCGTATTAATTCTTTTTAAAACCTCTAACATTTCTCATTTCCTTTCTATAATAATTCTTTTGCTAGGCGTTCAAACGATTGAAAGCGCGTTTGTTTGTCATAACCTGGGGTGATTAGCATCGCTTCTGTCAACCCTAGTTCTTCTTGTTGGTGGAAAAACTCCGCAACTTCTTGGCTACTGCCAATGACAAAGCGTTGTTTATTTTGTTCTAAAACCAGTTTGTCCATTTCACTGTAAGGGAAAGCTAGGGCTTCTTCTGGCGATAAAAATTTATTTGGAAGCCCATGTTCGGTGGCAAAGATATAATGCTCGAAACTAGCCGCATGGTATTCTGCTTCTTCTTTCGTGTCGGCGGCGAAAGTGAAATACGCAGCGCTCACTTGAGGCTCTTGTTGTTCAGTTACTGGTCGGAAATGCTTGTAATATGCTGACAATACTTCTTTGGGCAAATGTCCATGAATAAACTGCGCAAAGGAAAAATTAATGCCATATTCACCAGCTGAACGTGCGCTTTCTTTACTAGCACCTAGTAACCAGGGTTGTGGTAATAGAACTTCCCGCGGAACAGCTGAAATTTTAGAATATAAATGATCTTCAGGAAATTCCTCTCTTAAAAAGAGTAAAATTTCAGGTAATTTATCAAATTGGTCTAGCTGTGGTGGCTGACCATTATTTAACGCCAACGTAGTTAAAGGGCTGCCACCAGGCGAGCGGCCCATGCCTAAATCGATTCGATCAGGATATAAAGCTGCTAACGTTTTAAACGTTTCTGCGACTTTAAATGGCGCATAATGCATGGTCATGATGCCACCTGCGCCAACACGAATTTTTTCGGTGGCGCTAGCAATATGTGCAACTAAAATTTCTGGCGTTGCACTGGCAAAGGCGTCTGAACCGTGATGTTCGGCATACCAAATTCTTGTGTAGCCAAGTTTTTCCGCTAATTGAGCGAGCTCTTTGGCTTCTTGTAATGTGTCGCTTGCTGATTGATTTTTAGGAACCGTTAATTGATCTAAGATACTTAATTTCATGTATGTAGTCTCCTTTTTGGTTATTTTTTTGAAGCTACCGCTATTATCACGCAAGCATGTCAAAAAAAACAGTACGCACTTTTTAATTCCCTAGTGAGCGAAAAGTAACAAATAGATGTAGCCAAGGTCGATGATAAAAAATTCTCCGCTATGGCTGTGTGCATTTTGATTTTTTGGACAATGTATAGAAATATACTTAATATTTTTTCTGTTTTTATACAACGTATTGTATTTTTTAGTATAAAAAGCATTTTCTTTAGAAAATTGGGCTATTGACTAGCTACAAAACAAATGATAGCATAGAGATAACCTTAAAGAAGAGCTGCTGTGCGGCTAACCGAGAACGTCTATTAGTTTTTCTAATAGACGTTCTTGTGCTAATTAATAGGAGAACAGTATATGAAGCCTTTTAAAACGTTAGATGAACAATTAGCTATTTTGGAAGCTCGAGGATTGGTTTTCTCGGATAAAGAAAATGCAAAAAAGAAATTATCTTTTTATGGCTATTATGAGATTATCAATGGCTATAAAGACTTCCTTTTGGAAAAAAAGCAAAAAATAACTGACCATCAAGAAGAATGTTTTATAGAAAACAGTACATTTGATCATATTTTTTCTTTATTTATGATGGACAAAACAATAACTTCATCTGTAATTGATGCGACATGTGATGTTGAGATGTATGTAAGAGCAGCTATTTCTTACGTTGTCAGTAAAAATATAGGTGAACAACAAATAGACTATTTGAATAGACGTCATTATCAAACTGGAAAGAAAAACAAAAACGGACAAGGATATAAAGTTGATCAGCTAATTACAAAGTTTAAAAAGATTATCTACGATGATATAGAACCCATGAAACACTATCGTGGTTATCATGGAAACGTTCCACCTTGGATTATGTTAAAAGGAACAACATTTGGAAACCTGGCTAATTTTTATAAATTACAAAAAAGTGAAAATAAAAAAGAAGTTATAGCGATGATTCTAGGAATACCTAAAGAAATCGTGGATGAAGGGATTACCAATATGTTTACTGACATTATCTTTTTATGTCATAGTTATAGGAATAGAGCTGCACATGGTGGACGAATGTATAACTATCGGTCGGCTAAAGCAGTTATTAGATATAGTGAAAATTTTCATCCCCGAGCAAATATTACTCAGGCAGAGTATAGAAAAGGCAAAGGAATATCCTGTTTAGGTACCCTATTTCATGCATTGACATGGATGGATAATAAAGTAGCTTTAGCAAGGTTACAAGCAGGGGTATCTGTTGCGTTAGATCAGCACTTAAAAGTTTACCCAGAAGATTATGATTTAGTTTTGTCTGAAAGTAATATCAATCCTAAATTTTTACAGCTTTCTAGATAGAATTATTAGAATAAGTTGTACATAAAATTATTGTCTACTAGGGAGAGCGTGTTGATCTGTCTTCTGTTAGTTATTAATTATTGTTTGCTTCATCAATAGAAAGCTGTTTTATAAAGAGTGTTTTCAGACTATTAGTATAGATTGCTCATAGGAATATTTGCAAACGATGAAGATATCGCTTAAAATAAATGAATCAAGTAAAATGGAACATATGTACGCAATCAGCAATTGGAAAGGTGACAACATGTACGAATATATTATTGGAAAAGTAACGTTTGTTAGCCCATACTATATTGTCGTTGAAACAAATGGCATTGGCTATCAGATTTCAGTCGATAACCCGTATCGCTATTCAGGAAAAATGGATACGGACATTAAACTATATCTTCACCAAGTCGTGCGGGAAGATGCACAACTTTTATTTGGTTTTGGCAGTTTAGAAGAAAAACAATTGTTCTTAAAATTAATCAGTGTCTCTGGAATTGGCCCTAAAAGTGGTTTGGCTATCATGGCTTCTGTGGCTGATCATGGTGGTTTAATCAATGCAATTGAAGGGGAAGATGTTACATATTTAACGAAGTTCCCAGGTGTTGGCAAGAAAACAGCCCAACAAATGATTTTAGATTTAAAAGGAAAACTAGGCGAATTAGAGTCTTCCGAAGCAGCGGTGGCTGCCATGACCGCAACCGAAGCGGTGACAACAAGCAATCAAGCATTGGCAGAAGCGTTAGAAGCATTAAGTGCCCTAGGCTACAGTGACCGAGAGATTAAGCGTATCACTAAGCAATTGGAAGCGTTAGGTGAGACAACGACAGATGTTTATTTGAGCAATGCGTTAAAATTCATGATGAAACGCTAAGGAGGAATAACGATGACAGAAGAAGAACGGTTGCTTTCAGCTGCAAGTCAAGAAGCAGAAGCTTCAATTGAAAAATCGTTACGTCCACAATTTTTAGCACAATATATTGGTCAAGACAAAGTAAAACAAGAACTAACGATTTATATTGAAGCGGCGAAAAATCGGAATGAAGCGTTGGATCATACCCTTCTTTATGGTCCACCAGGTTTAGGGAAAACGACAATGGCGATGGTCATCGCCAATGAAATGAATGTGAACATTCGTACCACAAGTGGACCAGCCATCGAACGGGCGGGAGATTTAGTCGCTATTTTGAACGAATTAGAGCCTGGTGATGTGTTATTTATCGATGAAATTCATCGTTTGCCGCGAGTTGTGGAAGAAATGCTGTATTCCGCAATGGAAGATTTTTACATTGATATCATGGTCGGTCAAGGAACCACGGCACATCCCGTTCATTTTCCATTACCGCCTTTTACTTTAGTGGGCGCTACCACACGGGCAGGGATGCTTTCAGCGCCATTACGAGATCGTTTTGGGATTATTTCTCACATGGAGTATTATCAAGAGCAGGATTTAAAAGAAATCGTTCTTCGTTCCGCGGATATTTTTCAAACGGAGATTTTTGAGGAAGGTGCCTTTGAAATTGCGCGCCGCTCAAGAGGAACCCCCCGAATTGCTAACCGTTTGTTAAAACGTGTCCGTGATTTTGCACAAGTCCAATCAGATGGCAAAATCGACCGAGCGATTGCAGACAAAGCGTTAACCTTACTGCAAGTGGACCATCAAGGCTTGGATTATGTCGATCAAAAATTGTTGAAAACAATGATTGATTTATACGGCGGCGGTCCGGTTGGTTTAAGTACCTTGTCTGTAAACATCGGTGAAGAAACCGAAACGGTGGAAGATATGTATGAACCCTATCTTATTCAAAAAGGTTTCATTAAACGAACACCGCGAGGACGAATTGCAACGCCATTTGCGTATGCACATTTTGGGTATGATTATTTAGAGGGTCGTAAAAATTAAAAATAAGTCAAAAGAAAGCAAGCCCTAACCGCTTGTTTTCTTTTGTTTCACGTGAAACGTTTGTTCTTATTTAGAAGAGTGGCATATTTCAGCTGTTGTAGGTATACTGTGTTTGTAATCGCTTTTAAATTGGAGGGATCAATGTTGAATAAAGAAATCAAAGGGGCATTAATTGTTTCTTGCCAAGCGTTGGCAGACGAACCGTTGCATAGTTCTTTTATCATGTCCAAGATGGCTTTGGCCGCTAAACAAGGAGGGGCTAAAGGCATTCGAGCAAATTCTGTGGTAGACATTCGAACAATCCGGAAAGAGGTTGATTTACCAATCATTGGGATTATTAAACGAGGTTATCCTGGCGCAGAAGTATATATTACCGCAACTATGCGTGAGGTAGATGAATTAATGGCTGTTCAGCCAGAAATTATCGCTCTCGATGCAACCCATTCGAAACGACCAAATGGCGAAACGTTAGCCACATTTTTCAAAAAAATAAAAGAAAAGTATCCTAACCAAGAATGGATGGCGGATTGTTCCACGCTGGAAGAGATGATTGAAGCGGCGGAGTTAGGCTTTGATTATATTGGCACAACGTTAGTCGGCTATACGCCGCAAAGTGAAAATCAGCGGATTGAACAAAATGATTTTGAACTGTTAAGAGAAGCAAAGAAGCATTTTACTACACCAATCATTGCAGAAGGAATGATTGATACGCCAGCAAAAGTCCAACGTGTTCTGGAGCTAGGTGCTTATAGCGTGGTGGTGGGATCTGTTATTACACGACCGCAAAAAATTACTGAAAAATTTGTGGAAGCTACGAAAATAAAACAGAATCAAGCATAAACTAAATACACTATCGATACACTCGTTATTTTTTGATCAATACACTTCGATACGGTCGCTTTTTTTCTAGAGAAAGTTGAATCTTTCAATAATAAAAAGGGATACACTCCATTTGGCATAGTCCTTGCTGATAATAAATCAGTGTATAAAGCGCTATCATTTTATAGGAGGGTTTTATGAAGGGTTTATCAAAAAAGAAACGGGTGTCTACTTGGTTAGCGTTAGGAATCACCGTAGTCAGCTGTTTTGCGTTAAGCGGGGAAGTGCAAGCAAGTGTTGAAAGAACAAAAGTTGATGAATTTGCAAATGTTTTAGATGTGAGTGCATCACCAACCGAACGGACGAATGGCGTATACGATACCAATTATTTTAATAATTTTTCTGATTTAGGTGCATGGCATGGCTACTATTTACCTGAAAAAAGCAATAAAGAGCTACTGGGTGGTTTTGCGGGGCCATTGATTATTGCGGAAGAATATCCAGTAAACTTGGCGGCAAGTTTAAACAAATTAACGGTCAAAAATAAAAAAACGGGAGAAACCTATGATTTAAGCCAAAGCAACCGCATGGACCTGTCTTATTATCCTGGGCGCCTAGAGCAAACCTATGAATTAGACGATCTAACGATTCATTTAGCTTTAATTTTTGTCAGCAATCGAACGGCGCTTATCCAAACGACACTTGAAAACACTGGTGAAGAGCCCTTGTCACTTGAAGCAAGCTGGACAGGTGCGGTCTTTGACAAAATTCAAGAGGGAACGGAAACCTTAGATATTGGCACTCGTTTAACTGCTAAAGACAATGACATTCAAGTGAATTTTGGTGAAGTCAGAGAAACGTGGAATTATTTTGCTACGAAAGACACAAAATATACGATTCATCATGCGGATAAAGTTTCAACAAAAATTGATAATCGGAATTATACAGCAACCGCTGAACCAATTGAATTGAAGCCTAAACAAACGTACAACACCTATACGACAGAAAGCTATACTTTTACAAAAGAAGAAGAGGCAAAGGAACAACAACAAGCACCCGAATACACCAAAAATGCGGCGCGCTATTTCAAAGAGAACAAGCAAAGATGGCAAGGATATCTAGATAAAACGTTTGATCAAAAGAAAACAGCAGAATTTCCTGAATATCAAAATGCGCTAGTCAAATCGATTGAAACGATTAATACCAATTGGCGAAGCGCGGCAGGTGCCTTTAAGCATGACGGGATTGTTCCGTCCATGTCTTATAAATGGTTTATTGGTATGTGGGCTTGGGATTCGTGGAAAGCGGATGTAGCAACGGCTGATTTTAATCCTGAGTTAGCTAAAAATAATATGCGGGCCTTGTTTGATTATCAAATTCAAAAAGATGATACCGTACGTCCACAAGATGCAGGAGCGATCATTGATGCTGTCTTTTACAATCAAGACAGTGCGCGTGGTGGTGAAGGTGGCAACTGGAATGAACGAAATTCTAAACCACCATTGGCTGCATGGGCAGTTTGGCATATTTATCAAGAAACCAAAGATAAGGAATTTTTAAAAGAAATGTATCCCAAACTTGTGGCTTATCATAATTGGTGGTATACCAACAGAGACCACAATAAAAATGGGATAGCAGAATATGGAAGCATGGTCAGTGATGCTCACTGGCAAAAAGACGACAAGGATCAAATCATTAAAGATAAAAATGGCCAACCTAAAGTGGATGATGATGCTGTTATTGAAGCAGCCGCGTGGGAAAGTGGCATGGATAACGCTACACGGTTTGACAAAGAAGGTGTGGGCAAAGGCGATGTCGGAGTTAAAGTTTTTGAAAATAAAAATAAAGGAAAAGTAGTGGGGTATTCAATTAATCAAGAATCAGTGGATTTGAATGCGTATCTCTACGCTGAAAAGGGCTATTTAGCTTCAATAGCAGAGGAATTAGGCAAAAAAGAGGACTATAAGAACTATCAAAAAGAAGCGAAGAAACTAAAAAAATATATTCAAGAAAATATGTTTGATGAAAAAACAGGCTTCTTCTATGACTTACAAATAAATGAAGACGGCTCGAAAACGAAATTGTTAGTCAATCGTGGCAAAGGAACAGAAGGCTGGTTGCCGCTCTGGGCAAAAGTAGCGACCAAAGAACAGGCGGCGGCAGTTAAGAAAAACATGATGAATCAAGAAATGTTCAATACCTTTATGCCATTCCCAACGGCATCCAAAGACAATGAAAAATTTGCTGCAACGAAATATTGGCGGGGACCAGTTTGGCTTGACCAAGCCTTGTTTGGTGTAGAAGCTCTTCAAAACTATGACTATACAAAAGAAGCAAAAGAAATGACACAAAAACTCTTCTTACATGCCGAAGGATTGATGGGAGAAGGCCCTATTCATGAAAATTATGATCCACTGACAGGGAAGGGCTTAAGTACGAAAAACTTTAGTTGGTCAGCAGCAGCATACTATTTACTGTATAAAAACACCTTATTAAGTAATAACCCCACAACGCAAACCGCTTTTGAAATAAAATAGAAAAACAGCTCTTGAGAAAATATCACTCAAGAGCTATTTTTTTCTTCACTTGCTACAATCTGTTTCCCTCTGATTTAATTAAATGTAATTTATTTGTTTAAATAAATATATTTCAAATAATTAAATAAAATATCTAAAAATAAACGATATGTACTTTTATTAAAAATGTTATTTAATAAAAATGAAATAGATATTAAATGGAATTGATTGTACAATGGTTAGTGAAGAGTGGGTTTAACGGAACCGAGTAATAAGAAATAAACTAATATTGAAACCAAACATTGCGACACCTCCTGCTCTAAGTTATGTTGAATTTCATTATAAGACAGATATCTTAGTTTCTTCAAGAACGAATTAGAAAAGTTTTTTTTAATTTGTTGACGTCTAACAATTATAATGTGCAAAAAAATAATTCAAACAAATATATTATTTGATTATTTGGTAATATTAAAGTTCGTAAAAATAATTTTTTATAAAATGTTATATTTTAGTTAATAAAAAAATAATACTTAATATTAACTTATTAATAGAAAGGAGCATATTATGGATGTGTTAGAGGCATTAAAGTATTTTAGAAAAAGAAAAAAATTGCTCAGAAAGATGTTTTACCAAAAAAAGGGAAACAAACCTATCGAAGAATCGAAATTGGTGAAGCCAAGCTAAGTTACGAGGATTTAATGACAGCATTACAGTCACTGGGGATTACCTTTAATGAATTTTTTCATATGGTCTCTGAAACAAGAAGTACGGCTTCATCTAAAATTATGCATCAAATTGAATGTTGTCAAATGGGGTTGAACAATACAAGTGAAAAAAAGAACCTGATTCATTACTTTTATCAATTAGAGCGCAATCCCCACAAAAACGCAGTAGAGATGTCTATTTATACAGATATTAAGCTAACTTTCAGTAATGATTGGGAGGAAATTCCAGAATTTGATGAAACCGATCGAATGGCAATTCTCGCACTTATCTCTAGCAAAAGCTACTATACATATTACGATTATCAAATGGTGACTAATACAGGGGCGTTATTTTCTGAAAACGAAGTCCTTCAGATTCTTGAGCAGATGTTTCCTGTCAAAGATGCTGAATTACGTGATACCCAAACATTAAATGTCGCCTATGGTTTTTACCTAAATATCATTACAGCGCAACTTTATAAGAAAAATTATGCGAAAGCCCGGGAATATTTAGCGCTAATGAGTGTTACCACGATTCCTGCTGAAATCTACTATATTCATTTTAACTTACGTTACTTAAAAAATCTTACGTATTATCTGTACACTGGCAAAATGAGATATTATAAAGAAGTAATCGCCGTTATTGATATGATTGAAAGTTTTGGGGATGCACGTTTGGCGGAAGGCATGAAAAAAGAAATGCTTCAGCTGACGGCTGGTCGGACATTTAATTTAGATTATGGACAATTTCCTGTGAATATTGTCACTGAAAAATAAAAAGCACCCCCCGCAAGGTCAAACTTGCGGGGGGTGCTGATGTTAAACAATAATGTTATCTCTAATCATATCTAAATCTTTAATCAAAATTTTGCGGTTACGTAATTCGATTGCCCCTAACTCTTTTAGTTGCTGCATCATCCGGTTAACGCTACTAGCAGAAGTTATCCCACAAAAATGCGCAATTTCTTCATTGGTCACCACGAAATCAATTAAAATACCTTCCTCTGTTTCTACGCCAAATGAATCGTACATTTCATAGATTTGTGTACAAACGGCCCCAAATTTGCCATTCATTAACATTTGCTGCATCTTTTTCATGGAATGCATTAAACGGTCCCGATAGTATTCTTTGACATACATTTGCAAGTCTTTACTATTATTGATATCCCGCCAAAATTGAACACGGTCGATTTGGTAAAGTTCTGCTTGTGGAGATTCGATGCGAATATTAAAAGGTGCATCAATAAATTCTGAATATTCATCACGTAGCAATGAAACAATTTCCAAATTGTTGATATAACGTAAATTAAATTCACGACCGTCTTTGGAAATAACGCTAGTTTTGATGATGCCACTTTTTAAAATATAGGCATAACGATCTTGCAGTCCTTCATAAGTTAAATAATTTTTCTTCTTTTTTACAACGACTCGAAAGGAATGTTCATCTAAGTAGTCTTGTAAAACATTTCTCATTGGCGGTAACTCCTCAATTATCTCTAAATATTTTTGTTTTTGCCTGTTGGGCTTCTTTCTTATTTAAGCGAATTGGACATCATATGTCAATAACAAATGTTGATAAAAAAGGTCAATTAAACGCTATTTTGAAAAATAAAATCAGCTTTTAGATAATTTTGCCAAAAATTTCGCTTAATGAGTATTAAAAATATTTTTTTTATTTTATGTGCTCAAATATTTTTCAAAAAGAAAAAATTGTATTAAGGTAATAGTAGAAAGGGAGGAGATTTAATGACAGAACCAAACTTAAAAGACCCAAGAAAGTTATTTTATAGTGATGGATTTCCGCAACAAGATCAAGAAACTCCCGCATTACAGGACAAAATGGTCCCTAAACCAGATTGTGGGGAAGACAGCTATGTCGGAAATCACAAATTAGAAAATCGTCGGGTATTAATTACAGGCGGTGATTCTGGGATTGGACGAGCTGCGGCGATTGCTTTTGCTCGTGAAGGCGCAGATATCGCCTTACATTTTTTCCCAGGTGAAGAAAAAGACGCCGAAGAAGTGGCGCACTATATACGAGAAGCTGGCCGAAAAGTCGTTCTTTTGCCAGCAGATTTAAGAGATAAACAGGCACCTGAAAAATTGGTTGCACAAGCTCATGAAGCATTAGGCGGCTTGGATACCCTTGTTTTAAATGCAGCTCAACAAATTTCCTGTGCCGCTATTGAAGAATTACCAATGGAACAAGTGATAGACACTTTCCATGTTAATATTATTGCGATGTTTGGCATTGTCAAAGCAGCAGTGCCTCACTTGCCTGCCGGAAGTAGCATTGTGACAACGACTTCCGTCCAAGCCTTTAATCCCAGTGAGCATTTGTTGGATTATGCAGCAACGAAGGCATCAATTGCCAACTTTACCGTTGGTTTAGCAAAACAACTGGCACCAAAAGGCATTCGGGTAAATGGCGTGGCTCCAGGACCAATCTGGACACCGTTACAGTTAGATCATGGACAACCAATTGAAGAGTTGCCAGAATTTGGGCAACATTCTTTACTGGAACGTGCGGGTCAGCCTGCTGAATTAGCCCCTGTTTATGTTTTCTTGGCGTCCAATGATGCAAGTTATGTTACGGCTCAAGTTTATGGCGTAACTGGTGGAGAAGCAATTAATCTTTAGGAGGGATGTTCCGTGAATAAAGTTGTTAAAATACTTTTGCTTTTAGGTTCACTGATTTTAATGGCATTATTTGGCGCGGTGGCCATCACCACTTGGTCAGCCGATACAGCTTGGCAACCACCAGATAATGTCCAATGGTTCTTGCAAGACAACGAGTACGCACGTCAAGCAATCTTTTGGGTAGCGCTGGTTTTACTAGGAATTATGCTCTTTCTATTTTTATTCATTCTTTTATTCCCAAGAAGAAAAGGCACGTTTGAATTAAAAGAAGAGCAAGGAAAGTTAGTGTTACACCGTAAAGCCATCGAAGGATTTGTACGCTCTAGCTTGCAAGACAGTGACTTTCTGGAAGCACCAACCATTCGTGTAAAGGCGACAAAACGGCGCATTAAGGTCAATGTCAAAGGCACACTGAAACGAACGGCAGATTTAATTGGACAAACAGAAGCTTGGTCAAAAACAATGGAAGAACGGCTTGCTCGTTTGGTGGGAACTGGTCACAAGATTACGATTGATGTTCATTTTGAAGATATTCAATCAATGAAACGACCACAACAACAGCAAACACAAGCACGTGTGGAGTAGGAGGGATGTACAATGGTTGAATGGATAAAACAATATGCCGTTCCGTTAATTGGTGGCCTAGTCGGCTTAGTTTTTGCAATCTTGTTTCTGTCAATCGGCTTCTTTAAAACATTGTTAGTAGTACTCCTGACAGGACTAGGTATTTGGCTAGGTTTGTATTTGGAACAGACAGGCATTGTCAAAAATTATTTTCATCATAAATAGGAGGTTTTGGCTATGGAAAATGCAAATGTATCGATTGTTAAAGGTGAGTTGACGTTTGAGGATAAAGTAATCCAAAAAATTATTGGCATTGCTTTGGAAGAAGTCGACGGTTTGTTAACTGTGGACGGTGGTTTTTTCTCGAATTTACGAGATAAAATGATTAATAGTGAAGATGTTACAACAGGCATTCACACCGAGGTCGGCAAAAAACAAGTCGCAGTGGATATGGACATTGTAGCCGAATACGGGAAAGATATCGAGACCATTTATGATCAAATGAAAGAGGTTATTACTCGTGAAGTCCAACAAATGACTCACTTGGAAGTAATCGAAGTCAATGTCAACGTAGTAGATATCAAAACACAAGCAGAGTACCAAGAAGAAAGTGAAACAGTCCAAGATAAACTTGGCAACGCCGCTGAAGCGACAGGTAGTTTTATGTCAAAACAAACCAACAAAGCCAAACATGCGGTAACTAAAGGCAAGACAAAAGTCAAAGAAAACACGGCACCTCGTGTTCAATAATGGGTTATTATTTTATTAAAAATAAAGCAATAATAGAAGAAACTAGGAGGAATGAACCATGAGTAACGAAAAATTCAATAATGTACCAAAACCAGCAGGAAACGGACCACACACACCAGAAGATCATGCAATTAAAGGTGAATTAACATTTGAAGATAAAGTCGTTCAAAAAATTATCGGTTTAGCCTTAGAAAATGTCGATGGTCTATTAACAGTCGATGGCGGCTTTTTCTCAAATATTGCTGAAAAATTAGTAAACACAGATAACGTCACAGCGGGTATTGATACCGAAGTTGGTAAAAAACAAGTCGCTGTTGATATGGATATCGTGGTAGAATACGGCAAAGATATTCAAGACATTTACGAAAAAATGAAAGAATTAATCAGTCGTGAAGTGAAAAAAATGACCCACTTAGATGTGATTGAAGTGAATGTTAACGTAGTCGATATCAAATCAAAAGAAGAATACGAAGAAGATAGCGAAACGGTTCAAGATAAAGTCACAGGCGCTGCCAAAAGTACCGGTGAATTTGCTTCTGAACAAACAGAAAAAGCAAAAAAAGCTGTGAATAAAGGAACAGAACAAGTCAAAGAAAACATGGAACCACGTGTAGAATAAACGGTTAAAAGGAGGAAACAATCATGGGCTTTATTTGGGCATTAATTGTCGGTGGTGTCATTGGGGCAATCGCTGGAGCAATTACTAAAAAAGGATCATCGATGGGCATTATTGCCAATATCATTGCAGGGTTAGTTGGTTCAACAATTGGTCAAGCCATTTTAGGCACATGGGGACCAAGCTTAGCTGGGATGGCTATTGTGCCATCGATTATCGGGGCAGTGATTTTAGTTGCCATCGTTTCATGGATTTTAGGACGAAAATAGAGAAAGTTTAAAAAAATAGGGCATAAGTCGTTTCGGCTTATGTCCTATTTTTCTTTTTCTATGTATGAGGAAGTTTCGTATGAAAAGTAAATTTTGAGCAATTAGCCAAGAGCTTATTTTAATTAAAATCATTAATCATTTTGGCTTTTCAACAAAAATCAACAACATTTGTTGAAGTTATTTGTAGATAACGTTTATCATTCACAAATTTACATTTTTTTGTAACGGATATCTCGTATAGTAATAACTGCAAATGAATTTCAGAAAATTTTTTGATAAGTCATCAAAGTGAGGGGATAGCGGTCTTTTATTGAAAAATAGCAACACAAAATAAACAGAACAAAAGAGAGAGGAATTCAAAGAATTATGACAGAACAAACACCAACAAAGCTTTTGAATAAAGGCTTTATCAGTATTACAGTGATTAATTTCATTGTCTATCTTGTTTATTATTTATTAATGGTTATTATTGCGGTGATTGCGCAAGATAGCTTACATGCTACTTTAGGTCAAGCGGGTCTGGCCTCAGGAATTTACATCATCGGGACATTGCTTGCACGACTTTTCATGGGAAAACTCCTTGAACTGATTGGGCGCAAACAAGTCTTACGTTATGGGGCTTTGTTTTATCTTTTAACGACTGTTGCGTATATGTATATGCCAAGTATGGGCATTCTTTATCTGGTCCGTTTTTTAAATGGGTTTGGTTACGGAACCGTTTCGACAGCGACCAACGCAATTGTTACCGCCTATATCCCTAAAAATAAAAAAGGGGAAGGGATCAATTATTATGGGTTGAGTACTAGTTTAGCAGCCGGCATTGGGCCATTTATTGGGATGTTATTGTTAAATGTTTCCAACTTCCATGTCATTATTAACTTTTCAATTATTTTAATTTTGTTAACAACCATTGCTTGCTTCATTTTCCCAGTGAAAAATATTGAGTTAACACCTGAACATCGTGAAGCTTTATCTAAATGGAATTTTGATAGTTTTGTTGAAAAGAAAGTTTTATTTATTACATTTATCGCCTTTTTAATGGGTCTTGCTTATTCAAGTGTCTTATCTTTCTTATCTTCTTATGTCAAAGTAATCGATTTAGTTGACGTCAGCACCTTCTTCTTTATCGTCTATGCAGTCGTGATTACCTTAACACGTCCATCGACAGGTCGGATTTTCGATGTCAAAGGTGAACGCTACGTCATGTATCCGAGCTACATTTTCTTAACACTAGGCTTATTCTTATTAAGTATGACTACGTCTGGTTGGATGTTATTAGTTTCAGGTGGGTTAATTGGCTTAGGTTATGGTACTTTTATGTCAAATGGCCAAGCGGTTTGTCTTCAAGAAAGCCCAAGTCCTCACCGTATCGGGATTGCTTTATCAACTTATTTCATCGGTTTAGACCTTGGATTAGGGGTTGGTCCGTACGTTTTAGGTGAATTACGTAACTTTATGTCATTCCAACAAATGTACTTCTTAGCAGGCTGTATCCCAATCGTTTGTACTATTTTATATATGGTCTTCCACAAAGCTAAAAATGATGCCAAAGATTTGTCTCTTGAAACGATTGAAGAGATTGAACACGGCTCAGAACTATAAATGGACAAGGAGTGATTTCAATGCCTAACGATGAACGGATTTTAAACGTTTTACAACAAACACTAACGGAAATTCAACGCATGAACACGCGTTTAGCTAAAATTGAAACAGAGTTAGCCGATGTCGATCAACATCACGCGACTTTGGATCATTACTTGCAAGAGCTAGAATTGGTGACAGAAAATAACAACGTCATGTAAAGTGAGTAGTTAGTAAATGAATGTTCTACGTTTCGGTATCACTAGAGTGGAACATTGAAAATTTTCGTAAAAAACGCCAAAAGGTAGCAGTTTTTCTGCTACCTTTTGGCGTTTTTTGTAATTTTTATCACTTAAAATGTTTCACGTGAAAACTTTTAAAAGTGGCGTGGACTTTGTTTGGTGACAATTTGTGTATTTAAATTTTCTAAGCTTTGCGCTAGTTCACCAATGCTAGCAGAAAAATCAACATAATAAGTGGGAACCGTTGATTTGACACTAACTTCTGAAAAGATATCTGTAATAATTACATCGAAAGGCTTTTCTGGTGAAGCGACAAAAATTAATTTTTTATCCACGGCTTTACTTAGCTTTTCATAAAGGGTATCTAAAATTAAATTACTTTGATTGGTCCTTACTAAGACACGAATCGGTGGTAAAGATTTCGTTTTCAATGTACAAAAAAGAATAAACAAGCAGTCAACTAACAATTTTTCATTGCCAATCAATGTCGGAAGCATTTCGATTGTAAGTCGCTTCACATCTTTGTAGAGACTTGGATTTTTTTGAAGCGCTTCTTTTAAAAAGCTTTCTTGTACAAATGGATTGGCAATCGTGACAAAGGTCTTAAAAAAGACACTTAAATTTTGGATAGAAGTATATAGATAAAGATACTCGTGAAATGTCAATTTAATTTGATAAAAAGACGTTAGTTGATAAATGATCTCTTTAATGGGTGAGCCTAATAGCTGGACCATATGCATCCGTGCTGCTGGAATTTCCAAGACATCTTGTGTAGCGTAGCTGACACTAATCGTCAATAAGAAAAAGGCAAAAAGGCCTTCTTTTTGTATAAATTTTGTTGGAACTTGGTGTAAGGCTTCTTCTTTAAAAAACAATTCAAATTCACTCAGATTAACAAAGGGATTAACAATCGCTTCTTCCTCCACGAAAGTTTCTTTGATAAAAAAGCCCTCTTTCCAACGCGCTAAAATCACCGCAGAAAAAATTAAGTCTTTTGTAAAATCTTGTGTTGTATTGAAAGAAACAGAGTGTTTTAAACGTCGAAAGAGACTATGGACTTCTTTTTTAGTAATCGTGTGCAACGGCCAATCCCCTTCAGAGTAATTGTTCCAAAAAAGCATCATAAAGAAAATCCGGATATCTTTTTCTTTGCCCACCAACACATTGGTACGTTTTAAATTGATTTCAATCTGATATTTTTGGAGCCATTGGTTTAATTGTCCAATTTTTCGCGTAAAGGTTGATGAAGAAATTTCTAGGACTTTTTCAAAATGTTTGCTATCAATTGCATTATGGTTAAAGGCATAGGTCAGTACTTGATACGCGAAACTTTTTTTGACAAAGTAGGGCATCAAAAACGACAGTTGGAAATAGGGTGCAAACCAAAATGTGATTTCTTTGGCATTTGCTGATAAAGAAAATAAGTTCTCCCAGCCGTTTTTTTCAATTTCTGTTTGGAGCAAAGCTACAGATTGTAGAATGGTATTTTGTTGCATTTTTAATTGAGTCGCTAAAGTAGAAATCGCCAATGTTTGTTCTTCTGCTTCACGACGTTCGAGTAACTCTTCTAAAAGAGCAAAACTTTTACGATAAGGTACATCAAGTAACCCTGTTAACATCCGATTCCCTCCAAACTGTTTTCCCCACGCAATTTAGCAAAATAAATTTTGCGAACTACTTGTTTTAGGTTATAGTATTCGTCTAAATAAGGAACGGGATGCCAATAAAAGGTTTTGCTGGCGTGAAAAAGCGGATTATTTTTGTCAGTAATGACTAGGTCAGGCACTTCTTGAATATGATTGACGAATTTCAAAGGAACATCACAATAATTATTGATTTCCTTTGCTAACCAATTTTCTTGTATCTGATTAATAGATGAATGAAGCAAAATTTTAACAGGAATTTGTTTGTTTAATAAAACACTCCGAATAATTAAAAAAATGGTTTCTTTAAATAATGCATCTAGTGGGTGCTCTTTGTCAAAAGGCAAACGCTTTAAGAAATAGTTGGTTGTTCGTGAAACATTTGGGTATTGTTTTTCATACAAAGAGACATTAGCAACCTCATAGCTCAATTCCTCTTCCACAGGGAAATGAATCAGTCGTTCACTGGCATTGGATAAATTAACCAACAAAAAGACCACTTCTATTGCGCTTAAATCCAACTGTAATTGCGTACATTTTTCAAAAATCCAAGTAGCGTGTGGACTGTTATCCATTCCCATGATCGCTAAGTTGGCAAAGTTGACCGTTTCTATTTGTTCAAGTGAATACATCGTTAGTGTACTGAAAAAATCATAGTAGAAACGAATTTCAGCCCGCCAAGTATCGGGTTCTTTTTGTTCATTAATAAAACAATCATTCACTAATAATTGAAATTCTGAATAAGGAAAGGCTAAATTGATCGTAGCAATTTCAGGATAATCGCTGATTGTAAAATCAGATTGGTAACGGAGTAAACCTATGGACATAATTAATTTTAATTTGCGTAAATCGGTATATGTAAAGTAAGGATAACGGTTTTTGATGATTTCAATAAAATTCTGCAATTGCGCTTGATTAGTCTTAGATAAAAATGGTACTAGAGAAGTTCCTGAAATGAAGAATAAGGAATAAAAGAAACTGCGAAAATCTTTTTCAGCACCACAAATTTTTTCTCGTCTTTTTAAGTTTAAATAACAATTAAATCTAGCTAGATGATTATTTAAACGGTCACTGACTTGTTTAAAAATAGAAAAGTTAATAAAGTGCTCTTCACAAAAATCTTTGGCTGAAGTGTAGCGTTTTAAAAGTAAATCCAGGGCTAACATATAGGTTAGTGACCCGCGGACAACAGCTTCTTTCATTAACTCAATCGGGATATTTTCATCGGCAACTAATTCTATGGACTGTTGATTATTAATGATGCGAATATGTACATTTTCATGTGTATTGACTCGAGAAATTAATAAAGTCAATTGATTCAATAAATTGTTGATATTGTAATGGGAAAATTCATATTTTCGCCGGAGTACTTGCATGGGGACTTTTTCTTTACTGTCATACAAGTATTCAATTAGGGAAAGCAACTGAATTTCCTGTTTGGTTAATAAGTTATGCATAATAACCACCTTTCTAATTGGTTATGATTGTTTGATTTTTCAGATAATACAGATAGGGCATTCATTTCTAAATGACATTTGACGATTGCCAGTGAAAGAACTAGTTGTTCTTATGCTACTGTATCTATTCTTAAAAATCAAGAAGAACTGAATGTGTCAAATGGAAGAAAACATGGACAAAAAATGATAGAGCAAAAAATTATTAAGAAAAACAACCAGTTTATATAAAACATTTAAATAACAAAAATGATAATTTGAGTCTGTTGATTTTTTAGCTTAAATAGCTCATACAAATAGGCTTTTTTGTCTGGTTAGTTCTTATGAAAAAAATTTAAAAAAACGGTATAGTGGAAGGAGGAATAGTAAAAATAAGAAAGGATAAGGGCGTGTTTTCATAAAGATGAAAAGGGTTTCTGGGATTTCATCAACTTTTTCTATTTGGAGGAGAAGTTGTTGATAATTTTCGATGAAAAATCCCGTTATACTCTTCTTATTCTTATAGAAGAGTCTATAGGAAAAAGCAGAAAATGAATCCGCATTCGAAGTAAGAGTGCGTTTTGAGGAGATAAAAAGAAAAGGTGTGTTGGCTGTCTGTTTTAGCAAGGAAGAAAGACAACAGAAGAGCACTCACTTATTTGGTTTAAAATAAAAAATTGGTACGAAGTGAACGTTCTCTTCTATGTGTCGTTAGTAGAGGAAGGATGAAAGAAATGAGAAAGAATGGTCCAATGGTAAACCGTTGGCTCTACGGGTTGATGTGTTTGTTACTTGTTCTAAATTATGGCACACCACTCATGGCTTTGGCGGAAGAGGTTAACAGCGATGGCCAGTTAACGTTGGGAGAAGTGAAGCAAACCAGCCAGCAAGAAATGACCTTAGCGCTTCAAGGAAAAGCACAACCAGTAACACAAGAGGTTGTAGTGCATTATAGTGCCAATGTGTCAATCAAAGCTGCACATTGGGCAGCGCCCAATAATACGCGCAAGATTCAAGTGGATGACCAGAAGAAACAGATTCAAATTGAATTGAATCAGCAAGCGTTAGCAGATACGTTAGTCTTAACGTTGAACCCTACAGCTACAGAAGATGTGACGTTTTCTTATGGACAACAGCAACGAGCGTTGACGTTAAATACTGGTACTGATCCGACAGAATCAACGGCAATCACGAGTTCGCCAGCCGCATCAGCGAATGAAGGTTCAACAGAAGAAGCATCTACAAACTCCTCTGTTCCTCGTTCGTCCGAAGAAACTGTCGCCAGCACGACAAAAGCGATAGAAAGTAAAACAACTGAATCGACGACTGTCAAACCGCGCGTAGCAGGACCAACAGATATCAGTGACTATTTTACAGGTGATGAAACAACGATTATCGATAATTTTGAAGATCCGATTTATTTAAATCCTGATGGCACACCAGCAACACCGCCGTATAAAGAAGATGTGACCATTCATTGGAACTTTAACTGGTCGATTCCAGAAGATGTGCGGGAACAAATGAAAGCAGGCGATTACTTCGAGTTTCAATTACCTGGCAATTTGAAACCTAATAAACCAGGTTCAGGTGATTTAGTTGATGCAGAAGGCAATGTCTATGGAACCTACACAATTAGTGAAGATGGTACGGTTCGTTTTACCTTTAATGAGCGAATCACGTCTGAAAGTGACATTCACGGGGACTTTTCTTTAGATACTCATTTGAATGATTCAGATGGGCGGGGCCCAGGAGATTGGGTGATTGATATTCCTACACAAGAAGATTTGCCGCCTGTAGTGATTCCAATTGTCCCAGATACCGAACAACAAATTGATAAACAAGGCCATTTTGATCGAACGCCCAATCCTAGTGCGATTACTTGGACGGTAGATATCAATCAAGCGATGAAAGATCAAACAAATCCAACTGTGACGGAAACATGGCCAACAGGGAATACCTTTAAGTCCGTGAAAGTCTATGAGTTAGTGATGAATCTTGATGGAACAATTAAAGAAGTGGGTCGCGAACTTAGTCCAGATGAATATACCGTTGATAAAAATGGCAATGTGACGATTAAAGGTGACACCAACAAAGCGTATCGTCTTGAGTACCAAACGACGATTGACGAGGCGGTTATTCCAGATGGCGGCGGCGATGTGCCTTTTAAAAATCACGCGACGTTAACAAGTGATAATAATCCAAATGGGTTAGATGCTGAAGCAACTGTTACCGCCACATATGGCAAAATGTTAGACAAGCGCAACATAGATTACGATGAAACCAATCAAGAATTCACTTGGGAAATTAACTACAACTATGGTGAACAAATCATTCCAAAAGACCAAGCAGTCATTACAGACACAATGGGCGATAATTTAACGTTTGAACCAGATTCTTTACATTTATATTCAGTGACGTTTGATGACAAAGGAAATGAAGTCGTTGGAGCAGAACTTGTGGAAGGAAAAGATTACAAAGTGGTAATCAACGGAGACGGTTCCTTTGCAATTGACTTTTTACATGATGTGACTGGCGCAGTCAAGATTGATTATAAAACCAAAGTTGATGGAATTGTCGAAGGCGATGTTGCCGTGAATAATCGTGTGGATGTTGGCACTGGTCAGCATTCAGAAGGTGATGGCACAGCCAGTCAACAAAATATTATTAAAAACACTGGCGCAGTTGATTATCAAAATTCAACGATTGGTTGGACGCTAGCTGTGAATCAAAATAATTATTTGATGGAAAATGCCGTGATTACGGATACGTACGAACCAGTTCCTGGCTTAACTATGGTACCCAATTCGTTGGTTGTCAAAGATACAACCACTGGTGCTCAGTTGACGTTAGGCAAGGATTTCATGGTAGAAATAACTCGTAATGCAGATGGTGAAACAGGCTTTAAGTTAAGTTTCATGGGGGCATATGCCAAAACAAGTGATGCTTTCCACATAACCTATACTACCTTTTTCGATGTTACCGAGTTAGACGCTAATGATCCCGCGTTGGACCATTACCGAAATACTGCTGCCATTGATTGGACGGATGAAGCAGGAAATAATCATCATTCAGAAGATAGTAAACCGTTTAAACCTTTACCTGCTTTTGATTTAAATGCGCAAAAAAGCGGTGTTTACAATGCCGTCACCAAAGAAATCACTTGGACGATTGCGGTTAATTTAAGTAATAATCGTTTAGTCGACGCCTTTTTGACGGATCCAATTTTAACCAATCAAACCTATTTGTCTGGGAGCTTGAAAGTCTATGAAGGCAATACAAAACCAGATGGTTCGGTTGAAAAAGTGAAACCAACGCAACCGTTGACGGATATCACAATGGAAGAACCAAGCGAGAAAAACCAAAATACTTGGCGTGTTGATTTTCCTAATGATAGTCGTACGTATGTGATTGAATTTAAGACGTCTGTTGATGAAAAAGTTATCGAAGGTTCGGCTAGCTATGACAATACCGCATCTTATACAAACCAAGGTTCTTCACGTGATGTGACAGGAAAAGTTTCTATTCAACATGGTGGCGAATCAGTGAAAAAAGGTGGCGAATACCACAAAGATGATCCAGATCATGTGTACTGGCATGTAATGATCAATGGCGCCCAATCGGTTTTAGACGATGTGGTTATTACTGATACACCCTCACCAAACCAAGTGCTAGATCCCGAGTCATTGGTGATTTACGGTACCAACGTAACAGAAGACGGAACTATTACGCCAGATAAATCTGTTATTTTAGAAGAAGGAAAAGATTACACACTGGAAGTTACCACCGATAATGAAACAGGACAACAAAAAATTGTCGTTAAAATGGCCCATATTGAAGCACCTTATTATATGGAATATCGTAGTTTAGTGACTTCTTCAGCGGCGGGGAGTACAGACACGGTATCCAACCAAGTGTCAATTACTGGAAATGGTTCAGAAGTCGTTCATGGGGATGACAATGGCGATGTGGTCGTTGACATTGATCACAGTGGCGGGCATGCCACAGGGACTAAAGGCAAAATTCAGCTGAAGAAAACAGCCATGGATGGGACGACTATTTTAGCAGGCGCCCATTTCCAAATTTGGGACCAAGCTAAAACACAAGTCCTACGTGAAGGTACAGTAGATGCCACCGGGGTTATCACATTTGGTGGGTTGCCGCAAGGGCAATACATTTTGGTGGAGACAAAAGCACCAGAAGGCTATACAGTTTCGGACGAATTAGCTAAAGGCCGAGTCATTACTATTGATGAAGAAACTTCAGCCGAAGGAGCACAACCAACCATTATTAAAAACGATGTCAGTAAAGTATTTTTAGAAAAAACAGATGAGAAGGGTAAAAAGTTAGTCAATGCTCGCTTTAAATTAGAGCATGCCGTAACCACGCCGTTTACTCATTGGGAAGAAGTTCCCCTTGCGCCGGATCGAACCAACGCGAATGGCCAGTTAGAGGTGGATAGTTTAAAACCGGGGCTTTATCAGTTCACAGAAATCGAAGCACCGACAGGCTATCTTTTAGACACGACACCCAAACGGTTCATTGTGACACAAAACACGAGCGGACAAATTCGTGATGTTCATGTTAAAATGCTTAATTACCAAGGTTCTGCTGAACTAATTAAAAAAGACCAAGCAGGCAATCCATTAGCAGGTGCTGAATTTTCAGTCCTTGATACCACAGGACAAGCGGTTCGAGAACACTTAGTTTCGGATGCAAACGGAAAAGTCACAGTGACGGATTTAGCCCCAGGAAAATATCAATTTGTGGAAACCAAAGCGCCAGCAGGGTACCTTTTAAACACTGAACCAAGTGCTTTCACGATTGCAGCAAGCGATCGGGGCAAACCAGCAACAGTTATAGCAACGGCTAACTTTGTTAACTATCAAGGCACGGCTAAATTAATCAAAAAAGATGTGAATGGACACTTATTAAGTGGTGCGACATTTAAAGTGCTTGATGCGAAGGGACAAACGATTCAAACAGGCTTGACGACAAATAATCAAGGGGAAATTGTTGCAGAGCACTTAGCCCCAGGAAAATATCGCTTTGTAGAAACCAAAGCGCCAACAGGCTATTTATTAAATACCACGCCAGTCCCATTTGAAATTGCTGAGAAAAATGCTGGTAAACCAGCGGTCGTTGTTGCTAGTGACAACTTTGTGAATTACAAAGGGGCTTTCCAAATCGTGAAAACGAATAGCGCAGACCAACCATTAGCAGGTGCTGTTTTTGAACTATATGATCACAATAAACAATCATTAGGGATTACAGCAACGAGTGGCAAAGATGGCAAAATTATCTTTAGAGACTTGGCGCCAGGTACCTATTATTACAAAGAAATCAAAGCACCAAAATTACCAGATGGCGCAGATTATATTATTTATCCTGAATTAGTAAAAGTAGAAATTCGTGGTGATTTCAAAGGCGACCCGGAGATCTTCCAATTAGGGGCCTTCGCCAATTTCAAAGGACGTGCCGTCTTTAAGAAAATTGATGCCAATGCGAACCCACTTCCAGGAACGATTTTTAAATTGTATCGAATAGAAAACGGGGAAAAAATCTTTGAAAGAGAAGTAACTGCTGAAAAAGATGGTTCATTGGCTATGGAGGATTTAGGCGCTGGTAGCTATGAATTAGATGAACTGGATGCAACGGATGGCTATATCGTCAATAAACAACCCATTTATTTTGTAGTGAAGAAGAATTCAAATGATAAACAACCACTAGATGAGTTAGAGTTTGTAAATTATCAAGCGGAAGTAACGGGACGTAAAGTCAACGAGCAAGGTCAAACCTTAGCGGGTGCAGTTTTTGCAATTTACAACGCCGATAATCAGAATCAGCCACAAGGTTCACCAATAACATTCTTGAATCGTGCAGGAGAGAAAGTTTCTGAAATAACAACGGACAAGACTGGCGAAATTTACGCTAAAGGGCTAAATGAAGGGCATTACGTTTTAGTGGAAACGAAAGCACCAACAGGCTATCTGTTAGACACAACGCCACATCCATTTGATGTAACCGCCCAATTAGGAAAAGAGCAGCCAATTGCTTTAGGCGATCTTATCAATTATCAAGGAACTGCTCAATTAACCAAAGAAAACGAAACAGGTGAAGCATTGGCAGGTGCGGTGTTTAAGGTCATTGATGAAACAGGGCAAACTGTAGCTGGACAAACCAATCTGATGTCTGACAAGCAAGGCAAAGTCATTGCGAAAAACTTAGCACCGGGAACGTATCGTTTTGTGGAGACACAAGCGCCAACTGGCTATCTTCTTAATGAAACGCCAAGCGCAAGCTTTACGATTGCCAAAGACAACCAAGGCAAACCAGCCACTGTGGTACTTAAAGCACCTTTTATTAATTACCAAGGTGCTGCCAAGCTGGTGAAAATTGATCAGCAAAAGAATGCCTTAGCAGGTGCTGAATTTAAAGTGACAGATGCAGAGACAGGGCAAACTGTCGCTCGTTCATTACGTTCTGACAACCAAGGGTTAGTTCAAGTGAAACACTTACAACCAGGAAAATATACCTTTGTGGAAACAAAAGCACCGGATGGTTACCAACTGTCTAAGCAAGCTGTCACATTCACTATTGCGGCAACAGCGAAAGACAAACCTGAACTCGTGGATGCGGGCACGTTTGTTAACAAGAAACAACCTGTATCCAAAAAAACAAAACCAAATCAGCCAACAACGAAACAAGCAGCTAGAGAGACAGGTTGGCTTGGTTTACCGAAAACCAACACACAAGTCAATTACTTCTTTGTCTTTATCGGCCTCCTGTTGGTCGGTTTGGCAAGTTGGCTCTTCTATAAAAAGAGCAAGAAATAAGCAAAAGCTATAAAAAAACAGGCCATCCGTCCTTTCGACGGATGGCCTGTTTTTTCATCTTAAGCTAATCAACTGAACAAAAGTAGCTCCTTCTTATTGATATTCTCAGGTAAGCCTTCATCTCAGTTTAGCCTTTGAACAGAACTTACTGGGTTCTTGGAGATAACCGCTTGTGCCTCAGCCTTTGTTTTTCGATGCTATCTTTAGGTATTTTGGCTAAAATATTGTACACTTTACATGTGCAAGAAATTTAGTTAGAGATATGAGGATAGAATGATGAAAAAGATGATGGTTTTATACAACGAAACTTCAGGAAGTAGTGAAAGTAAAGAGATTGCAGAACGCTTTAAAAAAGCTGCAGAAGCGAAAGGGGAAGCGGTTATTTTGCAACCTTCCAATCCAGACATTGATCCTGAAGAAATGCGGAAAAATGCCAAAGAAAATCAAGTGGGAGTCTTGGTCGTCATTGGTGGTGACGGGACCATTCATCATGCCGTTCAAAATTTTAAAGACACCATTCGTGACTATCAAATAGGGATTATTCCAGGTGGAACAGTCAATAATTTTGCACGTGTGTTAAGTATTCCTTTGAAAGAAGAAGACGCCTTTGAGACCATTTTGGCAGGACAGACCACACCAGTTGACTTTGGGATGGTAAATCAAGATGTGATGATTTCGACCTTAACGATTGGACTATTAGCAGATACAGCAGCAAATGTGACCCAACAGGAGAAACAAAAATATGGTCCTTTAGCCTTTACAAAGCAATTTTTCCGCTTATTAATGAAAAAGAAAAAATACAAACTAAAAATTGATGGCGATGAAAGACGTTGGCATGGCAAAGCCCAATTATTAACGATGACCATGACGAATTCTGCTGGTGGCTTTACCAATTTCGATGCCAATGCTACGCCAGATGACGGCGAAGTCCACATTATCATTTTACCTAAGTTAGTTTTTTACAAGTTTGTCTATTATTTACCTAAAATTATCAGAGGACAATTAAATGAAATTCCTGGTGTCGTGTATTTCTCTGGGAGTCAATTTAAAATTAGTGGCGAAAAAGACAAGAAAGTCCAAACACGAACAGATGGCGACCCTACTGATGATTTACCGATTAAAGTAACGGTGGAAGCTGGGGGACTCAACGTGTTTGTTCCTGAAACGTCCACATCTACGAAAGAATAAAAGAAACAACTGTTATTTTTTCGTGGAATAGATTTCTCATTTTGTGTACAATAGAACAGAAGAGAGGCAGTTGAGTGAACAGTGAAATGGGATGAATATGTTGATATATTCGATACAGATGTCGTTTCTAAAATTATTATTTTAAGAAACTTGCCAATTAATGAAGGCTGGATTGACATCAATGAGTTAGCAGAAGAATTACAATTAAACAAAAAATCAGTCAAAAAATACGTAGAACTTCTAAAAGATGACATTACGTATTATGCTGTGGATAATGATGCTTCTTTGGCTTTTGAAAAGGGGCATGGCTATCGCTTGAACTTGGCGTCTAGCCAAGCGTTCCAGAAACTTTATACAGCAATTTTTCGGGATAGTTTAACTTATCAAGTAATGGAAGATTTATTCTGGGGTCGATTTAATGGAATTGTGCCAGCGACAGCAAAGTATCATACTAGTGATGCCACGATTCGGCGCTTGCTCAAAGGGTTTACAGAAATTTTAGCACCATTGGGTTTAGTAATTAATAAAAGTACTTGGAAAATTGAAGGCAATGAAGCGTATTTGCGCCATTTTGCTTACACTATTTTTATGGACTTAATCCGTGATACTTGGCCTTTTGACTATATACAAGAAACGGAAGTCGCACAAACCGTCCAAAAAATGATGGCTTTTTTCAACGTAGAAGTTGCGGAAACGGTGACACGCCGAGTTAAATATATGGTCGCTATCTCAAAAGTCCGTAGTGCGCAAGGCGCCGAATATCGACCTTCAGCCGAGCAAGAAACTTATTTAGAAGGTAATAAACATTACCAAGCCTTTATAGAAGAGATGACAGCTACAACCCTTTTCCTTAACAAAAACGATTTAACTTTTGTGTACTTTTTCTTGTTAGCCAATGACCAATTTTATCAAGATGAAGCCACTGCACAAGCAATTTTAGCGCATTTTGATGAGACTGAAGCACCTGTTTACATGTTGACTCATTTAGTCCAACATTTCTTATTAGAAGAAATACACATGACGCCGCAATTGGAGAAAATTCGTCCGCAAATTTTTTATTATTTGTTTGCTACACATTTATTTGCCGAACTTTACTATGTCCAAAATGTGAAAATGTACAATGTCTTTTGGAATAAAGTTAAAGAAAAATATCCGGTTCTTTTAGAAGAATTAAGCCAAGGCTTAAATCAACTTTACGAACAAACAGGCAATGAATTATTTACAAATAAAGAATTTTTGGCTCTGCGTTATTCTAGTGTTTTGGCGCTTTCCGATGATTTAATTCATCGCGAACAAAAAATTGTTTTAGGTTTAAAATCAGGCTTGCCAGTACTGGAAGAAGAACGGGTGAAACTTTCGATTGAAAATAATTTTCGTCGGTTCTATGCATTGGAAGTTTTACGATACAGTGAAGCAAGCAAAGAAGAATGGCAAAATATTGAT
This sequence comes from Enterococcus sp. DIV2384, assembly GCF_050534975.1. Lineage (NCBI taxonomy): Bacteria > Bacillati > Bacillota > Bacilli > Lactobacillales > Enterococcaceae > Enterococcus > Enterococcus sp. DIV2384. The sequence goes on from NZ_CP172905.1 coordinate 93,105, forward strand.
TTACTATTAGTGACTTCTTTGACAGATGTGGAAACGGGTCATCCAGAGATATTTTTACTTTCAAGTGAGTTAACGTTTGAGCAATATAATCGTTTGAACCAAAAAATAGTAAAAATTAACGAGAAAAGAACCACGTCACTTTAATAAAAAATCAAAAAAATGGGCTTTTTTGATGCATATGTCCGATAAATTGTAAAAAAATTTTTCTAAAAAGTAAAAAAAGACAAGAAGAAAACGTCAATAAGTAGGTAATCAACACCTACTTATTGACGTTTTCTCGTTGTTTTTTTATAAATACTGCGTCAATTCTTCTGAAAATTAGGTCAAAAAGGTACTTTTTTTGCTTTTTTTATCGTAAATAATAGATGATTAGCTATTGATAGTAAAGGAACTACTACTTTTTTTAACAGTCAGTTAAAAAATATTGAGGTTTCTCACAAGGATTTTTCTATATAATAGAAAGAGCAAGGGAAGAAAGGCGGGATAAAATGAAAAAACGGATGGAACAAATTGAAGAAATCTTAAGTTGTGAAGAAAATAGTGCCGGTGTTCGATTAAAGGAATTGGTTGAGGCCTTAGAATTAGAAGTCACAAATCAAAACTTGTTAAAGGTAACAAGTATCTTACATATGAATCCAAAATTCAAAAAAATTTATGCATACGAAGACAGTCGTGTTATTACGCTGTATCAACTTTTACAAAATAAGCCGTTAGAAGTAACGGAATGAAAAGAGGGAACTCCATGAAGAAAACAATGCTCATGCTTCTGTTTGGTTTATTAACAGTGGTTGGTCTACCAATGGTGACCGAAGCGGTTGAACCAGTTAACGCAACAGATACAACGATTTTTGGTACGCAAGCGATGGTGCCTAATAGTGCAGAAGATCAATCAGATAAGTTACAGACGTTGCTGAGTCAGACAGCAAAGGAAGGAAACGCATTATTTTTACCACAGGGAAGTTATGCTTTGTCAAAAGATATTACGATTTCTTCAAATTATCAGTTAATTGGCGATACAACAGGAGCCACTATTTTACATAACGTTACAGGTACACCGATTCAGCTAACAGACACAACGTACGGGACGAAAACCAATGTACGACTTCAAAATATTGCTTTTGACGGCATCAATGTGACCTTGAAATTGACGAATCAATTAACGCTAGCAAACAATATCTTTTATAATCCATTAAAAGGATTCGTGGTCAATTTAAATGCAGATATTGGCGTTAAGATTTCAGGCAATATTTTCATGCGAGACACAGCACACATGCAACCCAAGATTGATTTTAACCGAGCGATTTACATTGGTGGTTATTCAACACCAAGTCGTTTCCAGTATATGTCAGATGTAGACATCGTGGACAATCTATTTGGGTTAAAAGTGACAGAATTAGATGCAATTAAAAGTACCAGTCGTTCAGATTTAGCAGCGACTATTACACGTTTGCAAACAGCCATTGAAGCTGGTGCTATTTCAGTACCTAATGAACAAAACTATCTATCCACCGGGGTTAATTCTTTTAATATGCTGAAGGATGTAACTGTTCAACATAATTTTTTCTATTCACCTTATGATAATGAAGACTTGAATGGTCTGGTGGGAGATCATGCAATTTATTTCCGTGGTGCTCAAAACATCACGGTGGTGGGGAATCATTTACGTGGACTACAAAATGGTCCAGCTGGCGGATTTAAATTTAAATCAGGCCGTAATATTACGATTATGAATAATTATTTGCGAAATACAGGTCTCATTATGTATGGAACACCAGAGATTGGTTTGGCAGAAACACAAGCAGAGGGAGCTATTTCAGAATTATCCAACTGGCTAGTGGCTAATAACATTTTTGATTGGAAGTATTGGGACAATCAATATGCAATTGGAATGGAATACAATCGACATACAGGAAATAACAATGTGTTCAATGGCGTATTTATCAACAATCAGTTTGTTAACTACCATAATATTCCGCAAAACCGACGTCGGGAATTGTTAATCGCTAGTGGCGGTGGTTTCCGACCAGAAACGAGTTTTGTGAAAGACAATACTCGAGATGATGGCCTTAAAAACGGCCAATTATTGGTAGAAAATTGGACAGAGGCGGACTATCGCTTAATGCCAGAAACATGGGAATCATTAATTTCACCAACGCTTTATGAGCAATATAAAAATACGCCAATTCCGGTTAGAAATACTTTAGTAACCCCTGTGGCCACAACGATTGTGCAAGGACAATCAATCGATCCGCAGCAACTGGTTGCTAATACAAATGACGCGGATGAAGCAGTCCCAGCCGCTAAAATCGTCAATCCAGAGGTCTTAAATGAAATCGGCCAACAAAAAGTGACTGTTCAATTAACTTATGAAACAGGTTCATTGGTAACAGTGAACGTACCGGTGACGGTAGAGGCCCCGGCAAAAAAGCTTGATTTGTCCCAACTACAAACCGTTTATGCTTCGATTGGTGAAGCAAACCAATATACGGTTTACTCTTGGCAGTTATTCACTGCCATTGGGCCTAAAACGATTGTTCCTTCCTATTATCAGCAGGCGACACAATTGTTAGCAGAAGGTCAGGAGAGTCAGGACAAAACCCAAGAGCAAGTGGATCAGTTAACAGCTAATTTGCAATCTGCAATGAAAGTATTAGTCAAAAAAGCCGATATCACGCTAGAGCGTGCAGAAGCAGAAACTAAACTGGCAATCGTCCATAAATTAGACGAATCTGTATATACCACAGACTCTTGGCAAGCCATGCAAGAAGCCTTAATAGATACAACAACTGGCGAAGAAAGTCCTAAACAGTTAAAAAAATTGCTTGCTTGGTCAGATGAAGAATTATTGGAGCCAACACTTGGTGACTTTAAAACGCCTGCAGATGCACAAAAGCGTATTAATCAATTAACACAAACCATAAAAACGGCGTTACTTCTGTTAGTTGAAAAATCAACAGAGACAACTAGTAACACAAGCGAAAGCAGCACCTCAAGCACAACCAGTGAAACCAGTAATACCAGCGAAAGCAGCACGCCAAGCACAACCAGCGAAACCAGTAATACAAGTGAAAGCAGCACCTCAAGTACGACAAGTGAAACAAGCAATACAAATGAAAGCAACACACCAAGTACAACCAGTAAAACAAGTAGTACCAGCGAAAGTAGTGCTTCAAGTACGACCAGCGCAACCAACAGTACAAGTGAGAGTAGCACCCCAAGCACCGTAAACGAAAGCAGCCAAAACAAAGGCCAGAATTCTGTCATTTACGCGGAAGAGTCGAATCAAGATCCTAATGACGCTCAAAGTAATTCAAAGCTCTCTGCCAAGGCTAGTCAAAAAAAGGAATCTGCAGCAGAAAACCAAACAACTAGACAGATACAGACGAATCAAGAATCGTCAGGAACAGTTAAAAAAGCGGATAATACGACCAAAATTGCCAAGAAAAAATTCCCCAAAACAGGGGAACAATCTTCAGCAGTTGGGAGCTTCCTAGGCCTGAGCTTTTTATCGTTAGCCATAGCAACCTATTGTTTTAAAGTGAAAAGATAACTCTTTAAAAACGGATAAGTAAACATCCTGAAACAAGAAATAGGACTTGTTTCAGGATGTTTTCATATAAAATTAAAAGAACTACAGTTTTTAGTGAAAAAATACACAAAAGTACTTGAATTTCTGTGATATAAGGGTAAAGTAAAGGAGGACAAAAAACAAAGGAAGTGAAATGTTTGTATACACCAGATGAAATTTTAAGTATCAGTATTGAAAATGGTCAGAAAAAAATTCAAAAGCCTTTGGTAGCAAAACTCATTTTAGGATTTATCGGCGGTGCCATGATTTCCCTCGGCTATTTGGCTTATGTGCGTGTTTCCGCCTCTATTCCAGCAGATTTAGCCAGTGTTCAAGCTTTAGTGGGAGCTGCGGTTTTCCCGATTGGTCTAATTGTTATTTTAATGGCTGGTGGTGAGTTAATCACAGGAAATATGATGGCGGTGAGTACGGCTTGGTTTGCTAAAAAGGTCTCTTTCAGAGAATTACTCGTGAACTGGGTCACAATTACATTGGCAAATATGGTTGGCGCCCTATTTGTTGCCTATTTTTTTGGCCATTATTTAGGTTTAACCAGTAGCGGCGCCTATTTAAATCAGGTTCTTTCTCTTGCAGAACATAAAGTTGCAGCAACTTGGCTTCAAGCAATTATTTCAGGTATTGGCTGTAACTGGTTCGTAGGTCTGGCCTTATGGCTTTGTTATGGTGCGAAAGATGCAGCGGGGAAACTATTAGGCATCTGGTTTCCAGTAATGATTTTTGTTGCAATTGGCTTTCAGCATAGTGTGGCGAATGCATTCATCATTCCAGCCGCAATTTTTGAAGGCGGCGTTCAGTGGGGGGATTTTTTCCGTAATTTTATTTTTGTTTATTTAGGTAATATCATTGGTGGTGCCATTTTTGTTTCTGGCTTTTACTATTTAAGCTATCGCAAACATTAAATCCATTTAGCAGATAAAAACCTACACAAAGGCTAAATGCCTTTGTGCAGGTTTTTTCTTTTTAAACAAAAAGGAAAACGGTTGAAAAATTATTGCTAGATTTTTAAAACAATGTTACATTAATGTTACAAAAAGATTTCTGGAGGTAACGAAAAATGAAAAAAATTGCTTTGTTCAGTATGTTAACGTTCAGTGTATTGTCTTTAAGTCTAGCAGGATGTGGAAACAAAAAAAACAGCAAGCACAAATGATTCTAAGCCAAAGCAAGAAACAAAGAAAGCCACGCAGAAATCCTCTAGTCAACAAGAAATGAAAAGTAGTCATTCGTCTGTCACGGGTCAAAATTCTAATGTGACAGGGGAAAATCCGTCAGAAAATGCCACGCAGCCTTCTGCAGGAACTGATGAAACGAATGAAGTCCCTCAAAATCAAACACCTGATACAAACATTATAATTACCAATGTTGTTTTCAATCCTGAAAGAAATGAAATTAATGGTACTACATTACCTAATGCAACCATTACAGCAACGGTAGTCGGTGATGCTTCTGCACAAGCAGGTGTTTTTTATGCGGATGCCAATGGCAATTTTACAGTAATTAGTCCCAGAGCGGGAGCGACTACTCAATTAATCGCAACCGTTGATCAACGGAATAGTGCACCGGTCCAAATTGATATTCCAAGTTCAGGACAAGAAGCAGCGCTTTCTTTTAGCAATATTACGATTGATCCGAAACAAGGGACAATTTCTGGTAAAACAGCACCTAATGCAACTATTTTAGTGTCACGTGCAGATGATGCGCGGGTGATTTTAGCAAGTTTTACTGCGGATGCCCAAGGGAATTTCACAGCCAGTAATTTAGTTCCCGGCACAAAAAATCGCTTAGACGTTACGTTAAATGGAGAAATAGGGACACCTTACTTGTTTGATTTACCAAATTAAAATAGAAGAGAAGTGATCAAAGCCACCAACGCTAGTTAGCGTTGGTGGCTTTGATGTTTTAAGCTTCTTCTTTTTTATGATTGCGGATATGTAAATAGATGGTATTTTTTGAAATACCTAATCGATCGGCAATCTTTATGACAGAATCTTTGAGATTAAAAATTCCTTGATCATATAAACGAATAACAATTTCTTTATTTTGATTCAAATGTGATACATTTGGATCGCTTTCTACTGCTTGTTTTACTTTTGTCAGTGAAGTAGTGATTAATTCGTCAATATTGTCAGAAAAATGTTCAGAATTTTTAAGCTCTTGGGACATATCATTTTGTTGTCCTGAAGGTAATAAGTCTTGCAAGTAATCAATTAATGGCATTTCTAAATGCATATTGATACAGATCAATCCAATAATACGATCATTTTCACCGATAACTGGAATGGTGGAAGATTTTAAAATAACCCCTTTTTGATTTTTATTGTAGTAGGGTTTCACAGCGTAATCATGTTCCGACTCTACCTGACTTAACATTTTTAACGCCATATCAGTAATGGGGGCACCTTCCTTGCGGTTACTGAAATGGCCATTGATGACTTTGATAGCTGAACTTTCCAAATTTTCTAAACTATGAAGAATGACTTCATGGGTACTACCAAAGAAGTTCCCTAATCCATCAAGCATTAAGGCATGTGAATGTAAGATTTGTTTATCTACTTCACTTAAACGTAAATATGACTCCAAGTGATATCCTCCCCTACACTGAAATTAATTTTAGTGTAATACTTTTTTAATGGAAAAGCAATAAGATTCTTTACGTTAAAAAAATACATTGACTAAACTTTTGTTTAGTCGTATACTCTGAATGTGGAATGAAATTTTTGTTACTCATTGTACTTTAGTTCATCGGAATGCTCGCTCATTCTTTCACTTGTTGAGCAATAAAAATTTTATTCAGGAGTACCATCTGTTATAAAAAAATATAGTTGGAGGCAAAGAAATGAAAACGTTATCAGGAATCTTGATGTTAGTCTTAGTTTTATGTGGCATGTCCCTATTCTCTTTTAAAGCACCGCGAGGGAAAAAATCTTTAAGTGCTTTGTCTGGTGCAGCTTGTGCCACCTTTCTACCAGAGGCGTTTTTGCGGTATGCAGTAGGCGGCGTTTTTCATTTAGATTATGTGTCGCAAATTGGTGAAACTATGGGTAGTCTAGGTGGTTTAGCAGCTGGAGCTCTTGTGCCGCTCGCTTTCGGGATTAGTCCAGTTTTTTCAATTATTTTAGGTCTGTCATTGATTAAAGTCAGCTTGTTACCAGCCTTTATTACCGCATATCTTTTATCTTTTGTTGTTGAGCAGATGCAAAAACGTATTCCAGAAGGGATTGACTTATTAGTCGTTATTTTAGTCATTCCAGTCGCTGCTTCGTTAGTTGCTGGTTTTATTCAACCCGTTGTATTAGGTGTCCTAGAAGTTATTGGGGGCACGATTTTAAGTGCAGTAGATGGCAATCCATATGTGATGGGCGCAATTTTAGGTGCTATTATCCCGATTGTTGGTATGACACCGTTAAGTTCAATGGTTTTAACTGCCTTGATTGGTTTGACTGGTGTACCAATGGCTGTCGGTGCGTTGACTTGTTACGGCAGTTCCATTGTCAATGCGGCGCTATTTAAAAAGTTAAAACTAGGCACAGCTTCAACCCCGTTAGCTGTGGCAATTGAGCCATTAACACAAGTCGATATCATCAGCTCCAATCCAATACCTATTTACGCAACGAATTTATTTTCAGGAATGGTTAGTGGTATTGTAGTGACTTTCTTTGGCTTAAAAGTACCTGTGACAGGAATGGCAACACCGTGGGCTGGTTTACTTGTGACATTAGGTAACAATGCCATTCAAACGACTTTACTAGCAGTGGCGATTATCACAGTGGTCAGTCTGATGTTTGGATTTTTAGGTGCGCTGGTCTTTAAACGTTACAGAATTGAAGCGGTGGATAATACACCAGAATTTGAAGGAACGACGGAAGTAACCAGTGAAAAAGAAAAAGAAGCAGTAAAAACCAAAGGAGGAGTTACGTATGAACACAGCTATGGCCATCAATAAACCTAAAAAAGTGAACAAAGTAATGAACTACAAAAGTTGTTTTGACATTATCGGTCCTATTATGATTGGTCCTTCTAGTTCGCATACAGCTGGGGCCTTAGCAATTGGCTTAGCGGCAAGAAAGTTATTCGGCGGAACGCCAGAAAAAATTGTGATTAAATACTATGAATCTTTTGCAGACACGCATAAAGGACATGGAACTGATTTTGCAATTATTGGTGGAATTCTTGGACTAGCAGCAGATGATGCCAACGTAACACAATCCATTGAACTTGCGGAAGAACAAGGAATTGAGATTCAATTTTTAGAAATGAGTGAAGAAAGTCCAGTGAAGCATGCTAATACAGCATGTGTGACACTCAGTGATGCAACGCACGAAATCCATTTAACAGGAATTTCTGTAGGTGGCGGTACTATCGAGGTGAAATACATTGAATTAGACGGTTTCAATGTCCAACTACATGGTCCTTTACCTATTTTGTTAGTCATTAATCAAGAAGAGCAGGCGATGCAAGCTTTTAAAGATACGTTACAAAAAAATAATATTCAAGTGAATGCGGTGTCTCGTTATGTGGAAGGGAATCAAATTTTATTCATCTTTGACTTAGATTCGGCACCAATTTCCTCGGTGAAAGAACAACTGTTTTCACTAGATGACACATCGAAAATAATCTTATTATGATAGGAGTTTGACATATGTACCTTTCGATTGAAGAATTTATCGATAAAGCTGAAAAAACAGGAAAAAAAATCTCTGATTTGATGATTGAGCAAGAAATGGAGCGTAGCCAAAAAAGCTATGAAGAAATTTGGACACAGATGGGTCAAAATTTGGATGTCATGGATGCTGCTGTCAAACGCTCACAAGAAGGAGCAGGCGTTTTTTCTCCTACTGGGTTAACGGGCGGTGATGCAGCGCGTTTAAAAAAATACCGCGCAGCTGGCAAAACGTTATCAGGTGATTTAATGATGTCTGCAGTTCAAGCCGCACTAGGTACTAATGAAGTCAATGCAGCAATGGGCGTTGTTTGCGCAACGCCAACCGCTGGTGCAAGTGGCACCTTACCAGGGGTTTTAACAGCGATTAAAAATACCTTGAATTTAACGCGTGATCAACAAATTCGTTTCTTGTTTACCAGTTCTTTATTTGGAATGGTCACAGCCAACAATGCGATGATTGCTGGTGCTGTTGGTGGATGTCAAGCCGAAGTAGGCAGTGCTTCAGCGATGGCCGCCGCTGCAGCTGTTGAAGCGGCTGGCGGAACACCACGCCAATCTTCTGAAGCTTTTGCTATGGCTTTAGGGAATTTATTAGGTTTAGTTTGTGACCCAGTGGCTGGGTTAGTCGAAATTCCTTGTGTCAAACGAAATACAGTAGGTGCAGGCAATGCGTTAATCGCTGCAGATATGGCTTTAGCTGGAATTGTAAATAAAATACCAGCAGATGAAGTGGTGGAAGCCATGAATAAAGTCGGCCGTCAATTACCACGAGAATTGAGAGAAACGGGTTTAGGTGGCTTAGCTGGCACAGCGACTGGCCAACGAATGAAGAATGAAATTTTTGAAAAAGTAAAATTCACCATTGTTTAAAATTTAATCATGAAGAGGGAAATAAGATGCTGGATATGAAAAAAATTCGCCAAAATGTAGAAGTGGTACAGAAAAAGTTAAAAACACGTGGTGTGGACGAGGAAGTTTTATTACGCTTTTTGGCTTTAGATGAAGAACGGAGAGCGTTACTTGTTAAAGTTGAAGAACTGAAAAAACACCGTAATCAGGTATCAGGAGAAATTGCACAATTAAAGCGTGCACAAAAAGATGCTTCACAACAGTTGCTAAATATGCAAGAAGTTAGCGAGCAAATTAAAGTTTTAGACCAAGAAGTTGTTCATTTGCAAGAACAATGCACAGCCATTGCAGAACGTCTGCCTAACTTACCTCATGAGAGCGTGCCTGTTGGCGCAGACGAAGCCGCCAACGTAGAAGTTCGGCGGTGGAGTACGCCGAAAACTTTTTCATTTGAACCGAAACCACATTGGGAAATCGGTGAAGCCTTAGGAATTTTAGATTTTGAAAGAGGCGCGAAAGTATCTGGTAGCCGTTTTCTTTATTACAAAGGCTTAGGGGCTCGTTTAGAACGAGCGGTCTATAATTTTATGTTAGATCAACATGTTAATGAACATGGTTATACCGAGGTGATTCCTCCTTATTTGGTCAATAGTAAAGCAATGTTTGGCACTGGTCAGTTTCCTAAGTTCAAAGAAGATGTCTTCCAAGTTGCAGAAAGTGATTTGACGCTGATCCCCACAGCGGAAGTCCCGTTAACTAACTACTATAATAATGAAATTTTAGATGCGCAAGAGTTACCGATTTATTTTACTGCTTTAAGTCCTTCTTTTCGCTCGGAAGCGGGTAGTGCAGGTCGTGATACCCGAGGATTAATTCGTTTACACCAGTTCCATAAAGTAGAAATGGTTAAATTTAGTGATGCAGAACACTCCTATGAAGAATTAGAAAAAATGACCAACAATGCTGGAGACATTTTAGAAAAATTGGGCCTCCCTTATCGAGTGATTACTCTTTCGACAGGTGACATGGGCTTCTCGGCAGCGAAAACCTATGATTTAGAAGTTTGGATTCCGGCACAGAAAACGTATCGAGAAATTAGTTCTTGTTCAAACTGTGAAGACTTCCAAGCACGTCGGGCGTTGATTCGTTATCGTGATAAAACAGGTCATGTTCAATATGCCCATACTCTTAATGGGTCAGGACTTGCTGTTGGTCGAACAGTGGCGGCCATTTTGGAAAATTATCAAAATGAAGATGGCACGGTAACGATTCCAGAAGTTCTACGTCCTTATATGGGCGGTTTAACGAAAATAGATTAAAAAGAGGTCGGGATAGAAGTGTTTAACTCCGAGAAATAAGAAGGAATTTCCGAAAATTGTTCTATGATTTTTGGATAATTTCGGCTTATTTCCGAAGGAGTTGCTTCTATTCCCGCCGTTTATCAGTTTTTGAGCGTGGAGCAAAAATCCAAAGTGATTTTTGTCCCACGCTCTTTTTAATTCGTTAAATCCGTTAACCAATGCCCAATTTCTTGAAAAACTGTTGCTTTTTCCGTTTCTAATAAAATTTCATGACGCAATGTGGGAAATAGTCGTAACGTCACGTGCTGAAAACCTGCATGCTTTAATTGCTTTTGAATTTTCGCTGGCCCCTTGCTGAAATCACCAACTGGGTCTTCAGCGCCACTAATGATCAAAATAGGCAATTCTTTTGGGATCGCTTGGTACCAATTCTTTTGATTGGCTCGTTTAACAAGCGAAAAAAGGGTAGCAAAACCATTGTTGGTAAATACGAAGCCCATTAATGGGTCATTTTCATAGTCAGCCACATTGGCTTGATTTTTAGAAAGCCAATTAAAGGAACTTGCTTCAGGAAATTTTTTGCTAAAAGAACCAAATGCCAGCTTATCAATGAACGGAGCTGGTTTTTTCGGCTGTTTCTCGGCCATTTTTTTAATAAAAGGCAATGCGGCGGTTAAAGGTAACGGGCTTGTTCCAGTGCCCATGAAAATGACTCCTTGCATAGTCACAGGATAGTCTTGCAGATAGTTGCGCAAGGCGAAAGACCCCATGCTGTGACCCATCATAAAATAGGGCAATTGTGGATAGTGATTCATAGCCCATTGTTTCACTTGATGAATATCTGTAACGACATTTTCAGGCCCTTGTTCTCCAAAAAAACCATAGATCGGTGCGCTTGGTTGTACAGATTCGCCATGACCTAGATGATCATGCCCAATTACGGCAAACCCTAATTGATTTAAAAAACGAGCAAATTCATCATAACGTTGGATATGCTCTGCCATGCCGTGAATCAATTGAACTACGGCTTTGGGTGAAGGACAGGGCCAATGACGTACATTGAGCTGAGTTTGTTGATCGTTTGAAGTGAGTATGAATTGTTCAGTCATAAGAAACCCTTTCTTTGCTTTTTGATTATTATACAAAAAAAAGACGGTGTTCAAAAGAAAAACTCATGAGAAAACGCCTCAGCTTTCACTGAGACGCCTTTTTTTATTTATCTTTAATAAAAATAGCAATGATGTCAAAAAATAGTCGATTTTACTAAGTGATGAATTATGGGTGGTACAAATACTGCTGGAAATAGTTGTTAACTTCAAGGGCATCTTCTTTATTTTTTGAAAGAATTAAGATGGTATCATCCCCAGCGATGCAGCCCAAGATATGAGGGTTGTGGATACGTATGCGATCAATTAAAACCCCAATGGCTTGCCCGTTGCCAGGTAAGACGGTTAAAAGATTTGTGAACTCTATTTGTGTTAAAGAAACACCAGTTTCAATAATAATGTCAACAAGACGTTCTTCATCTGTTTTATATTTTGGACGAAGGGCAGAATTATTCAAGATACGATAATAGGCTTCTCCTTGACCATTGTCTACTTTGTTTAAATTCAGCTCACGAATGTCACGAGAAATAGTTGCTTGCGTGGTGTGAATATTTTCTTTTTCCAATAATGCTAGTAATTCACTTTGTGTATGGATTTCATTTTCTGTGACCAATCGCTTAATCATCGTTTGGCGTTTTAATCGGTTCATTACTTTCCTCCAGTTCAGTTAATCATGCAAAAAAACATCATTGCTGTTATTTAAAACGGTGCCAGTAATTCCCTAAAATCACTGTACAACGTTTTACTAAATTGTGCAAGTCTCACTTTTTTAAATGCGAAATATCCGACAAAATCAATGAGAACCTTTTAGCTAAACGACCCTTTTTCTATTCTAATTAGAGAGATTCTGCTAGTATTGCTTTGTAAATGTCTGGAGGAAGGGTGTTATTTGTGAATAAGCAAACACGCCAAAGTTTGATTAAAGAAATCATTCAAACAACTGTAATTCATAGTCAAAATGAGTTGTTAAGAGAATTAAAAAAGCGCGAGATAAATGTCGCACAAGCAACGATTTCACGGGATTTATGGGAATTAAAAGTCGTCAAAGCATTAGATGAGTCTGGCGAGATGCGGTTAACGATTTTTGAACAATTCACTTCTTTAGAAGAACGAAAAAAAGAACAGTTGATACAAGCAATTCGTGAGGTAGTGACCAAAGTTGAACGTGTCGCCTTTTTACTAGTGGTTCATACATTACCAGACAACGCAACATTGTTTTCAGCTGTACTTGATGAAGTGTCTTTGTGTGAAAAGAAATGTTCTGTCGCTGGCTTCGACACTGTTATTATTGTTTCATCATCCGAGGAAAAAGCACAAGAACTAGAGCAGTATTTTCAACAATTTATTCAGCCAACACCTTTGTCAAAAAGTAACGCATAAAAGTAAGGGAGCCAGAAGTCGTTTTGACTTCTGGCTCCCTTACTTTTACCTCTATAAGATTATAACTTTATGAAATGCATGGAGAAATAATTTTTTTTGAATAAATGCATTTTTTTTTATTTAATTATGCATTATTTTTTTAGAATATCTATGAAAGCGCATTCTTTTGGGTTGAAAATATGCATAAGAAAGAATACCGTTGTATATTTGGTATTTTGTTTGGCAAATGGCTCACGTCCTAGGTTAATCAGGTCTGTTATTCTGTGTTTGTAATTAAGTTGAGGAGGTTATTTCACATGAGTCATCCAATTAATGTATTTTCTGAAATCGGGAAATTGAAAACAGTGATGTTACATCGTCCAGGTAAGGAATTAGAAAATTTAATGCCAGATTATCTGGAGAGACTGTTGTTTGATGATATTCCGTTTTTAGAAAAAGCACAAGCAGAACATGATGCATTTGCAGAGTTGTTACGATCAAAAGATATCGAAGTGGTCTATTTAGAGGACTTAGCTGCTGAAGCGTTGATTAATGAAGAGGTCCGCCGACAATTTATTGACCAATTCTTAGAAGAAGCCAATATTCGCAGCGAATCAGCAAAAGAAAAAGTTAGAGAGTTAATGTTAGAAATTGACGACAACGAAGAACTGATTCAAAAAGCGATTGCTGGCATTCAAAAACAAGAATTACCTAAATATGAGCAAGAATTTTTAACAGATATGGTTGAAGCGGATTATCCATTCATTATTGATCCAATGCCTAACTTATACTTCACGCGTGATAACTTTGCGACAATGGGGCACGGGATTTCTTTAAATCATATGTATTCAGTAACTCGACAACGGGAAACCATTTTTGGGCAATACATTTTTGATTATCATCCTCGTTTTGCTGGAAAAGAGGTTCCTAGAGTCTATGATCGTTCAGAATCAACCAGAATTGAAGGTGGCGATGAATTAATTCTTTCAAAAGAAGTAGTGGCCATTGGGATTTCTCAAAGAACGGATGCCGCGTCAATTGAAAAAATTGCGAGAAATATTTTTGAACAAAAATTAGGGTTTAAAAATATCTTGGCTTTTGATATCGGTGAACACCGTAAATTCATGCATTTAGATACCGTTTTTACCATGATTGACTATGATAAATTTACGATTCATCCAGAAATCGAAGGCGGCTTGGTTGTTTACTCGATCACTGAAAAAGCAGATGGAGACATCCAAATTACAAAAGAAAAAGATACATTAGATAACATTTTATGCAAATACTTGCATTTAGACAATGTTCAATTAATCCGTTGCGGCGCTGGAAATTTAACAGCAGCAGCCCGTGAACAATGGAACGACGGTTCAAATACATTAGCAATTGCCCCTGGGGAAGTTGTTGTTTACGATCGGAATACGATTACGAATAAAGCGCTAGAAGAAGCAGGCGTGAAATTGAATTACATTCCAGGAAGTGAACTAGTACGTGGCCGTGGTGGCCCTCGTTGTATGAGTATGCCACTTTACCGTGAAGATCTTTAAAAAACACCCAAAAATAGGAGGAATCATCATGAATTCAGTATTTCAAGGACGTAGTTTATTAGCAGAAAAAGATTTTTCAAGAGCAGAATTAGAGTATTTGGTAGACTTCAGTATTCACTTAAAAGAATTGAAGAAAAAAGGGATTCCACATCACTATTTAGAAGGAAAAAATATCGCTCTTTTATTTGAAAAAACTTCGACACGGACACGCTCTGCGTTTACGACAGCAGCGATTGATTTAGGGGCACATCCTGAGTATTTAGGTGCCAACGATATTCAATTAGGTAAAAAAGAATCTGTTGAAGATACAGCGATTGTTTTAGGTAGTATGTTTGACGGGATTGAGTTCCGTGGGTTTAGTCAAGAAGTAGTGGAAGATTTAGCGAAATATTCTGGTGTTCCTGTTTGGAATGGTTTAACGGATCAATGGCATCCAACACAAATGATTGCGGACTTTATGACAGTGAAAGAAAACTTTGGTCGTTTAGAAGGAATCACTTTAGTATATGTCGGCGATGGCCGTAACAACATGGCAAACAGCTTGTTAGTGACAGGTGCTATTTTAGGCGTAAATGTTCGCATTTGTGCACCAAAAGAATTGTTCCCTTCTGATGAAGTCGTTAATTATGCAAAAGAATTTGCGAAAGAATCTGGTGCAGAATTAATGATTACAGACGACGTTGCTAAAGGCGTTAAAGGAGCCAACGTGTTATATACAGACGTTTGGGTGTCCATGGGTGAAGAAGATAAATTTGAAGAACGTGTCAATCTGTTGAAACCTTATCAAATTAATATGGCTATGTTAGAAAAAACCGAAAACATGGATGGCGATTTAATCGTATTACACTGTTTGCCAGCCTTTCATGATACGAAAACACAATACGGTGAAATGGTTGCTGAAAAATTTGGCATTACTGAAATGGAAATTACGGATGAAGTCTTCCGCAGTAAATATGGTCGTCAATTTGAAGAAGCAGAAAACAGAATGCATTCTATTAAAGCGATCATGGCAGCTACTTTAGGCAACTTATTCATTCCTCGTGTGTAGGAAGCAACTGAAAAAACATTGAAAAAAGAATAGTTGTTTCGCCCTTTAAGAGTTTCTTTTGAAGGGCGGCCTATTCTTTATTATGATAGGAAAGAAGGATTTGTAATGGGGAAAAAAATGGTCGTTGCACTAGGCGGAAATGCCATCCTTTCAAATGATGCTAGCGCACATGCACAACAGCAAGCATTAGTTCAAACATCTGCCTATTTAGTTCATTTAATTAAACAAGGGCATCGGTTGATTGTTTCACATGGCAATGGTCCACAAGTCGGAAATCTATTATTGCAACAACAAGCAGCTGATTCTGAAAAAAATCCAGCGATGCCGCTAGATACGTGTGTTGCTATGACACAAGGAAGTATCGGCTACTGGTTGTCCAATGCGCTTAATCAAGAATTAAACAAAGCAGGAATCAAGAAACAAGTGGCTACTGTTTTAACACAGGTGGTCGTAGATCCAGCAGATGAGGCATTCAAAAATCCAACAAAACCGATCGGTCCATTTTTAACAGAAGCTGAAGCCAAAGAAGCAATGCAAGCAGGTGCTATTTTTAAAGAAGATGCAGGACGTGGCTGGCGCAAAGTCGTTCCAAGTCCTAAGCCAATTGACATCCACGAGGCTGAGACTATTAATACCTTAATAAAAAATGATATAATTACCATTTCATGTGGTGGCGGCGGCATCCCTGTCGTAGGACAAGAATTAAAAGGTGTCGAAGCAGTAATCGATAAAGATTTTGCTTCTGAAAAACTAGCAGAATTAGTGGATGCGGATGCACTAGTTATTTTAACTGGCGTGGATTATGTGTGCATTAATTATGGCAAACCAGATGAAAAACAATTAACCAATGTCACTGTAGCAGAGTTGGAAGAATACAAACAAGCGGGTCATTTTGCACCAGGTAGTATGTTACCGAAAATTGAAGCTGCCATTCAGTTTGTAGAAAGCCAACCCAATAAACAAGCAATTATCACTTCTTTGGAAAACTTAGGAAGTATGAGCGGCGATGAAATCGTAGGAACGGTTGTGACAAAATAAAGTATAGTATTTAGGAGAATTAAGATGATGATAGAGAAAATAATCACTAAAAATAATCAAGATTTTCAATACTTTTCTGAATCAGAACTAACAGAATTGCGCAACGAGAGTTTCGTTCGCTCCTATAAAAAAGGCCAAGTCCTTTTTTATCCAGGTGATCCGAGAAATCATTTGATTTTATTGGTTTCAGGTGTCATTAAAATTGAAAAAAATGATCGCAGTGGTAATTTTTCCTATCTGCATTTTATGAAAAAGCAGGCTCTTTTTCCGAGAATCGGACTGTTTCAAGATGAGGTTCATTACGACTCCGCGATTGCCTATACGGATATTGAGGTTGTGTTTGTGCCAGTTAAACTGTTTGAGCGTTTTCTCCAAAATAATCCCCAGCAATTGATTCATTGGATTCAAGAACAATCGGTCCTTTTAAAAGAAAGCATGATCAAAATCCAAAAAGGAACAACCAATGATGCATGTGAACGGATTGTGACATCACTGGCGATGTTATTAAATGATTTAGGAGAACGAATTGACAACAGAGAACGCGTTGCAATTACTTGTCCAATTACCATTAATGACATTGCACGAATGAGTGGAACTACGCGGGAAACAGCAAGCAGTGTTATGAAAAAATTAGTCCAAATGAACCGTATTAGCTACAGTCATAAATTCTTAACTTTTCTAGATACGCCATTCTTTATTGATCGATTGAGTAATTAATCATAGAGAAGGGAGATACAGGAAAGTAGGTTCCTGTATAAAAGGATATGGCAGAAAAAAAGAAGAAAAACAAAAAACAGCTTTCGTCTTTTAGTATTTTATTTATTATTTTAATTGTTTTAGGTATCGTAACGGTCTTGCTAAATGGCCAGCCATTTACCCCAAGAGAAATTGATGGCAAAATGGTTGACCACGTGGTAGGGGCCAAATTATCGGATATTATCATGGCTCCATTCAATGGGTTTAAAGATGCCATTGAAATTAATATTTTTATTTTAGTACTCGGTGGCTTTTTAAATATTGTGACACAAACTGGGGCTCTTGAAGCAGGGATTCAATCAGTCGTTAAAAAGTTAAAAGGGAACGAATTGAAAATCATTCCGATTTTAATGATTTTATTTTCTATTGGTGGGTCGACTTATGGAATGGCAGAAGAAACAATTCCTTTTTATGGTTTATTGAGTGCCACCATGGTCGCCGCTGGTTTTGATACGTTTGTCGCAGTGGGTACTGTGCTATTGGGTGCAGGATCAGGTGTTATCGGTTCAACGGTTAACCCTTTCTCCACAGGGGTAGCGATGGATGCGTTACGAGGTATTGGCATTCAGCCGAATACAGGAATTATTTTAATTGTCGGTGCTATTTTGTGGGCGGCCTCTACTAGCTATTCTATTTTCATTGTGATGCGTTATGCGAAAAAAGTGAAGGCTGACAAAGGTTCAACAATTTTATCTTTACAAGAACAAGAGGATATGGAAAAAACGTATGGACAAGCAGCGTCGAAAGAAATGCCATTTACGAATCGTCATAAAAAAATCTTAATGGTATTCGCTTTCTGTTTTGTCATTATGATTGTTTCCTTAATTCCATGGAACGACTTTGGAGTGACGATTTTCAAAGGCTGGACGTCTGTTTTAACAGGCAACAGTTTCGGTGACTGGTACTTTGGCGACTTAGCGATGTGGTTCTTCCTTTTAGGGATCATTGCTGCCTTGATTGGTCGCTTTACTGAAAAAGAAACCATTGAAGCATTTATCGACGGTGCCAAAGATATGTTATCCGTTGTTTTAATTATCGTAGTTGCTCGCGGGGCATCTGTTTTGATGTCTAAAACGTATTTAGATTCATTTATCCTTGATAAAGCGGCAGGCTTATTACAAGGACTCTCCCCAGTCTTATTTGTCATCGGTGCCTTTGTTTTATACTTAGGTTTATCTTTCCTAATTCCTTCAACTTCTGGTTTAGCGTACGTTTCTATTCCTGTAATGGGTGCGTTAGCTAAAAACATTGGTTTAAGTCCAGAAGTGATGGTTATGATTTTTGCTTCAGGTTGTGGCTTGATTAATTTGATCACGCCAACATCTGGTGTCGTAATGGGTGGTTTGGAAATTTCCAAAGTTCAATATGCCACTTGGACAAAATTCATGGCCAAACCAATGATTGTCTTAGGCTTAATTAACCTAATTATCTTAATTGGCGCGATGTTACTCTTTAGCTAATCAAAAATTTTTTATGTTAGGGCTTCAGCTTTCGGAAAAAAGAAGAAGCAATGAAACAACAGCGACTACCTAAAAGTAGTCGCTGTTGTTTCATTTTGATAGTTGTTGAATTAACAATCTTGCGACAGCGCGGACAGAAAAAGGATTTTGCCCAGTGATTATACGGCCATCTTGATACGCAAATTCTTTATAGGGACGCTTTTTCGCAAAAGTAGCACCATGTTCTTTGGCAATTGTTTCGTTTAAGAAAGGAACAACTGCTTTTTTCATGGCTAAAATTTCTTCTGCAGTAGTGAAGCCAGTAATGGTTTTATCTGCAATCAAATAATTTCCTGACGCATCTTTGACATTTAAAAGGCCAGCAATTCCGTGACAAACAGAAGTTAGGTATTTGCCCTGTTCGTAAAGGCTACGAGTGATTGCTTGCAACTGAGGATTATCAGGAAAGTCCCACATAACGCCATGGCCTCCTGTAAAGTAAATTGCTGCGTATTCATCTGGCTCAATTTCTTCAAGAGAGAGGGAATGTGCTAGCGCTCGTTTTTGAAAATCAGCACTTTCATAAACTGCCATAATGGATGAATCTACATATTTCATACTCCGGGGATCCAAAGGGACATAGCCTCCTTGGGGACTAACATAGTCAACTGAAAATCCTGCTTTAGTTACTTCTTCCACGAACTCCGTAGCTTCACCTAGCCAGAGGCCCGTTGGTTCTTCGGTGCCGTGATAACGAGAGACGTTTGTGAGGACCACGAGAATTTTTTTCATGCTTGCTTCCTCCCTGGCATAATCGACGTAATGTGGGTCAATAGTTGTTGGAGTTGCTCAATTTTGGTGGTATCGTGAGAAAGAGAGTAATAGTTTTTAGTTCCTTCACTGCGACAATCAATTAATTTGGCTTGTTTCAAAATTTTTAAGTGGTGAGAAACCGCGGGGCGTGAGAGTTGTGTCGCCTCTGTTAACTCAGTGACACGACGGCCAACACAGGCCTGGTCTTCTAACAGTGCAATAATAATTGCTTGGCGTTTTTCATCACCCAATGCGATTAAAAAATCACTAAGCGCAGTAAATTCTGTTTGAATTTCTTCTAATTCTTTCATATTTTTTCGCCTCTTTGGTTCGTATTTTTAAACGATTAAACCATTTTTCGTGTTTTTTGTCAATGAAATACGCTGAGGGCTGAAACTTGACGTGAATCCCATTCTTCGTTAAGATACTAATTGATTAAAGGTTTAAACTTTTAAACCAATAAAAGGGATAGAAAGAGAGGAAAGATTCAATGATGAAAGCTGCTTTAATTCATAAATACGAACAAAAAGAATTATCAATCGAGGAGGTGCCCTTACCCACCATTCATGACAATGATGTTTTGGTCAAAATTATCGCTGCCAGTATCAACCCGATTGATTTAAAAACAAAAGATGGCAAAGTAAAGATGCTTTTAAATTATCAAATGCCACTGATTTTAGGCAGTGATTTTGCTGGGATTGTTGTTTCTGTTGGAAAAAATGTTCAAAATTTTAGGCTGGGCGATGCAGTTTACGGACGAGTACCCAAAAATCGCGTGGGAACTTTTGCTGAATATATTGCAGTGGATCAAGCGGCTGTAGCTATGAAGCCGAAAAATTTAACGTTTGAAGAAGCTGCGGCCATTCCGTTAGTCGGTTTGACAAGTTATCAAGCGCTACATGATATTATGAATGTACAGCCAGGCCAGAAAGTCCTGATTCAAGCAGGTTCAGGAGGGATTGGAACCATTGCGATTCAATTAGCAAAACTAGCGGGCGCTTACGTTGCCACCACAACGAGTAGTAAAAATAAAGAATGGGTTCAAGCGTTGGGAGCAGATGAAGTGATTGACTATCGGACACAAAATTTTGAAGAAGTTTTATCCGACTATGATTATGTGTTTGATACAATGGGGGGGACAATCTTAGAAAAAGCTTTTTCAGTGGTTAAACCTCAGGGAAAAGTTGTTACATTGTCAGGCATTCCCAACGAACGTTTTGCTAAAGAGTATGGCTTGCCGCTTTGGAAACAATGGGCCTTTAAAATAGCTACTCGCAAGATTCATCGATTGGAGCAAGCCACAGATGTTAGTTATCATTTTTTGTTTATGCGTCCAGATGGCGAGCAATTAGCTTTACTCACTGAGTTCATTGAACAGGGAAAATTACAGCCGATAATTGACCGAGTCGTTCCTTTTAGCCAAATTCAAGAAGCGGTAGATTATTCACTGACAGGACGAGCGCAAGGGAAAATTGTTGTGAAAATCGCCGATGTTGATCACGACTAGGTAAAGGAGACTTGCAAGAAAAATAGGCCTGTTTTTCTTGCAAGTCTCAAAATTTACCATTTAAACGCCGTCTAACAAAAGTGATTTTAGGCGGGAAAAGATTTTTATAGAAAATCCTCATTTTTCCAGTTTCTATTTTGCAAATTCGTTATTTTTTGTTATTCTATTGATGGTTGTGTATACGCTTTCTTTTTAGGTGGATACACAAAAATGAACGGAGTGCAGAAAGGAATGGTGTTCAAAGTGGGGAACAATTTATCGACAAGAAAAGGAGAAAACAGAGAAACAATTGTCAGTTGGCTGGGTCTTTCGTTATTGGTTGGCTTGGCGTTTATCTTATTTAGTCTGTTTCATCAACCAATGATCAGCCAAGCCAATGAGCCGACCCAAGAGAAACATTTTATGGTTTATTATCGGGCTTGGCGTGACAAAACGATGCAAGGAGTTAATACAACATTGCCAGATGAAAATTGGCTAACGATGCACGATATTCCTTATGGTATTGACATTGTGAATGTCTTTAGTTATGTGCCAAAAGGACAAGAAGCACTTGCACAGCCATTTTATGATACGTTAAAAAATGAGTATGCGCCAGCACTGCATGCACGAGGTGTTCGTTTAGTTCGTGGGATTGATTACAGCGAGCTATTAAAAGTTCCTTATGCAGGAACAACGCCTACAGAAGCAGAATTTGATGCTTATGCGAAAGAGTTGTTAACCAAATTTGTCGATGATTTAGGAATTGATGGGTTAGATATTGACATGGAAACTCGTCCAAGTGAAAAAGATATTGTTCTATCTAATGGTGTCATTCGTGCATTATCAAAATACATTGGACCGAAGTCGGGAACGGATCGTCCATTTTTGTATGATACCAATGCAGAATATTTACCACCTTTACAAGATGTCAGTGACTGTTTCGATTTTCTCGCGTATCAACAGTATGGCAGCGATGACCAACGCACGCAACGAGCATTAAATAATTTAAGTCCGGTTCTCAATGGGGAACGATTTGTTCCAGGATTAACTTTCCCAGAAGAGCAAGATCGCAACCGCTGGTATGACACAAAAGAGCCGTATATGGAAAGTAACATGTATAAAGTAGCTCGTTATTCTTATGAAAATAATTTAGGGGGCATGTTCCTCTATGCCTTAGATCGCGATGGTCGCACCTATAATGAAGACGATTTAAATCAGATAAAACCTTCTAATTTACTTTGGACAAAAACGGCCATTGCAGAGAGTAAAGGCGTTTCTCTTGCAGAGATGAAAGCGGCTGCGCAACACTATTTAAAACGAATTAGCTACGCCAACACAGACCTTGAAGCACAAAATAAAGCCGCAGAAGCAGTGACACAAGCAACAACGCTTTATGATGTGAATAAAGCTATTTTAGGTGGCGATTATGGCCAAGGGATTTCAAACACCTATGATGCTGAATTAGAAAAAGGCCTGTTAGCCATTGACTTAACCACTTTATATCGTGCGTTGGATCAAGCAGTTACAGCCATTGAAAAGGCAGAAAGCTATACACCAGAAACGATTCAAGCACTACAAACAACAAAAGAGACAGTCGCCACAGAACTTGCGGGAAAAACGTATACAGCCGCACAAGTGACTACTTGGCAAACGGAGGTCCAAACAGCTTTGGATAATTTAAAAGAGAAACAAACACAACCTTTAAAAAGTGTCTTTTCCATTGATGCGGGAAGAAAATATTTTTCCGTGGAGCAACTGGAAGAATTAGTGGCCAAAGCTAGTCAAAATGGGTACACAGATGTCCAATTAATTTTAGGAAATGATGGCTTACGGTTTATCTTGGATGATATGTCGGTCAATGTGAATGGTAAAAAATACAACCACAACCGGGTTTCAAAAGCAATCCAACGAGGCAACAACGCATATTACAATGATCCTAATGGCAACGCGTTAACACAAAAAGAAATGGATCGGTTGTTGGCTTTTGCGAAAGCGCGCAACATCAACATCATTCCCGTGATTAACAGTCCAGGACATATGGATGCCTTGTTAGTGGCCATGGAAAAACTAGCGATTAAAAATCCCGCTTTTGATGGCTCAAAACGAACAGTAGATTTAGGGAACCAAAAGGCAGTGAATTTCACAAAGGCGATTATCAGTAAGTACGTGGCTTATTTTTCCGCGCATAGTGAAATTTTCAATTTTGGCGGCGATGAGTATGCAAATGATGTCGATACAGGCGGTTGGGCGAAACTGCAATCTTCTGGGCGCTACAAAGATTTTGTCGCTTATGCGAATGATTTAGCTAAAATAATTAAAGATGCGGGCATGCAGCCAATGAGCTTCAATGATGGCATTTATTACAACAGCGACGATTCTTTCGGTACATTTGACCCAGAGATTATTATTTCTTATTGGACAGCCGGTTGGAGCGGATATGACGTAGCCAAACCTGAGTACTTTGTTCAAAAAGGACACAAAATTTTTAATACCAATGATGCGTGGTATTGGGTAGCTGGCAATGTTGATTCTGGCATTTATCAATATGATGATGCTTTAGCAAATATGTCGAAAAAAGCATTTACAGATGTGCCAGCAGGTAGCCCAAATCTTCCAATTATTGGAAGTATTCAATGTGTTTGGTATGATGACCCTCGTCGTGACTATGATTTTGAACGAATTTATACGCTAATGGATACGTTCTCGGAAAATTATCGTGAGTATATGGTGGTTAAATAAAACTAGTTAAAGCTAACGAGTTATCTATAAAGACTGGCACGAATCAAGCTTGATTCGTGCCAGTCTTCTTTAACTGAAGAAGATTTGTTTGCGGGCCAACAATCAATTTAGGAATGCCTTATTGAAATGTTCCTGTTCTTATTGTAGACTGAAAGAAGTGGTGGTGGAAAGCTATCACCATTAATAGAAAAGCAGGAAAATAAAAAGGATCTTGTTGGAAGTTTAATGCTTAAAAATGTAAGCGGAATCATTTTTGTTGGAATGCTAAAAAAGGGAGTAGAGTTATGAGTAATGAAAATATCGTCTTAGCAAGAAATACAGAGCGTGCACCAAAGCATCATCTCGCAGCCCAAACAGTCGCATTTTCCCACTATAATCATTTGTCGGCACAATTACCTATTGAGCCAACCTCTGGACAATTGGTAGAAGGTGGCATTCGGGCCCAAGCGACACAATGTTTGAAAAATATCCAAGCGGTTGTTGAAAGTATCAACCATGTGATGAGTGACATTGTCAGAATGACCATTTTTGTCAAAGATATGCGGGATGCTGCCGCAGTTGAGGAGGTCTATGCGGCCTTTTTTACCCATTATTATCCAGCTAAAACAGTGGTCGCCGTCGCAGATTTGCCGTTAGGCGCTTCTGTTCAAATGGAGGCACTTGTTTCAAATGGGGAAGGAACTATCCCTAATGCACCTCAAGCTGGGGATTTAATTAAATTAACAAATCAGACTGTTCAGGCACCAATTGATGCTCTAGCCAGTCAAACGGTCGCGTTTTCTCACTATAACAATCTGTCTGCACAATTGCCTATAGATCCTCAAACGGGCAGAGTTGTGGCTGGCTGTGTTAAAACGCAAACAAAGCAATGTTTGAAAAACATAAAAGCCATTTTAACCAGTATTGATGTGCCTTTTGATGATATTGTGAAGATCAACATTTATTTAAAAGATTTATCTAAGCTGGAAGCTGTCAATCAAGTACATGCCGCTTTTTTCCCAGATTCAGGAATTGCGCGCACGGTCAATTATATGCCAGCACGAACAGTGATTGCTGTTGCTGATTTACCAATGGGCGCGGCGGTGCAAGTAGAAGCGGTGGTTTCTCATGGGGATGGTACGCCACCACAAGCGATTGAAGATCGACATGGATTAATTATTGAAGCAAATAATACAGAGCACGCACCGAAGTGTCCATTTTCGACACAAACTGTTGCTTTTTCTCATTACAACCATCTATCAGCTCAGCTACCATTGGACCCTAAAACAAATGCGTTAGTCGCTGGCGGAATCAAGGAACAAACGACGCAATGTTTAGAAAATATTAAAGCGATTATTGAAAGTGTGGATCACAGCTTAGCTGATCTGGTGAAAGTGAACATTTTTGTGAAAGAGATTGAAGAGCTGGCGGCAGTAGATGACGTCTACCAAACGTACTTCCCTGAAGGCACGCCTGCAAGAAGAGTGATTGGTGTGACGGATTTACCAAAAGGTGCTCAGATTCAAATCGAAGCGATTGCTGGGAACGCAGAAGGTACGCCACCAATTGGTTAAACAGTAGAAGAAACAAACGTCAGCTGGCTTCTGAAGCCAGCTGACGTTTTTAGTATTTAGATAAATCAGTAAAGTAAGTTAGTTGCCATTTTTGTGTTTTTTTGGCGGTTTGATTAAGGTTTTGGCACCAAGAAGGATAAAAACGGGCCGCCATTTTGCCTTTTTGTTGATGCGTTTTGAGAATTTTTTGTTGGATTAAACATTCTTTTGGCAGAAGAAAGAGACCTTGCTTTTCTTGATCAGCAATGACAATTGCTAACATTTCAGGGGCTTCCGTTGCATCAAAGGCTTCGTTCTGATTTTGTTGATTTTTTTCCCAGAAGGCTACAAAATAGCCTTCTTTTTTCGGCGTTTTTTTGGCTAAGCGACTGCGGATAAGTTGTTGCGATTCATTAACTTGACATAAAAAGCCTTCATATTCGGCATTTTGTTTTTCTTCGGAAAGCAGGGTAATCGTGCCCACTGCTTTTTCAAGTATTGGCAATGAATTCATAGGGAATGTCCTTTCTTTTCGTTTAATGTCGGTAAGAGTTCTTGGATAATGGTTAATCCTTTCGCCAATACCTCAAGCTGATTGGAGGCCAAGGAAATTCGTAAAAAAGCATCTGGCTGATTTTGCACAGTAAAGCGGCTCGAGTGAAAAAGACGTACCCCATTTTGGAGAAATTCTTGTTCAATTTGCGGCGCCGTTTTTTCGGTAGAAAGGGGAATAGTTCGGTAGTACGGCAAGGGATTGCTAGGTCTAGCTAACCCAAAAATGGTATCAAATAAGTCATTGGCTTGTTTTGTTAAAGCCAATTTTTCTATCACTAATTCTTTTGCAACTGGTGAGCGTAAGACTTGGGTGACAATTTCAGCATCAAAGCCAGAAGTTTTAACGTTAATGTTAAAAATCGCACGCTCTATTTCTTGGCGAAGAAGCGGAGGGAAAACAAGGTACGCAATGCGTAAGCCTGTACAGACAAATTTTGTCATCCCCGCTAAGTAAATCGTTTGTTGAGGTAAGAGTTCTTGAAACGTTGGTAAAACTGCTTGCTGTGCATAAGTTGTTAAAAAAGAATGAATGTCATCTTCAATTACCCATAAGTGTTCTTGCTGAATGATTTCAGCTAAAGTCATTCGGCGGGCGCTAGACATTTGGAAACCAATCGGGTTATTACATGCGGGCATTAAGAAAATACCATGTATTTTTTTCTTTTTGCATTCTTGCAGTAAATGCTCTGGGTCCATCCCCTCGGAATCATAGCCAATCGGGACGATTTCTAAATGATAAAGCTGGGCGAGTTCAATAAAATTTGAATACGTGTATCGATCTACGGCAATCCGCTGACCTGGAGAAAAAGCGGCGGCTAACGTCACGGCCAGTCCATTCTGGACACCAGATACAATGGCAACTTCTTCGGCATTGGTCCGAACGCCTTGTGTCTGAAGCCATTCGGCAGCGGTTGCTCGTTGAAAGTGCGTACCTAAAGGATCGCGATAATTTAGCAAACTGTTAAGGGCCGCATTTTTACTAACGGATTCAATAAAAGGTAAAATCCGCTGATTACACATATCAAAGGAACTAACCAGCCCTAAATCAATTAGATGGTCCGCTACTTGGTTGGTAGAGATTGTAATTGAGTGAAACGCGTTGGGAGAAACGAAAGTGCCGCTACCGATGTTGGTATAAAGTAAGCCTTTTTCCATAGCGTGTTTATAGGCTTGACCAATCGTCGTGAAATTCAGATCCAAGTAATCAGCTAATTCTCTTTGCGAAGGCAATTTCACATTTTTTTGAAGCGCACCAGATAAGATATCCGCTTCTAATTGTTGAACCAATGATTGGTAATAAGGTCTTGTTAAACGTTCTTTAACAGGGCGCCATGACAACACATAGTTCTCATAGGAATTAATCGGCATGAGGGGAACTTCCTTTCTATAAAATTGTATTCCATACAATTATAGCATTGAGTGTATTGTTTGTCTGGTTTATGATAGCGCAAAGGGAGGAATTCAGATGGACATTATTTCTTATGAGAGGGTTATTCAACAATTGTCGTTTTCCGAAGCAATTCAAGTGATGAAACGTTGCTTTGCAGAGTTGCAAAAAGGAAAAATTTCGCAAAGTGAGCGCCATGTAGAGGTTTTACCAGATGGGAAAAATCAAAATCTTTTTGCATTAATGCCTGCTTACTTAGGAAAAAATCGCTTTTTTGGGGCAAAAATCATTACAGCTTTTCCAGAAAATCCACAAAAAAATTTGGCCTCGCATCTTGGTCAAATTTTATTGTTTGATAGTTCTACTGGAAGACCAGTCGCGATGATGGACGCCAATGCGATTACGTGGCTTCGCACGGCAGCTGTTTCTGCTTTGGCAACCGATTATTTAGCAGCTCCAAAGGCAAAAAGTATCGCTTTGATTGGTGCAGGTCAACAAGCTTCATCTCATCTCGCAGCGCTACAAAGCGTTCGGGCGATTGAAAAGGTTTTTATATATGACCGCACAGCAGAACGTGCACGAAAATTAATCGCTAAGCAACAGCACAATTACCCCGAATGTACCTTTATTGGTTGTTCTTCTGTCCAAGAAGCCGTCCAGGAAGCGGAAATTATCTGTACACTAACTTCCAGTCAGGACGCATTTTTAGAAGAAAAAGACGTTTTGCCGAATGCCCATATCAATGCAATTGGTACATTCACGCCGACTTCCAGAGAATTAACAAGCGACCTTGTTAAAAACAGTCAAGTGTTTGTAGATGAGTATGCGGCTGCATTAAAAGAAAGCGGGGATCTTTTAATTCCGATTTCAGAAGGTGCCTTTTCAGCTGAAAAAATTGTAGGTTCTCTCGGCGAATTAGTCACTGGCAAAGTTAAACTAAAGGCGGAGCAGAAAGGCCGCACGATTTTTGATGCGGTTGGCTTAGCAGTTGAGGATTTGTGTTGCGCGGAATACATTTATCAAAAAATACAAGGAGAGAATTAAAATGAGTTATCCCTATTATATTGTCGATGCTTTCGCGGAGGAAGTTTTTAAAGGCAATCCCGCCGCTGTTTATGTTTTGGAAAAATGGTTGCCAGAAGCGGTGATGCAAAACATTGCGATTGAAAATAATTTGTCAGAGACTGCTTTTACGGTCAAGGAGGGACAAAGTTACGCCCTGCGCTGGTTTACGCCGGAACGAGAAATCGATCTCTGTGGACATGCTACATTAGCGACGGCTTTTGTGTTGTTTAACTATTATTCCGTTGCGGAAGAAACACTCCATTTTACTAGTCAAAGTGGACCGCTCGCAGTGACCAAAAAAGAGGAATACTATTATCTAGATTTTCCTTATATCCTACCGGAAAGGATTCCAATTTTGCCAGAGTATGAAGCCGCTTTAGGCACGAAAATTTATGAAGCTTATTTGGGTCGCGATTTATTTTTTGTCTTAAAAGACGAAGAGACAGTGGCAAAAATCACACCAGATTTTTCTGCATTAAAAGCATTGGATTTAGGAGTAGGAGTCATTGTAACGGCATCAGGAGACTCGGTGGATTTTGTTTCACGAACTTTTTTCCCGAAACTAAGAATTAACGAAGACCCAGTTTGTGGTTCTGCGCACGCCAATTTAATTCCTTATTGGGGAAAACGGCTCAATCAAACGACCCTTTCGGCCTATCAAGTGTCCCCAAGAGGCGGCTTTTTAACTTGTGAAGTGAAAGAAAATCGAGTCATTATTGGTGGTACTGCTAAACTATTTGCAAAAGGAGAAGCGTACTTACCTGTATAAAAGTACACCGACCGCTAGCAATTCGTCGTTAGCGGTCGGTGTACTTTTTAAATAGAATAGTTGCGAGAAACAAAGGGAACTTCTTCACCATTTTCGAGCTGATTTAGGTACAAGGCTAACATGAAAAAGTAACCTGAGAGTAAGTTGACTACATCATACAGCTGCGGATCAATTTTTTTACCACCATAGTCCATGCGATAAAGTAAACGAACAATATCTTTGGCTTTGGCTCTTAAAATGTGTGCATAAGAGGAACAGATTGTGCCCATCGGTAAAACAAAAGGACGATTTTCTTCGTATGTCAGTTCATTCATAGCATTGACACGTTCCAAAAGCCAGGCTATTTCGTCCTCTGTGACTGTTAATTTTGTTCGGGTCGTTGGATTGACATGGTAGATTAACTCGCAAATTTTGGCTAGTTCTTCTGTTAGTGCAGGCTGTTCAGGGACGTCTAATTGTTGCACGTATCCTCGTAGAAGACCTGTCATCGAGGCCAATTCATCAGTCATTAATTCAAAATCACATCGTAAATCTTCTGGTTTAGAAGATAGATACGGGTACGCTTCATACGGACTGCGGTACATTTTTTCCATTCAATTTCCCTACTTTCTAAAAATAAAAAGCCCTCAAAAAGAATGCACGAAAGCCAATCTTTTTGAGCGCCGTTGCTCGACTGTTCACAGTACACCATTGTACTTGCTAAGGTAATCATAGCCAAGAGTGAAGGGAGAGTCAAGGGGGAATCAATATGAGATAACTTTATTGATTTATTTTTTGCTTAATATAATTAATGACATCTTTCTTTTGTTCTTTAGCCTCTGATATATATTCCTTTAGTTCTTTATCCGTAATTGTTGAACTGTTAATTCCTTGTTCATACAATTGTCGTCTAGTTTTTGAAACATCATCTGTTGGATTCAATTCTCTATTCTTTAAATTCTCGGTTGTTTCAATTGTTATAGATGATGTAGAAGTTGGTGTTGTGTCCGGATTACTACTATCTTTTTTAGAAGACTGGGTAGTTTGCTGCTTAGTTGATACTTCAGTAGATGAAGCGTCGCTATTTTTTCCCCCAGTATTATTACTACATGCCGTTAAAAATAAGGCTAACAATAGTACAATAAGTTTTTTTTTCATTATATCCTCCTATAAAATAACGAAACATGGTCGGCCTTCTGTCCAATCAATTGGATCATTTGACGGGGTATTCCAAAGTGCTTGTGTTGACACCCAACCTGAGTAAAACTGGCGACCATACGGATCATAGGTTAAAGTGTAACCATTTTTGTACTCATGAACGACAATAGCATGTCCAATCCCAACATTTTGATATAAAATAACGGGATATCCTTCAGAAAGATAGGCGTTTAATGTAGCTACATCATTAATAACTTTGATCGAACGGCCATATGATTGAGCTGTTATCACTAAATCAGTTGCAGAAGCGCCAAAGTATCTTTGATTTAACCCGCCATAAGATGCCATTCTTGTTGCAACACTGACAGGATTTACATTATAACCGTAAGAGCCTCTTAAAATCATAGATAAACTTGTTGGAACACATCCTGCTGCGCCAATGGTATAGTTTCCGATATAAGTATTAATCCATTGTGGGTCACGTTGAGAATAATAATAAGGTTTTTTCTTTAATCTTTCTGCACGTAATCTGTTTGCTATCTCTGCTGGTGTGCGAGCTTCATCGCCAACTAAAAAGGCTTTTCCAGATCCTTTAGGAGCAGTTTCACCTTTTCTAACTATTTTGATTTGAATAGCTTCCAAATGTTTAGAGGCAGCTTGACTTCCAGCTGAGGCACCATTAGCTGCCCAATTCAACCAACCTTTATCTTGGATATGGACACGGTAATAGACATCATAATATCTTGAAACATCACCGGCCAGTTTAATTTTAATGGCTTCTAATTGTAAATTTTTTCCAGTTGTGCCAGACAATGCCCCATTAGCTTTATAAGCTTGCCATCCGATATTTTGGATGTGCGTAGAGTATTCTATATTTCCAGCTAGAGCAGCATCACTCAGGTTGATTTTGATTGCTTCCAGTTGTAAATTTTTCCCACTTGTACCAGCTATTTCACCATTCTTGACAACCCCTTGCCAACCAATATTTTGCACGTGTGTTTGATAGTTGACAGTTGGTTTGATTTCATCTGGACGTTTTGCTTCATTTCCAACTAAAAAGGCTTTTCCATTTCCTTTAGGAGCAGTTTCGCCCTTTCTAACTACTTTGATTTGGATGGCTTCTAAATGTTTAGATGCAGCTTGACTTCCAGCTGGGGCGCCATTAGCTGCCCAATTTAACCAACCTTTATCTTGGATATGGACACGGTAATAGACATCATAATATCTTGAAACATCACCGGACAGTTTAATTTTAATGGCTTCTAATTGTAAATTTTTTCCAGTTGTGCCAGATAATGCCCCATTGGCTTTATAATCTTGCCATCCGATATTTTGGATGTGCGTAGAGTATTCTATGTTTCCAGCTAGAGCAGCATCACTCAGGTTGATTTTGATTGCTTCCAGTTGTAAATTTTTCCCACTTGTACCAGCTATTTCGCCATTCTTGACAACCCCTTGCCAACCAATATTTTGCACGTGTGTTTGATAATTGACAGTTGGTTTGATTTCATCTGGACGTTTTGCTTCATTTCCAATTAAAAAGGCTTTTCCATTTCCTTCAGGTGCCGCTTCGCCCTTCTTCACTAATTTAATTTGAATGGCTTCTAATCTTTTAGCGGCGCTTTGACTACCTGCGGACTCACTGTTTTTTGCCCAATTCAACCAACCTTTATCTTCTATATGCACACGATAATAAACATCATATGCGTTAGCTATTTCTCCAGTTAAGCGAATTTGAATCGCTTCGAGCCGCAAAGACTTTCCGCTTGTACCAGACAATTGATTATCTTTCACATATCCTTGCCACCCAATTTCTTGGACATGTGTTCTATATTCTACAGATCCAGCCAAATCTGAATTTGAAATATTCATTTTAATTCCTTCAAGACGTAAAGAGCGTCTGCTAGTCCCAGAAATTTCCCCGTTTTTGACAACCCCTTGCCATCCGATGTCTTGGATATGTGTCTGATAATTAATATCAGGAACTTTTTCTTCTGCTTTTGCCGGTGCTATAGGTGTGTCCTCATTACTTTGTGATGTTTCCAAAGTAGTTTCAGTATCGTCGCTACTATTTTCTGTATCATTAACAGTTGTTACTTCTGATGTAGAAACTTCAGTGGTGGAATCGGAGGTTGAGGAAGTGGACGTTGTTTCTGTTTCCTCTTGAGAATTTATGATGCTTGGGTTCATTTCTTCAGTGACACCGCTACTCATTTGTCGCTCCGTTAGAGATGTTTCTGAAGCCACCGTTTCTTCAGTAGTTCCCTTAGAGCGTTCCAAAGCGTAAGCAGAAATAGGGGTAACGAGAAATCCCGACAACAAAACCGCTAACATAGAACTAGTTATAACACTTTTTTTCATTAATTTACTCCTTCATAGCTTATTTATTATTTATAGTATACGACAACGTCAAAGGCCAAACAAGAACGTCTTGTTTTTATAAGAACAATGGTGAAAAAGTGTCTATAAAATGACTGAAAAAATTACCAGAAGTAAACCAATCAATAAACTGACAAGACCAGAGATTTGACCTAATCGTTGTTGGGTAGAAGAAGGCTGGTCGGTAACTGTGAGCAAACTTGAGAAAAAGTTCATTTTTTTCACGAGTATTAAATACGCAACAATAAGCAAAAGAATACCCGAAAAAAGGTACGATAGGGGCTCAGAAATAACTTTTTGGGCACGAAGTAAAAAAATTCCTATGAAGAGGACAATAAAACCATACTTAAGAAAAGTTGTTTTTGACATGTTGAAATCGCTTCCTTTTAATTGATGAATTTTATTAATAGCCACTATTCTTATGATTAAATTATAGGACTTTGAGGGCGGTGGAGCAAAGTGTGATAACACAAAAGAAAACCCGCTAGAAACACCTATAAAATAGGTTTTCTAGCGGGTTGATTGTTATTCCCACTCCACAGTTGCAGGTGGTTTTGAAGTAATATCGTACACGATACGGTTTACATGTGCAACTTCGTTCACGATGCGCACAGAGATTTTTTGTAAAACATCCCAAGGGATACGGGCAAAGTCAGCGGTCATGCCGTCGATAGAAGTCACAGCACGGATACCGACTGTGTAATCGTAGGTACGGCCATCGCCCATAACGCCTACTGAGCGGATGCCAGGTAAGACAGTAAAGTACTGCCAAATGTCACGATCTAAGCCAGCTGCTGCGATTTCTTCACGTAGGATAGCATCTGAATCACGAACGATTTGTAATTTATCTTCTGTAATTTCACCAAGCACACGAATACCTAATCCTGGTCCTGGGAATGGTTGGCGCCAAACGATTGCATCAGGCATGCCAAGTTCAGTTCCTAAGGCACGAACTTCGTCTTTGAATAATGTATTTAAAGGTTCAATTAATTCAAATTGCATGTCTTCAGGAAGACCACCAACGTTGTGATGTGATTTAATTGTTTGCGCAGTTTCTGTACCAGATTCGATGACGTCTGTGTAAAGAGTTCCTTGTGCTAGGAATGAAACGCCTTCTTCCCCAGCAAGTTTAGTTGCTTCGTCATCAAAAACATACACAAATTCGTTACCGATGATTTTACGTTTTTGTTCAGGGTCAGAAACGCCTGCTAATTTGCTTAAGAAGCGTTCTTTTGCATCTACTTTAATAATGTTTAAGCCAAATTTACCGCCTAAACTTTCCATTACTTGTTCTGCTTCACCTTTACGTAATAATCCATGGTCAACGAAGATACAAGTTAATTGGTCGCCAATGGCTTTTTGTAAAAGCACGCCGACAACACTTGAGTCAACGCCACCTGATAAACCAAGTAAGACTTTTTTATCGCCTACTTGTTCACGGATTTTAGCGACTTCCATATCGATGAAGTTTTCCATGCTCCAGTCACCAGTACAGCCACACACATCAAAAGCAAAGTGACGTAATAAGTCGTTACCATATTCTGAATGACGAACTTCTGGGTGAAATTGTACGCCGTAGAATTTGCGGTTGGCATCTTCGATAGAAGCGATTGGACAATCATTGCTTGTCCCAACTTTTTCGAATCCAGGAGCGATTTCTGTTACTAAATCACCGTGGCTCATCCAAACGGTTTGTTTCGCAGGTGTTCCTTGGAATAATGTCGCATCACCAAGGATTTCTAATTCTGCTTTTCCGTATTCACGGTTTGCGGCAGGTTCTACTTTTCCGCCTAAGTTATGAGTCATTAATTGCATACCGTAGCAGATGCCAAGAATGGGAATTCCTAACTCATAAATTTCTGGATCAATGCTAAAAGCATCTTTGTCATACACGCTGTTTGGTCCACCTGAGAAGATGATTCCTTTAGGCGCGATTTTGCGAATTTCTTCTGCCGTAGTTCGGTGGCTTAATAACTCAGAGAATACGCCAAATTCACGAATACGACGAGTAATCAATTGGTTAAACTGACTACCAAAGTCTAAAACAATAATTTTTTCGACAGATGTCAAATCGGCAACGTTAGTCACGTCTATTACCCCTTATCCATTTAAATTTATCTAAAGAAAAGGCGGTTAAAAAGTGGTCAGCACTAAGAATTAAGAAAGGATTTTCAAAAATTGTTTTACGATTTTTAGAAAATTTTGGCTTAATTCCGCAGGGGCTACTTTTAAACAGCCGAGAATCAGGCGGTTAAAAAGTGGTTCACTTTTGTTCCGTACTCTTCTTTGTCTAGCTATACTTATTAAAACATTTTACTCCTTGAAAGTCATGCATTCTGCTGAAAATTTTCAAGGATATTTCTACAAAAGATACAGGATATTTCTTAGCTCGTCAACCCTTAATATTTACGTAGATAGATTTGGTCAATCAAATGATTTTCCGTTTTATGCAAAATAATGTCCGCACGTCCGCGCGTTGGCAAGATATATTCCTCCAAGTTCGGTAAGTTCACGGTTTTCCAAAC
Source organism: Enterococcus sp. DIV2384 (assembly GCF_050534975.1). Classification (NCBI taxonomy): domain Bacteria; kingdom Bacillati; phylum Bacillota; class Bacilli; order Lactobacillales; family Enterococcaceae; genus Enterococcus; species Enterococcus sp. DIV2384. Next base: position 128,184 of record NZ_CP172905.1, read on the forward strand.
ATTCCGTGCCATGGCGAAAGCATCTTCTCGTTTGCCAATTGCATATTGGTAATAATAATTATTAGGATCTAAGAAAGCCGTATCTAATAAGGCCCCAAAACGTTCTAGGTACCATTTTTCAATTAAGGCTGGATCGGCATCCACAAAAATAGAAAAATCAAAAAAATCACTCACATAAATTTGTTGATTGGCGGGTAACTGTAATGTGTTAATGCCTTCAACAATCAAAATATCTGGTTGTTGAATCAACTCATATTCGCCTTCGATAACATCGTAGACACTGTGAGAATAGACAGGTGCTTTAATTTCGTCTTTGCCGCTTTTGACTTCGTTTAAGAAATTAATTAGCTTCTCCATGTCATAACTTTCAGGAAACCCTTTTCGGTCCATAATTCCCTGTTCTTCTAACACTTTATTGGGATACAAAAATCCATCCGTTGTAATGAGTTGAACGTTTCTTCGTTTAAACGTTCGGGCCAGAATTCTTTGCAAAAGACGAGCGGTGGTGCTTTTACCAACGGCGACACTGCCGGCAATTCCAATGATGAATGGTGGTACAGAGACATATTCATGTAGGAATAATCCTTTGCTAAGTGTTAGCGATTCAAATTCTTTCATGTACAAATGAATAAGATGCGTTAAGGGTACATAAATTTCTTGTACATCTTTTAGTGAAATTTGGTCGTTCACACTTTTAATGTTATCCAATTCTGCTTCGGTTAACGGTGCTTTGCCGTCATGATAAAACCCATGCCATTCTTCTCTGGAAATTGGGTAGTAATTCATTTTATCGTCCATTGTTCCTCCACCAAACCCTGTTCAATCTTTGTACATTTTACCATAATTTCACAAGGGAAACACAGGATTTTACAAAAGAATTCCCTTCTTCGCCAATTTATGATGAAAATGGTATCATGAAAAGAGAAAACTGTTAGAAAAGAGGGGAAAAGCCATGAGAAAAATTGTATTATTTGGTGATAGCATTACTGCTGGTTATTTAGACGAAGCTGTCTCACCTGTTCTTGTTGACTTAGTAAAACGGGATATTGCTGCGATGGGTCTAGAAGAAGTGGCTGTCATTAATGCTGGAATGCCTGGCGATACAACAGAGGATGGTTTAAAACGATTAAATAAAGAAGTACTAATTGAGAAACCTGATGAGGTGGTGATTTTCTTTGGCGCCAATGATGCGTCACTGGATCGAAATATAACAGTAGCCACGTTTAGAGAAAACCTTGAAACAATGATTCACGAAATTGGTTCAGAAAAGGTGATTTTAATTACGCCACCATATGCGGATAGTGGCAGACGTCCAGAACGTCCACAAACGCGTATCAAGGAATTGGTCAAGGTTGCACAAGAAGTCGGAGCGGCACATAACTTGCCAGTTATTGATTTGTATAAAGCGATGACTGTTTATCCTGGAACGGATGAATTTTTACAAGCGGATGGTTTGCATTTTTCACAAGTGGGCTATGAATTATTAGGTGCCTTGATTGTTCGAGAAATAAAAGGTAGACTAAAACCAAAACAAGCATAGATAGGAAGAACAAAATGGCGAATCATTATTATACAGAAAATCCAGAATTAGCACATGATTTAGAAAGCTGGTCTTTTCCATTACGTGGTCGGACCTTTCAGTTTACGACCGATAGCGGGGTCTTCTCAAGAGGAACAGTGGATTATGGTTCTCGTGTGTTGATTGATGCCTTTGAATGGGAAAATTTACCAGCAGGCCGTTTGTTAGATGTTGGTTGTGGCTATGGACCAATTGGGTTGTCCTTAGCAGCGGCGACTGGTCGACTGGTGGAAATGGTGGATGTCAACCAACGGGCAGTTGGGCTAGCTCAAATGAACGCCCAACGCAACCAAATTACTACTGTGGATATCCATTCTTCCAATGTGTATGAAACCTTAAACGAAACGACCTACGCGGCGATTGTTAGCAATCCGCCCATTCGTGCAGGCAAAAAAGTTGTCCATGGCATTTTAACAGGGGCTTTTCCGTTGTTGAAAGTTGGTGGCACACTAACGGTAGTTATTCAAAAGAAACAAGGTGCACCTAGTGCAGAAAAGAAAATGGCTGAAGTATTTGGCAATGTTGAAATTGTGACAAAAGACAAAGGCTATTATATTTTACGAAGTGTTAAAGTGTAGTGACCCCAAAAAGTTAGACTTTTTATAGAGTGGATTTTTCCACTCTATTTTTATGCAGTTTTTTGATTGAATTGTCGAAATTCTACTGGGCTTTTCCAGTTAAGTTTTTCCTTGATTCGGTGATGATTGTAATAATAAATGTAGTTCTCAATTGCTTCTCTCAATTCATTTTGACTTTGATAGATTTTTCCATAGTACACTTCTTGTTTTAGGATACTGAAGAAATTCTCCATAGGAGAATTATCTAAACAGGTTCCTTTTCGAGACATACTTTGAAAGATATTGTTGTCCTTTAATGTTTGTATATAGACATTCATTTGATAAGCCCAGCCTTGATCAGAGTGAAAGGTGCGCCGATAGGGACAATCATTTGTTTGAGAAATTGCTTCTTTCAGACCTTCCATAACTGTTTTACCATTTGGTTGAGTAGAAAGGCTATAGCTTAGAATTTCACTATTATACATATCCATAAATGGATCTAAGTATAGTTTTTTCTGACGAAAGATGCCTGCGTTATCTGCTTCAAAGTACTTAAATTCAGTTGTATCAGTTGTAATTTTTTGATGAGGAACAGAGGTTTTAAATCGGCGACGAATCAAATTTTTAGCGATTTTACCAACGGTTCCTTTATAGGAATTATATTTTCTTGATTTCTTAGTAAAAGCTTTGACTTGTAACTTTAACTTTTGTATTAATCGCTGGACTTTCTTTTTATTCACTTGAAATCCACGTCGTTTCAATTCTTGGGTCATCCTTCTATAGCCATAATGTTGATGTTTTTTACGAATCGCTTGAATTTCTTCTTCGATGATTTGTGTTGAAGCTGTTCTGTCGAGGCGTTTTTGCCAGTACATGTAAGTAGATTTTGGAAACCTTAGGGTTTCCAAAATATCTTTTAATCGAAAGTGTCTTCGGAGACTGTGAATGATTCGTGCGATTCGTTCATTTTTTGTTCGTCCTCTAAACGCAGTCTCCTCAATTCTTTTAAATAGGCATTCTCAATTTTTAACATTCTATTTTCTTTTTCTAGTTTCTCTACTTGAGATCGTTCACTTGGTAGTGGTTGGGGTTCATTTCGTTTCTTTTTAGACATGGTAGGTGGACGTCCTTTCTGTTTAGAGAGTCCCTCTATACCAAACTTCTGATACGTTCTAAGCCAATTCGCAATCAATGATGGATTGTTCATTTTTAGAAGATTAGCTACTTCTTGATAGGACAACTCTGTTGTTAAATATAACTCTATCGCATCTAGCTTAAATTGAACAGAGTAATTCTTATTTTTTCGACTGCGAAGTAGGCCTTCTTCACCAAGTTCTTTATAGGCATTTATCCATTTGCTTATTTGAGAACTATCTTTAAACCCATACTTCTTTGCGAGAAACCTTAGACCTCCTTGACCAGATAAGTAGTCATGAACAAGTTTAAGTTTAAATTCAAAACTGTATTTTGCCATACAAAAAAACCTCCAAAAGTTAGATTTCTAGGTCTAACTTTTGGGGGTCGGCTCATTAGTGGAGGTTCTTTTTTAGAATAGATATGCTTGATCAATTTTTTGGTTCAACAGTTTTTTTTCGTCTGGCGATAAAAAAGCACCTGCAAGCGCATTTTTAGTGAGTTGCTTCATTTCGTCATAACTTAATTGATACCAAGTGGCCAATTTCATGAATTCTTTCGTTAACGTAGTATCTGAAACAGTGCGATTATCGGTATTGATGCAGACGGCTAAGCCAGCCTCTATAAATTGTTGAAAAGGGTATTCAGCCAATGTTTTGACGGTGCCTGTTTGGAAGTTGCTAGTTGGACACATTTCTAAAAGAACCTTTTTTTCTTTTAAGAGCGCCAAGTATTCGGGTGTATCTTTCAAAGCAATACCGTGGCCAATCCGAGTGGCACCTAAAGTGACAGCATCAGCGACATTTTTGCCACAGCCGCATTCCCCAGCGTGGAGTGTTAATGGAATTGACAATTGGTTGGCTAAAGCTAATACGTCTTCAAATGTGTATGGAGGGAAATCGACTTCATTGCCAGCTAAATCAAAGCCGACAACGCCTGTCTCTCTGAAATCATGCGCTAAGTGAACGATTTTTTCTATGGCTTGTTGTTGGTCATGCCGCATGCCGCATAACAGTGCATTGCTTTTTACACCAAAATCTTCTTCGCCTTGTTTTAAGCCAGTTAAAACAGCGGTCACGATTTCAGGTAACCGTAAGCCTTTTTCTGTATGTTGCGAAGGCGCAAAACGCACCTCTATGTATGCCACGCCATCTTCGGCAGCTTGGCTAATCACGTCATACGCCGCTGCTTGCAAAGCTTCAGCTGTTTGTAGACAGGTGAGCACGAAGTCAAACCGAGTTAAATAATCATTCAAATCGGTGCATTTTTCAGGGGCAACCACTAACTCTTTCAAGGCTTGTTCGTCTTGGGGTAATGGAATGTTTTGTTTTTCAGCAATGGTGCGTAAAGTGGTTGGTCGAATCGACCCATCTAAGTGACAGTGCAGCTCGATTTTTGGTAATTGACGGACACGGGATTCTTCCATGAAAAAAATAGCCTCCATTTTCTTTTGTTTTTTAATCTTTTTAGTCTATTTCTTTTGTCTTTTTTTTGTTAAAATGTAAAAGATTCGATAAGTATTTTGAAGACTGTAACACGTCTACAAATGTCTGTCAATGCAAAAGGAGACGTTGGGAGGGGCGCGATGAAACTAACGATTAAAGAAATTGCTGATATGGCTGGTGTTTCTGTCACAACCGTCTCACAAATTCTGAATAATAAAGGGAGTCGTTTCAGTGAAAAAACCCGCAACAAGGTGTTGGCGGTAGTCGCTGAAAATCATTACAAGCCAGATTACTTTGCTTCGAATGTAATCAACCGTCATTCCAAAACCATTGGTATGATTGTGCCAGATGTGACGGATTTCTTTTTCTCAAAAGTGATTGAAGGTGTGGAAACATATTTAAATTCGTTAGGCTACATGATTTTGTTATGCAATTCAAAGCATGATTCCGAGCAAGCGATGCAATATGTTAGCGAGTTGATTCATCGGTCGGTGGATGGCATTATTTTTGCCACGCCGAATGTTTTGCCAGAAAATCATATTTTAAAAGACCGACGAGAACATCCGATTCCTGTCATTCTTGTCGATCGTGGGATTAATCCACGAGATAGTGGACGATTAATCGTTAAAGAGTACGAAGGTGCTTATCAAGCGGTCCATCATTTGATTCAACAAGGGCATCAGCATATTGGCATGTTGCGTGAAAGTGCCGGCTATTATCGTTTGACGGAACGAGTGACGGCGTATCAGCATGCGTTACAGGACAATAATTTACCTTTTCGTCCGCATTATGTTTGTGCTGGGGAATTGAACTTGCATGGCGGCTATGCTGCGGCGAAAGAAGTTTTGAAAAATGAAGAAATCACAGCAATTTTTTGTGGCAATGATGAAATGGCGATGGGAGCTTATCAAGCCATTGAAGAAGCGGGCAAGAAAATTCCTGACGATATTTCGGTGGTTGGCTTTGATGGCTTGGAAATTTCCGAATATTTGGTGCCGAGTTTAACAACCGTCTATCAGCCGAGTTTTGATATTGGCTATTATGCAGCAAAATTTTTGGTGGAAGCTATTGCAGATCCAACAGGGAAAGTTCCAAATAAAGTTTTTGATGCGACGTTTATTGCTAGAAAAAGCACAAAACCGATTTAAAAAACAGCTTAGAAATGGAATGTTCGTGTTGTTTGCGTTTTCACAAGAAAAAAATAATAGTAAACTGGTTTACTAAATGGTTTAAAGCTGAACGATTTTGTTGTATAATACATTATCGGGAAATCGGAGGGAACGAATTCATGAGAATGGTAGACATTATTGAAAAGAAACGTGACGGGCATCAACTAACAAGCGAAGAAATTCAATTTATTATCAACGGATACACAGATGGTTCAATTCCAGATTATCAGGTAAGTGCCTTTTTAATGGCTGTTTTTTACCAAGATATGACAGACGAAGAAATTACACAAATGACGTTAGCAATGGTCCATTCAGGCGAAATTGTGGATCTTTCTTCTATAGAAGGAATCAAAGTCGACAAGCATTCTACAGGTGGCGTAGGCGACACTACGACGCTTATTTTAGCGCCATTAGTTGCTAGTGTCGGGGTCAATGTAGCAAAAATGTCTGGTCGTGGCTTAGGCTACACGGGCGGTACGTTGGATAAATTAGAAGCGATTCCTGGTTTTAAAGTTGAATTGACAGAAGAACGTTTTATTCAATTGGTGAACGATACAAAAGTGGCAGTGATTGGTCAGTCAGGTGATCTAGCACCAGCAGACAAAAAACTTTATGCGTTACGTGATGTGACCGCCACTGTTGACTCAATTCCATTAATTGCAAGTTCCATTATGAGTAAAAAAATTGCCGCAGGGGCAGATGCGATTGTCTTAGACGTGACTACTGGTGAAGGGGCCTTTATGAAAGACCTAGCAAGTGCTCGTCGATTAGCGGAAACAATGGTTCGCATTGGAAAACTGGCAAATCGCCAAACGATGGCAGTAATTTCAGACATGTCACAACCTTTAGGGGAGGCCATCGGAAATAGTTTAGAAATCGTTGAAGCAATCGAGACCTTGCAAGGAAATGGGCCAGAAGATTTAGTGGAGATGTGCTATGTCTTAGGAAGTCAGATGGTCGTTTTAGCTAAAAAAGCCGAGACGTTAGACGAAGCACGGGCTTTATTAGAAGAAGCATTAACGAGCGGTCGAGCGCTCGCAAAATTTAAAGAAATGATTGAAAATCAAGGCGGCGACAGTTCCGTTGTTGACCAGCCAGAAAAATTATTAACCGCAACTTATCAATTTGATTTACCTGCCAAAGAAACAGGCGTGGTACAAAAAATCGTTGCCAATGAAATTGGCGTTGCCGCAATGTTGCTGGGCGCTGGTCGGGCTACGAAAGAAGATACGATTGATTTTGCAGTTGGCTTGAAACTTCACAAAAAAGTAGGGAGCCCAGTTGAAAAAGGCGAATCATTACTAACCATTTATGCCAATCGTGAAGACGTGACAGAAGTCGAACAATTGCTTTATAAAAACATTGAAATTGGACCAACCGGCGAAGAGCCTATTTTGATTCACGATATTATTACGGAATAAAACAAAAAGAAAAGAGGAATTCTCATCATGGAATTAAACCGCATGATTGACCACACTATTTTGAAACCAGAAGCGACAGAAGCCGCTGTCCAAAAAATTATTGACGAAGCTAAGGAGTACAACTTTTTCTCTGTATGTATCAATCCTTGTTGGGTCGCTTTTGCTAGCGAGCAATTAGCAGATACCGACGTCGCTGTGTGTACCGTTATTGGCTTTCCTTTGGGGGCAAATACACCAGAAGTTAAAGCATACGAAGCAGCTGATGCGATTAAAAATGGTGCGAATGAAGTGGATATGGTGATTAATATTGGTGCATTAAAATCACAACAATACGATTACGTACGTCAAGACATTCAAGGCGTAGTAGATGCAGCCAAAGGAAAAGCGTTAGTCAAAGTGATTATTGAAACAGCATTATTAACAGACGAAGAAAAAGTTAAAGCTTGTGAATTAGCCAAAGAAGCAGGTGCCGATTTCGTTAAAACATCTACTGGCTTCTCAACAGGCGGCGCTAAAGTAGCAGACATTCGTTTAATGCGTGAGACAGTTGGTCCTGACATGGGCGTTAAGGCTTCTGGTGGCGTGCATAATGCAGAAGAAGCGTTAGCAATGATTGAAGCTGGGGCAACACGCATCGGTGCAAGTACGGGTGTAGCAATTGTTTCTGGCGCAACTGGCGAAGGGTATTAATTCGTATTTCAAATTAAACGAAGGTGTGGCGAAAAAGATGACAGTAAAACAAGAATGGCTTGATTGTGCCGTAGAAGCATTGGCACACGCCTATGTACCGTATTCTAACTTTCCTGTGGGCGCTTGCTTAGTGACTGCAGACGGGAAAATGTATCAAGGAGTCAACATTGAAAATGCCTCCTTTGGTTTAACAAATTGTGCAGAAAGAACGGCGATTTTTAAAGCCATTTCAGAAGATGAACGGACCTTCCAACATTTAGTTGTAGCAGGTAATACAGAGGCACCCATTTCTCCATGTGGCGCTTGTCGTCAAGTAATGGCTGAATTCTTTGATCCACAAATGCCGGTCACGCTAGTTGGTAAAGATGGTGCGACTAAAACAATGACAGTTGAGGCATTATTGCCCTATTCATTTACAGATAAAGATTTTTAAAAAAAGGACATAAGGTTTCGTTGGGCTCAAAGTAGATTTCAATAGCATAAATGCGAATGAAATAATAGATAAAATAGTAGGGGGCTTTTCGGAAAGTGAAACAAGCAAAATTTTTAGGTCTAGGATTGGCAGCAGTTGCCTTAACCATTGGGTTAGCTGCATGTGGCGGCAATAGCAAAAAGAATGCCAACACAAAAGGTGATCCACAACATAGTGTCGTAATGGTCACAGATACAGCCGGCATTGATGACAAATCTTTTAACCAATCTGCGTGGGAAGGAATGCAAGAGTGGGGCAAAGAGCACAAACTTCCAGAAGGACCTCAAGGGTATGCGTATATTCAATCAAATGAAGCATCTGATTATACATCAAACATTGACCAAGCCATTTCAAGTCAATTTAAAACGATTTTTGGCATTGGCTATTTACTAAAAAATGCAGTAGTAGATGCAGCGGACGCCAACCCAGAAACGAATTTCGTTCTAATCGACGATACAGTTAATGGGAAAAACAACGTCGCTTCTGCAACATTTAGAGATAATGAATCTGCGTATTTAGCAGGTGTGGCAGCAGCTAACACTACGAAAACCAACAAAGTAGGATTTATCGGCGGGGTTGAAGGACCTGTTATTGGCCGTTTCCAAGCTGGTTTTGAAAAAGGTGTAGCAGACGCTGGCAAAAAATTAGGCAAAGATATTCAAATTACGTCTACTTATGCAGGGACATTTGCAGACGCTTCAAAAGGACGGGCCTTAGCTTCTTCTATGTATCAAGCAGGTGCCGACATTATTTATCACGCAGCGGCGACTACAGGACAAGGAATCTTCCAAGAAGCCAAAGCGCTAAATGAAACAGGTTCAAAAGATAAAGTTTGGGTGATTGGTGTTGACCGTGACCAAAACGAAGACGGTAAATATACAACCAAAGATGGCAAGGATGATAACTTAACGTTAGCTTCAACCATTAAAGGTGTAAATATTGCTGTGAAAAAAATCTCTGATCTTGCATTAGAAGATAAATTCCCTGGCGGCGAACATTTAACTTATGGATTGAAAGATGGCGGTGTTGATTTAACAACAGAAGCCTTAAGCGATCAAGCCAAAACGGCAGTTAAAGAAGCCAAAGAACAAATCATCTCTGGTGACGTAAAAGTCCCAGACCAACCTTAGAAACAACTTAGTTGTTTAAATACATTAAACTATTTTTAGGAGGCTTTACAGAAATGAAAAAAGCAAAATTATTCGGTTTTAGTTTGATTGCATTAGGTTTATCAGTTTCACTTGCAGCATGTGGTGGTGGCAAAGGAAAAACCGCTGAAAGCGGCGGTGGCAAAGGGGATGCAGCGCATAGTGCTGTAATCATTACAGATACAGGCGGCGTGGATGACAAGTCGTTCAACCAATCTTCTTGGGAAGGATTGCAAGCTTGGGGTAAAGAACATGATTTACCAGAAGGTTCAAAAGGGTATGCATATATTCAATCGAATGATGCAGCTGACTATACAACAAATATTGACCAAGCGGTATCAAGTAAATTCAACACAATCTTTGGTATTGGCTACTTGCTAAAAGATGCAATTTCTTCTGCAGCAGATGCCAACCCTGATACAAACTTTGTTTTAATCGATGATCAAATCGATGGCAAAAAGAATGTCGTTTCTGCAACATTTAGAGATAATGAAGCAGCTTACTTAGCCGGTGTTGCTGCTGCAAACGAAACAAAAACGAACAAAGTCGGTTTTGTTGGTGGTGAAGAAGGGGTCGTAATTGACCGTTTCCAAGCTGGTTTTGAAAAAGGTGTGGCTGATGCTGCGAAAGAATTAGGTAAAGAAATTACTGTTGATACAAAATATGCGGCTTCATTTGCTGATCCTGCCAAAGGGAAAGCTTTAGCTGCTGCAATGTACCAAAACGGCGTTGATATCATCTTCCATGCTTCTGGTGCGACTGGACAAGGGGTCTTCCAAGAAGCAAAAGACTTGAATGAATCAGGTTCTGGCGACAAAGTTTGGGTAATCGGTGTTGACCGTGATCAAGATGCTGATGGCAAGTACAAAACAAAAGACGGCAAAGAAGACAACTTCACGTTAACTTCAACACTTAAAGGTGTCGGCACAGCGGTTCAAGATATTGCCAACCGTGCGTTAGAAGACAAATTCCCTGGTGGCGAACATTTAGTTTATGGATTAAAAGATGGTGGCGTTGACTTAACAGACGGCTATTTAAACGACAAAACAAAAGAAGCTGTTAAAACAGCAAAAGATAAAGTAATCTCAGGTGACGTAAAAGTCCCAGAAAAACCAGAATAATTTAAGCTCCTAAATGAAAAAAGAAGGGCTCATTATTGTTCCTTCTAAAAATGAAGTGGTCCTTGGCAGCGACGGCTGCCAAGGGAACCCTTTATGATGTTTGGATTTTTAACTAAATAGTTGAGGTTCTTCAACTACTTAGTTAAGGGTCAAAATTACCCTCTAAAGTATTGCCAATATAATTTTGTTAGGAAGTGAATAGACCTTGTCTCAAGAAGAAAACGTAATTGAGATGCGTAAAATCACCAAAGAATTTGGGACGTTCAAAGCCAACGACCAAATTGATTTACAAGTAAAACCTGGTGAAATCCACGCACTGCTAGGTGAAAATGGTGCAGGCAAGTCGACCTTGATGAATATCTTATCAGGGCTATTGGAACCGACCTCAGGTGAGATTTATATGAATGGCGAAAAAGTCAACATTACAAGTCCTACTGCAGCCAATCGTTTAGGAATCGGAATGGTCCATCAGCATTTTATGTTAGTTGAAGCCTTTACTGTGACTGAAAATATTATCTTAGGTAGTGAACCTACCCATGGCGGTATTTTAGACCGGAAAAAAGCGAAAAAAGAGATTGAAGAAGTGTCTAAGCAATACGGGTTGGATGTAAATCCCAATGCCTATATTCGCGATATTTCTGTGGGTATGCAACAACGGGTTGAAATTTTAAAGACCTTATATCGTGGTGCGAACGTTTTAATTTTTGACGAACCAACCGCAGTATTAACGCCACAAGAAATTGATGAATTAATGATTATTTTGAAAGAACTAACCGATGAAGGCAAATCGATCATTTTAATTACACATAAGTTAGATGAAATTAAAAAAGTGGCGGACCGTTGTACGGTTATTCGCCGGGGGCAAAGTATTGGCACCGTCAATGTGAAAGACGTTTCTTCGCAACAGTTAGCCGATATGATGGTGGGCCGTTCTGTTTCTTTCAAAACAGAGAAAAAACCAGCGCAACCGAAAGAAACAATTTTATCAATTAAAGATTTAGTAGTGAAAGAAAGCCGCGGCTTAGATGCAGTGAAAAATCTTAGCTTAGATGTCCGAGCAGGGGAAGTTGTTGGAATTGCGGGGATTGATGGCAATGGACAAACAGAATTAATCCAAGCCTTAGCAGGATTAACCAAAGTCGAAAACGGGTCCATTCATTTGAATGAAAAAGAGATTACTAATCGCAAACCTCGGGAAATTACGGAAATGGGTGTCGCCCACGTTCCTGAAGACCGACATAAATATGGCTTGGTATTAGAGATGACATTGGCTGAAAATATTGGCCTACAAACGTATTACCAAAAACCATACAGTTCAACAGGTATTTTAAACTATCGAATGATTAACAAACATGCCCGTGAATTAATTGAAGAATATGATGTACGGACTCCTAATGAATTAGTACCAGCTCGGGCGCTTTCAGGTGGGAATCAGCAAAAAGCGATTATTGCCCGAGAAGTTGACCGCGATCCAGATTTGTTGATTGTTTCTCAACCAACACGCGGTTTAGATGTCGGAGCTATTGAATACATTCATCGTCGACTAATTGAACAAAGAGATAAAAATAAAGCTGTTTTATTAGTAAGTTTTGAATTAGATGAAATTTTAAATGTTTCTGATCGTATCGCTGTTATTCATGCGGGGGAAATTGTCGGAATTGTTGATCCGAAAGAAACGACAGAAAATGAATTGGGCTTGTTAATGGCTGGCTACTCATTGGAAGAAGCCCGTGCTGAGTTATCAAAAGTAGAGGCAGGTGAAACTGTTGAATAATCGTTCTGAAAAAATAAGAAATATTTTAGTCCCTGTGTTATCTGTTATTATGGGTTTCCTCTTAGGGGCAATTATTATGGTTATCTTTGGCTATGACCCAGTGGCTGGGTATCAAGCGATGTTTGAAACAGCTTTCCAAGGAAAGAAAAGTATTGGTGAGATTTTTGTAACCGCAGCACCGTTGATTTTTACCGCTTTAGGATTCTCGGTGGCAAATTCGGCTGGATTCTTTAATATCGGGCTTTCTGGACAAGCCTTATGTGGTTGGGTGGCTAGTATTTGGGTCGCTTTATCCATGCCTGATGCACCCCGGATGATTGCGTTGCCGGTGGCGATTATTGTTGGGGCGGTTGCAGGAGCTTTAGCAGCAGCCATTCCAGGTTTCTTGCGTGCCTATTTTGGGACGAGTGAAGTTATTGTTACGATTATGTTGAATTATATTTTATTGTACACAGGAAATCATATTGCTAATAATGTCATGAAACCAAGTATTATGGCGAATAAAGGAATTACCAAAATGATTGGTGCGAATGCATCATTACGCTCACCGTTTTTAACAAGTATCAGTGATGGCTCTCGTTTGAACATCGGCATTTTCTTGGCCTTCATTTTCCTTATTCTTGTGTGGTTCTTGATGAAAAAAACAACGCTTGGTTTTGAAATTCGATCGGTGGGGTTAAATCCATTTGCTTCTGAATATGCTGGAATGAGCAGCAAGCGAACGATTATTTTATCCATGATGATTTCAGGAACGCTGGCTGGTTTAGGTGGTGCGGTCCAAGGATTGGGGACTTTCCAAAACTTCTTTATTCAAAACACATCGTTGAGCATTGGGTTCGATGGTATGGCCGTGTCTCTATTAGGAGCAGGTAGCTCAATCGGGATTTTACTTTCCGCATTACTGTTTGGAATGTTAAAACTTGGTGGACAAGGAATGCCGTTGATAGCTGGTGTACCAACCGAATTAGTTGATGTTGTTATTGCAGCAATTATTTTCTTTGTGGGAATTAGTTATTTAATTCGTTTCTTGTTAGCAAAAGCGTCTGGTAGTAAAAAAGAAGTAGCGATTGTAGAAACAATTGAAGCGGCGCCAGACAAAAACAATCAAGAGGGGGGAGACATCTAATGGATTTAGCAACAATTTCCTCAATCATCACGCAAACATTAGTGTATGCAACTCCGCTCATCTTGACAGCATTAGGCGGAACGTTCTCAGAACGAAGTGGTGTGGTTAACGTTGGCTTGGAAGGTATTATGGTAATGGGCGCTTTCAGTTCGGTCGTTTTTAACTTGACGTTTGCTGATACATTTGGCGCGGCGACACCATGGATTGCTTGTTTAGTAGGAGGCGTTGTCGGGATTGTCTTTTCTCTCTTACATGCCGTTGCAACTATTAACTTACGAGCAGATCATATTATCAGTGGTACTGTCATTAACTTGATGGCACCGGCGCTAGGGGTTTTCCTAGTAAAAGTTATTTATCAAAAAGGACAAACAGATATGATTACACAATCATTTGGTTATTTTTCTTTCCCAGGATTGTCAAAAATTCCAGTGATTGGTGAACTATTCTTTGCAAAAACCTCTTTGCCAGCTTTCGTAGCAATTTTGATTGCGATTTTAGCTTGGTTTGTCATTTATAAAACACGTTTTGGCTTACGGTTACGTTCTGTGGGAGAACATCCACAAGCGGCAGATACATTGGGAATTAATGTCTACTTAATGCGTTATTCTGGCGTCTTGCTATCCGGCTTCTTAGGCGGTATGGGCGGAGCTGTCTTTGCTCAAAGTATTGCGGGTCGTTTTGGGATTACCACAATTGCAGGACAAGGGTTTATTTCAATGGCCGCAATGATCTTTGGTAAATGGAATCCACTTGGGGCAATGGGCGCAGCCTTATTCTTTGGCTTTGCACAAAACTTAAGTATTGCTGGGGAAAACTTACCAATTATTTCAGAAATTCCAAAAGTTTATCTACAAGCAGCACCATACGTATTGACCATTTTAGTCCTAGTTGTGTTCTTCGGAAAATCATCGGGACCAAAAGCGAACGGGAAAAATTACGTCAAAACGAAATAAGAAAAGAAATGGGCCCTCCGTCAAAGCGACGGGGGGCCATTTCTTTTCTTAGGATAATCAGTTGAACACAAGCGGCATTAGGCACTGCTTCACTGCAAAAAAGCGAGTTGATAAAGATAACTTTACTTTTTTCTTTTGGCTGTTTTTTACAATTCGAAGGAAGTGTCGAAATTTTGAAAAAAACCAAACAGGTCTAGCAGCTTTTTTTCAAAAATCGTTGGTTTTTCTGCTATACTTTTGTTTATAGTAAGAATAGGAAAAGTGGAGGACGTTCAATGAATAAAACACGTGTAGAAGCATTTAGTGATGCAGTCATTGCCATCATCATGACCATCATGATTTTAGAAATTAAGACTCCTCAAGTGGGTGTTTTGGCAGGTTTGATAGAAAATATCCCATATTTTTTATCGTTTATTGTCAGTTTTATTTTTATCTGTATCGCATGGTACAATCATCATTACATAATGTCCGTAACTCATTGGTTTTCTAAAAAAGCGTTTTGGGCAAATAATTTTTGGTTATTCTCCATGGCCTTCATTCCGGTAGCAACTGCTTGGGTGAGTGAATTTTGGTGGATGCGGGCACCTGTTTATTTTTATCTTGTTGTGTATACGGTTTGGGATTTTGCTTACTTCTTGCTAACAAGGATCATTTATGAAGACAATGCAGTGAAAGATCCACAGGGTGCAGCTAAGTTAAGAAAATCGAAATCTTATAGTAAGGCAACAAAAATCATTCATCTTTGTCTTTTCGCAATCGGATATATCGGCATTTATTTTTATCCGCCCATTGGCATTGGTGTGATTTTATCAGAAGCGGTTATCTGGTATTTAAATGTGCCAAAAGAGGGAGACCGCTTGGAGTGTTAAAAGTTTCGATGGTATAAAGAGTAGTGTTCTTTTTAAGGAGCAGGCTATTCGAAAAAAACAATAAAAAAGTTTCCTAATTACGGTGGGAGACTTTTTTTCTTTCAGTTTTTAAGCCCTGCTAAAATCGAAGGAATCAGTGAAAATTTTAATGCTCTTTCACGCAATAATAGCGGATTCATGGTATAATTGAAGAGCTGAGAATAAATAGATTATTCTGTTTGATTCTCGAGACTATTTAAAAGGCTAGCGTAAAATAATTGTCATTCTTGACGTATTTACGACCTTAGAGGAGGAAGCAAGTGTGTTTAAACGTGTTCATTTAATCGTACTAGATTCAGTCGGTATTGGTGAAGCACCAGATGCTGAAAAATTTGGAGATGTCGGCAGTGATACACTGGGTCATATTGCCAAAGAAGCGGGACTAACCATTCCTCATTTAGAAAAACTTGGATTGGGAACTATTGCTCCTTTAACAGGTGTCAAAGCAGTGGCAGACCACGATGGCTATGCTACCAAATTAGAAGAAATTTCTGTTGGAAAAGATACTATGACCGGTCACTGGGAAATTATGGGCTTGAACATCAAAAAACCTTTTCGGGTATTCCCAAACGGATTTCCTGAAGAATTGCTGAAACAAATTGAAGATTTTTCTGGGCGAAAAGTTGTTTGTAACAAACCATATAGCGGGACAGCAGTCATTGATGATTATGGCGAACATCAAATGAAAACAGGGGATTTAATTGTTTATACTTCAGCAGACCCTGTTTTACAAATTGCGGCGCATGAAGACATTATTCCATTAGAAGAATTGTATAAAATTTGTCAATATGTTCGTGACATTACGAAAGACGAACCTTATATGATTGGTCGGATTATCGCTCGCCCGTATGTTGGTGAACCAGGTAATTTCACTCGAACCAGTAACCGTCATGACTATGCTTTAGATCCTTTTGGCCATACTGTTTTAGATTCGTTAAAAGAAAACGGCAATGATGTGATCGCTGTTGGGAAAATTAACGACATCTTTAATGGACAAGGAATTACTGAAGCTATCCGCACGAAGAGCAATATGGATGGGGTGGATCAATTATTAACGGTCATGAACAAAGATTTCACAGGTTTAAGTTTTACTAACTTAGTGGATTTCGATGCGCTGTATGGCCACCGTCGTGATGTAAAGGGCTATGCAAAAGCCATCGAAGATTTTGATGGTCGTTTGCCAGAGATTATGGCAGCTATGGCCGAAGATGATTTGCTTTTAATTACAGCAGATCACGGGAATGACCCAACTTTCCCAGGAACAGACCATACACGTGAATATGTGCCTTTATTGGCTTATAGTAAAAAAATGACAAAACAAGGCAGCTTGCCACAAGGATTTTATTCAGATATTTCAGCAACGATTGCTGAAAACTTTGAAGTTCCTGCAACGGAAAACGGTCAAAGCTTTTTAAATCAATTACAATAATTCGAGGAGGCAACACATGACAACGTTAACGAACCATTTAAACGAAACAACTGAGTTTTTGAAAGAAAAAGGGGTGCAACAAGCAGACTTCGGTCTAATCTTAGGTTCTGGGTTAGGTGAATTAGCTAATGAAATAACCGATGCGATTGCTATTCCTTTCTCTGAAATTCCCCATTTTTCTGTTTCAACAGTCGTTGGACATGCTGGACAATTAGTTTACGGAACGCTTTCTGGAAAAAAAGTTTTGGCGATGCAAGGACGTTTTCATTATTATGAAGGACATTCGATGCAAACGGTCACTTATCCCGTTCGTGTGATGGCTGCTTTAGGCATTCATTCAATGATTGTAACCAACGCAGCTGGTGGCGTAAATGAAACATATACACCGGGGAATTTGATGTTAATCAATGACCACATTAATTTTACAGGCGATAATCCGTTAATTGGTGAAAATGATGAAGAAATCGGGCCGCGTTTTCCAGATATGAGTCATGCTTACACGCAAGAATATCGGGAAGTGGCAAAAAAAGTGGCTGCGGAACAAAATATTGATTTAAAAGAAGGCGTGTATATGGGCTTTTCTGGCCCGACATATGAAACGCCTGCAGAAATTCGGATGTCACGGACGATGGGTGCGGATGCAGTTGGCATGTCAACTGTTTCGGAGGTCATTGTAGCTGTGCATAGTGGCATGAAAGTACTAGGCATCTCTTGTATTACGAATTTAGCAGCTGGTATGCAAAGTAGTTTAAATCATGCAGAAGTAGTTGAAACAACTGAACGCGTTAAAGGACAATTCAAAGAGTTAGTGAAAGCAACACTAGCAGCTTTATAAAAAAGGAGTAAACCAGAATGAGTGTGCATATCGAAGCAAAACCAGGTGAAATTGCCGATAAAATTTTACTACCAGGGGATCCCCTCCGAGCAAAATATATTGCGGAAACTTTTTTAGAGAATCCTGTCTGCTATAATCAAGTTCGTGGGATGTTAGGTTACACAGGAACGTATAAGGGACAGCGTGTTTCGGTCCAAGGAACAGGGATGGGGATGCCTTCAGCAGGTATTTATGCCCATGAGTTAATCAACTCTTACGATGTGAAGAAGTTAATTCGTGTTGGTACGTGTGGTTCTATTTCAGAAAAAGTCAACGTTCGTGAATTAGTTATCGCACAAGCAGCAGCGACGCCTTCTTCCGCGATTCGCAATGATTTTCCTAAATATGATTTTCCACAAATTGCGAGCTTCGACCTTTTACTCAAATCTTACGAAATTGCTAAAGCAAAAGGCTTTACTACCCATGTTGGTAACGTATTGTCGGATGATGTTTTTTACAAAGATAGCTTAGATGATGTCTTTCGTTTAGGTCGATACGGGGTATTAGCGATTGAAATGGAAGCGGCAATGTTATATTATTTAGCAGCAAAATTTGATGTAGAAGCATTGGCGATTATGACGGTGAGTGATAGCTTGGTGACAGGCGAAGAAACAACGGCAGAAGAACGCCAAACGACGTTTAATGAAATGATTGAAGTTGGTTTAGAAACGGCAATTGCTAATTAAAAAAATGCTTGGATGAAAACAATCATCCAAGCATTTTTTTTAATTTAAGAGCGCTTTTTTTACATCTTCAACAATTTGGGTATTCGCAATAGGTCCGTTGTATAACCAACTACTTTTTTTATCATAGGTATGAACTTGGTTATTTTTCACAGCAGGTAAGTTCTTCCAAATTGCTTCTTGGAAAAGAGGTGCTGATTCATCACTGTTTACAAGGAAAATGTGGTCTGCGTCAAGCTCAGCTAATTTTTCTAAAGAAACTTGATTCCAATCCGCAGTAGCATTTTTAGAAATTTCTTCCACTAATTTTGGAACTTGGAGGCCTAAGTCCTGATAGAGCACGGTTCCGCTTGAGCGATTATCGCTAACCATAAAGACTTGGTTGTTGGTTACCCATAAGACTGCCGCAGATTTGCCAGCATCTTTTTTGCCAAGGTCTTCTTGGACGCCTTTGGTTAAGGTATCATAATCTTCTAACACTTTTTTCGCTTGTTCTTTTTTATCTAAAACAGTGGCAATATCTTCCAATTGATCACGCCAAGTGACATTTTCGCCGTTTTTGACTACATAAGTTGGCGCAATTTTACTGTATTCTTTGTATTTACCACCTTCAACTAGAGCAGATGAACTGATTAATAATAAGTCAGGTTCAAATTTTAGAACCGCTTCATATGGCAAGTCATAGGAAATAGTGGGGACATCTTTCAATTCTTTCGCTAAATAATCTTGAATGCTGCCTTGTCCAACTGTCCATTGTGCCACTGGTTTTTCTCCTAATGCAACTAGATAATCTTCTAAATAACTCGCAATAATCCGTTTGGGTTTCGCGGGGACGGTTACTTTATTGCCTAAGGTATCTGTTACTTCATGTGTTTTGTCAGCGTTGTTGGCTTCTTTATTCGTATTACCACAAGCTGCGAGTAAGAATGAACCAAGAAGAAGGGTTGTACCAATTAGGACCGTCTTTTTTAAAAGTTTCATTGTGTAACTCCTTTATTTTTAGTTGATAACGATTCTCATTATCAGTTAAAAACGACCGTTTGTCAATCATCGCTTGCTTTTTTGAGCAAATAAGTTGCATTTTTTAGATAATTTGTTTTTTGATTGGAAGAAACATTGCTTTTTAAGGAAGGGTCTTTTATAATCAAGGAACAATGAGTGAGAACGATTCTCAATAAATGTAAAATAACGACAGAAAAATTAAAGAGGAATGGTTATGAATTATTTAGAGGCAGAGGACTTAACTACAGGATATGGTCGTCAAGTGATTAGTGAAGTGCTGAACTGTTCATTTGAAGCGGGAACTATTACAAGTATTATTGGACCAAATGGTTGTGGCAAATCGACCTTGTTAAAAACACTTGCGCGTATTTTGCCAGCTGAGAAAGGCAAGGTGTTCATTAAGAACCAAGAACTTCAACATTTTTCTTCAAAAGAAGTGGCGCAAGAACTAGCGATCTTATCACAAACGCCAGAAAATACAATCGATTTATCTGTTTTTGACCTCGTCTCTTTCGGGCGATATCCTTATCAATCGGGCTGGAAAAGTGTCACCGCAGAAGATCAAGAGTACATACAATGGGCATTAGAATTAACAGGCTTAACTGAGTTAGCTAGAGAGTCTGTGGCAATTTTGTCAGGTGGACAACGTCAACGGGTTTGGATTGCTATGGCGCTAGTACAGGATACAGATATTTTAATTTTAGATGAACCGACCACCTATTTGGATCCAGCACATCAGCTAGAAATTTTAAATGTGTTAAAACGAATTAATCAAGAACATCAGAAAACTATCGTGATGACGATTCATGATATTAATTTAGCTTCTCGTTTTTCTGATCGCGTGATTGCGATGAAAGAGGGAAAGATTATCAATGAGGGAACACCGCAAGAAGTGATTACTGTTACTGGCTTAGCAGATGTTTTCGCTATTCAAGCAGAAATTAGTTATCATAGTCAGACACAGCGGCCACTAGTGCTTTCTTATGAGTTGATGGAAATGGAGCTGGATGGATGAAAGGCATAAGCGGATTTTATAGACACCAATGGCAAGTGTTGCTTGTCTGTCTTTTTTTGCTGCTGGGGACAATGCTTCTGTCGCTGATGTTTGGTGCGACGTCGGTTTCGATTCAAACGATTATTGATTCATTTACGCACTTCGATGCGACCAATCAAGCGCATCAAGTCATCCAAACGGTTCGGTTGCCGCGGATTTTAGGGGCCGCTTTTGTGGGAGCAAGTTTAGCGGTGAGTGGGGCGTTAGCGCAAGGGATTACGCAAAATCCATTGGCAGATTCTGGCTTGCTGGGTATCAATGCCGGGGCTGGCTTGGGCTTAGCGCTTGTTTTTGCTTTCCTCCCTCAGGCAAGTTATTGGTGGCTTTTAGTTGTTTCTTTTCTTGGTGCCGGCGTGAGTGTGGCACTGATTTATTATCTTTCTAATCATTCAATTCGAGGAGCAAGCCCCATGCGTCTGACCTTGGTGGGAGCAGGTATTAGTGCCCTTTTTTTATCATTTAGTCAATTCTTAGCCATTCAGTTCAATTTGAGTCAAGAGTTAACGTTTTGGTTTCTTGGCGGTGTCAGCGTTATTTCTTGGGCACAATTAAAAATAGTCGTCCCGATCTTTCTGGGCGCATTTGCATTAGCAATTCTGATTAGTCCGTCGGTGACTATTTTACGGTTTGGCGATGATGCAACAATTGGTTTGGGGCGAAATCCGCAGCGTATTCGGTTGTTTGCCAGTATAACGATTTTGCTTTTATCAGGATTGTCTGTGGCGCTAGTTGGCTCGGTCAGTTTTGTTGGTTTGGTGGTGCCTCATGTGATGCGAACAGTTTCTGGAGAAAATTACCGTCGCTTGATTCCGTTCTCGGCGTTAGGCGGTGCGCTCCTCGTTTTGGTGGCAGATTTAATCGCTCGAATGGTGAATCCGCCTTTTGAAACACCATTTGGGATTATCACGGCCTTAATTGGCATCCCATTCTTTCTTTATTTATTTCGTAAAGGAGGGCAACTAGGATGACACAGAAAAAAGTGTCCCGTTGGGTGGCTATCTTAATAGTTGGGATTATCCTAACTGCTTGTATCAGTTTAACGCAAGGGGAATTATCTGTTTCCTTCATGGATTTAAAAGCCCTTCTTTTGGGACAGGGAAGTCAGGCCAAACAACTGTTAGTTTGGGATTTTCGGTTACCACGGATTGTGCTTGCGGTCCTAGCGGGCGCAGCTTTAGGCTTAAGCGGCGCTATTCTTCAAGGGATTACTCGGAATCCGTTAGCAGATACTGGGATTTTAGGCATTAATGCGGGTGCGGGTTTGGCAGTGATTTTGTTTATTAGTTTTGTTGAGACGACAAGTATCACGACGTTTGCACTTCCGCTCGTGGCCTTAGTTGGCGGCTTGCTAGCGGCTGTTGGGATTTTGGTAATTGCGTATCATCATCGTTTAGGATTGACGCCAGTTCGAATGGTCTTAGCGGGTGTCATTTTGAGTACGGGTATTTCAGCACTCACCTTATTAATTACATCAAAAATTGACACTGAAAAGTACCGTTTTGTTACAATGTGGCAAGCAGGCAGTATCTGGGGCAGTAATTGGTTCTTTGTGGGTGCTTTGTTGCCTTGGCTAGTCATCGGGTTCTTTTTTGCGATGAAGCGTCATCGTCTGTTGGATATTTTACAATTGGGGGACGAAACAGCTATTTCTGTAGGTATTGCTGTGAAAAAAGAACGAATCGTTTCGTTGCTGTTAGCGGTGATGTTGGCGGCTTCAGCGATTTCCGTTACAGGGGGAATTAATTTTTTAGGTTTACTTGCGCCACATATTGCTCGCAAATGTGGTTTTACACAACAAAAACAGGTATTGCCATTGGCGGCGTTGTTTGGTAGTTTACTTTTATTGGTTAGTGATACGATTGGTCGGCTATTGCCTGGCAATGGAGAAATGCCTGCAGGGATTATTGTTGCGATCATCGGTGCGCCTTATTTTCTTTATTTGTTAATCAAAACAAGCGATTCGTTATAAAAAAGAATCAAAAGCTGGGTCAATTGGTCGTTGTGAAAGCAACTGTCATTTGCTCGGCTTTTTTATTGGCGGATTTTTGAAAAAATAGTATGATAAATGCGTAAGAGCATTGAATGGAGGATGAAAGAATGGAAAACTTTAATTTTTATGTACCAACAGACATCCGTTTTGGGAAAGATCGTTTAGACGAATTACCTGCTGTGTTAGATCAATTTGGCAAAAATGTCTTACTTGTTTATGGTGGCGGTAGTATCAAACGTAATGGCTTGTACCAACAAATTACTGATTTGGCCCAAAAAAACGGGCATACACTGATTGAGTTGAGCGGTGTCGAACCAAACCCGCGCATTGAAACCGTTAGAAAAGGAATTGAGTTGTGTAAAGAAAACCAAGTCGATGTTATTTTAGCAGTTGGCGGTGGTTCAACCATTGACTGTTCCAAAGCAATAGCTGCGGGCTTTTATTCGGAAGAAGATATCTGGACAGTCATTGCAGCCAGAAAAGGGTATACTGGTCCTGCTTTACCAATCGTGACCATCTTGACTTTAGCAGCAACAGGTAGTGAAATGAACGCAGGTGCTGTCATTTCTAACTTAGAAACCAATCAAAAATTAGGCTTTGGTGGTCCGAATATGATTCCAAAAGTTTCGTTCTTGGATCCAACGAATACTTTTACGGTTCCTCAAAATCAAACAGCAGCTGGCTCAGCGGATATTTTCAGTCATTTGATTGAAAACTATTTTAGTATTTCGACAGGCACGGACGTCCAAGATTTTGTGTCAGAAGGCTTAATGCGAACGGTTATCAAAAATTGTCCTATTGCTTTAGAAAATCCAGAAGATTATGATGCACGTGCTAATTTAATGTGGGCAAGTAGTTTAGCCTTAAATGGTTTAACAGGGCGCGGCAAACAAGGTGTTTGGTCTTGTCACCCAATGGAACATGAATTAAGTGCGTTTTATGACATTACGCATGGGATTGGCTTAGCAATTTTAACGCCTCGTTGGATGAATTACGTTTTGTCTGAACAAACCGTTGGCAAGTTTGCACAGTTTGCTCGAAATGTTTGGGGAATAGTCGAACAAGAAGAGGAAGTAGCAGCGAAAAAAGGTATTCAAGCATTGTATGATTACTTTGTGGCTTGTGGCATTCCAATGACATTACCAGAAGTTGGCATCGAAGCAGATAAATTTGAAGAAATGGCACAACAAGCTGTGGCCCATAGTGCAATTGCTGAAAAGGCTTATGTACCATTGGATGCAGCGGATATAGTAGCGATTTATAAAGATTGTTTAACCGAAAGTCAATTTATTTAATCCATAAAAAAGCGGTTTGCCTTGGCAAACCGCTTTTGTTAATAAGAAACAAGTTCTTATAAGTAGTATTTTTCTTTCACAGTTAAATCATCGTTTAATTCATAAACTAATGGTTTACCTGTTGGGATTTCAAGATCCATAATATCTTCATCAGAAATGCCTTCGATGTGTTTAGCTAAAGCACGTAATGAATTACCATGAGCCGCTACTAAGACAGTTTTGTTGTCTTTTAAAGCTGGCGCAATTTCATCTTGCCAGAATGGTAATGCACGTTCCAAAGTAACTTTCAAGTTTTCGCCACCAGGAATATCGCGTTGGTCTAACATTGCATAACGACGGTCGTTTGCTGCAGAACCTTCATCTGTTGCTTCCATTAATGGAGGAAGAGTATCGTAAGAACGACGCCAGATGTGGACTTGTTCGTCTCCGTATTTTTCAGCAGTTTCTTTTTTGTTTAGTCCTTGTAATTTACCATAGTGACGTTCGTTTAAGCGCCAAGATTTGATTTGAGGTACCCATAATTGATCTGAGTATTCTAGTAAATAGTTACAAGTTTTGATGGCACGAGTTAAAACAGAAGTATAAGCAACGTCGAATTCGATGCCTGCTTCTTTAATTTTACGGCCGCCTTCTTTTGCTTCTTCAACACCTTCAGGTGCTAAATCTACGTCAGCCCATCCAGTAAATTGGTTTAAGGCATTCCATTCGCTAAGTCCATGACGAGAAAAAACTAATTTTGGCATGTATAAGCTCTCCTTTGAGTTTAGTTTTCTGAAAATAAGATTTCCACGTTTATTGTACACCGTTTTGCGCAAGATTTCCAATGGAAAATAGTAAAAAAACGTGAAAGTTGCTGAAAAATTAGAGTGAAATCGAATCAAAAAAGAAGCCCCATCTGAAGGACTTCTTTTTTATTCTTAGGAATACAGCCGTTCGACATCTGTCTCAGGTAAATTGATGTACTTATAACAAGTGCCCACCGAAACGCCGCATTTATTAGAAATAAACTGGATGGTTTCTTTGTTTTCGTAATATAATGCACGGATTTTGCGGACGGTGCGTCCATCGATTTTTGGACGTCCACCTACTTTTCCGTTTTCACGAGCTTTGTGGAGCCCAACGAGTGTTCGTTCTTTAATTAGTGCACATTCCATCGCAGATAAGCTCTCCATTAATTGGAAATAGGCTTCACCTGTTGGAAGGTGAGTATCAATTCCTTCTGAAATGCTGACAAAATCAACTTGTTTTTCCTTTAACATTTTCATAAAGTCTGTTAATTGGCGGGTTGTTTTACCTAAATGGTGCAATTTACAAACAATAAGTGTATCCCCAGCAGAAAGAAGTTTTTCGACTTCGTCTAAGACACTGATCTCCGCTTGAGGATCAAATGTCTCTTGGAAAATATCATCACAACCAAACGATTGGAGAGTGGTTAGTTGATTTTTTAAATCGTCTTCAATAATAGTTGTGCGTGCATAACCAATTCGTTTCATATATTATCCTTCCTATATAAATAATCTTTTTTCACACATTCTTAACGTGCGGGAACATGTAAGGTTTTCGGTCCATCTTCATAACCGACGATTACCATAGAAACCATATTTAAAAATAAGCCGTGTTCAACGACGCCAACTAAGTTGTCTAAATAAGAACCTAAAGCTTCTGGATCTGTAATTTTTTCTAAATGCAAATCGATGATATGGTGGCCTCCATCTGTTATTAATGTTTCGCCAGCAGCGTTTAGACGAAGTGCTGGGTGATAGCCTTTTTCTTCAAATAAATGCACTAGTTGGCAGCTGCCATAAGGAACAACCTCAACTGGAAGTGGGAAAGCCCCTAAATCGTCCACCATTTTTGATTTATCCACAATCCAAATACATTTCTTTGAATAAGTGGCCACAATTTTTTCAAAAAGTAAGGCAGCGCCACCGCCTTTGATTCCTTGAAAATCAGCGCTGATTTCATCGGCGCCATCAATCGTAAGATCCACATACGGAACCTCATCAATACCCTTTAAAGGAATGCCCAAGGCTAAGGCTTGTTTCTCTGTTTCTTTTGAAGTAGTAACCCCCACGATTGACAATCCTTCTTCTTTTACGCGACGACCAATTTCGTCTACCATAAATTTTGCTGTTGAGCCAGTACCCAAACCGACAATCATGCCGTCTTCTACATATTTTGCAGCTTCGATTCCTACCATTTGTTTCAGATTCATCGCTGTTTTCCGCCCCCTTCAATAGTCAAAGATATTGTACCGTTATTTAACTAAAAAAGATAGAAAGTTTTTGAAAAAGTCATAAAAATTTTTAAAGGAAAAGTACGTTTAAATAGAAGGAAAAGCTTTTTTTCGAAAGGCGAA
Organism: Enterococcus sp. DIV2384; assembly: GCF_050534975.1. NCBI lineage: Bacteria > Bacillati > Bacillota > Bacilli > Lactobacillales > Enterococcaceae > Enterococcus > Enterococcus sp. DIV2384. The sequence continues at coordinate 154,367 of NZ_CP172905.1, forward strand.
AGAAGAGGGTTGACAGTTGATACTTATCGTGGTATCCTAACAAAGGTGCTTTATCTACAGGTTCCTTATAGGGACGTGCTGACTGTCTATCAAAGCATATTTGATAAAGAGTGCAGAGATTGCATTATTTTTTATCGCGAAAAAAGAACCACCTGGATGTGTGGAACTAGAAGCGAAGTAAGGAAGGAGGAGAACAAGGAATGCCTACAATTAACCAATTAGTACGTAAACCTCGTAAATCTAAAGTAGAAAAATCTGATTCACCAGCCTTAAACAAAGGATATAACAGTTTTAAGAAAACTCAAACAAACGTTAACTCTCCGCAAAAACGTGGAGTTTGTACACGTGTGGGTACGATGACACCTAAAAAACCGAACTCAGCTTTACGTAAATATGCCCGTGTTCGTTTGTCAAACTTAATCGAAGTTACAGCTTATATCCCAGGTATCGGTCACAACTTACAAGAACACAGCGTGGTATTATTACGTGGTGGACGTGTAAAAGACTTACCAGGGGTACGTTACCATATCGTTCGTGGTGCGCTTGATACTGCCGGTGTTAACGACCGTAAACAAAGCCGCTCTAAATACGGTACAAAACGTCCTAAAGCTTAATTATAATAAGACAATAACAACTTGAAAAATCATATTTCGGAAGGAGGAGTTACGGATGCCTCGTAAAGGTCCTGTTGCAAAACGTGATGTTTTACCAGATCCAATTTATAACTCAAAATTAGTAACTCGCTTAATCAACCGTGTAATGGTCGACGGTAAACGCGGGATTGCTGCTAACATTATCTATAATTCATTTGATATCATCAAAGAATCTACAGGTAACGATCCATTGGAAGTTTTTGAACAAGCAATGAAAAACGTTATGCCTGTTCTTGAAGTTAAAGCACGTCGTGTTGGGGGTTCTAACTACCAAGTACCAGTTGAAGTTCGTCCAGAACGTCGTACAACTTTAGGTTTACGTTGGGTAGTTAACTACGCACGTCTACGTGGTGAACACACAATGGAAGAACGTCTAGCGAAAGAAATCATGGATGCTGCTAACAACACTGGCGCTTCTGTTAAAAAACGCGAAGACACACACAAAATGGCAGACGCAAACCGCGCATTTGCTCATTATCGTTGGTAAGATCCTCTCTGTCTGTCGCGTAAAGTGGCAGCAGAAAGTCAATTTACAATCGATTTAAATAAAGAGAGGAGTAAACATACAAAATGGCAAGAGAATTTTCACTTGAAAAAACTCGTAACATTGGTATCATGGCCCACGTTGATGCTGGTAAAACAACAACAACTGAGCGTATCTTGTACTACACTGGTAAAATCCATAAAATCGGTGAAACCCATGAAGGTGCTTCACAAATGGACTGGATGGAACAAGAACAAGAACGTGGTATCACGATTACATCCGCTGCGACAACTGCACAGTGGAAAGGCTACCGTGTAAATATCATCGATACTCCAGGACACGTGGACTTCACAATTGAAGTACAACGTTCTCTACGCGTATTAGATGGTGCGGTAACAGTTCTTGACTCTCAATCAGGTGTAGAACCTCAAACAGAAACTGTTTGGCGTCAAGCGACTGAATATAAAGTTCCTCGTATCGTATTCTGTAACAAAATGGATAAAATCGGTGCGGACTTCTTCTATTCAGTAGAATCATTACATGATCGTTTACAAGCAAACGCTCATCCAATTCAAATTCCAATCGGAGCTGAAGAAGACTTCACTGGAATCATTGACTTGATTAAAATGAAAGCTGAAATCTACACAAATGATTTGGGAACAGATATTCAAGAAACTGATATTCCTGAAGATTATTTAGAAAAAGCGCAAGAATGGCGCGAAAAATTAGTTGAAGCTGTTGCTGAAACTGACGAAGACTTAATGATGAAATATCTTGAAGGTGAAGAAATCACTGAAGAAGAATTAGTCGCTGGTATCCGTCAAGCAACAATCAACGTTGAGTTCTTCCCTGTATTAGCTGGTTCAGCATTCAAGAATAAAGGGGTTCAATTAATGTTGGACGCTGTTCTTGATTACTTACCATCTCCATTAGATATCGATGCTATCAAAGGGATCGATACTAAAACAGACGAAGAAACAACTCGTCCAGCTGATGACGAAGCACCTTTCGCTTCATTAGCATTTAAAGTTATGACTGACCCATTCGTAGGTCGTTTAACTTTCTTCCGTGTTTATTCTGGTGTCCTTGAAAGTGGTTCATACGTATTGAACGCTTCAAAAGGCAAAAAAGAACGTATCGGTCGTATCCTACAAATGCACGCCAACACTCGTCAAGAAATTGACAAAGTGTACTCTGGTGATATCGCTGCTGCTGTTGGTCTAAAAGACACAACAACTGGTGATACATTATGTGCATTAGATGCACCAGTTATTCTTGAATCTATTGAATTCCCTGACCCAGTTATCCAAGTCGCTGTTGAACCTAAATCAAAAGCTGACCAAGATAAAATGGGCGTGGCTCTACAAAAACTTGCTGAAGAAGATCCATCATTCCGCGTTGAAACAAACGTTGAAACTGGTGAAACAGTTATCTCTGGTATGGGTGAATTGCACTTAGACGTTTTAGTAGACCGTATGAAACGTGAATTCAAAGTTGAAGCTAACGTAGGTGCTCCTCAAGTATCTTACCGCGAAACATTCCGTGCTGCGACTAAAGCAGAAGGTAAATTCGTTCGTCAGTCTGGTGGTAAAGGACAATACGGTCACGTATGGGTTGAATTTACACCAAATGAAGAAGGTAAAGGCTTCGAGTTTGAAAACGCAATTGTCGGTGGTGTGGTTCCTCGTGAATACATCCCAGCAGTTGAAAAAGGGTTAGAAGATTCTATGAACAACGGTGTTCTTGCTGGTTATCCATTAGTTGATATCAAAGCAAAACTTTACGATGGTTCATACCACGATGTCGATTCAAATGAAACGGCCTTCCGTGTAGCTGCTTCTATGGCATTGAAAGCTGCGGCTAAAAATGCAAACCCAGTTATTTTAGAACCAATGATGAAAGTTACAATTACTGTTCCTGAAGATTACTTAGGTGATATCATGGGACACGTAACAAGTCGTCGTGGACGTGTTGAAGGTATGGAAGCACACGGTAACTCTCAAATCGTTAATGCGATGGTACCTTTAGCTGAAATGTTTGGTTATGCTACAACATTACGTTCAGCAACACAAGGACGCGGTACATTTATGATGGTATTTGACCACTATGAAGACGTACCTAAGTCTGTTCAAGAAGAAATCATCAAGAAAAACGGCGGCAACGCATAATTTTCCTTGAGAATAAAAGGTTTGTTTTTAGAACTATCCTTTTTTCAAGATTTCGTGTAAAATAGCTTATGATGATCAGACGATTTTTAGTAACGTCTATCACATATAAAACAAACAATAAAATTTATATTTTTAGGAGGAACATTCAAAATGGCAAAAGAAAAATTTGACCGTTCTAAATCCCATGTTAACATTGGTACTATCGGACACGTTGACCATGGTAAAACTACATTAACAGCTGCAATTGCTACTGTATTATCAAAACACGGTGGCGGGGAAGCACAAAGCTACGATTCTATCGATAACGCTCCAGAAGAAAAAGAACGTGGAATCACAATCAACACTTCTCATATCGAATATGAAACTGAAACTCGTCACTATGCACACGTTGACTGCCCAGGACACGCGGACTACGTTAAAAACATGATCACTGGTGCTGCTCAAATGGACGGAGCTATCTTAGTAGTTTCTGCTGCTGATGGTCCTATGCCTCAAACACGTGAACATATCTTATTATCACGTAACGTTGGTGTACCATACATCGTTGTATTCTTAAACAAAATGGATATGGTTGATGACGAAGAATTATTAGAATTAGTAGAAATGGAAGTTCGTGACTTATTATCAGAATACGATTTCCCAGGCGATGATGTTCCAGTTATCGCAGGTTCTGCTTTGAAAGCTTTAGAAGGCGACGAGTCTTATGAAGAAAAAATCTTAGAATTAATGGCTGCAGTTGACGAATATATCCCAACTCCAGAACGTGATACTGACAAACCATTCATGATGCCAGTCGAAGACGTATTCTCAATCACTGGACGTGGTACTGTTGCTACAGGCCGTGTTGAACGTGGTGAAGTTCGCGTTGGTGACGAAGTTGAAATCGTTGGTATTAAAGACGAAACATCTAAAACAACTGTTACAGGTGTTGAAATGTTCCGTAAATTATTAGACTACGCTGAAGCAGGCGACAACATCGGTGCTTTATTACGTGGTGTAGCACGTGAAGATATCGAACGTGGACAAGTATTAGCTAAACCAGCTACAATCACTCCACACACAAAATTCAAAGCTGAAGTATACGTATTATCAAAAGAAGAAGGCGGACGTCACACTCCATTCTTCACTAACTACCGTCCTCAATTCTACTTCCGTACAACAGACGTTACTGGTGTTGTAGAATTGCCAGAAGGTACTGAAATGGTAATGCCTGGTGATAACGTTGCTATGGACGTTGAATTAATTCACCCAATCGCTATCGAAGACGGAACTCGTTTCTCTATTCGTGAAGGCGGACGTACTGTAGGTTCAGGCGTTGTTACTGAAATCGTTAAATAATTAACTTTTTAACTATAGTTTTAACCAGCGTGAAAAACTGGGGTATTCGGACGTAAGACCAGAGAATTTATTCTCTGGTCTTTTTTTGTTTAAAAATTGGCTGGCTAAAAAATAAGCCAATTGGCTGTTTTAGCAGACTTGTTTCTTCAGTATACTTGGAGAAAAAGGTTAGGTGATTTAATGGAAAAAGTATTGACGATTGCAGGCTCCGATTCAACAGGAGGGGCAGGAATTCAAGCAGATTTAAAAACATTTGAAGAGTATGGAGTTTTTGGGTTTTCAAGTTTAACCTCGATTGTGACGATGGATCCTACGACAGATTGGTCACATGAAGTAACTGAATTGCCAGAAACGCTCTTAGAAAAACAATTGATTTCGGTTTTTGCAGGCGGTCCAGTAGCGGCTTTGAAAACAGGGATGATGGGTAATGAACAAAATATTAAAATGGCTAGCAAGTACATTAAACAAGAGAAAATTCAAAAAGTCGTGATTGACCCAGTCATTGCTTGTAAGGGAACGGCACAAATTCTGCAACCCAAAAGTGTGGAAGGCCTAAAAAACGATTTACTGCCATTAGCATTAGTTGCCACGCCTAATTTAATTGAAGCGGGCATCTTATCTGGTTTAGGCGAAATTTCTTCCGTGGCGGAGATGGAAGAAGCGGCAAAACGAATTGTACAAATGGGAGCCAAACATGTCGTGGTTAAAGGGGGACATCGCTTAGCTGGGGAAAAAGCACTGGACTTATTTTACGATGGTCACACCGCGCATCTTTTGGAAAATGAATTATATCCTACTGATTATAATCATGGTGCAGGTTGTACTTTTTCAGCGGCGATCACAGCTGGCTTGGCGAAAGGTTATTCGGTGTTAGAAGCAGTAACTTTAGCGAAAGAATTTGTAGCGGCGGCGATTAAACACGGTATTCAAGTTAATCCTTATGTGGGGCACGTGTGGCATGGCGCATACACTCATGCGGAGCAACGGATGCGTAAGAAAGAATAATATTTAGAACTAGAGGAGTCTGTCAAGGACTGGCTCTAGTTTTTTTGTGATAAAGAATAACAATAGTAGGTATTACGTTAAAAGAATGTTCAAATTTTTAAAAGAGGAGTAGAATAGAACTGTAATTGCAAAAAAAGAAGCGGAACATAGAAGGGGTGTTAACTTTTCTGTGCTTCAGTTTAGAACGGACTGTGGTGTTTGTTTTTGACGAACTACCGGAAAGCGACTTCTTTTTGTTTTGGCTTCAAATGGTATTTAATGGAGGGAATGCAATGTTAGAAAAAGAAACGTACAGTCAACTGTTTAAATGGTCTTTTTCAAAAAAGACACAAGTCACATACTGGGATGGTACCGTCAAAGAGTATGGGCAAGGGTCGGGGGATCCGGTTTTTAAAATTGTATTCAATGAAAAAATTCCTGTGAAGGATTTACTGAATAACGCTTCGTTAACTTTAGGGGAAGCCTACATGGATCGCAAAATTGAAATCGAAGGCGATATCCAAGCACTGATTTATGATGTGTATAACCAAAAGGATAGCTTTTTACACAATGCTAAATTTATTAAATGGCTTCCTAAAGAAAGTCATTCAAAAAAACGCTCGCAAGAGGATATTCACAGCCATTACGATCTAGGAAATGATTTTTACAAAAAATGGCTTGACCAAACAATGACGTATTCATGTGCTTATTTTAAAACGCCTGAAGATACATTAGAACAAGCGCAAGTGAATAAAGTTCATCATATTTTAGATAAATTGTTTATCAAAGAGGGCGACACTTTACTGGATATTGGCTGCGGCTGGGGCACGTTAATTTTAACTGCGGTGAAAGAATACGGAGCCAAAGCAACTGGGATTACATTAAGTGAAGAGCAATTTCATCATATTCGCCATATTATAGAAAAAGAAGGCCTACAAGATCGAATGACTGTCAAGTTGATGGATTATCGTGATTTAAAAGGAGAGTCTTTTGACCATATTACGAGTGTCGGGATGTTTGAACATGTCGGTGCAGAAAATCTACATGAATATTTTGATGTCGTTCAGCGAAATTTAGCGCCTAAAGGTACGGCGTTGATTCATGGGATCAGTCGCCAACAAGGCGGGGCTAAAAATGCTTGGATTAATCGTTATATTTTCCCAGGTGGCTATATTCCTGGTGTCACTGAGCTAGTCGGCCATATGACAGAAAACGACTTGCAAGTGATTGACTTGGAAAGTTTGCGCAGAGATTATCAATTGACGTTGGAACATTGGACAAAAAACTTCCATAATATAGAAGCAGAAATTGTTGACGAAAAAGGCGAGCGCTTCTATCGAATGTGGGACTTATATTTGCAAGCATGTGCAGCATCATTCCAAGCAAGCAATATTGATGTTATTCAATATTTATTGGTTCATCCAGATAACAATGATATTCCAATGCGCCGGATTGGTTAATAGAATAAAAAAGAAAGAATTTGAGATTCTGGTAAAAAAGGAATCCCAAATTCTTTTTTTATAAAAATAGAATGAAAAGAATTGAAAAACAAAACAAATGCTTTTCAAAACAAGAAAAAATTCTTTCAAAAAAACGCAGAAAATCCTTGCTAACACTATCCTTTCATAGTATAATCAAAAAGGTGCTGTTTACAGGAGTGTAAAAAGCATTGGTAGATCAACGATTTGATTTGCCGGCTGTGAAGCGAGAGGTTGCGACACGCTCGGACGCTTTGCCATGAACGAGCATGCCGGATAAATTTTCGTGGAGCTATGTCTACTTTTAAAATAGGCGAAGGAGGGAACAAGATGGCAAAACAAAAAATTCGTATCCGTTTAAAAGCGTATGAACACCGTATTTTAGATCAATCAGCGGATAAAATTGTGGAAACAGCAAAAAGAACTGGAGCTGACGTATCAGGTCCGATTCCATTACCAACAGAACGCTCACTTTACACAGTTATTCGTGCGACTCATAAATACAAAGATTCTCGCGAACAATTCGAAATGCGTACTCACAAACGTCTAATTGACATTGTGAACCCAACACCAAAAACAGTTGACGCTCTAATGAAGCTTGACTTACCGTCTGGTGTTAATATTGAAATCAAACTATAAAATTAAGATGGAGGTGTACTCATGACCAAAGGAATCTTAGGGAAAAAAGTGGGAATGACACAAATCTTTACTGAGTCTGGTGAATTAATTCCAGTAACAGTAGTTGAAGCTACGCCAAACGTAGTTTTACAAGTAAAAACTGTTGAAACTGACGGATACGAAGCTATCCAAGTTGGTTACCAAGACAAACGTGAAGTTTTATCAAACAAACCTGCGAAAGGTCATGTTGCAAAAGCAAACACGGCTCCTAAGCGCTTCATTAAAGAATTCAAGAATGTTGAGCTAGGAGAATATGAAGTAGGTAAAGAAATCAAAGTAGATGTTTTCCAAGCAGGAGACGTTGTTGATGTTACAGGTACTACGAAAGGTAAAGGATTCCAAGGGGCAATTAAACGTCACGGCCAAAGCCGCGGACCTATGTCTCATGGTTCTCGTTATCACCGTCGTCCTGGGTCAATGGGTCCAGTAGCGCCTAACCGTGTATTTAAAAATAAACGACTAGCCGGCCGTATGGGTGGCGACCGCGTAACAATTCAAAACCTTGAAGTTGTTAAAGTGGACGTAGAAAGAAATGTTATCTTAATCAAAGGAAACATTCCTGGAGCGAAAAAATCTTTAATCACAATCAAATCAGCTGTGAAAGCTAAATAAGTGTAGGGAAAGGAGGAACTAAGGAATGCCGAATGTAGCATTATTCAAACAAGATGGAACTCAAAACGGTGAAATCACTTTAAATGAAGAAATCTTCGGAATCGAACCTAATGAAAGTGTTGTCTATGATGCAATCATCATGCAACGTGCTTCATTAAGACAAGGAACACACGCAGTTAAAAACCGTAGCGCTGTTCGTGGCGGTGGCCGCAAACCATGGCGTCAAAAAGGAACTGGTCGTGCTCGTCAAGGTTCAATCCGTTCACCACAATGGCGTGGAGGTGGCGTAGTCTTTGGACCAACACCGCGTTCATACAGCTACAAACTTCCTAAAAAAGTTCGTCGCTTAGCAATGAAATCTGTATTATCAGACAAAGTTGCTGAAAATAACTTGGTAGCAGTAGAAGGTTTAAGCTTCGATGCACCAAAAACAAAAGAATTCAAACAAGTTCTTGCTAACTTGTCTATCGATACTAAAGTATTAGTTGTTTTAGAAAATGGTAACGACTTTGCAGCTTTATCAGCTCGTAACTTACCAAACGTTTCTGTAGTAACTTCTGATAACGTTAGTGTGTTAGATGTTGTGTCAGCTAACAAAGTCTTGGCAACACAAACAGCTCTTACTCAAATTGAGGAGGTGCTTGCATAATGGAATTACTAGACGTAATCAAACGCCCAGTGATCACTGAAAAATCCATGTTAGCTATGGACGAAAAGAAATATACTTTCGAAGTGGACACTCGCGCAAACAAAACTTTAGTAAAACAAGCTGTTGAATCAGCATTCGATGTTAAAGTAGCAAACGTAAACATCTTAAACGTGCGTCCAAAATTCAAACGCATGGGTAAATATGCAGGTTATACAAAAAAACGTCGCAAAGCGATCGTTACATTAACTGAAGATTCAAAAGAAATTCAATTATTCGAAGCTGCTGAATAAGCAGTCCTGAACAATATCAACGTAGGAGGGAAATAAGACGTGGCGATTAAAAAGTACAAACCTACCACAAATGGCCGTCGTAACATGACAAGTTCTGATTTCGCTGAAATCACAACTTCAACACCAGAAAAATCATTGTTACAGCCATTAAAAAACAATGCCGGTCGTAACAACAACGGTCGCATTACGGTTCGTCACCAAGGTGGCGGTCACAAACGTCAATACCGTGTGATTGACTTCAAACGTAATAAAGATAACGTCGCAGCGGTTGTTAAAACGATCGAGTACGATCCAAACCGTTCTGCTAACATCGCGTTAGTTCATTACGAAGACGGGGTTAAGGCATACATCTTAGCACCAAAAGGATTAGAAGTAGGCATGCGCCTAGTATCTGGTCCAGAAGCAGATATTAAAGTAGGTAACGCATTACCATTGGAAAACATTCCAGTTGGTACAGTTATCCACAACATTGAAATGAAACCTGGTAAAGGTGGACAATTAATCCGTTCAGCTGGAACAAGCGCGCAAGTACTTGGTAAAGAAGGCAAATACGTATTAATCCGCTTAAACTCTGGCGAAGTTCGTATGATCTTAGCAACTTGCCGTGCAACAATCGGTTCAGTTGGTAACGAACAACACGAATTAATCAACATTGGTAAAGCTGGCCGCTCTCGTTGGATGCGTAAACGCCCAACTGTTCGTGGTAGCGTAATGAACCCTAACGATCACCCACACGGTGGTGGTGAAGGTAAAACACCAATTGGACGTAAAGCGCCAGTATCTCCATGGGGTCAACCAGCAATTGGATACAAAACACGTAATAAAAAAGCTAAATCAGACAAACTTATCGTTCGTCGTCGTACTAAATAATTTTTTTGACCATGTGTCGTACATTTTGAGAGGAGGTTCACCATGGGTCGTAGTTTAAAAAAAGGACCTTTCGTCGATGATCATTTGATGAAAAAGGTCGAAGCACAACAAGGTGCCGAAAAGAAAAAAGTAATTAAAACTTGGTCTCGCCGCTCTACAATTTTTCCATCATTCGTAGGTTTCACAATCGCTGTATATGATGGACGGAAACATGTCCCTGTTTACATTCAAGAAGACATGGTAGGACATAAATTAGGTGAATTTGCACCAACTAGAACTTATCGTGGCCACGTTGCTGACGATAAAAAAACTAAACGCTAATTTTGAGGGGAGGATATGCAAATGTCAGAACAAATTACATCAGCTAAAGCAACTGCAAAAACAGTTCGCACTTCACCTCGTAAAGCACGTTTAGTAATCGATCTTATCAGAGGGAAAAGCGTTGCGGATGCAATTTCAATCTTGAAATTCACACCGAACAAGTCTGCTGGAATCATTGAAAAAGTTTTAATGTCAGCAGTTGCTAACGCAGAAAACAACTTTGACTTAGACGTTGAAAGCTTAGTCGTATCTGAAGCATTTGTTAACGAAGGACCAACAATGAAACGTTTCCGTCCTCGTGCAAAAGGTTCAGCTTCACCAATCAACAAACGTACTAGTCACATCACAGTAGTTGTAACAGAGAAATAAGTCTCATGAAATAGGCTGTTTTCTTTATGAAAACAGAGCTTAAACATTTAAGAGGAGGGACAATCAGTGGGTCAAAAAGTACATCCAATTGGAATGCGTGTAGGCATCATCCGCGACTGGGATGCGAAATGGTATGCTGAAAAAGAGTATGCTGAATTCTTACACGAAGATTTAAGAATCCGTAAATTTATCGCAACAAAACTTGCTGATGCTGCTGTATCTACAATTGAAATCGAACGCGCTGCAAACCGTGTTAACATTTCAATTCACACAGCTAAACCAGGTATGGTTATCGGTAAAGGCGGATCTGAAGTCGAAAACCTAAGAAAAGAATTAAACAAATTAACTGGCAAACGAGTTCACATCAACATCGTTGAAATCAAAAAACCAGATTTAGATGCAAAATTAGTAGGCGAAGGAATTGCACGTCAATTAGAAAACCGTGTTGCTTTCCGTCGTGCTCAAAAACAAGCCATCCAACGCGCAATGCGTGCTGGCGCTAAAGGAATCAAAACTCAAGTATCAGGTCGTCTAAACGGTGCGGATATCGCTCGTTCAGAAGGATACTCTGAAGGAACTGTACCACTTCACACATTACGTGCGGACATTGATTACGCATGGGAAGAAGCGGACACTACTTACGGAAAACTAGGAGTTAAAGTGTGGATCTATCGTGGAGAAATTCTTCCAACGAAAAAAAACACTGAGAAAGGAGGGAAATAATCATGTTAGTACCTAAACGTGTAAAACACCGTCGTGAATTCCGCGGAAAAATGCGCGGTGAAGCTAAAGGCGGAAAAGAAGTAGCATTTGGTGAATGGGGTTTACAAGCAACTGAATCTCACTGGATTACTAACCGTCAAATCGAAGCAGCCCGTATTGCAATGACTCGTTACATGAAACGTGGCGGGAAAGTATGGATTAAAATTTTCCCTCACAAGTCTTACACAAGTAAAGCTATCGGCGTACGTATGGGTAAAGGTAAAGGGGCACCAGAAGGCTGGGTATCACCAGTTAAACGTGGTAAAATCATGTTTGAAATCGCAGGCGTTCCTGAAGAAGTAGCTCGTGAAGCTCTTCGTCTTGCATCTCACAAATTGCCGGTAAAAACTAAGATCGTAAAACGTGAGGAAATGGGTGGTGAATCGAATGAAGGTTAAAGAAATCAGAGAATTAACCACTGCCGAAATGCTAGATAAAGAAAAACAATTAAAAGAAGAATTGTTCAACTTAAGATTCCAATTAGCAACAGGTCAATTAGAAAACACTGCACGTATTAAAGAAGTACGTCAATCGATTGCACGCATCAAAACAGTATTGCGTGAACAAGCTAACTAATAGTGGAAGGAGGCCAAACGCGTATGACTGAAGAAAGAAATCAACGTAAAGTTTACCAAGGTCGCGTGGTATCAGACAAAATGGATAAAACAATCACAGTTGTCGTTGAAACAAAGAAAAACCACCCTATCTATGGCAAACGTATGAAATATTCTAAAAAATATAAAGCGCATGATGAAAACAACACAGCGAAAGTTGGAGACATCGTAAAAATCATGGAAACTCGTCCATTATCAGCTACAAAACGTTTCCGTTTACTAGAGGTAGTCGAAGAAGCAGTTATTATCTAATAAAACGAGAATTTCCTAATAGATTGAAGCACAAAATCTGAAAGGGGGATACACATCGTGATCCAACAAGAAAGTCGTTTAAGAGTCGCTGACAATTCTGGCGCACGTGAAATTTTAACGATCAAAGTCCTAGGCGGATCTGGTCGTAAAACTGCTAACATCGGTGACGTTATTGTTGCTACTGTCAAACAAGCAACGCCAGGTGGGGTTGTTAAAAAAGGTGAAGTAGTTAAAGCCGTTATCGTTCGTACAAAATCTGGCGCTCGTCGTGCTGACGGTTCTTACATCAAATTTGATGAAAATGCTGCGGTAATTATCCGTGACGATAAAAGCCCACGCGGAACACGTATCTTCGGACCAGTTGCACGTGAATTACGTGAAAACAACTTCATGAAGATCGTTTCTCTAGCACCAGAAGTATTATAATCTCGAGCCCACGTTAAAGGAGGTGCGAAACAGTAATGTTTGTTAAAAAAGGCGATAAAGTAAAAGTTATCACTGGTAAAGATAAAAACAAAGAAGGCGTTGTCTTAGCAGCGTTTCCTAAACAAGATAAAGTTATCGTTGAAGGTGTCAACGTCGTTAAAAAACACCAAAAACCAAACCAAGCAGCCCCACAAGGTGGAATCCTTGAAGTGGAAGCGCCAATTCATGTTTCTAATGTAATGGTGATTGATCCTTCAAACGGAGAAGCTACTAAAGTTGCGTTTAAAGAAGTCGACGGCAAAAAAGTCCGCGTTTCTAAAAAAACAGGTGAAGTTTTAGATAAATAAAAATTGCGGAAGGAGGGCTTACTGAATGAACCGCCTGAAAGAAAAATATATTAAAGAAGTAACACCATCATTGGTGGAAAAATTTAATTACAGCTCAGTTATGCAAACACCTAAAGTTGATAAAATCGTTATCAACATGGGTGTGGGTGATGCAGTATCAAATGCTAAAAACTTAGACAAAGCTGTTGAAGAATTAGCATTAATCACTGGTCAAAAACCACTTATCACAAAAGCTAAAAAATCTATCGCTGGATTCCGTTTACGTGAAGGAATGCCAATCGGTGCGAAAGTAACGCTACGCGGCGAAAGAATGTACGAATTTTTAGATAAATTAGTAACAGTTTCTTTACCTCGTGTACGTGACTTCCACGGTGTCAGCAAAAAAGCTTTCGATGGTCGTGGTAACTATACTTTAGGTATTAAAGAACAATTAATCTTCCCAGAAGTTGATTATGATTTAGTAGATAAAGTACGCGGTATGGACATCGTAATTGTTACAACAGCGAACACTGACGAAGAGTCTCGCGAATTGTTGGCACAATTAGGTATGCCATTCCAAAAATAATATAAGGAGGCGAACTACGTGGCTAAAAAATCAATGATTGCTAAAAACAAACGTCCTGCTAAACATTCAACACAAGCTTATACTCGTTGTGAACGTTGTGGACGTCCACATTCAGTTTATCGTAAATTTCATCTTTGCCGTATTTGCTTCCGCGAACTTGCCTATAAAGGTCAAATTCCCGGCGTGAAGAAAGCTAGCTGGTAAACAAGTAAACTCGCATAAAGGAGGTAAATAGTTCAATGGTCATGACAGATCCAATTGCAGATTTTCTAACTCGCATTCGTAATGCGAACATGGTTAAACATGAAACTTTAGAAGTACCTGCTTCAAAAATCAAACGTGATATCGCAGAAATCCTGAAACGTGAAGGATTTATCCGCGACGTAGAATACATCGAAGATGACAAACAAGGCGTAATCCGTGTTTTCCTAAAATATGGTAAAAACGAAGAACGTGTTATCACAAACTTAAAACGTATTTCTAAACCAGGTTTACGTGCATACGTAAAAGCTGACGAAGTACCAAAAGTATTAAACGGTCTAGGAATTGCAATCATCTCTACATCAGAGGGTGTAATTACTGACAAAGAAGCTAGAGCGAAAAATATCGGCGGCGAAGTAATCGCCTACGTATGGTAATTCTAAAAAATACACAAGGAGGTGTCTCTAAGTGAGCCGTATTGGTAATAAAGTTGTTGTTCTTCCTGCTGGTGTTGAAATCAAGCAAGACGGAAACAACATTACAGTTAAAGGACCTAAAGGTGAATTAACACGCGAATTTTCTTCTGATATCAAAATGAACATCGAAGGAAACGAAGTGACATTCACTCGTCCAAACGATTCAAAAGAAATGAAAACAATCCACGGAACAACTCGTGCAAACTTCAACAACATGGTTGTTGGTGTTTCTGAAGGTTTCCAAAAAGCACTTGAACTTATCGGGGTCGGATACCGTGCCCAAGTACAAGGCAACAAATTAACTTTAAACGTTGGTTATTCTCATCCTGTCGAAATGACAGCACCAGAAGGCGTAACATTTGAAGTACCTGCGAACACACAAGTTATCGTTAAAGGCATCAACAAAGAAGTTGTTGGTGAATTAGCTGCTAACATCCGTGGCGTTCGTCCTCCAGAACCTTATAAAGGCAAAGGGATTCGCTATGTTGGTGAATTTGTACGCCGTAAAGAAGGTAAAACTGGTAAATAATAACAGCTGTGTAGAAAACAGAAGTCAACAACAAGCAACTGTCATTTTATGGGATTTTTCCAATAAAATGCTTTTGTCTTGTCTGCCAGCTTCTCTTTTCCGTAATCTGCTGACTGCTTGAAATATTAGTAGTAAACATTAAATCAAAGAGGTGAAAATTGTGATTACAAAACCAGATAAAAACAAAACACGTCAAAAGAGACATCGTCGTGTACGTAACAAAATCTCTGGTACTGCTGAGTGCCCACGCTTGAACATTTTCCGTTCTAACAAAAACATCTACGCGCAAGTCATTGATGACGTAGCGGGTGTGACGCTAGCAAGTGCCTCTGCCTTGGATAAAGAAATTTCAGGTGGAACAAAAACAGAAACAGCTGCAGCTGTTGGTAAACTAGTTGCTGAACGTGCCGCTGAAAAAGGCATCAAAAAAGTAGTCTTCGACCGTGGTGGATACCTTTACCATGGCCGCGTGCAAGCTTTAGCTGAAGCTGCTCGTGAAAATGGACTAGAATTTTAGGAGAAGGAGGAACACCATTCATGGTTTATATTGATCCAAAACATTTGGAATTAGAAGACCGCGTTGTAGCGATCAACCGTGTAACAAAAGTTGTTAAAGGTGGACGTCGTTTACGTTTCGCAGCTTTAGTTGTTGTCGGTGACAAAAACGGACACGTTGGTTTCGGTACTGGTAAAGCACAAGAAGTACCTGAAGCTATCCGTAAAGCAATCGAAGACGCGAAGAAAAACTTAGTTGAAGTGCCTATGGTTGGTTCTACTATCCCGCACGAAGTAATTGGCGTATTCGGTGGCGGCCGTATCCTTATGAAACCTGCAGTAGAAGGTTCTGGGGTAGCTGCTGGTGGACCAGTTCGTGCCGTATTGGAATTAGCTGGTGTAGCAGATATTACATCTAAATCACTAGGTTCAAACACACCTATTAACGTTGTTCGCGCAACTGTTGAAGGTCTAAAACAATTAAAACGTGCCGAAGAAGTGGCAGCACTTCGCGGTAAATCTGTAGAAGAAATTATCGGTTAAGGAGGACAAAAATAATGGCTGAATTAAAAATTACTTTAAAACGCAGTGTTATCGGACGTCCTCAAAACCAACGTGCTACAGTTAAAGCGTTAGGTTTAGGTAAAGTGAATAGTACTGTTACAAAACCTGCCAATGAAGCAATCAAAGGTATGGTTAACACTATTTCACATTTAGTGGACGTAGAAGAAGTTTAAGATTTATAGATTTGTAATAGAAGATTGCTTAAGGAGGTGCCAAACCTATGAAACTTCATGAATTAAAACCTGCTGAGGGCTCACGCCAAGTACGTAACCGTGTTGGACGTGGTACTTCATCTGGTAATGGTAAAACAGCTGGCCGTGGACAAAAAGGGCAAAAAGCCCGTTCAGGCGGTGGTGTTCGTTTAGGATTTGAAGGGGGTCAAACTCCATTATTCCGTCGTTTACCAAAACGTGGGTTTACAAACATTAATCGTAAAGATTACGCTGTTGTGAACTTAGATACTTTAAACCGTTTTGAAGATGGAACAGAAGTAACTCCTGTTGTCCTAAAAGAAGCAGGAATCGTTAAAAACGAAAAAGCGGGAATCAAAGTTCTTGCAGATGGTGAGTTAACGAAAAAATTAACTGTGAAAGCAGCTAAATTCTCGAAATCAGCACAAGAAGCTATCGAAGCTGCTGGTGGTTCAATCGAGGTGATCTAATTGTTCAAGCTATTAAAGAACGCCTTTAAAGTCAAAGACATTAGATCAAAAATCTTATTTACAGTTTTAATCTTGTTTGTATTTCGCCTAGGTGCGCACATTACTGTGCCCGGGGTGAATGCAAAGGGATTGTCTGATTTAAGTAGCTTACCCTTTTTGAATATGTTGAATATGGTGAGTGGTAGTGCCATGCAAAACTTCTCTATCTTCTCGATGGGGGTTTCGCCATACATTACAGCCTCTATTATTATTCAACTATTGCAAATGGATATTGTACCTAGATTTGTAGAATGGTCAAAACAAGGGGAAGTTGGGCGTAAGAAATTAAATCAAGCAACAAGATATCTAACGATTGTCTTGGGTGTGGCTCAGTCAATGGGGATCACTGCTGGTTTTAATAGCTTAAGTCAAACTGGGATTGTCAACAATCCAACCTTAGGTACCTTTGTGATGATTGCAGTTATTTTAACTGCTGGGACGATGTTTGTGACTTGGATGGGTGAACAAATTACAGAAAAAGGAATCGGAAATGGTGTTTCAATGATTATCTTTGCCGGGATTATTTCTCGTTTGCCAGGAGCAGTCAAAGAAATCTATGAAGATTACTTCGTCAATATCGAGTCTTCTCGTATTTGGCAATCTGTTATTTTCATTGCAATCTTAGTTATTGCTATTTTGGTGATTGTTACAGTCGTAACGTTCTTCCAACAAGCAGAACGTAAGATTCCAATCCAATATACAAAACGTGTTTCTGGTGCACCAACAAGTAGTTATTTACCGTTAAAAGTAAATGCTGCTGGGGTTATTCCAGTTATCTTTGCCAGCTCGTTAATTGCAACACCAAATGCCATTTTACAAGCTTTCTCATCAAAATTCGCTGGTGAAAATTGGTATGACATTATGACAAAAATCTTTAGTTATAACACAGTTCCAGGGGCAATCATCTATACTGTCCTAATCGTTGCGTTTACGTTCTTCTATGCATTTGTTCAAGTAAACCCTGAGAAATTAGCGGAAAACTTACAAAAACAAGGAAGCTACATTCCAAGCGTGCGACCAGGTAAAGGTACAGAAGAATATGTATCTGGCGTGTTAATGAGATTAAGTGTTGTCGGCTCAATTTTCCTAGGACTTGTTGCTTTACTTCCAATCATTGCGCAAATGGTTTGGAACTTACCTCAATCAATCGGTTTAGGTGGAACAAGTTTACTAATCGTTATCGGGGTTGCATTAGAAACAACGAAACAATTAGAAGGATTAATGATGAAACGTCAATATGTCGGCTTTATCAATAAGTAAGAATCGAGTGTTGAGGTTTTACCTCAGCACCATTCTCACATATGGCTAGCTTCATAAGCCGGTCTTTAAAATTAGGAGGAGAATATATGAACCTCATTTTAATGGGATTACCTGGAGCAGGTAAAGGCACCCAAGCAGAAAAAATCATTGATACGTATGGCATTCCACATATTTCTACTGGAGATATGTTCCGTGCAGCAATGAAAAATGAAACTGCCTTGGGCCTAGAAGCGAAATCTTATATCGATAAAGGTGAACTGGTTCCTGACGAAGTAACAAACGGAATTGTTAAAGAACGCCTTGCTGAACCAGATACAGACAAAGGATTCCTATTAGATGGTTTCCCACGTACACTGGATCAAGCAAAAGCATTAGATATAATGCTTAAAGAATTAAACAAAAAAATTGATGCTGTCATTGACATCCATGTAGAAGAAGATGTATTAATCGAGCGTTTAGCTGGACGATTCATCTGTCGCACATGTGGCGCAACGTATCATAAATTATTCAACCCGCCAAAAGTTGAAGGCACTTGTGATCGCTGTGGCGGACATGAATTCTACCAAAGAGAAGATGATAAGCCCGAAACGGTTAAAAATCGTTTGGCAGTCAACATTGAAAGTAGCGCACCAATCTTAGCTTTCTATAAAGAACAAGGCTTGATGCATACAATCGATGGCAATCGCGAAATCGATACTGTTTTTTCTGATGTGAAAAAAATCATTGACGAAAACTAATTTCCAATTGCCCGCAGTTTAACCCTGTTGTTGTATTCAGTTTCTCTTGCCAAAACATAACTAAATATGGTAGAATATATCAGTCCGACTTCTACAGTTTTGTGACATCAAAATGAATAACGAAGTTAGTTGAGAATTTCTAGGTGGGAGCTGGAGTTTCCGCCGTTTTATCGTGTGAAAACGCGAAACAAGTACAAGGAGGTACTGTGCGTGGCAAAAGAAGATATGATTGAAGTCGAAGGTACAGTCGTCGAAACTTTGCCGAATGCAATGTTTAAAGTCGAACTAGAAAATGGACACCAAGTTCTTGCTACTGTTTCAGGTAAAATCCGTATGCACTACATCCGTATCTTACCTGGTGACAAAGTAACAGTTGAATTATCACCGTATGATTTAACGCGTGGCCGTATTACTTATCGCTTTAAATAATTGTACTCCGTAAAACCACAGGAGGTATTATCATGAAAGTAAGACCATCAGTAAAACCAATGTGTGAACATTGTAAAGTAATTCGCCGTAAAGGACGTGTTATGGTTATTTGCCCAGCAAATCCAAAACATAAACAACGTCAAGGATAATTAGGAGGTGTAACGAATAATGGCTCGTATTGCAGGAGTAGACATCCCTCGTGACAAACGTGTAGTAGTTTCTCTTACTTACATTTATGGTATTGGTAACACTACAGCTAAAAAAGTTTTAGCAAACGTTGGCGTATCTGAAGATGTTCGTGTACGTGATTTAACAAACGAACAAACAGATGCGATTCGTGCGGAAATTGATAAGTTAAAAGTTGAAGGGGATCTTCGTCGTGAAGTGAACTTAAACATCAAACGCTTGATGGAAATCGGTTCATACCGTGGAATCCGTCACCGTCGTGGATTACCAACTCGTGGACAAAACACGAAAAATAATGCACGTACTCGTAAAGGCCCTACTAAAACAGTAGCAGGCAAGAAAAAATAATTCCTAAGTGAAGGAGGTTAGAACTTCATGGCAGCAAAAAAAGTTAGTCGTAAACGCCGTGTCAAAAAGAATATAGAATCAGGTGTAGCACATATCCATTCTACATTCAACAATACAATCGTAATGATTACTGATACACATGGTAATGCATTAGCATGGTCATCAGCAGGATCATTAGGCTTTAAAGGAAGCAAAAAATCAACTCCTTTTGCCGCTCAAATGGCTGCAGAAGCCGCAACTAAAGTGGCAATGGAACATGGACTTAAAACTGTAGACGTAACAGTTAAAGGACCTGGTTCTGGACGTGAAGCAGCAATTCGTTCATTACAAGCAACAGGTTTAGAAGTGACTGCAATTCGTGACGTGACTCCAGTTCCTCATAATGGATGCCGCCCTCCAAAACGCCGTCGTGTTTAATGAGCGCCACTCATTCTGAGTTTGAATTAGGAACGTCATTGAACAAGACACTTTTCGTTTTGAAAGGGGTATAGATAAGAATGATTGAATTTGAAAAACCAAGAATCGAAAAAATTGATGAAAATAGAGATTATGGTAAGTTCGTCGTTGAACCATTAGAACGCGGTTACGGAACTACTTTAGGTAACTCTCTACGTCGTATTTTATTGTCTTCTTTACCAGGAGCTGCAATTACGAATATTCAAATCGATGGTGTTTTACACGAATTCTCAACCATTCCAGGTGTACGAGAAGACGTAACACAAATTATTTTGAATATTAAAGGCTTAGCATTGAAATTATATGCTGAAGAAGAGAAAACCCTTGAGATCGATATTACAGGACCCGCTACCGTGACTGCCGGCGATATTATCGTAGACAGTGATGTTGAGATCCTAAATAAAGATTTAGTTATCTGTAGTGTTGCTGAAGGAGCTACTTTCCATGCTCGCTTAACAGTGAAACCTGGTCGTGGCTATGTTCAAGCAGACGAAAACAAAAAAGAAGATATGCCAATCGGTGTACTTCCAGTTGATTCCATCTACACACCCGTTCGTCGTGTTAACTACCAAGTAGAAAATACACGTGTTGGTCGTCGTGATGATTTCGACAAATTAACAATGGAAATATGGACAGATGGTTCAATCATTCCTCAAGAAGCACTAAGTTTAGCTGCGAAAATCATGACTGAGCATTTAGATATCTTTGTAAACCTTACTGACGAAGCGAAAAACGCTGAAATCATGGTGGAAAAAGAAGAAACTCAAAAAGAGAAAATGCTAGAAATGACGATTGAAGAACTTGATTTATCAGTTCGTTCATATAACTGTTTAAAACGTGCAGGCATTAATACTGTACAAGAACTTACAAACAAATCTGAACCAGAAATGATCAAAGTACGTAATTTAGGTCGTAAATCTCTTGAAGAAGTAAAACTTAAATTGCATGATCTAGGATTAGGATTACGTAAGGACGATTAAGACTTTTACGAAGTTTCCAGTCCTGCTTAACAGCAGTGGCTCGTGAGAACAGAAACGAAGGAGGGAACCCAACGTGAGTTACCGTAAATTAGGACGCACATCAAGCCAACGTAAAGCTATGCTACGTGATATTACAACTGATTTAATCATCAACGAACGCATCGTAACTACTGAAGCTCGTGCGAAAGAAGTACGTTCAACTGTAGAAAAAATGATTACTTTAGGTAAACGTGGAGATCTTCATGCACGTCGTCAAGCAGCTACTTTCGTTCGTAATGAAGTTGCTAGTGTTCGTGAAGAAGATGAGTCTATCGTTGTTGAATCAGCTTTACAAAAGCTATTTAACGATTTAGGACCTCGTTTCGCGGAACGCCAAGGTGGTTACACTCGTATCTTGAAGACAGAACCAAGACGCGGCGATGCAGCACCAATGGTAGTTATCGAATTTGTTAAATAATTAATAAACCGATCACTTTATAGATGTTTCTTTTAGAGTGTTATGATGTTGGAGGCGACTCCGAGTCTAGCTCTGCTTTCCCTGCTAAAGATGGCTTTAGCAGGGGAGCACTCATCATATAAAGGTGATTTTTTTTTGCTTTGGGAAAACGCTGTTTTCTCAAAGCTTTTTTGTTTCTTAAAAGCATTGCAGAAGCTTTTCCGGTTTGTTATACTGGTTATTAATTGGAATTTTCAGATAATTAAGCATCTGAGTTAGTAGAAGGGGGAATTATATGTCGCAAATGTTTGCTTTTTCGTTGCTGATGGTTATTTTATACATTGGTGATGTAGTTTCTATCAAAACAAAAGCTTGGA
Organism: Enterococcus sp. DIV2384; assembly: GCF_050534975.1. Taxonomy (NCBI): domain Bacteria; kingdom Bacillati; phylum Bacillota; class Bacilli; order Lactobacillales; family Enterococcaceae; genus Enterococcus; species Enterococcus sp. DIV2384. The sequence goes on from NZ_CP172905.1 coordinate 176,401, forward strand.
TTCCATCTGTTTTTGTTTGTGGTGTTTTATTTATTCTTGGTTATTGGACTATTTTTCCACAAAATATTGTGGAAGTGGCAGGGATTCCTACAGTGGTTGCCACTTTATTAATGTATCTGTTGATTACTAATATGGGCACTCTGCTCTCTGTTAAAGAATTGGTTAATCAATGGAAAACGATTGTGATTGCTTTGTCAGGTATTCTGGGCATTATTGCCTTGTTATTAGCTGTAGGGACTTTTGTTTTTGACTTAAAAACAGTTTTAGTTGCAATCCCGCCGTTAGTAGGAGGTTTAGTTTCTTCATTAGTAATGTCAGAAGCGGCTCAATCAGCTGGTTTAGCCTCACTTTCAGTTTTGGCAATTTTAATTTATGTCATTCAAGGGTTTGCTGGTTATCCCTTAACTTCAATTGTTCTAAAAAAAGAAGGAAAGCGGAAGCTTCAAGAATATCGAGCAGGGACATGGCAGCCAGTTCATGAACAAGAGGGGCAAGAAACAGGAGCAGAACCAGATGTGCCTAAACTATTTGAAAAAGTACCCAAACGATATCATACAGATTATTCACGAATTTTACGTTTAGCCTTAGTTGCCACACTCGCTTATTATGTTTCTGTGTGGACGGCACCGTTTGTGACGATTAGTCCTTTTGTGCTGTGTTTATGTTTTGGCGTGATTGCAACGTCTTTAGGCTTTTTAGAAAAGCAACCATTGCAGAAAGCAAATAGCTTTGGTTTTGCGATTTTAGGGTTAATGCTTTTTGTCTTTGATGGCTTAAAACAAGCCACACCTGAAATGTTAATGGATTTATTTTTACCAATGATTGGGATTATTGTGATTGGCGTTATCGGGATGTACATCTTTTCAGCAATTGTTGGTCGTGTATTAGGTGTGAGTAAAGAGATGGCATTCGCTGTTTCGTTGACAGCTTTATATGGCTTTCCAGCCGATTATATTATTACGAATGAAGTGATTCAATCATTGACAGAAGATGAACAAGAACAGGCGGCTTTAACGAGCCATTTAATGCCACCGATGTTAGTGGCAGGTTTCGTAACAGTCACTATTGTTTCGGTTATTTTAGCGGGTATTTTTTCAAGTATTTTATTAAGTTTGTAGAAACGGGGCGTAAGTATGAAAAAAATCAAAGCACTAGTCAAGCAGCATGCACAAGAAATGATTGCTTTTCGACGGGATTTACACCAACATCCAGAATTACAATTTGAAGAATTTCGAACGACAGAAAAAGTCGCGGAAGTTCTTGATCAATTAGGAATTACTTATCGCAAAACAGAACCGACGGGTTTAATTGCTGAAATTGTGGGCGGCAAACCAGGCCGAGTGGTTGCGCTGCGGGCGGATATGGATGCCTTACCTGTACAGGAATTAAATGAAGATTTAGCTTATAAATCTTTAGAAGCTGGCAAGATGCATGCATGTGGGCATGATTCCCATACCGCGATGTTAGTAACAGCGGCTAAAGTATTAAAAGAAATCCAAGAAGAACTTCAGGGAACGGTAAGGTTAATTTTTCAACCATCTGAAGAAAATGCGCAAGGTGCTAAAGCAATGGTTGCGCAAGGCGCAATGACCGGTGTCGATGATGTATTTGGCTTACATATCTGGTCACAAATGCCTGTAGGAACCGCTTCGTGTCGAGTGGGCTCAAGTTTCGCCTCCGCAGATATTTTTTCTGTTGATTTTACAGGCCGTGGTGGCCATGGTGCCATGCCAAACGCTTGTATTGATGCGGCAGTTATAGCTTCTTCTTTCGTGATGAATCTGCAAACGATTGTTTCTCGGGAGACAGATCCTTTAGATCCAGTAGTTGTCACGATTGGACGGATGGATGTGGGGACCCGTTTTAATGTGATTGCTGAGAATGCACGTTTAGAAGGAACGGTTCGTTGCTTTAGTGTAGCAACGCGTAATCGAGTAGAACAGGCGCTGCAACGCTATGCGGAACAAACAGCCGCTATTTACGGTGGGACGGCTTCGTTAGATTATCAATATGGAACGTTGCCAGTGATTAATGATGAGCAGGATGCCTTGTTTGCCCAAACACTAATTAAGGAAAATTTTGGTGAAGCGGCCTTAAGACAAGAAGAGCCGACAACCGGTGGTGAAGACTTCAGTTATTATACTGAACATGCTTCTGGTTGTTTTGCCTTAGTGGGAAGCGGTAATCCAGAGAAAGATACAGAATGGGCACATCACCATGGTCGTTTTAATATTGATGAAGATGCGATGGCAATGGGTGCTGAGTTATATGCCCAATATGCATTTGAATATTTGAAGACACATTTTTAAAAGAAAATCAGTAACTTCTTGTTTTATGAGAACAAGAAGTTATTTTTATGAAAAATAGACCTGTCAAGACAGATAAGAGCTCCCATAATGACCGTTCTTTTGGTATAATAAAAAATAGTGTGAAGAATCAGAACAGATGATTGAAAAAACGCTACTTTTTTGGTAGTGTTAGAAAGAATAAATAGATTGAGGGAGTACGCGATGCAACCAATCATTGAACTAAATAATATCCAATTTAATTATCAACCAGAAGATGCTTCTCCCGCTTTAAAAGATGTGTCTTTTTCCATTCAACAAGGCGAATGGGTCGCTATTATTGGCCATAATGGTTCTGGTAAATCAACGTTAGCCAAAACGATCAATGGGCTGTTACTGCCAGCTGCTGGGACTATCAAAGTTGGCGGCAAAGAATTAAATGAAGCAAACGTCTGGGATATCCGGCGTATGGTAGGAATGGTCTTTCAGAATCCAGATAACCAATTTGTCGGTTCAACAGTCGAAGACGATGTGGCTTTTGGTTTAGAAAATCAAGGTATTCCGCGTGATGAAATGGTCGAACGTGTTCACGATGCATTAGAACGGGTTCGTATGTTAGATTTTGCCAAGCGAGAACCTGCTCGGCTATCTGGCGGCCAAAAACAACGAGTAGCTATCGCTGGTGTGGTTGCTTTGCGACCAGATATTATTATTTTAGACGAAGCGACAAGTATGTTAGATCCAGAAGGTCGTGCAGAAGTAATTGCTACCATTCAAAAGATTAAAGAAGAAAGCAATTTAACAGTTATTTCTATTACCCACGATATTGATGAAGCGGCTAATGCGAATCGTATTTTAGTGATGCGCCAAGGACAATTGACAAACGAAGGAACACCAGAAAAGATTTTTTCTGCAGGAGAAGCGCTTGTTGAAATGGGCTTGGATTTACCGTTTCCTGAAAAATTAAAAGTAGCTTTGAAAGAGCGTGGCGTTGTTGTGCCAACGAATTATTTAACAGAAGAAGGGATGGTGGATTGGTTATGGACATCCGTTTTAAACAAGTAGATTTTACTTACCAACCCAATACTCCTTTTGAGCAACGGGCATTATTCGATATTAATTTAACGATTCAAGACGGCTCTTATACAGCGATTGTCGGACATACTGGCAGTGGCAAATCAACGTTATTACAACATTTGAATGCTTTGGTGAAACCAACTAAAGGCCAAGTGACAATTGGAGAGCGTGTAATTACGCCAGAAACTGATAATAAGAATTTAAAACCAATTCGTAAAAAAGTTGGGATCGTTTTTCAATTTCCAGAAGCACAATTGTTTGAAGAAACAGTGGAGCGAGACATCGCTTTCGGACCGAAAAACTTTGGTGTTTCAGACGAAGAAGCGAAAAAATTAGCTAAGAAAATGCTTGATTTAGTCGGCTTAGATGAAAAATACTTACAACATTCTCCGTTTGAGTTATCAGGTGGTCAAATGCGCCGTGTCGCAATTGCTGGTGTGCTAGCGATGGAACCAGAAGTCTTAGTATTAGACGAACCGACTGCTGGTTTGGATCCTAAGGGTCGTAAAGAAATGATGGAGATGTTTAGTCGTCTGCATAAGGAACATAATATGACCATCGTTTTAGTGACACATTTGATGGATGACGTGGCTAATTACGCAGATCATGTGATTGTTTTAGAAAAAGGACAAATCGTCCGAGCGGGAGCACCACAAGAAGTGTTTCAAGAGACACAATGGCTGAAAGAAAAACAATTAGGCGTGCCAACTGCAGCCGAATTTGCTGAAAAATTAGTGGCAAAAGGCTTTTCTTTTGAGCAATTACCATTAACGGCCGATCAATTAGCCGATCAGCTTCTGAAAAAAATGCAGGAAGCAGGTGAGGCAAAATGATGAATAAATTGATTTTTGGGCGCTATATTCCAGGTGATTCTTTTATCCATCGTTTAGATCCGCGCGCAAAATTATTAGCTAGTTTTTATTTTATTGGGATTATCTTTTTAGCAAATAATTGGCAGAGTTATGTTTTAATAGCAGCTTTTACTGCTTTTGCTATTTCATTATCAAAAATCAGTGCCCGCTTCTTTATCCGCGGTGTTCGGCCATTATTATGGCTAATTCTGTTTACTGTGGCTCTTCAAACCTTGTTTACACAAGGGGGAGAAGTGTACTTTCAGTGGGGAATTATTTCCATTACCCAGTTTGGTGTGACGAATGGGCTATTTATTTTCTGTCGTTTTGTTTTAATTATTTTCATGTCAACGTTATTAACTTTAACGACGGCACCATTAGAGTTATCAGATGCGATTGAATATTTGCTACGCCCACTTCGTGTAGTGAAATTTCCAGTTCATGAAGTTTCATTGATGTTATCAATTGCCTTACGTTTTGTCCCAACATTAATGGATGAAACGGAAAAGATTATGAATGCTCAACGTGCCCGTGGTGTTGATTTTGGTGAAGGAAACTTACTTCAAAAAATGAAAGCTATTGTTCCACTGTTAATTCCGCTTTTCGTAAGTAGTTTTAATCGTGCGGAAGATTTGGCGACTGCCATGGAAGCAAGAGGTTATCAAGGTGGCGAAGGACGGACAAAATACCGCATTCTTCATTGGCACCTACGAGATACAATAGTAATGTTTGGCTTTGTCTTGTTAACCATTGGCTTATTTGTATTAAGAACTTAGAAAAGGTGAAGAAAAATTATGCCCCGCTATAAAGCAATCATTGCCTATGATGGCACTCATTTTCATGGCTTTCAAAAGCAGCCTAATGAGCGTACCGTTCAAGAAGAAATAGAAAAAACGTTAGCACGCATGAATAACGGACACTCCGTGACGGTTTTTGGTTCAGGACGAACAGATGCAGGTGTTCATGCAATGGGCCAAGTGATTCACTTTGATTATCCGCAGGAACGTCCGTTGGAAAAAATGCGCTTTGCGTTAGACACACAAACACCAGAAGACATTGCTGTGCGCAGCGTGGAACGTGTTTCAGAAGACTTTCATGCACGTTATCACGTGATCGAAAAAACCTATCAATTTAAAGTGGATATTGGCAAACCGCGAAGTCCATTTCGACGTTTTTATGCTAGTTATTTTCCGTATCCCATTGATCTCGAAAAAATCCAACAAGCTTTGCCTGATTTATTAGGCACCCATGATTTTACCTCTTTCTGTGCCTCAGGAAGTTCGGTAGAAGATAAAGTCCGAACTATTCATGAAGCCAGTGTTCATGTCAATGAAACGGGGGATGAATTAATATTCACTTTTCGGGGCGATGGTTTCTTGTACAAAATGATTCGGATTTTAGTTGGTACGCTATTGAAAATCGGCAATGGGCGGCTGGAACCAACCGCGATTCCAGCAATTATCGCCGCCAAAGATCGAAATTTAGCGGGTCCGACTGCTCATCCAGAAGGATTGTATTTAGCAGAAGTGAAATATGAAAACTAAAAAGACGTAGACCTTACAAGAAAAGGTCTGCGTCTTTTTGGTTGCAAGATTTAGATGTATTTAACAGCTGTTCCGTAAGCCACGACAGATTGCATGTCTGTGCCAATTGTGCCAGAATCAAAACGCATCATCACAACGGCATCTGCACCTAATTTAGAGGCTTCTGCTTTTAAACGTTCGATTGCTTGGTCGCGTGCTTCTCGTTGCATATCAGTGTAACCTTTAATTTCACCGCCAACTACGCTTTTTAGTCCAGCACCTAAATCTTTAAACATATTTTTAGAACGTGTGGTTAACCCGAAAACTTCTCCAATAATTTCATATTCTTGACCGCTAATTCTCTCGGTTGTTGTAACTAACATGGGCAATTTCCTCCAGTACTTGTTGGTAACTTCAATTTACCATAGTCAAGAGTTTGGTACAACGAATATACATAAAAACGACACTAGAAAAGATGCGCTTCCGCATTTTTTCTAGTGTCGTTTTGGTAAGAATTAATCAAGGATAGGATCTTTTTTAGAAATCATGACCCAAACCCAACTAATTAGAAAAGCAACCGTTGCTGGAACGACCCAGCCCATGCCAATAGTGAACAATGGTAAGTATTGGCCGGCTTTTTCTAAAAGCGTTGTTACAAACGCCGTATCTTTGATAAAGGCAGGCGCGCTATTTAATGCATCTAAAACAGCAGCAATCAATGTGATATAGGTCGTTGCTTGATAGACTTCCCGTCGATGTTTGAAAATAGGACTGATGATTACCAAAAGCATTAAAGTAATCGCCAATGGATAAAGGAACATCAAGACTGGAACGGCAAATTGAATGATGTTGGTTAAGCCGACATTTGCAAAAATAGCTGGTAAAATAACAACAATTGCCAAGAATTTTTGATAGGAAACTTTCGGAAACATTTCTTCAAAAGTCTCAGAAAAGGCTGTGCTTAAGCCGATACCGGTTTTTAAACAAGCAAGAACTACGATAAAAGCCAGTAAAATACTCCCTGGTAGGCCTAAATAGTAATTGGCAATTTGGGCTAAGGCAATCCCGCCGTTTTCACTGATTGGAAAAGCCCCGATACTCATTGTTCCCATATAAGCAAGTAAGGTATAGATAATCCCCATCAATACAACACTGAAAGCACCTGATTTAATCATTCCTTTAGCGATATCTCCTGGTTTTTCGACGCCCATATTTCGTAAAGTGGAAACGACAACAATCCCAAAAGCTAATGAAGCTAGAGCATCCAACGTATTATAACCTTCTGTAAATCCTTTAAAGAAAGGACTTGAAATATAATTTTCACCAACAGCGGCACTGGCCACATGACCTAATGGTTTTACAAAGGCTAAAACAATCAAAATTCCTAGCAATGCTAAAAATAACGGATTTAAAAATTTACCCACATAATCTAAGATTTTACTTGGCTTTCTAGAGAAGAGCCAAACAGCTAAGAAAAATAATGCGGAAAAACCAGCAAGAACCAGCCATTGCAAGTCTTTAGGAACAAATGGTGCAAGACCAATCTCAAAAGAAGTAGTTGCTAACCTTGGTAAAGCAAAGAAAGGACCAATCGTTAAATATAATAGTAAGGTAAAAATAAGAGCATAACGACGATTAATCCGAGAAGCTAAGTCAAAAACACCTGAACTTTTAGAAACACCCATAGCAATGACACCAAGAAAAGGTAAGCCAATTCCAGTGGCTAAGAAGCCCAAGTTTGCTAAAAAGACGGAAGCCCCCGCTTCTTGTCCCATATGTACAGGGAAAATTAAATTTCCAGCACCGAAAAACAAACCGAATAACATTGAACCAACGTATAGATAATCACGCCAAACTAACTTTTTTTGCATAGATTCACACTCCTTAATATTGTCTTATTATTTAAAATAACAGAAGAAGAAACAGAGAGCAACCAGTTTTTATAGAAAACATTAGTTTTCTTATTTTTCTATGAAATAAGCATACTGATAATCATCACAATAGTGTCCATTTATATAAAATTCTTCTTTAAAATGTGCTTCCTGCACAAAACCATGTTTTTCATAGAATCGAATGGCTTCTTGATTGGTAGCCATTACTCGCAAACTCAGCTTATGAATCCCGCTTATCTCAGCCATATCTTTGATATACGACAACAAAGAACCACCAATCCCTTGACCTTGGAAATCTGGCGAAACGCCAATACTTAGTAGCCATTGCTTTTGATGAGCTGCTAACGAAGTGGGCGGATGGACTTCAATAAATCCAGCAAGTTGTTGTCCGCTGATGGCAACGAAAATCGTTTCATCCTTCATTTTTTCCTGATATGCCGCAAGCGAGAGTGGTTGTATCTCGGCAGGGGTATTCTTTTTTGTCCAAATGATTTGGTCCAAGGTATGTAATGCGGGCCAATCTGCTTCGGCAACTAAGCGAATAGTGAGTGAGGTAGACAAGATAATAGGGCTCCTTTTTCTGAAATTTTAAAATATAAAAAGACTATAGCATTTATTGTCTGAAAATTCAAATACTTTTAAAACGAAAAGAAAAATGGCTGCACCTTTTCGATAAAATCAAAATATGCTACCATAGCTACCAGAGGATAGATGGTAAAAAAGAATCTATCTAAATGGAGGGTATGTTTGTGAAAAAAATGGCAGTATATTGTGGCGCCAGTCTGGGGAATGAGCCAATCTATCAGCAAGCTGCAGTAGCGTTAGCCGCTTGGATGAAAGAAAATCACTATGATCTAGTTTATGGCGGTGGCAATGTTGGTCTAATGGGTACAGTGGCTGATACGCTTTTGGCAGAAGGTGGAGAGGTAATTGGTGTCATGCCCACTTTTTTAATGGAACGAGAGATTGCACATAATGGCATTACAAAGATGCATACAGTCAGTGATATGCATGCGCGTAAGAAAAAGATGATTGAATTGGCAGATGTGTATTTAGCTTTACCCGGTGGTCCCGGCACGCTAGAAGAAATTAGCGAGGTGATCTCTTGGGGCCGAGTCGGTGAACATATGAATCCTTGTATTTTATACAACGTGAATGGTTACTATGATTTATTAGCTGCTTTTTTTGATAAAATGGTAGAAACTAGTTTCTTAACAGAAGCGGATCGAGCTAAAATTTTCATTTCAGATTCCTTAGAAGAAATTGGTGCATTTATTGATTCCTATGAACCGCCAATGATTCGTCAATACAAAAACTAGTAAAAAAGAGGCAGTCACTCTAACCAGAATGACTGCCTCTTTTTTACTAGTTTTTCGTTAAAATCCGATGTAAGAACTCTTTTGTCCGAGCTTCTTTTGGATGGACAAAGATATCTTCAGCGGTCCCTTCTTCGGCAATGACACCTTTATCCATGAAAATAACACGATCGGATACGTCCCGCGCAAATTCCATTTCATGTGTTACAATCACCATTGTTAGCCCTGTATGGGCAAGATTTTTCATTGTTTTTAGCACTTCGCCAACCATTTCAGGATCCAATGCAGAAGTTGGTTCATCGAAAAGTAAAACATCTGGATCCATTGATAATGCTCGAGCAATGGCTACCCGTTGCTTTTGTCCACCAGACAATTGAGCAGGTTTGGCATCAATAAAACGAGCCATGCCAACTTTTTCTAAATTTTCTAAGGCAATTTTTTTGGCTTCTTCTTTGTTTCTTTTTAGGACAGTCATCTGACCAGAAGTACAGTTTTCTAAGACATTCATGTTATTAAATAAATTGAATGATTGGAAAACCATGCCTAAATGGGTCCGATATTTGGGCAAACTATAACCACGTTCTAAAACATTTTTACCATTATAGATGATTTTGCCATCTGTTGGTTTTTCTAACAAATTGATACAACGTAGTAACGTTGATTTACCAGAACCAGAAGAACCGATAATGGTGACAACTTCTCCTTTGTTGACGTTCATATTGATATCTTTTAATACTTCGTTTTCGCCAAAGCTTTTTCGTAAATGTTCAATTTCAATAATTGCACTCATCTGTTTGCCTCCTAGCTTTCTTTTCCTTCTTCAGTTAATTCTTCTACTTTAACGTAAGCAGAAGGGCCATCCATTTTACGTTCCACAACACGTAAGATTCGTGTAATCACAAAAGTCATTACCAAGTACATGATGCCGACAATTGTAAAGGTTTGGAAGAACTGGAAGTTTGCGCCAGAAGCAGCATTCCCTTGGAAGAATAAATCTGCGACACCGATAACACTTAACACGGCTGTATCTTTGATATTAATGACAAATTCATTCCCTGTTGCAGGTAAAATATTACGTAATACTTGGGGAATAACGACTTTACGCATTGTTTGTCCATGGGTCATCCCAATCGCTTGTGCTGCCTCGAATTGTCCTTTATCCACTGCGAAAATACCTCCGCGAACAATTTCAGACATATAGGCACCAGTATTCACAGAAACGATAAATAATGCGGCCACTGTTCGGTCTAAAGAGATGCCAAAAGCTAGAGCTAAACCATAGAAAATAACCATTGCTTGAACCATCATTGGTGTACCACGGAAAACTTCAATATAAATAGAAAGAATTAAATTTCCTAATTTTTGGAAGAAACGAGCGACTGGGTTTTCAGAATCTGGAATTGTACGGAAGACACCAATTAGTAAACCAAGGGTTGTTCCGACGACCGTCCCGACTAACGCGATAAATAGCGTTAAACCAGCACCACGTAAAAACATGTCGCCATATTGATTCCAAATATTTTTGAAATCGTTAATAAGTCCTGTTTTTTGTTCATCACTATCTATTGCTGCAGGTTGATCCTTGATTGCTTGGTCCATAATTTTTGTCCGTTCATCTTGAGAAATACCTGCTAAAATTTTGTTTACTTTTTCAATGTCTGGATCGCCTTTACGCATGCCGACTGCTACTTGCGAGTCTTCAGCGCTAGCATCAAAGCCATTTTCTTTTGGAAATTCTAACATTTTTAATTCTTTATTGACACTAGTTGCTGTTATGCCTTCAGGGCGTTCACTAACATACCCGTCAATCATGCCAGAAGCAAGTGCTGTTCGCATAGCTGAAAAGTTATCCATTGCTTGCTGTTTATTGACATTTGGAATTTGATCAATTAATCCGTAGTGGAATGTATTTAGTTGAGCCGTAATTTTAGCATCAGCTAAATCTTTCAAGCTTTTTGCATTAGCGTATTTGCCATCTTTTTTAACAATTACGACAAATTGTGATTCATAATAAGGGTTTGTAAAAGCAATTTCTTTTTTTCGTTCAGCGGTTGGGCTCATTCCGGCGATAATGGCATCAATTTTTCCAGATTGTAAGGCGGGCGCCAAGCCGTCCCATTTGGTTTGGACGATTACTAATTTACGACCTAAACCATCGGCAATTTTTTTAGAAATTTGAACATCATAGCCGCCTGCATAAGAGTTGCCTTGAATAGGCACTGCGCCATGTGCATCATTTTTCTGTGACCAGTTAAAAGGGGCGTAGCCAGCTTCCATGCCGACACGAAATTCACCATTTTCCTCCGCCGAAGCGTTGGTTGTCATGCCAAGTAACGAAAATAGCGTGACAAGTAGTAGACTGAATGAAAAAACTTTTTTGTTCATCTTTTTCTCTCCTTTAAATTTCTTGTCTGATTGATCGTTTTGTCTTTTTTCAATCAACAAGCTTTGATAATCAGCTGAGCAAAAGCGATTCTGTCTTTTTAAAGGAGAATACTTCTGTCACAACCTATTTTTGAATACAAAAAAACAACCAAACAGATGTAAGGTTGCTAGGTAATGTCGAAAAAAATTCCTCAACGAAACATAGCACAACTTAGCATCACTACTAAGACAGTCCGCAAGCTCTTAACTTACGTCCCAACACACAACAGAAGAGGCTCCGTTATGCATTTCGGCGATTGATCCTAAACTTGCTTCCCAGTGTCCTCTCACTCCACAAGCGTAATAAAAACCGCGACCTCTACCTCTTTTTTGAGGCACTATTCAGTTATTAAATTCAGTTATTAATTTTAGGATAAATCCAGAAGAAAGTCAATATGTTCCAGCAAAGGAATTTATCAAGAGGACACAAACACCATGAAATTAGCGTAACATTTTCCCTACGAAATAGAAACTAATACGAAAAAAGCAACCATTCCTAAAGGAACAGTTGCTTTTTACTTAAGCTTTGACAGCTTTTGGTTCACGACCTAAAATAGCTTGAAGAACAGTCAATACACCTAAAGAAGCTAAAATTGTATAAATTAGACTTGAGTAAGTTAAGATACCGAAATCCCAAGTTTTGTAAACTAATAAAACAATTGCTAAGGCGATAATAGCGATAACGTTGAAGAACGCAAAAGCCCAAAGATTTCCGTTTTCTTTACGAGAAAGATAAAAAACAGAGAACCAAATGCTTAAAACGCCCCAAGCGATGCAGGCAATAATTGCAGCCCAATAAATAATAAATGCGACCATTGTTGTTTCACCTCACTTTTACTCATGCATATTTTACCACGAGTTGAGAAATTTGTCACAAACTCTTTCAAGATAAATCAATATATAGGTAAGAAGTTTTCAAAAAGTGGAAAAACTTTTGGTGCTAATGTTAAAATACGTTATAATATAGAAGATTAGGAGCTGAATCGATATGCAAGATATCACGCAAGCCGAAGCAATTCATTGGTTGGCAACCCAACAAAAAATCACATTTTTAACAGGTGCGGGTATCTCGACAGCCTCAGGTGTGCCAGATTATCGTTCCTTAAAAGGTGTCTATCAAGGAATCCAGCAACCGGAATACTTATTGAGTCGGACTTGCTTAAAAACAGAGCCAGAAAAGTTTTATCAATTCGTTAAAACGCTCTATCATCCAGATGCACAACCTAATATCATTCACCAGAAAATGGCACAATTAGAGCAAATGAAACGGGGAAAAATTGTTTCACAAAATATTGATGGGCTTCATCGAAAAGCAGGTAGCCAAGAAGTGGTGGACTTTCATGGTAATTTATATGAATGTTATTGCCAAACTTGTGGTGCAACGGTTCCTTGGCAAGACTATTTGCTTAGTGATCGGCACGCTGATTGTCATGGACAAATCCGTCCAGCTATTACTTTGTATGAAGAAGGACTATCTGAAGAGGCAATCGAAAAAGCCATTCAGGCCGTTGCTTCTGCCGACTTAATCGTGATTGTCGGCACGAGTTTTCAAGTGCATCCATTTTGCGATTTGATTCATTATAAACAACCAACGGCAACTATTTTAGCCATTAATCAAACGCCGCTATTTTTACAACAACCTTATTATTTTTTAGAAGCGAAAGCCGAAACGATATTTGCAGAATTAACGATAAAGGAGTAACGGAATGGAAGAATTTAAATCAGAAAAAGAAAAAATGATTGCAGGTGCACTATATTTTGCCTCAGATCCTGAATTAGTGGCTGATCGCAAAAAAGCCCGTGAACAAATGGCGTTAATTAACCAACAACCAGACACTTATATTCGTCGTCAATTAATAGAAGAAACGTTTGGAAAAGTGGGTGTCGGGACGTACATCGAACCGATGATTCAATTTGATTATGGCTACAACATTTCTGTGGGAAAAAATTTCTATGCCAATTTTAATAACGTTTTTTTAGATGTTTGTCCAATCGAAATTGGCGATAACTGTATGTTTGGCCCCAATGTGCAACTTTATACAGCCGAGCATCCATTACAAGCAGCCAAGCGTAATAGCGGAATGGAATCAGGGGAACGAATTATCATTGGCAACAATGTTTGGATTGGCGGTGGAGCGATTGTCCTTCCTGGCGTAACATTAGGCGATAATGTAGTGGTGGCAGCAGGTGCTGTTGTGACCAAATCGTTCCCAGAAAACTGTGTGATCGCAGGTAATCCAGCACGGATAATTAAAGAATTGACTGAAGATGACGCCCCAACAACTTCTTTAGAACAACAACGAGCAAAGATTAACCAAATCGATAAGGAACTGGTCCGTTTATTAGAACAGCGGATGGACGTCGTCGCAGAGATTGCTGCAGTGAAAAAGAAAGCAGGTCATGCGGTTTTTGATTCTGAAAGAGAACAACAAGTATTAGAAACTATTCTGAATCATGTTGAAAATGCCGAGTATGAAGAAACATTATCTGAGACTTTCCAGGGGATTATGGACGCCTCTAAACGTTTCCAAGAAAAACATTTAGGAGAGTGAGGCGAAGGTCGTGGATGGAGAAATCAGAAGAAGAGAGATTGTTAAAAGATTAAGAGAGACCGAAAAGCCAATTAGTGCCACTCGTTTTGCAAAAGCTTTTGATGTCAGCAGACAAATTATTGTAGGAGATGTCGCTCTATTACGGGCGACAGGGGTCGAAATTGTCGCAACAGCTCGAGGGTATATGTTGGAACAACCTTTAGAAGGAATTGAGCGGAAAATTGCTTGTCAACATACACCTGAACAAACGAGAGAAGAATTGTCAGTCATTGTTGCCAAAGGTGGAGAAGTGGTAGATGTGAGTATTGCACATCCGCTTTATGGGGAATTAATCGGCAGTTTGCGCATTCAATCAGAGAAAGATATTGATAAATTTATGGACAAGTATCAAAAAGAGCATGCTACATTACTATCAGTTTTAACAGGAGGCGTCCATCTGCATACTATTCGCTGTGCCGACGAAGAAACTTTCCAAGAAATCAAAGAGGCGCTTCGAAAAAAAAGTATTTTGTTTGAAGGATAACGAGAAAAAGAGAGGACGTTGATGTTTGTTCAAGCCCTTTCTTTTTTTTCTTAGAAAATTACCAAAAAAAGATAGAAGAATTTGTGAATTTTCTTCTATTTTTTTAACTTTTTGCTAGAAATTTTTTATGAAACAGTATACTATTAAAAAAGGAGCCATTTAAACAATAACTATGTCAATTATTATGTTGGTACATAAAAATAAATGGAGAAAAATAAAAAAGGAGAATGAGTATGAAAAAACAATTTGCCCTGTTCTCTACCTTATTACTTTTAGGTTCATCAATGCCAGTAGGTGCATTTGCAGAAGGTAATAACTTGGTAGCTGAAAATAGTTCTGTTGCAGAAACAACCGCAGAAGCAACAACTGCTGAAGCCACTGAAACGACAGCGACTAGTGAAACAACAGAAGCGACAGAAGAATCAACAACTGAAACAGAAAGTTCAACCGAATCAAGTGAATCTGCAACCACGGAGTCCACGGAAACGTCAGGAACCGAAACGACAGATTCCACAACTGATTCAACATCCACAAGTACGACAGAATCGACTACTGACTCCACCTCAACGAGTACAACAGAGTCAACCACAGATTCTACGTCAACAAGTACAACTGAATCAAGTACCACGCCGACGACTACACCAAGTTCTTCTAAAGAACAGCCAAAACCTGGCACGAGTACTTCTGAATCAAAACAGCCGGCGAAACCAGTGACACCAACAGCGCCAGCTGAAAAGCCAGTAGAACAACCAGCAGCGTCAACACCGCAGCCCGAAATAGTCCCACCAGTTACAAATGAAACGGTTGGGTTAGTGGAAGACGATGAGACGTTTACGGTCAGCAAAACGAAGAAGACAGAAGAGTTTATTCAAGAAATCGGTGAATCTGCTCGGAAAGTGGCCAAGGACAAAAACTTATATGCTAGTGTGATGATTGCTCAAGCAATTTTAGAAAGTGGCAGTGGCAATAGTAAATTAAGCCAGAAACCAAACTACAATTTGTTTGGTATTAAAGGCGATTACAAAGGTCAATCTGTTTCTTTTATTACCTATGAAGACAATGGTTTCGGTAACCTATACACAGTAGAAGCAAAATTCCGTCAATATCCAACGTATAAAGAATCAATGGAAGATTATGCGAAATTATTGAAAAATGGTTTAGATTCCAATAAAGATTTCTATCATGGTGTCTGGAAAACGGAAGCCAAATCATACAAAGAAGCGACACGTTTCCTAACAGGAAAATACGCAACGGACAAAGATTACCATAAGAAATTAAATGCGTTAATTAAAACATACGATTTAACTTATTATGATAAAGAAAAAGCAACCGTTGAACCAATGGAATCAAATTTCCCAGCCTATAATGGCAAAAACTATGACACCTTTAATAGTTATGCTTGGGGCAACTGTACACAATATGTCTACAACCGTATTACGCAATTAGGTAAACGTGTGGACTTAACAATGGGGAATGGTCAAGATTGGGGCGAAACAGGTCGTGCACGTGGGTACAAAGTAAGTCGTACACCAAAAGCAGGTGCAGCGGTTTCCTTCCCAGCTGGTGTTTTAGGCGCAGACAATACTTATGGTCATGTCGCGTTTGTGGAAAAAGTCTTTAAAGATGGTAGCATCTTAATTTCTGAAATGAACGTGAAGGGATTAAACGTTGTTTCGACACGTACAATCTCAGCTGATGAAACACATTTAATGAACTATATCGTTCCAAAAGATAAATAAAAAAATCAGCTCTTTGTCAATAAGAACGGATGAGTTGGAAAAATCAAAGCTAGCACTGAAGAAGCAATTTTAATTCTTCAGTGCTAGCTTTTTTTGTGGCAAAAGTTTTCTCCAATAAAGTTTAATACATTCAGTTATTGCCAGGAGGCTTCAGGTCGGGATGAGTTAGCAACAGTCGCTGAGAGCTATATTTTTTTTAGGTAGAATCATTTACTTTTAGGCGGAAGATGTCTTATAATTGTAAGCGGATACAAAATAAAAAAAGAGGTGGGTAAATGAGTAAAAAAGAAATAAATCAAGTAGTTGCCAGTAGCTATCAATTGTATATTAATGGAGAGTGGACAACAGGTAGTGGTAACAAAATGATTGCTAGTTACAATCCTAGTAATGGCGAAAAATTAGCAGAATTTGTTGATGCCACAAATGCAGATGTGGATCGAGCTGTAGAAGCAGCTCAAGAAGCGTTTCAGACATGGAAAGATGTTGACGTTGTAACAAGAAGCAATCTTTTGTTGAAAATTGCTGATTTGATTGAAGAAAATCAAGAACATTTGGCTATGGTGGAGACTTTAGATAATGGAAAACCGCTTCGGGAAACGCAATCGATTGATGTCCCTGCCAGTGCAGACCATTTTCGGTATTTTGCTAGTGTGATTCGTGGAGAAGAAGGATCTGTCAAAGAATTTGATAAGGATACGTTATCCATTGTTGTGAAAGAACCCATCGGTGTTGTGGGTCAAATTATTCCGTGGAATTTCCCCTTATTAATGGGCGCTTGGAAATTAGCGCCAGCGTTGGCAGCAGGTAATACGGTTGTGATTCATCCGTCCTCGAGCACATCATTAAGTCTGTTGGAATTGTTTAAGATTTTTGATCAAGTCTTGCCGAAAGGAGTAGTGAATTTAATCACCGGTCGTGGTTCTGATTCAGGAAATTATATGTTGGCACATCCAGGGTTTGATAAGCTAGCTTTTACAGGCTCAACAGAGGTGGGGTACACTGTCGCTAAAGCGGCGGCCGACCGCCTAATTCCAGCCACTTTAGAACTTGGCGGAAAATCAGCCAACATTATTTTTGAAGATGCCAATTGGGAACGTGCATTAGAAGGCGTGCAGTTAGGGATTTTATTCAATCAAGGGCAAGTTTGTTGTGCTGGGTCTCGTGTGTTCGTTCAGTCAGGTATTTATGATCAATTTGTAGAAGCTTTAAAGGAAAAGTTTGAACAAGTGAACGTTGGTTTCCCGTGGGAAAAAGATGTTGAAATGGGCGCTCAGATCAATGAGCATCAATTGGAAGAAATTTTAAAATATGTCGAAATTGGTGTGAAGGAAGGAGCTACTCTGATTACTGGTGGGCAACGTTTAACAGAAAATGGGCTAGACAAGGGGGCGTTTTTAGCACCTACGTTATTAACGAATGGCACGAATACAATGTGCGTGGCCCAAGAAGAAATCTTTGGTCCTGTTGCAACAGTGATTAAATTTGAAACGGAAGAAGAAGTCATTCGTTTAGCTAATGATTCTGAATATGGTCTAGGTGGTGCCGTCTTTTCTCAAGATATCAATGTGGCATTACGGGTTGCTCGTGGTGTACGGACAGGTCGGATGTGGGTCAACACATACAATCAATTGCCTGCGGGCGCGCCATTTGGCGGTTATAAAAAATCAGGAATTGGTCGAGAAACGCATAAATCAATGCTAGATACTTATACGCAAATGAAAAATATTTACATTGTGACAAAAGAAGAAGCAGATGGACTGTATTAAGTAGTGTAGTGAATTTTAGATAACAAACTTATTTTTGGCTATTGTTATTTTTCGAGCTAAACAAAACAATAATTTTTTGAAAAAATTGGGTAATGAGTAAAGTAAAACAAATTAAAAGTAAAGCCTGGTACAAAAATCACTTTGGATTTTTGTACCAGGCTTTAAAGCGGAGTAACAATAGTGTTCACTCTTGGTTGTTTTTAATTTTCGAATATTGAATATTATAGAAGGAGTTATTTTGCTTCTTCTGCTTCAAATTTAGCAAAAGCTGTTTCAATAACTTCTTTTAATGCAGAAGCAGAAGCTTCCATTTTTTCTTGTTCAGCATCTGTTAATGGAATTTCAATGACTTGTTTAACGCCTTGGCGGTTGATGATCGCTGGTGCACCGATATAAATATCGTTTTGACCATATTCACCTTCTAAATAAACAGATAATGGTAACACAGAGTTTTCATCGTTTAGGATAGCTTTAGTGATACGCGCTAGTGCAACCGCGATTCCATAGAAAGTAGCTCCTTTTTTCTCGATGATTGTGTAAGCAGCGTCACGTACGTTGAAGAATAAATTAACCATTGCTTCTTCATCGACGTCAGGATTATTTTTCACCCATTCGTAAATTTGTAAGCCAGCGACATTCGCATGTGACCAAACTGGGAATTCTGTATCTCCGTGTTCACCTAAGATGTAGGCATGGACATTTCGTGCATCAACGTCAACTAATTCGGCAATTGCTTGACGGAAACGAGCAGAATCTAGTGAAGTTCCTGAACCGATTACTCGTTCTTTCGGGAAGCCAGAGAATTTCCAAGTTGAATAAGTCAAAATGTCGACTGGGTTTGCGGCAACTAAGAAGATACCGTTGAAACCAGAATCAACAATTGTTGTAACGATTTCTTTATTAATTTTCAAGTTTTTATGAACTAAGTCTAAACGAGTTTCGCCTGGTTTTTGAGGCGCACCAGCTGTTAAGACAACTAAGTCTGCATCATGGCAATCGTCATAAGTAGCAGCATAGATTTTTTTAGGAGAAGTAAATGCTAATGCGTGAGATAAGTCCAACGCATCTCCTTCAGTTTTTGGTACATTAATATCAATAATCCCAACTTCTTGAGCAATATTCTGAGTTACTAAAGCAAAGGCATAGCTAGAACCTACGGCACCGTCCCCGACTAAAATTACTTTTTGGTGATCTTTATTCCCTGCGGCTGCAGTCATGTGTACCATTCCTTCCTCTACATTCTTTTTCGTGAGCAACGAGTTTTTATTTCCTGTTGCTAAAGTGATAGTAACATAGTTTGTAAAAAATGTCACGAACTTTGATTGTAAAAATGATACAGTTTTCAGACCTGTTTCAAAATGGTAGCTCTTACATGTGCGTAATTTCACTATCTTGCGCATATTTAAATTTCTAAAAAATTTTTTTACATCTTTCTTAATCTTCAAAGACTGCGAGTTTTTTTATTTCTATGGTATAATGAATAAAACTGGGTAGCGCATACGCTTCCCAGCCATTTTGTGTTGGCAAGCTTATAATCCAAGGAGAATGAAAGATGAAAGTAATCGTAGGACTGGGAAATCCCGGTAGTAAATACAAAGAAACAAAACACAACATTGGCTTTATTACGCTAGATGAAATTGCGTATCGGCAAAATGTTTCGTTTAATAATAGTAATTTTGAAGCAGATATTGCAGAGTTTTTTATAGGGACTGAGAAAGTATTGTTAGTGAAACCATTAACATTTATGAATGAATCAGGTCGCTCTGTTGGTCCGTTGTTGACCTACTTTGGGGTAGATGAGGAAGACTTGATTGTTATTTATGATGACTTAGACTTAGAGGTCGGTAAAATTCGTTTACGGCAAAAAGGTAGTGCTGGCGGCCACAATGGGATAAAAAGTCTGATTGCCCATTTAGGAACAAATGTCTTTCCTAGAATTAAAATTGGCATTGGTAGGCCCTCAAAAAATGATACAGTTATCCACCATGTACTAAGTACTTTTCCCAAAGAAACACACGAAGAGATGTTACTTGCTGTAAAAAAAGCAGCCGATGCCGCTTTATATGCATGTGAAGGACATACGTTTGTTGAAACAATGAATCAATTTAATGGAAAATAGCAGAAAGGAGGGCCCTTGTTTGAATATTATCGAACGAATTAGCCAAACAGAAATTGCTAAATCATGGCGCAGTCAACTAATGACAACAGGAACGCGCCAACTAATTACTGGGTTATCAGGCTCTGCTAAAACATTACTGATGGCAGGCGCTTTACAAAAGACGCATCAAAAAATTGTTATTGCGGTCCCAAACCTATACTATGCCAATCAATTAGTAGATGATTTTTTAAATATTTTACCTTCAGAACAAGTTCATCTATTTCCAGTAGATGAAGTGTTATCCGCCGAAATGGCCTTTTCTTCACCAGAAGCGCGCGCAGATCGAGTGAGTGCGTTAAATTTCCTGATGACAGCGAATGCAGGAATCGTGGTCGTGCCAGTAGCTGGACTACGAAAGTATTTGCCAACGAAAGAAACGTGGCAAAATGCGCAACTTCATTGGGAAATCGGGACAGAGGTAGAACCTGAAATCCTCGCGCAACGCTTAGTGTTAATGGGCTATGAACGCCAATCGATGGTCGGGAAGCCTGGCGAATTTAGTATTCGCGGAAGCATTATTGATGTCTATCCGCTAAATGCCGAATACCCTGTTCGGGTGGAACTGTTTGATGTTGTAATCGACTCAATCCGTTATTTTGAAGCGGATACTCAACGCTCATTAGAAAATCTTGAAGAAGTAACGATTTCACCAATGACTGATTTAGTATTCTCAAAGGCAGATATGAATCATGGCATGACGAGGTTACAAGATGCTCTAGAAAAACGTTTAGCGACAGCTAAAGATCAAACGGAGACCGATTTTTTAGAAGAATATTTTGGTCAGTTGCTGTCTTCTTGGGAACAAGGGATTCCTACAGAAAATGCTCACTATTATACAGATTTTCTGTACCAACAAAAAACTACGCTGTTAGATTATTTACCAGAAAATAGTTTGCTTTTTGTGGATGATTATTCTCGTATGATGGAAACGGAGCGAGAAATCGCTAGAGAGGAAGCGGAATGGCAAACCCTGAAAATTGAAGAAATGCGCGTGTTTTCTGAACAAACTTTTGGCGTAGACTTTCATGATCGATTGCGAAAAACTGCACGAAATACGACCTTCTTTTCACTTTTTCAAAAAGGAATGGGGAATCTTCGTTTCCAAGAAGTCCATAATTTCCAATATCGTTCAATGCAACAATTCTTCGGTCAAATGCCGTTGCTAAAAGCGGAAGTGGACCGTTGGCAAAAGCAAAACCAAACGGTCGTTGTTTTTGTTCCTACGAAAGAACGGATTCAAAAAGTCGAAGAGCTATTTCAGGACTTTGACATACCTAGCGTAGTAAGCAATTGGGATCAGTTGTTAGATGGGCATGTCCAAATTGTCCAAGGGGCATTACAAACAGGGTTTGAATTACCTAAAAACAAGCTCGTGGCGATTACGGAAAAAGAAATTTTTCATACAACGACCAAAAAACGGGCACGTCGTCAAACAATCTCTAATGCGGAACGTTTGAAAAGTTATAGCGACTTAAAAACGGGCGATTATGTCGTTCATGCGAATCACGGGATTGGTAAATATATTGGTATGGAAACCTTAGAAGTTGATGGGGTCCATCAAGATTACATGACTATCTTGTACCAAAATGATGACAAGTTATTTATTCCAGTAACACAATTGAACTTGATTCAAAAGTTCGTTGCTTCCGAGTCTAAAACGCCGAAAATTAACAAGCTAGGCGGCAGTGAATGGACGAAAACCAAACGAAAAGTTGCTTCGAAAATTGAAGATATCGCGGATGATTTAATCTTACTTTATGCGACAAGAGAATCGGAAAAAGGTTATGCTTTTCCGCCAGATGATGCGTATCAAAAAGAATTTGAAGAGGCTTTTCCGTATTCTGAAACAGATGATCAATTACGTAGTGCTGCCGAAATTAAACACGACATGGAAAAATCTCGACCAATGGATCGTTTGTTAGTTGGCGATGTAGGGTTTGGTAAAACAGAAGTGGCTTTACGAGCGGCTTTCAAAGCTGTTAGCAACAATAAACAGGTTGCCTTTTTAGTGCCAACAACTATTTTAGCGCAACAACATTACGAAACGATTCAAGAGCGGTTTGAGGGCTTTCCTGTAGAAATTGGTTTATTAAGTCGTTTCCGCACGAAAAAACAGCAAAATGAAACAATTGAAAAAATTAAACATGGCCAAGTAGATATTGTGATTGGTACCCATCGTTTATTGTCGCAAGATATTAATTTTAGTGATTTAGGCTTGTTGATTATTGATGAGGAACAACGGTTTGGAGTGAAACATAAAGAACGACTAAAACAATTGCGTTCACAAGTGGATGTCTTGACGTTAACAGCAACACCAATCCCAAGGACCCTTCATATGTCGATGTTAGGTGTCCGTGATTTATCCGTCATCGAAACCCCACCAGAGAATCGTTATCCGATCCAAACGTATGTCATGGAAAATAATCCTGGGGCGATTCGGGAAGCGATTGAGCGAGAAATGGCCCGAGATGGTCAAGTCTTTTATTTATACAATCGAGTAGATACGATTGAACGAAAAGTTGAAGAGTTACAAGCACTAGTTCCAGATGCACGAATTGCGTATGCACATGGTCAAATGACAGAAGTACAACTGGAGAATACTTTGTTTGATTTTATTGAAGGACAATATGATATATTAGTCACTACAACGATTATTGAAACAGGAGTAGATATTCCTAATGCTAATACCTTGTTTGTAGAAAATGCGGACTACATGGGCTTATCTACGTTGTATCAATTACGTGGTCGTGTGGGGCGTAGCAATCGAGTGGCCTATGCTTATTTTATGTACGAACAGCAAAAAATCCTAAACGAAGTTAGCGAGAAACGTTTAGAAGCAATTAAAGACTTTACGGAATTAGGTTCTGGGTTCAAAATTGCGATGCGTGACCTTTCCATTCGAGGGGCCGGAAACCTTCTTGGTGCCCAACAACATGGCTTCATTGATTCGGTTGGGTTTGATATGTACTCACAGATGTTATCTGAGGCAGTTGCTCGTAAACAAGGAAAAAATATCCAAGACCAAAAAACGTCTGTTGAAATTGATTTGGGCATTGATGCTTATATTCCAGGAACGTACATTACAGACGAACGACAAAAAATTGAAATTTATAAACGGATTCGTCAATTAGAAAATATGGATATGTACGAAGAATTAGAAGCGGACTTGTTAGACCGCTTTGGAGAGTATCCTGACGAAGTGGCGCATTTATTAACTACTGGCCGTATCAAAATGGATGGCGACCGTGCCTTGTTAGAAAGTATTCGTAAACGCGACCAAAAAGTCAAGTTTGTGTTAAGTAAAATTGGCACAAAAACATACTCTGTGGAGCAGTTGTTTGAAGCGTTATCGGCAACCAGCTTAAAAGCGGATCTAGCAGTTGAGAAAGAACAAATGACTATTTCCTTGAAGTTGCCGAAAGATTGTAAAGAAGCTGTTTGGATTCAAGAAATTGCTACTTTTACAACCGCATTGCGACAAGAAAAATACAAACATTCGCAAGAAACGGATTCCCTTTAAAAGGAGGCCTAGAAGATGGCACAAAAAGAAATGCAACGAATGATGCAAGGTGCCGTTGTGTTAACCATTGCTTCCTTCATTGCAAAAGTGTTGAGTGCGTTTTATCGCGTTCCTTTTCAGAACTTTGTAGGGGATGAAGGATTTTACGTGTATCAGCAAGTTTATCCAATCTATGGGATTGCGATGACATTAGCATTGTCAGGCTTACCGCAATTTATTTCCAAAATTGTTGCTGAACAACCAGATATTCGGAGTCAAAAACAAGTGTTGCGCCAACTATATCCCTATGTGTTATGGTTAGCGATTGCTTGTTGGGCCTTCTTTTTCTTTGGTAGTCAAGAAATTGCTATTAGTATGGGGGATGCTGCACTCCAACCATTAATGGAAGTTGTTTCCTTTACCTTTTTACTCGTTCCAATTCTTTCCTTCTATCGTGGGAATTTTCAAGGGCATTTGTTGATGGTGCCTAGTGGTATTTCACAGGTGATGGAACAGTTTGTGCGTGTCGGGGTTATTCTAGTAGCTGCGTTGTCCTATCATTACTTTGGTGGCTCCATTTACCAAACGGGGACGGTGGCCATGAGTGGTGCGTTGGCTGGCGGTGTCTTAGCGGTACTTGTCTTATGGTACTACAATCGAAAAATTCTTAGTGGAAGTACGGAATACTTGCATCAATGGAAGATTATGCCTCAAACCATAGGACTATTTAAACGTTTAATGATTGAGGGTGGTTTGGTCTCTTTATATAGTGCTTTTCTGATTCTATTTCAATTAATTGATTCCTTTAAAGTAAAAAATGCTCTCATGCTTTTCGGGCTCTCTGATTTAGCTGCGAAAGTTGACAAAGGGGTCTATGATAGAGGACAACCACTAGTTCAATTAGGATTGGTAATTGCTTTAGCTTTAAGCTCGACCTTTTTACCAGGTTTGACAAAATATTTTATGAAAAAAGACCGTCAACAATTTTTACAAGTTGCAAAAATCTTTTTGCGTCTTACCACAACCTTGGCATCGGCGGCTTCGATTGGTCTGATGATGTTATTGCCGTACATGAACTTTACACTTTTTAAAGATTATAAAGGCAATGATGTTTTAGGGGTGTATGTTTTATCCATCGCTTTTATGGCCATTATTCAGGCCTACCAAAGTATTGAACAAAGTCGCAATCGTTTTAAAGGTCCTTTAGTGGCAGCTGGTGTGGGCTTATTAGTGAAGTTACTGACAACGGGCTTTTTCACCATTCGTTGGGGAACATTAGGCGCTAGTTGGTCTACTATTCTTGGGTTACTAGCGACGTTATTCGTTTTAGTCCGACAATCGGATGCAGCGATTAATTGTTTTGTTCGAGAACGAAACTTTTTGAAAAAACTGTTGCTTAGTTTAGCAATCATGATGCTGTCATTACTGGTCTATCAAGGAATTATCTCCATCTTGTTCCAAGGTGTGCATCACCGAAGTCAAGCGTTTTTCGTTACAGTTATAGGTGTTGCAGTGGGCGGTACAGTTTTTATTAGCACCATCATTAAGTTAGAATTATTTACGATACGTGAATGGTTAAGTTTACCGTATGGCGCAAAAATTTTACGGATGAGACAAAAAAAATAAAAGAGGTGAATGTGATGCGGTTAGATAAATTTTTAAAAGTTTCTCGCATTATTAAAAGAAGAACAGTTGCCAAAGAAGTCGCTGATAAAGGCCGGATTCAAATCAACGGAGTCTTAGCCAAATCTTCTAGTACTGTGAAGATTGGTGACCTTGTCAAAATTCAATTTGGGAACAGAATTTTAGAAGTAGAAGTTCTGCAACTAAATGACTCTACGAAAAAAGAAGATGCCACAAAAATGTATGAGATAAAATCAGAAACACGTGTCTCTGAAGAATAAACAGGTGAGGATGGAGCGCTTGGCAAGTTCATTGAAAAGATGAATATTCCAAGCGCTTCATCCTTTCAGCGTTTTAATGAAACAGACGCGCCGCTTTTGAAAAAAATTAATAAATCAACCACTGTTATTTCAAAAGCAAAGAATATTTTAGAAAAAAGCTTGATTTTCTTTAACTTCTCTGAAATTAACATTAGACAAGGTTCTTAGATGTTGGTATAATAAAACGGACAATCCAAAGCGAGTGGAGCGAGACGATGGGAAAGAATGAAAAAAACTCGAAGAAAGTTGCGGCATTGGAAAATGACTACACGAAAGAACAGTATGTCGAATTCCAAAAACAACAGAAACAATTGATTTTTAGACGCAGACGCTTGGCAGCGATTTTTCTCGTGGCCTTCATTATTTTTGCCTTTTCTGGCATCCAATTGATGAAAGATTATCATCGCTTAGGTGCTTTCAAACAAGAACGAGCAGATGCAATTGCTGAATCCGTAGCAGTTGATAAGAAGGTCAAGGATCTAAAAAAAGACGTTGCTTTGTTAAAAGATGATGATTATGTGGCAAAATTAGCACGTAGCCGTTTCCTTCTCTCAAAAGAAGGCGAACAGATTTATCCCACACCAGAACAAATGAAAAAAACACAGACTTCTGGAGCGGAAGAAAGCAAGAGCAGTTCAGAAAAAAATAGTCAATCACAGTCTTCAACTGAAACAACTAAGTCTTCAGCTGAATAAACTGCAATTATAATTAGGGAAAAAATAGGAGGAACAATTTTTTTATGTCAATCGAAGTAGGAGCTAAATTGCCAGGAAAAGTGTCAGGGATTACTAACTTTGGTGCATTTATTGATTTAGGAGAAGGAAAAACTGGGTTAGTACACATCAGTGAAGTGTCTAATGGATTCGTTAAAGATATTCATGATGTATTAACAGTAGGTGACGAAGTAACAGTGAAAGTAACCTCAGTTGGTGACGACGGCAAAATTGGCTTATCGATCCGTAAAGCGCAAGAGCCAGCAGAAGGGCAACAACCAAAACGTGAATTTCAACGTCGTGAAAACAATTATGAGAAACGTGACCGTAATCCACGCGCAGGGGGCAAAAAGCCTTTCAATAAACCACAAGCAAATAACAATAACAATAAACAAGATTTTGACTCATTGATGAGCTCTTTCTTGAAAGATAGTGATGACCGTTTATCTTCATTAAAACGTAATACTGAAGGCAAACGTGGCGGACGTGGCGGACGTCGCGGCTAAGCACAAACAAATAGGGGGACTGGGGATAACGAATGGGTTATTTCTCGGTTCCTCTTTTATTCTAAGGAAGAAAGAAGGGCGAACAATGTTTTGGCAGTTTTATAAACGAGGAAAAGAACAAGGATTTTGGCAACCGCATCAAACAATCGTGGTCGCCGTTTCTGGTGGTGTAGACTCCATGGCCCTTTTGACGTTAATGGAACAGGTGGCAGAAAAAGAACAATTACAATTGGTTGTTGCACATGTCAATCATCAATTGCGAGAAGCGTCGGCACAGGAAGCGCAATATCTCGCTACCTATTGTCAGCAGCGAGAGCTAACGTATTATGAAACACGTTGGGAAGACCCTGAAAAGCAACGAAATTTAGAAGCAAAAGCGCGCACATTTCGTTATGAATTTTTTAAAGAAGTCATGGAAATTGAAGGTGCGGCGGTCTTAATGACGGCACATCATCTAGACGATCAAGCGGAAACGATTTTAATGAAGCTGATTCGAGGAACTAATTTTTCCCATTCCGCAGGCATTAAAGAGAGACGTCCTTTTGCGACAGGGGAATTGATTCGTCCGTTACTCATTTATCCAAAAGAAGAATTGTATCAATTTGCACAGCGCCAAGCATTCGTTTATTTTGAGGACGAAACGAACCAAACCAATGAATATTTGAGAAATCGGCTCCGTAATCAGGTTTTGCCGCTATTAAAGCAGGAAAATCCGCAATTCTTAGATCAGATTGCTTCTTTTAGTAATGAACAACGTTTTGCCCAAGAATTTATTCAAGAACAAATTGAGCCTCAATTATCTGAAGCCGTAGAGCCGACCAAACAAGGCTGGCGCATTCCTTTGAAGAGATTATTAAAAGAAACGCCTGCGTACCAGCACTTCTTTTTAACCGCATTTTTCCAAAAAACATTAGTGCCATTAGGGGTTTCGTTAAACCAACGCCAGATGACACAAATTTTAAAAGTTTTGAATGATGAACGCCAACCGCAAGGCTCGGTTATGTTAGAACAGCAATGGCAGCTAGCTAAAAGTTATGATTGGCTATGCTTAGAACAAAAACAGGTTGCACTGCGAGAAGAAGTTACACATTTATTAGTACCTGGCGCGGGGATTTATTTATCGGAAACCGAGTGGCTAGGATTAATTGCGACAGACAAACCGTTTCCTCTTCCTGAAGAGATTAATCAATGGACGGGTCAGTTGTTAGCAATCCCGTTGTCCACAGCCACACCTTTGACCGTTCGTCATCGCCGAAGTGGTGATCGGATTACATTAAAACCAGGGTTTACGAAAAAATTAAGCAGAGTTTTTATTGATCAAAAAGTGCCAAATGAAGCGAGAGAGAGTGCTTGGGTCATTACGGATGAGCAAGAGGAAATCATTTGGGTACCAAAATTTGCAAATTCCTATTTGAGTATTCCTTTAGAAACTGATAAAATACACTACAGACTCCTTTTTAAGACAAAGGAGTAATGCTGAAAGGAGCGCACTATGATAGAAAAAGATATTGAGAAAGTCCTAATCTCCAAAGAAGAAATTCTTGCGAAGGCTGCAGAGCTTGGCAAGCAACTGACAGAAGAATATCAAGGGAAAAATCCTTTAGTGGTCGGTATTTTAAAAGGTGCAGTACCATTTATGGCTGATTTGACTCGTGAAATCAATACTTATTTAGAATTGGACTTTATGGATGTATCTAGCTACGGCAACGCGACAGTTTCTTCAGGCGAAGTAAAAATTGTCAAAGACTTAGACACAAATGTCGAAGGTAGACATATTTTAATCGTAGAAGATATCATCGATAGTGGTCGTACATTAGCGTATTTAGTAGATTTGTTTAGATACCGTAAAGCTGCATCCGTGAAAATTGTTACCTTATTAGATAAACCAGAAGGCCGTGTAGTAGACATTAAAGCTGACTACGTAGGGTTTGATGTGCCCAATGAGTTTGTGGTCGGTTACGGATTAGACTATGCAGAAACGTACCGCAACTTGCCTTATATTGGCGTTTTAAAACCTGAAGTTTACGAATCAAATTAATATCTATCAAGGAATTAATTGTGTTACAATGTAAAGGTCAGGATTGATAAAAGAATAACATGAATTGTAATGATGAGCATAAGGAGGACAGGCATGAACAAAAAGAATAATGGCATGAAAAATGGTTTATACTACGTCTTAGTAGTACTTGCCATGGTCATGGTTGTCTATTTCATTTTTGGAAATAACAACCAACAATCGCCAGACATCGATTACTCAACCTTCCAACAACAATTGGAAGACGGAAAAGTCAAAGACATGACCATTCAACCAACCAATGGGGTTTACCGGATTGAAGGTCAGTATAAAGAAAAACAAGAAGTGAAAGACACAGGTGGTCTGTCATTGTGGGGCTCAACGCAAGCGTCGTCAAAAGGCTTCACAACAACCGTTTTACCTAGTGATACAACCTTAGCTGGCATTCAAGATGCGGCACAAAATAACAAGGTGAAGCTAGTTGTCAAAGAACAATCAACAAGTGGTGCTTGGTTGTCACTGTTGTTTAGTTTCTTACCATTAGTGATTATCTTCTTCTTCTTCTACATGATGATGAGCCAACAAGGCGGTGGCGGTGGCGGCGGTGGCCGTGTGATGAACTTCGGTAAATCAAAAGCCAAAGAAGCCGATAAAAAAGCTAACCGTGTCCGCTTCTCAGATGTAGCTGGTGCGGAAGAAGAAAAACAAGAATTAGTTGAAGTAGTGGAATTCTTAAAAGATCCACGTCGTTTCGCTGAATTAGGCGCACGGATTCCTGCGGGCGTACTATTAGAAGGACCTCCAGGGACTGGTAAAACGTTACTTGCTAAAGCCGTAGCAGGTGAAGCAGGTGTGCCATTTTACTCAATCTCAGGTTCAGATTTCGTTGAAATGTTTGTCGGGGTCGGTGCTAGCCGTGTCCGGGATTTATTTGAAACAGCGAAGAAAAACGCGCCTGCGATTATCTTTATCGATGAAATCGATGCAGTTGGTCGTCAACGTGGTGCTGGTATGGGTGGCGGACACGACGAACGTGAACAAACCCTTAACCAATTATTAGTTGAGATGGATGGTTTTGATGGCAATGAAGGAGTTATCGTAATTGCTGCAACGAACCGTTCAGACGTGTTAGACCCAGCGTTGTTACGTCCAGGTCGTTTTGACCGCCAAATCTTGGTAGGACGTCCAGATGTCAAAGGTCGTGAAGCGATTTTACGTGTTCATGCGAAAAACAAACCGTTAGCTGATGACGTTGATTTGAAAGTTGTTGCACAACAAACACCAGGTTTTGCTGGTGCTGATTTAGAAAACGTCTTAAACGAAGCAGCCTTAGTTGCCGCTCGTCGTAACAAGAAAAAAATTGATGCTTCTGATGTGGATGAAGCCGAAGACCGCGTAATTGCTGGTCCAGCTAAAAAAGATCGCGTGATTAATAAAAAAGAACGCGAAATGGTGGCTTACCATGAAGCCGGACACACAATCGTTGGTTTAGTCTTAAGCCGTGCCCGTGTTGTCCATAAAGTAACAATTATCCCTCGTGGTCGCGCAGGCGGTTATATGATTGCTTTACCAAAAGAAGATCAATTCTTAATGACTAAAGAAGATATGTTTGAACAAATCGTTGGCTTACTTGGTGGACGTACAGCAGAAGAAATTATCTTTGGCGTTCAATCAACAGGGGCTTCAAATGACTTTGAACAAGCAACAGGGATTGCCCGTAGCATGGTAACGGAATATGGAATGAGCGACAAATTAGGACCTGTTCAATATGAAGGAAACCATCAAGTCTTTGTCGGTCGTGATTATGGTCAAACAAAAGCTTACTCAGAACAAGTGGCGTTTGAAATCGATCAGGAAGTTCGTCGTATCTTAATGGATGCTCATACGAAAGCGCATGAAATTATCGAAGCGCACCGTGAACAACATAAACTAATCGCTGAAAAACTATTAGAATATGAAACATTAGATGCAAAAGCAATCAAATCATTATTTGAAACAGGTAAAATGCCTGAAGGTGCTGACAGCGACTACCCTAGTGAAAAAGAAGCGCAAACATTCGAAGAAGCAAAACGTGCTTTAGAAGAAAAAGAAGCGCAAAAACAAGTTGAAGAAAAACAAGACTTTGAAGAAGCGAAAAAAGAATTACATGATGAAGCAGAAGAAGTCAAAGTAGAAAGCGAACAAACAGAAAAAGAAGTCCAATCTGAAGAGAAAAAAGATTCAGATTCCAATTCTGAATATGATCGCAATAACTACGAAGATCGTTATAAATAACCAATTAGTAGAAGGTGCAGTATTTGTCGAGTTGACGAATACTGCACCTTCTATAATATTAAGATATTCTATAGAAGGAAGATTATTTGGTTGAAAAAACACCTGATTCCTAGTATTATCTGACTAATGGACAAAAAAGCACCAAGAGAAGAGGAAAAAGAATGGAAGATTATTTAGTAAAAGCCCTTTGTTATAAAGGTTCAATACGAGCATATGCCATCAGTGCCACTGAAACTGTTAGCGAAGCGCAAAGAAGACATGATACATGGAGTTCTTCTACTGCAGCGTTAGGGCGCACATTGATTGGAGCCCTTTTACTAGGAGCGACTTTAAAAGGTGACGATAAATTAACTGTAAAAGTACAAGGAAATGGCCCAGCTGGCGCTATTATTGTCGATAGTAATGGCCGTGGAGAAACAAAAGGCTACATTAAAAATCCACATGTCAGCTTAAAGTTGAATGCAACAGGTAAAATTGATGTACGTGGCGCTGTCGGTAACGAAGGAATTTTCACAGTCATTAAAGATTTAGGATTAAAAGAAACCTTTTCTGGACAAACACCTATTGTTTCTGGTGAAATCGGTGAAGACTTTACATATTTTATGGCGGTCTCTGAACAAGTTCCTTCAGCTATCGGTTTAGGTGTATTGGTGGACACGGATGAATCTGTGAAAGCAGCCGGTGGTTTTATGATTCAAGTAATGCCAGGTGCCGATGAAAGTACCATTGATTTTATTGAACAGCGTCTAGCGGAAGTGCCCCCAATTTCACAATTACTAGAAAATGGAGAAACACCTGAACAAGTCTTGTATCGCTTATTGGGAGAAGACGAAGTAGAAATTTTAGAAAAAATGCCTGTACAATTTAAATGTGACTGTTCCAAAGAAAAATTTGCGACCGCTTTGATTGCCGTTGGGATCGATGAATTAAATGCGATGATTGATGAAGATCATGGAGCGGAAGCAGTTTGTCAATTCTGTAACAATAAATATCACTATAGTGAAGAAGAATTAATTGAACTTCGCGATGAAGCGATTCGCAATACGAAACAAAAGTAGGAGGAAAGACTATGTGGAAAATTGGAGACGTTGAAATCCCCAACCGTGTTGTCGTAGCTCCGATGGCGGGTATTAGTAACGCCGCTTTTCGTGTGACTGTAAAAGAATTTGGCGCAGGATTAGTCGTTTGTGAAATGATTAGTGATAAAGGAATTAAATTAAGAAACAAAAAAACCTTAGAAATGCTATATATTGATGAGCGGGAATATCCTTTAAGTGTACAAATTTTTGGTGGAGATAAAGAAACATTAGTGGAAGCTGCTAAGTTTGTGGAAGAAAATACGCAAGCGGCGATTATTGATATTAACATGGGCTGCCCTGTCAATAAAATAATTAAAGCTGAAGCTGGTGCGAAATGGTTGCTGGATCCGAATAAAGTGCATGAGATGGTTCACGCAGTCTCTTCGGCAGTTTCTTTGCCTGTTACTGTAAAAATGCGAACAGGCTGGGATGAAGATCATCTATATGCTGTAGACAACGCTTTGGCTGCCGAACAAGCAGGGGCTTCGGCAATTGCTATGCATGGTCGAACACGTGTCCAAATGTACGAAGGGACAGCCAACTGGGACGTTTTAAAGGAAGTGAAAAAGCATTTAACCATTCCTTTTATGGGAAATGGCGATGTCAAAACGCCTGAAGATGCTAAACGCATGTTAGAATATGTTGGAGCGGATGGTGTGATGATTGGTCGAGCTGCTTTGGGCAATCCTTGGATGATTCAACGGACGAAAGAATACTTGGAAACGGGCGAATTGATGCCTGAGCCTTCACCAGCTGAAAAAATTAACATTGCAAAAGTTCATTTACAACGATTAGTGGATTTAAAAGGTGAAAAAATTGCGGTCCGTGAGTTTCGCCAACATGCTTCTTACTATCTAAAAGGAATCTCGCGAGCAGCTAAAGTGAAAGTTGCGATTAACCAAGTTGAAACACAACAAGCAGTTGTCGATTTACTTGATGCCTTTGTAGAGAAGATTTCCAAAGTTGCTGTAACTACTATAGAAGAATAAAAAATTCAAGCCGAAAGTAAAATTCGGCTTGCTTTTTTTCGAATTACTGTGGCATTATTAGGATAGGTTAAAATCAAGAATGGAGGAACAACAGTGGCAGAAGAACAACAAGCGCATTTAGAGGATTTAAATGATCAAATGCTCGTGCGCCGCGAAAAAATGGAAGCTTTACGTGAAGAAGGGATTGATCCTTTCGGTAAACGTTTCGATCGCACTCATAATTCAGCAGAACTTCATGAACAATATGATAATCATACAAAAGAAGAACTTAGTGAAATGAATACAGAAGTCAGCGTTGCTGGACGTATGATGACAAAACGTGGTAAAGGAAAAGCTGGTTTCGCCCATTTGCAAGACCGTGAAGGCCAAATTCAAATTTATGTTCGGAAGGACCAAGTTGGAGACGAAGCCTATGAACTATTTAAACATGCTGACTTAGGCGACTTCTTTGGTGTGACAGGTCAAGTAATGAAAACCAATACGGGGGAAGTTACTGTTAAAGCTCAAACAATTACGTTATTAACTAAAGCTTTGCGTCCGTTGCCAGATAAATACCATGGATTAACGAATGTGGAACAACGCTATCGTCAACGCTATTTGGATTTAATCAGTAACAAAGAAAGCTTTGATCGTTTCATGAAACGCAGTCAAATTATTAGCGAAATCCGTCGTTATCTAGATGGCAATGGCTATGTCGAAGTAGAAACGCCTGTCTTGCATAACGAAGCAGGAGGAGCTGCTGCTCGTCCATTTATCACACACCATAATGCATTAGATATGGACTTATACTTACGCATTGCCCTAGAGTTACATTTAAAACGTTTAATTGTCGGTGGCATGGAAAAAGTATATGAAATTGGTCGTGTCTTCCGTAATGAAGGAATCGATACCACTCATAACCCAGAATTTACAATGCTAGAAGCTTATACTGCTTATACTGATTATCAAGATGTGATGGATTTAACAGAGGGAATTATTCGTAATGCTGCGGAAAAAGTCTTAGGAACTACTGATATCACGTACGATGGTCAAGCTGTTGACTTAGGAAGTCCTTTCAAACGTCTACACATGGTAGATGCGGTCAAAGAACAAACGGGCGTAGATTTTTGGCAAGAGATGACGATAGAAGAAGCCCGTGCGTTGGCTAAAGAACATAATGTTGAAATTACAGATGCCATGACAGTCGGTCATATCATTAATGAATTTTTCGAAACATTTGTAGAAGATACATTGCAACAACCAACATTTATTTATGGTCACCCAGTCGCTGTTTCACCATTAGCGAAGAAAAATCCAGAAGATGGTCGTTTCACTGACCGCTTTGAACTATTTATTATCGGAAAAGAGTTTGCTAATGCATTTACAGAATTAAATGATCCAATTGACCAACGTGAACGTTTTGAAGAACAAGAAAAAGAACGGGAACAAGGAAATGATGAAGCACACGGAGTAGATGAAGATTTCATCGAAGCCTTAGAATATGGCTTACCACCAACCGGAGGATTAGGTATTGGGATTGATCGACTAGTTATGTTATTAACCGATGCACAATCAATTCGTGATGTCTTGCTATTCCCAACAATGAGATAAAAAAAGATGCCTTAAGGGCATCTTTTTTTTGTATTCGCAAAAAATTAAATAAAAAAAGAATAGAAAAACAATTGAAACCAATTCTTTTTTTCTAAAAAAATCGAAGATGGGTAATAAAAAGAATGGGTAATCTGATAAAAAAACGAACTTTATCTAATCGGATAAGAAAGAATAATCGGTATTGAAAAAAAGTTTAAAAAAAGTGAAAATAATGATTGACCAATGCTTGAAATCTTGGTATATTATTACATGTCGCAAGGCGAGTCACACAGCTGAGCGATTCAGAAATCAATAATTAAATAACAATTCTTGATTTCGAATCTCTCGAAAAAAGTTTGAAAAAACAACAAAAAAGTTGTTGACAAATAACAAACGAGATGATAAGATATAGAAGTTGTCACAACAGACAACAACAACCGAGCAAAACAACTTAAAAAACTTTTTTAAAAAAGTTCTTGACATTCAAACGGAAGTTTGTTATGATATAAAAGTTGCTGCGAGGTAACGTAGACCTTTGAAAACTGAACAAAGAATAGACGAACCAAATGTGTAGGGCGTCTTGATTCAATTCAAGACAACAAACATTTTTAACAAGCAAGCAATATGCTAGCAAACAAATTGAGCTTAACAATCGCAAGATTGTTCTAACTTTTATTATGAGAGTTTGATCCTGGCTCAGGACGAACGCTGGCGGCGTGCCTAATACATGCAAGTCGAACGCTTCTTTCCTCCCGAGTGCTTGCACTCAATTGGAAAGAGGAGTGGCGGACGGGTGAGTAACACGTGGGTAACCTACCCATCAGAGGGGGATAACACTTGGAAACAGGTGCTAATACCGCATAACAGTTTATGCCGCATGGCATAAGAGTGAAAGGCGCTTTCGGGTGTCGCTGATGGATGGACCCGCGGTGCATTAGCTAGTTGGTGAGGTAACGGCTCACCAAGGCCACGATGCATAGCCGACCTGAGAGGGTGATCGGCCACACTGGGACTGAGACACGGCCCAGACTCCTACGGGAGGCAGCAGTAGGGAATCTTCGGCAATGGACGAAAGTCTGACCGAGCAACGCCGCGTGAGTGAAGAAGGTTTTCGGATCGTAAAACTCTGTTGTTAGAGAAGAACAAGGACGTTAGTAACTGAACGTCCCCTGACGGTATCTAACCAGAAAGCCACGGCTAACTACGTGCCAGCAGCCGCGGTAATACGTAGGTGGCAAGCGTTGTCCGGATTTATTGGGCGTAAAGCGAGCGCAGGCGGTTTCTTAAGTCTGATGTGAAAGCCCCCGGCTCAACCGGGGAGGGTCATTGGAAACTGGGAGACTTGAGTGCAGAAGAGGAGAGTGGAATTCCATGTGTAGCGGTGAAATGCGTAGATATATGGAGGAAC
>NZ_CP172905.1:217500-875000 GCF_050534975.1 Enterococcus sp. DIV2384
GCTAGAGCGTCCGGTTCATACCCGGGAGGTCGGGGGTTCGATCCCCTCCGCCGCGATTATACATTTGGAAGAGCCTGGACCTTTAGCTCAGTTGGTTAGAGCAGACGGCTCATAACCGTCCGGTCGTAGGTTCGAGTCCTACAAGGTCCATTGTGACGTTGTTTATAGTTTTATTTTTATCATGGAGGATTACCCAAGTCCGGCTGAAGGGAACGGTCTTGAAAACCGTCAGGCGGGTAAAACCGTGCAAGGGTTCGAATCCCTTATCCTCCTTTCTTAGGAATTAAGTTTCCTTAGTCTAATTATCGCGGGGTGGAGCAGTCAGGTAGCTCGTCGGGCTCATAACCCGAAGGTCGTAGGTTCAAATCCTGCCCCCGCAATTGCTTTTGATTTCAAAAGCACATAAAAAGAAAAGTATGGTTTGGTAGTTCAGCTGGTTAGAATGCCTGCCTGTCACGCAGGAGGTCGCGGGTTCGAGTCCCGTCCAGACCGCCATGCGGGTGTAGTTTAGTGGTAAAACCACAGCCTTCCAAGCTGTTGTCGCGAGTTCGATTCTCGTCACCCGCTTTTCTTTTTGGGCCTATAGCTCAGCTGGTTAGAGCGCACGCCTGATAAGCGTGAGGTCGATGGTTCGAGTCCATTTAGGCCCATAATTTTATAAAATGGCCCGTTGGTCAAGCGGTTAAGACACCGCCCTTTCACGGCGGTAACACGGGTTCGAGTCCCGTACGGGTCATAGTTTTGTTATGGAGGATTACCCAAGTCCGGCTGAAGGGAACGGTCTTGAAAACCGTCAGGCGGGTAAAACCGTGCAAGGGTTCGAATCCCTTATCCTCCTTTCTTAGGAATTAAATTTCCTTAGTCTAATT
The DNA here is from genome assembly GCF_050534975.1 of Enterococcus sp. DIV2384. Taxonomy (NCBI): domain Bacteria; kingdom Bacillati; phylum Bacillota; class Bacilli; order Lactobacillales; family Enterococcaceae; genus Enterococcus; species Enterococcus sp. DIV2384. The sequence goes on from NZ_CP172905.1 coordinate 218,370, forward strand.
ATCGCGGGGTGGAGCAGTCAGGTAGCTCGTCGGGCTCATAACCCGAAGGTCGTAGGTTCAAATCCTGCCCCCGCAATTGCTTTTATTTTTCAAAGCATACATTTGCATAAAGCAAAAACGAATTGGTTTGGTAGTTCAGCTGGTTAGAATGCCTGCCTGTCACGCAGGAGGTCGCGGGTTCGAGTCCCGTCCAGACCGTTTTTGGCTCGGTAGCTCAGTTGGTAGAGCAATGGATTGAAGCTCCATGTGTCGGCAGTTCGATTCTGTCCCGCGCCATCCAAGAAAAATTTGCGGGTGTAGTTTAGTGGTAAAACCACAGCCTTCCAAGCTGTTGTCGCGAGTTCGATTCTCGTCACCCGCTTTTTTCTTATTTGGGGCCTATAGCTCAGCTGGTTAGAGCGCACGCCTGATAAGCGTGAGGTCGATGGTTCGAGTCCATTTAGGCCCATTTATTTCTTGGGGAAGTACTCAAGTGGCTGAAGAGGCGCCCCTGCTAAGGGTGTAGGTCGGGAAACCGGCGCGAGGGTTCAAATCCCTCCTTCTCCGTTTTTTCTTTTTAATGGCCCGTTGGTCAAGCGGTTAAGACACCGCCCTTTCACGGCGGTAACACGGGTTCGAGTCCCGTACGGGTCATAGTGAAGCATACAAACATTGTTTGTATGCTTTTTTTATTTTTATTACAAAAAAATGTCGTTGAAAGCGTTGACATTTGTTGTAAATATGTTATTCTTTGGATGTAGGGATAAGTAAATAGATGGATAGTGATTGTTTAAAGACAAGCTAAACCTAATTTTTTCATGAAGCGACAGGTGTGTCGTTCTTTTTGAAGAAATTGGGTTTTTCTTTTTTCAACGAAACACAAAGGAGGTGGGGCATTGATTATTCACAAAATTTTAAACAATAATGTGGTTATTACATTAGATGATGATAAACGAGAGCAAATTGTTATGGGCAAAGGAATTGCTTTTAAGAAACGCATTGGGGATTGGGTTCCTGATGAAAGTATTGATCAAGTTTTTTATTTAGCCAATCAAGAAACATCACTTAAGTTTCAAGAATTGTTAGGAAATATTCCTTTAGAGATGATGAAACTCTCGGATGACATTATTGTTTATGCAAAATCAACGTTGAAAAAGAGTTTGAATGATACCATTTATATTTCTCTGACGGATCATTTGTACACAGCTTTAGAAAGAAAAAAACAAGGAATTGCAATTAAGAATTTATTATTATGGGATATTAAACGTTTTTTTCCTGAAGAGTACGAAGTAGGAGTAAATGCTTTAAAAATGGTACAAAAGCGCGTAGGAATGGAATTGTCAACGGATGAGGCAGGTTTTATCGCATTGCACTTGGTGAATGCGGAGATGGAGGAAGAAGTCGGTAATATTTATGAATTGACAAAGTTGATGCAAGAGATTACAAATATCGTCAAATACTATTTTAAGGTAAGTTTTGATGAAGACTCTGTCTACTTTTATCGATTTAGCACACATTTAAAATTTTTCTGTTATCGCTTATTACACCAACGTGAAGTTGTCGAAAATGATGATGAAGAACTGTATGCGGTAATTAAAAAGAAATATCTCAACGCCTATCGTTGCGTGGAAAAGATCAGCTTGTATTTAAATGAGAACTATGACTATCAAGTTTCAAATGAAGAACGCTTGTACCTAACGATTCACATTGCACGAATTGTACAAACAACGGAACAATAAACGCACCACTTTGGATAGTGACATTCAGTTGGCTAAACCTTCAAATGAAAATAAATTTTTGGAGGAAAAAAAGATGGGAAAATATCATGAACTAGCAGAAAAAATTGTAAAAAATGTCGGTGGGCAAGAGAATATTAATAGTTTGACACATTGTATCACACGTCTTCGCTTCAAATTAAAAGATGAGAGTCAAGCGAATGATGATGTCTTAAAAAATATGGACGGTGTGGTAACTGTTATGAAAAGCGGTGGACAATACCAAGTCGTTATTGGGAACCATGTTCCAGCCGTTTACGAAGAAGTAGTTAGTATTGCAGGCTTGTCAGGAGAACGTGAAGAAGAAGCTTCCAGTGGGAATTTATTTGATCGCTTAATAGATATTTTAAGTGGTTGTTTCCAACCCTTTTTAGGGGCGTTAGCAGCGGCTGGGATGGTCAAAGGGTTAAATGCCTTATTGGTTTTCTTAAAGCTCTATACGGCTACGTCAGGGACTTATACCATGTTAAATGGGATTGGCGATGCAATTTTCTACTTTATGCCAGTTATTTTAGGTTATACAGCAGCTAAGAAATTCCGGTTGCATCCAATGGTAGGGATCGTGATTGGCGCAGCTTTATGTTACCCAACGATTCAAGGAAGTGCATTACAAACGGCCTTTGAAACAACAGCGGGTGCCGGAGCCGCAGCACCGTATAATTTATTCGGCTTACCTGCCTATAATACATTTATGGGGATTCCTTGGGTCGGTGCGAACTATACAAGTAGTGTCGTACCAATCATCTTCATTATTGCTTTTGCGGCACAAGTTCAAAAAGTGTTTAAACGGATTATTCCAGAAGTTGTTCAAACGTTCTTAGTACCGTTTTTCGTCTTGTTGATTGCCTTACCAATTGGTTTCTTAGTAATTGGGCCAATCGTTAGCATGCTAACAGATTTATTAAGCGCTGGCTTTACAGCATTAATGAGTTTCTCACCAGCTTTGTATGGTTTGATTCTTGGTTTCTTCTGGCAAGTCTTAGTTATTTTTGGTTTACATTGGAGCGTTGTGCCATTAGCTATTATGCAAGTGACACAAGAAGGTTCAAGCCAAGTATTAACGGGATCATTTGCAGCTAGTTTTGCGCAAACAGCGGTTGTTTTAGCGATGTTCTTCAAATTGAAAGATAAAAAGTTAAAAGCTTTGTGTCCGCCAGCAATTATCTCTGGTATTTTTGGTGTAACAGAGCCAGCAATTTATGGAATCACTTTACCAAAAAAATGGCCATTTATTTATTCAATGATTGGTGGCGCTGTCGGTGGTTTATATTTGATGATCAACAATGTGACAGCTTATACAATGGGTGGTTTAGGAATTTTCGGTGTACTAAACTTTATCAATGGTGATGATGCAAGTGGGATGATCCAGTCCTTTATTGCAATTGCCATTGCAGCGGTCGTCGGTTTTGGTCTAACATTCTTCTTCTGGAAAGACAATACAGTTGAGGAAGAAGAAGTGATTATTGATAAAACAACGATTAAAAAAGAAAATATTACAAGTCCAGTCAAAGGACGAGTGTTATCTTTAAAAAATGCAGAGGATCCTGCTTTTGCAAATGGAGCATTAGGAAATGGGGTCGTGATTGAACCAACGGAAGGCAAAGTGGTTGCACCCTTTGATGGAACGATTGTCACACTATTCCCAACAAAACATGCATTAGGTTTGATTTCAGATAACGGCACAGAGTTATTGATTCATATTGGGATTGATACAGTTCAATTAGAAGGCGAAGGCTTTGAAGCTTTTGTAAAACAAGGTGACCGCGTGAAAAAAGGTCAAACATTAGTAACCTTTGATTTAGAAGGAATTAAAAAAGCTGGGTTTAGTACACAAATCCCAATCGTTGTGACGAATACAGCGGATTATTTAGATATTTTGGAAGTCGGCAGTAATGAAGTTTCAACAAGTGATGATTTGCTGACCGCTTTAATATAAAAAGATGTGGAGGAAGAGAATTTATGGCATTTAGAAAAGACTTTTTATGGGGTGGCGCAACAGCAGCCAATCAATGTGAAGGTGGCTATAACGAAGGTGGGCGCGGTTTGGCAAACGTCGATTTAGCGCCAACGGGTCCAGATCGTTTTCCAGTAATCACTGGTGAAAAGAAAATGTTTAACTTTGATGAAGAACATTTCTATCCTGCACAAGAGGCGATTGATATGTATCATCGCTATAAAGAAGATATCGCCTTATTTGGTGAAATGGGTTTTAAAACATACCGTTTATCCATTGCTTGGAGTCGAATTTTTCCAATGGGAGATGAAACAGAGCCGAATGAAGAAGGCTTGAAGTTCTATGAAGACTTATTCAAAGAATGTCATAAATATGGGATTGAGCCACTAGTAACGATTACACACTTTGACTGCCCAATGCACTTAGTGGAAGAATATGGCGCTTGGCGTAGTCGTAAGTTAGTAGGTTTCTATGAAAATCTTTGCCGTGTAATTTTCAACCGATATAAAGGATTAGTCAAATATTGGTTAACATTTAACGAAATTAATATGATTTTACATGCACCATTTATGGGAGCAGGTCTATACTTTGAAGAAGGCGAAAACAAAGAACAAGTGAAATACCAAGCGGCCCATCATGAACTACTAGCAAGTGCAATTGCGACAAAAATTGCTCATGAGGTAGATCCTGAAAACCAAGTAGGTTGTATGTTAGCGGCTGGTTCCAACTACGCTTATACTTGCAAACCAGAAGATGTTTTCGCTGCTCGACAAGCAGATCGTGAAAATTATTTCTTTATTGATGTCCAATCACGCGGGGAATACCCTGCGTATGCTTTAAAAGATATGGCACGTAAAGGTATTCAAATTGAAATGGAAGAAGGCGACGAAGAACTTTTAAAAGAACATACGGTGGACTTCATTTCGTTCTCTTATTATTCTTCTCGTGTCACATCAACAGATCCAGAAATTAATGAGCAAACAGCTGGTAACATCTTTGCCTCTGTGAAAAATCCTTATCTAAAAGCCAGTGAATGGGGTTGGCAAATTGATCCACTTGGTTTGAGAATTACGATGAATGACTTATATGATCGTTATCAAAAACCACTATTCATTGTTGAAAATGGCTTAGGAGCGGTAGATACACCAGACGAAAATGGTTATGTAGTCGATGATTATCGTATCGATTATTTGGCGGCGCATATTCAAGCGATGAAAGATGCCGTTGAACAAGATGGTGTCGACTTGTTAGGCTATACGACTTGGGGCTGTATTGATTTAGTATCAGCTGGAACAGGTGAAATGAAAAAACGCTATGGCTTTATCTATGTGGATCGCGATAACGAAGGAAATGGTACGTTAAAACGAAGCAAGAAGAAATCGTTTGATTGGTACAAAAAAGTAATCGCAACAAATGGTGAAGATTTAAGTAATTAATAAAATTAGCAACTATTAAAGGGCGTTTGACGTTGGTAGAAAAAACAAGGACTCTTCTGCCAGCGTCAATTCCCTTGATGGTTTCTTTGTTATGCCTAAAAACAGAGGGAAAGAGGGATTTTATGGGATTTCCAGAAAATTTTTTATGGGGCGGCGCAACAGCTGCTAACCAATATGAAGGTGGCTACCTTTCAGGAGGCAAAGGTCTGAGTACATTAGATGCAATTACTGGTGGTAGTCAAACAGAACCGCGACGGATTACGTATTTAACTAAAGAGGGCCAAAAAGCTTCGTGTACGCGCGATCAAGCATTACCCGAAGGAGCGATTGGTTATATCGATGAAGAGTTATACTACCCTAGTCATGTAGCGACGGACTTTTACCATCATTACGAAGAAGATATCGCCTTATTTGCAGAAATGGGTTTCAAATGTTTTCGGCTGTCTATCGCCTGGAGCCGGATTTGCCCAAATGGAACAAAAGAGATTAATGAAGAAGGCTTAGCCTTTTATGATAAAGTTTTTGATACTTTGCTGCGCCATGGAATTGAGCCCGTTGTGACGATTAACCATTTTGATATTCCGATGTATTTGGCCGATGAATATGATGGTTGGAAAAATCGTGAAGTGATTGATTTCTTTGTTTTCTTTTGCGAAACCATTTTTACGCGTTATCAGGATAAAGTGAAGTATTGGATGACTTTTAATGAAATTAATTTTTTAAGAAGTTGGACGCAAATTGGGATTCACAATAATGATAAACAAAGTAAATATCAAGCGGCACATCATCTATTTGTAGCAAGTGCGAAAGCAGTTGAATTGGGACATTCCATCAATCAAGATTTCCAGATTGGTATGATGGTGGCTTATATCCCGAGTTATCCTTTGTCCTGCAAACCTGAGGACGTGATGGCAGCTGTTCAATTTAACCGAGAGCAAGAATTTTATATGGATGTCCAGGCTAAGGGCTATTATCCAGCGCATAAGCTCAAAGAATTTGAGCGTGAAGGAATGACAATTCAAATGGAGTCAGAGGATTTAGCGATTATTCAAAAAGGAACAGTTGATTATATCGGGTTTAGTTATTATATGTCGACTGTTTCGACTGCTTATCCCGAAGAAGTAAAATATGTCGGAGGCAACCAAATGCCTGCGGTTAAAAATCCTTATTTGCAAGAATCTGAATGGGGCTGGGCTGTCGATCCTTTAGGGTTAAGAATTTCATTGTGTCAGTTGTCAGATCGTTACAATATGCCATTGTTTGTGGTTGAAAACGGGTTTGGCGCGGTGGACACATTGCAAGAGGATGGCTCGATTGTCGACGATTACCGCATTGATTATTTTAAACAACATATTGAAGCCATGAGAACCGCAGTAGAAGAAGACGGGGTTAACTTAATTGGTTATACGCCATGGGGTTGTATTGACTTAGTTTCAGCAGGGACTGGCGAAATGAAAAAACGTTACGGTTTTATCTATGTAGACATGGATGACGAAGGTCAGGGAACCTTGAAACGAACTAAGAAAAAATCATTTAATTGGTACAAACAAGTTATCGCTAGTAATGGTGAAAACTTAACAACTGAGTAGAAAATGAGGGGAAATAAAAAATGAAAAAACGATTGACGATTGTGGGGATGCTTTTTCTGGCCATTTTAGTAATGGTTGGTTGTGGTAAAAATCAGCAAGCAACGACAAAAGAAAAAGAGACAAAACCTGAAGAACTAACTCTTTACATTGTGCGCCATGGAAAAACCATGTTAAATACGACGGACCGCGTACAAGGATGGTCAGATGCGGTCTTAACACCAGAAGGTGAAAAAGTTGTGACAGCAACTGGGATTGGCCTGAAAGATGTTGCCTTTCAAAATGCATATAGTAGTGATAGTGGCCGCGCCTTGCAAACTGCTCAACTTATTTTAGATCAAAATAAAGCAGGCAAAGACCTTGAAGTCGTGCGTGACCCAGATTTACGTGAATTTAATTTTGGTAGCTATGAAGGGGATTTAAACAAGACAATGTGGCAGGATATTGCTGATGATCAAGGTGTTTCCTTAGAAGAATTTATGAAAAACATGACTCCTGAATCCTTTGCCAACAGTGTAGCTAAACTGGATCAACAGCGCGAGGAAAGCAAGAATAACTGGCCTGCAGAAGACTATGCTACAATTACCAAACGTTTGAAAAAAGGCTTAGATAAAATTGTTGCCACAGAATCAGCCAATTCTGGGAATGGCAATGTTTTAGTGGTCTCTCATGGCTTGAGTATTTCAGCGTTGTTAGCAACTTTATTTGATGATTTTAAAGTCCCAGAAGGCGGTTTGAAGAATGCTAGTGTTACAACGATTCATTACAAAAATGGCGAGTATACTTTGGATAAAGTCAATGATGTCAGCTACTTAGAAGCAGGCGAAAAAGAATCAAAATAATCCCTGGATTAGAGAAACAGTCTATTTAGGAGTTGGTGGAGCAAGAAAAGGGTTGCTCCACCAACTCCTATTGTTGTGTTCTTTTTTTATTAAAGGTAGAATCAGAAAGAAGAATTTTTTCATTGGGAGGAAATGAGATGAAAAATAGAACAAAATCACGCTGGAAAAAAATTGTCCTAGGACTTGGGCTTTTTTTAGTAATCTTAGTCATCGGCCTGACTATTTTTATTAAAAATAGTACGTATCAAGCAACCGATTCGGCCTTAAAAATAAGTCAAAGTGCCACGCAAGAAAAAAACTATGATTATTACACAAACGGGCAAAAAAATGATACAGCACTGATTTTTTATCCAGGTGCATTGGTTGCGCCCGCTAGTTATAGTGAATGGGCGCAAGAAGTTGCTACGAAAGGTTACGATGTCTATGTTGTTCATTTTCCTTTGAATTTAGCGGTTCTTGCACCAAATGCTGCAGAACAAATTATAAAGGATCATCCACAACAAAACTTCGTTTTGGCTGGGCATTCTCTGGGTGGTGTGATGGCTAGTCGTTTTGTAGCGGAAAATGAGCAACGAATCAAAGGCATGATTTATTTAGCCAGCTATCCTGACGAAAAAGGTGCACTAAACAAGCAAAATCTGCCGGTTCTGTCAATAACAGCCACAAACGATGGTGTTTTAAATTGGACTAGCTACCAAAAAGCCAAACAGTTTTTGCCAAAAGATACGCAGTATGTATCTATCAAAGGTGGTAATCATGCAGGGTTTGGTAATTACGGTGTCCAAAAAGGAGATAACAAAGCGACAATTTCTAACGAGCAACAGCAAACAGAAATCAGTCAATTGATTGTAGCGTGGCTACAATCACGCCCCAATAAATAATCCGATGAGCCGAAATGTTATTTTTTCGGCTCATTTTTACTGCGATAAACAGAGGGGGTTACGCCTGTTTCTTTTTTAAAAGTGGTGGCAAAATATGCTGCGGTTTGGAAGCCAACTTTTTTCGCGATTTGTTGAATCGTAAGGGGTGAATGGAGAAGCAATTCTTGGGCTTGCCTAATTCGGATACTTGTTAAATAAGCTAATGGGGTTTGTTTTGTCTGTTCCTTAAAGGTTCGCTGCAAATGAAAGGGACTACCGTGGCAGGTTTGCGCTAAATAGTCTAAACTTAAAGGTTCCGCTGAATGCCGATCAATAAATTGCTTAATTTGAGCAACCCATTCCTCGTTAGGAACGACTTGCCCGGTTGGTTGACATCTTTTACATGGACGAAAACCAAGTGTTAAAGCTTCCTGAGCCGTTTTGAAGATCAGAACGTGGTTCTTATTGGGCACACGGGAAGGGCACGAAGGACGACAAAAAATTTTAGTTGTGGTCACACCATAAAAAAAATCACCATCAAATTGCGTATTATTATTTTGAATGGCTTCCCAACGTTTCTGAGTAAGTCGATACGTTGTTTTCATTGTAAGCACACCTCCCGTTTTCTTCATTGTAAAAGAATCCCTAATAAAAACAAGTAAAAAGTGATAGGAGCGCAAGATTTTGAAAGCCAAAAGAATTATAATGAAGATAAGAAAAACACGAGAAAGAAGTGTAGAAATATGGCAAAAAAAATTTATTATGCGCAACAAGAATGGCAGAACGATCACTATTATCTTGGTGTGACAGACGCTGGACTAGCTTTTGTAGGTTCAGCCAATCAATCGATAGAAGAGCTGAAAAACTGGTACCCTCAAGCACAATTAGAAGCTTCTGAAAAGAAAACTGCGCCTTATAAAGAAGCATTAATAAGTTATCTTAACCAACATTCGACAACGTTTGCTTGCCCCATAGACATAGAAGGAACGCCCTTTCAAAAAGAAGTTTGGCAGGCGTTGCAAGAAATCCCTTATGGTGAGACAATGACCTATCAAGAAATTTCAGAAAAAATTGGGCGTCCACGTGCGGTTCGAGCAGTTGGCACAGCGATTGGGAAAAATCCTTTATTAATGGTCATTCCTTGCCATCGAGTCATCGGCAGCAAGGGACAATTAACCGGTTACCGTGGTGGTTTAGCAATGAAACAAGCATTATTAACATTTGAACAGTCTTAAAAGGAGGCGGCGATGAACAACTATCAATGGTATACAGAACAATGGGGAAAACCTACAAGAGAGGATGATTTGCTGTTTTTATTGTTGACGGTGGGTGTTTTTCAAGTTGGTTTAAGTTGGAAAGCAGCCGCAGGGAAAAAAGTAGCATTCATGAAAAATTTTTGCCAAATGAAGCCGGAAAAAGTTGCCGCGCTGTTGCCTGACGAAGTCGATCGAATAGTAGCTGATCCAGATATGATTCGCAATCGGCGCAAAATTGAAGCAACCATTAAAAATGCGCAAGCAATTTTAAAAGTACAAGAAGAATTTGGCAGTTTTGCCAATTATCTATGGCAATTTGTAAAAAACGTCCCCGTTTTATCTATTTATGAAGAAGCATACCAAGTCCCGCGCACACAGCTTTTGTCAGATAACGTAGCAAAAGACTTAAAAAAAAGAGGATTTTCTTTTGTAGGTCCGATTGTCACCAATATGTTTCTGAAAGCTAGCGGGATTATCCAGGTGGAAATTTTAAATCCAGAATAAAGGAGTGTTAGGATGTTTGAAAATGAATCTCTTAGTTTTGAAGAACAAACAATTATTCAAGCAGCAGAGCGTTATGTTCAACAAGAATTAGCCAACGAAGCAAGTGGCCATGACTGGTGGCATATTTATCGAGTGACACAATTAGCAAAAACAATTGCAGAGAAAGAACAAGCAAATTTATTTTTATGTATATTAACAGCATTGTTACATGATATTGGCGATGAAAAATTTAACGAAAGTGAAGAGGCTGGCTTGCTAAAGGTGCAACAATGGTTGGAAGCAAATAACGTATCAACAGAGCAAACGAATCGCATCCTTTCCATTATTGCTAATATGTCCTTTAAAGGAGGAAATACTGGGAAAACAGTCACTACATTAGAAGGAAAAGTGGTCCAGGATGCGGATCGATTAGATGCCATCGGTGCGATTGGAATTGCACGGGTGATGGCTTATTCGGGAAATAAAGGCCGTTTAATTCACGATCCTCACAAACAACCTCGTGAACAGTTAACCCAAGAAGAATACCGGAATGGGGAAGATACTGCTATTATGCATTTTTACGAGAAACTTTTAAAGTTAAAGGAACAAATGAATACAAATTATGGTCGCTTATTGGCGGAAAAGCGTCATCAATTTATGGAACTTTATCTGGAGGAATTTTATCAAGAGTGGGATGGACACCGATAAATGAGGGCCAACTAAAACAGTCAGTACATTTCTTTTTGAATTTTAAGAGAACTCTTTTTTACAAATACCTCAGAAGTGGTAAAATGATGGATGAATAAACGGGTGGTTTATCTTAGTTTTACGTTACATATAGGAGGTAATTATGGAGACAAAAAAATCGAGTGGCATGTTTGCAGTTATTGCCGCACTGATTGCGAATATTTTAGTAGCGATTAGTAAATTTGTTGGTTTTGCTTTAAGTGGTAGTACCGCTATGATGAATGAAAGTATCCACAGTGTCGTGGACTGTAGTAATCAGGTGTTATTACTTTTTGGGAATAAGCGCGCTTCTCGTGGACAAAGTGCGTTACATCAATTTGGAGAAGGCCGTGCAAAATACTTTTTTAGTACAATTGTTGCAACGATGCTCTTTTTTGGTGGGGGCGCGTTAGGCGTAATGGAGGCTATTCAGAAGTTACTGCATCCCTCTCATGAAGTAGAAAATGTGGCTATTGTCATTGGTATTTTAATTTTTGGTTTGCTTGTGGAAGGTAGCTCGTTGCGTGTAGCGATGAAAGAAATCAAAGAATTGAATACAGAGAAGTTATCGCTCTTAAAATTTTTGCGAGAAAGTCGTCACAGTGAAATTTTAATTATTTTTACGGAAGACTTTTGTGCGGTTATTGGTTTGTGTTTAGCTTTGGTGGGAACCCTTTTAACAATGGTAACTGGGATTGCTGCATTTGATGCTATCAGCGGCTTACTGATTGGTTTACTATTAATGTGTGCAGCCATTTTCTTAGCGAAAGAATTTTATAGTTTGATTATTGGTGAAAGTGTGACCGCTACAGATTTAGCAAAAATTAAAACCGCATTTGATCGGGCGGATGTTGAAAAACTAATTGATGTAAAAACCGTTCATTTAGGCCCAACTGAAATTTTAGTAGCGGCAAAAATTGATGTGGTAGAACCAATGGAAGAAGATGCACCTGATGTTGTGAATGCGATTGAACGAGACATTCGCAGTAAAATGCCTGATAAAAAAATCTATATCTATATTGAAGTTGACGATTATGATGTGAATTACGTTCGTAAATAACAAATGAAAGAATAACTTTAAAAAACAATATGGGGGAAGAAACGATGCAAGAGGCAATTATAACAAGTACAGTAGATTTAACCAGTGGTGGTTGCAACGCCTGTGGTTTAGTGGAAGATACCGTCTACACATTAGCAATGAATGGAGTGGACATTCCGTTAGATGGCTTGACTGTTGCTCATCTAGTTTCTGCTGTTGTTGCCAGAAATGGATTTAAACAGGAGCTACAAATGGATATGCTAGATGACGAATATATCCTTTATCGAAAAGAAGACACAGCAGTAACCTTTAAAGAAGCGTACAATCATTTAAGCTACGATAACGGTTCTGAAAAAATCCAATCTAAAAATAAACTGGAAGATTTATCAAAACTTTTTGAACAAGTCAATCAAATCCTAACAACTGTTTTTGGAATTGAAACTGTCGATTTTATTATAGAATAAAGTAAAAAATAGAACAGAAATTGGACAATCAATGAGTGAAAGAGATTGTCCAATCTCTGTTTTTTAATGTATAAATAGAAAATAAAGACAAAAAATGATTAAGTTAAGTGAACGCCTTTATCGACATAAATGATGTCACCGACCACACCACTAGCTAGTTCACTGACTAAAAAGGCACAAGTGTTTCCGACTTCTTCAATGGTTACACCTGTTTTATCTGGTGTCCGCTCATTAGAAATACTAATCAATTGATCGTAGTCTTTTACACCAGTCACAGCCAATGTTTTAATCGCTCCTGCGGAGATTCCGTTGACACGAATTTTATCTGCAGCTAATTCAAAAGCTAAATATTTCACGGCAGTTTCTAAAGAAGCTTTAGCAATCCCCATCATATTGTAGTTAGGAATCGCACGTTCGGAACCTAAATACGTCAATGTGACAATTCCTGAACCAGGATTTAACAAAGGTTTCGCATAATGAGTGACTGCTAAAAGAGAGTAGCTACTAATATCTTGTGCTAATAGGAAACCATCACGAGTGATGTCACTAACGTTTCCAGACAATTCTTCTTTTTTGGCAAAAGCAATCGCATGGACTAGTCCATCGATCGTGCCCACTTCATTTTTAATTGTTTCAAAGGCTGCTTGAATGGACGCATCAGAAGCAACATCGCATTCCACCAACAAATCATTTTCATCTGCTAATTTAACCACTTGCTTTTTCATGCGTTCATTTTGATACGTATAAATAACATTGGCCCCTTGATCTTTTAATGCTTTTGCACAGCCCCAAGCAATACTTTTTTTGTTGGCAACACCCATTACGACGACATTCTTATTTTGTAAAAACATATAAAATCTCCTTTAATAAAAAATTTTTGTTGATAGAATAGGCTTTTCTTCATCAAAATGTAAAAGTTACATTTATTGAGTTGACGAATAAAATTTCAACTGGTATTATCTGTGTGAGAATGATAACAAAATCTTCTCAATTTTCTAATCTTGAAAAAAACAGACATTTTTCCTGATGTCTGAATTATTAACCAAAATACTTTGAAAGTCAAACTATTTTTCTTATTTTTTGAGAAAAAGTGCTGGAAACCGCATGAAATAATAGTTTGATAATCAAAATAAACTCGGAGGTACAGTATGAAAAGAGTGGTCATAACCGGCATGGGTGCCGTAACACCATTAGGCAATACCGTAAAAGAATTTTGGCATAATCTAGTGGATGGCAAGCTAGGAATTGGCAAAATTACTAAATTTGATTCTGAAGATACTGGGGTGGCTTTGGCTGGTGAAGTGAAAGAGTTTGACCCAAGTGCTGTTTTAGAACGCAAAGAGCAAAAAAGAATGGACTTATTTTCTCAATATGGCTTGGTCGCTGCTTTAGAAGCGTGGGAAATGAGTGGTTTAACAGAAGCAACGATTGACCCGACTCGTTTAGGTGTGATTGTCGGTAGTGGGATTGGCGGGATGACTACCTTACAAGACCAAGTACGGGTAATGGATAAAAAAGGCGCAAAACGCGTAACACCATTTTTCGTGCCCATGGTAATTGCTAATATGGCAGCGGGAAATATTTCGATTCGTCTAGGTGCAAAAGGACCTTCTCAAACTATCGTGACTGCTTGTGCTTCTGCGACGAATGCGATTGGTGAAGCTTTTCGCACGATTAAATATGGTCTAGCGGACATGATGGTAACTGGAGGGACAGAAGCCACAGTATGTGAAATTGGGATTGCAGGCTTTGCAGCATTGAATGCTTTAAATACAACAGAAGATGCGACTCGGGCTTCGATTCCTTTTGATAAAGAACGAAAAGGTTTTGTGATGGGTGAAGGCGCAGGAATGCTGGTTTTAGAAGAACTCGAGCATGCACAGAAACGTGGCGCAACTATCTACGGCGAAATTGTTGGATATGGCAGCAACTGTGATGCTAGCCACATGACCGCTCCTTTAAAAGACGGTAGTGGCGCGGCGGCTGCGATGGAAATGGCGATTGCAGAAGCAGGGATTACACCGGAACAAATTGGGTATATCAATGCTCATGGTACGTCAACCCCAGCGAATGACGCTGCGGAAACAACGGCCATCAAACGTGTCTTTGGTGAGCGAGCATCGCAAATTCCAATTTCAAGTACAAAGAGTATGACTGGACATTTATTGGGCGCGGCTGGCGGTATCGAAGCGATCGCTTGTGTGCAAACATTGCAAGAAGGAAAAGCTCATCCGACAGTAGGCTACCAAGTTGCTGATCCAGATTGTGATTTAGATTATGTCACAGAAGGTGCACGTGACATTACAGCGGACTATACAATTAGTAATTCGTTTGGCTTTGGTGGCCATAATGGTGTAATTTGCTTGAAGAAATGGGAGGAAAACTAGTATGAAAAAAGTAATGACTGCAACAGAAATTATGGAAATGATTCCTAATCGCTATCCGATTTGTTATATTGATTATGTGGATGAAATTATTCCAAATGAAAAGATTATTGCAACAAAAAATGTAACAATTAACGAAGAATTTTTCCAAGGACATTTTCCTGGAAATCCAACAATGCCAGGCGTTTTGATTATTGAAGCATTGGCACAAGTAGGTTCGATTTTAATCTTAAAAATGGATCAATTTGAAGGTGAAACAGCCTATATTGGCGGTATCAACAAAGCCAAATTCCGTCAAAAAGTGGTCCCTGGTGATGTCTTGAAATTACATTTTGAAATCGTCAAATTACGTGACTTTGTCGGCATCGGCAAAGCGACTGCTTACGTGGAAGATAAAAAGGTCTGCGAATGTGAATTGACGTTTATTGTGGGACGATAAAAAGATAATTAGAAAGAGCAAGCGGTGAAGGCTTGCTCTTTTTTTGTTCTGGTATGATAAAATTAATAAAAAAAGGTGCTGGAGGTAAATTATGTTGAAAAACTTACAACCTCAATTTTTTAAACAAACAGTTATCTATGGTTTGTTATTTGTCTTTTGGGGAACGCTTAACTATTTTTTTGAGAGTATTCCTAAAGGACTAAATCGTATAGTTTTCGGTATTTTGTCGTTTACTTATATTTTTTTGTATATGAAAAATAGAAAGAGTGTTTCAGGGAATAAAGGGGACTTGGCAATATGGATTTTAATTATTTCGGGATTTTTTGCATTGGTAGATGTTACTTATTATTTAAATATACGCGGCAAAATTACGCTATATTTCAGCTTAGTTTATATTTTATCAATAATTCTAATATTTATAGTATATGAACTAAAAAGTGACCCTAAGATTAAATTGAAAAATATTCTAAAAATAAGTGCTGTTGTGTATAGTTTAGGTTTTTTTGATAGAGATTGGTGGACTGTAATACCATTATTTACTGCTTTTGTTTTGTTATTTTACTCTAAAGAAGGAATAGATTACTTTGCTCAAGAAGAACTTACTGAAATAAAAATACCAAATTTTTTACAAAAAAAATGGAGAAGGACAAAATTTTTAATAGTCATATGGTCGGTAATGCTTTATAGTTCATTTGTTATTTCAGATATTTTAGAATCTTGTGGCTGGATTAATAAAATTAGTTTATATTTTTTTCCAGAAGACTCGCTAGAATTTTACAGAATCTGGTTTAGTAAAGGGTTAATACGTTTATGTATCTTAGGAATAATATATATTTTAGGAAAAAAATATCTGTTGAAATTTAAACCTGTAAACACATTAATAGAACTTTATAAAGAAGTGGCTAGAACAAATGAAACAGAGTTTAAAAGAAATACAAAAAAACACCAAATACAAAAAAATGCTCGTCGCAAATATAAATAACACTAACGCAAAAAAACATGCTATAATCATAAAAAGCTTATGTGAAGGTGGTAAGCTTATGAGTAAAACAATTTACAGGAGGGTTTTTCTTTTGGATATTTCAGTAGAGTTTTCGGGACATAAATTGGCGAATGTGTTAATGAACGCATCAGGTATTCATTGTATGACAATTAAGGAAATGGACGAGTTAGCGGCTTCTCAAGCAGGTGCTTTTGTCGCTAAGACGGCAACACCTAATCCTCGTCAGGGCAATGAGGAACCACGGTATTTTGATACACCATTAGGAAGTATTAACTCAATGGGCTTGCCTAATTTAGGGATTGATTATTATTTAGATTATCAGATTGCACGTCAAAAGGAATTTCCTGAGGAGTTACGCTTTTTATCTGTATCTGGTATGAATTATGAGGAAAATATCGCTATTTTAAAAAAAGTGCAAGAAAGTGAATACACAGGAGTGACAGAATTTAATTTGTCTTGTCCCAATTTGCCTGGTAAACCGCAAATTGCTTATGATTTTGAATTAACAGAAAAGCTTTTAACAGAAGTTTTCCAATTTTTTACTAAACCATTAGGTGTAAAATTACCCCCATTTTTTGATATTGCACATTTTGACGCAATGGCTGAAATTTTAAATAAATTCCCTTTAGTATACGTGAATAGTATTAATAGCATCGGTAATGGTTTATATATTGACAGTGACAAGGAAGAAGTAGTCATTAAACCAAAAGGAGGCTTCGGTGGACTGGGCGGCGAATATGTCAAACCAACAGCGTTAGCCAATGTTCGTGCGTTTGCGCAACGTTTGAAACCAGAAATCAAAATTATTGGAACGGGCGGTATTACATGTGGAAAAGATGTTTTTGAGCATCTTTTATGTGGTGCGACATTAGTACAAGTCGGCACACAATTGCATCAAGAAGGTCCACAAGTTTTTGAGCGTCTAGCCAAAGAATTACAAGAAATCATGGCAGCAAAAGGTTATGAAAGTATTGAAGAATTTCGTGGGAAATTGAAAGAGATGTAACAAAAAAACCGTCAAGAAATTTTCTTGACGGTTTTTTGTTATTTCACAGCCTTAACATTTTCCATAAAGGCTTCCAAATATTCAGGTTGTGTTAATTGTTGGTTACAGGTGTCGCTATCATGGCAAATGTAATTGCCTTTTTTCGTATAGGTTCCGTCGCCACCTGATTTGGTGGTAGCTAGGAACATAGACACATTCGTGATTGTTTGACAGATGGAGCAAACACCTTTAACAATGGTGGGTGAAAGGGTGCCGTGGACGCCGATTAATTTATTTTCTCGATAAGCTAAGATAAATTTTTTCTGAGTCCCAGCGTCGTTCCAACCGACATAGGTATTGTTCCGTAAATCCATGTTTTCCCACTCAGGAATCTTTAACTTTTTCACTTTGCGAAAGACTTTCGTGACTTGTGGTGTTGAAGGTTCTTTAAAGGGCAACACGGTTTCTTTTAATTCGTCTAAATATTTTTCAGCACGTGCGCGTGTTAAACGACGATCCATCACTTTGTCCAACAAAATCGTAACAGCAGGGTGTTCTTCTGAAAATAACCCATTGATTTTTTCGGCACATAGGGCCTGGACAGTTTTGACAGTCGTAGCATCGTTAACAGACGTATAGGTGTTTAGTAACACAGCGACTTGTTCTTTAATTATGTTAAATTGGTAAGGTTGAATAGTTGGGTTCATGATTTTAAATTCCTTTCAAATAGACCGAGTACATACGCTGAAAGGCAATTTGTCTCACCAACGTATGCTTAGTGACAGACAACCTCATGTGTTTTTGATAAAGATAGCGTTTGACGTATCATATCATCACCCCCTTTAATGATTGATTTTTTCTATGTAAAAAGTGAAAATAATTGATGAAAGCTTGGTAATTCTAACGCAATTCAAGAAAAAAGGCAAGTTAAACTCGTTTTATTTCCCAAGTCAATGTCTGGGGAGTGATAAACTTCTAAAAAAGATACGTGATTTCCTAGATTAATCCTAGGTTATTTGCTACAATAATGAAGAATTAACCAGAGAAAAGGAGAAATTACAATGATTGCAGCAAGCGATTTAAAAGCCGGTATGACTTTTGAGCAAGACGGCAAATTAATTAAAGTAATGGAAGCTAGCCACCACAAACCAGGTAAAGGTAACACGGTTATGCGTATGAAATTAAAAGATGTTCGTACGGGTTCAACAACAGATACAACAATGCGCCCAGATGAAAAAGTGAAAAAAGCGCACATCGATACAAAACCGGTTCAATATTTATACAGCCAAGATGATATGGCTATTTTCATGGATTTAGAAACATATGAACAATATGAAGTACCAACTGCTTTAATTGAAGAAGAACTAAAATATTTATTAGAAAATATGGAAGTAAAAATTCAATTTTATGGTGAAGAAGTCATTGGTTTAACTTTACCAACAACGGTAATCTTACGTGTTGCTGAAACGCAACCTTCAATCAAAGGCGCAACAGTAACTGGTTCTGGTAAACCCGCTACAATGGAAACAGGATTAGTTGTTAACGTTCCAGATTTTGTTGAAGCAGACGAATTATTAGAAATCAATACTGCGGAAGGTACGTATTTAAAACGTGCTAAATAAGTAGCAGAAAAACAGAAGGCTAGCCTTCTGTTTTTTTGGTCTATTAATTCTTTTACCTATAAGAAAACCATTGGTGTGATAGGAAATAGCAATCGTTAGAATCGTTGACATTAGAAAATGGGAAATGGTATAGTTTGGTCAACACATGACGAAGGAGGAAATCAACCATGACGAAAAAACAAGCTAGCCTTTTTTTAAAAACGGAAAGCTGTTGTTGTATGGTGCAAAATAGTGCAGCATACTCTTTTGTGATGGGGAAAACCTCCGTTATTTCTGAAAAATTGCCTAACACGATTCCTCTCTGAATCTAGACAACCAGAAATAAACAAAAAAGGTGCTGATGCGATCAGCACCTTTTTGTTTTATGTACATGTATTAGAAGGAGGAATTCGCTATGATTGTTCAGTCAATTTTAGACACAATCGGAGCAACACCATTATTTGAATTTACAAGTGAACAATATCCTATGCCAGAAGGCACTAAAATTTATGCGAAACTAGAATATTTGAATCCAGGTGGCAGCGTCAAAGATCGGCTTGGTGTGCATCTTCTCAAAGAAGCAATGAAAACGGGAAAGATAAATCAAGCCACAACAATTATTGAACCGACAGCGGGGAATACGGGGATTGGACTTGCATTAGCTGCCAGTCAACTGGGCCTCAAGACAATCTTTGTTGTGCCAGAAAAATTTAGTCAGGAAAAACAACAGCTGATGCAAGCGTTAGGTGCTAAAATTGTCCCTTCGCCAACAGAGCAAGGGATTGTCGGAGCGATAACTAGTGCCCAAGACTTAGCCAAGGAAATTCCTAATAGTTACGTGCCGTTACAATTTGAAAATCCGGATAATCCTGCTGCTTACTACGAAGGATTAGGACCTGAAATTGTTCAAGACCTAGGCGGGAAGATTACTAGCTTTGTCGCAGGTTTAGGCAGTGGTGGAACGTTTGCAGGTGTTGGCAGATATCTCAAAGAACAAAATAGTAAGACGCAATTATGGGGCGTGGAGCCAGAAGGTTCAATTTTAAATGGCGGACCTGCACACGGACATGAAATCGAAGGCATTGGCGTGGAGTTCGTGCCGCCTTTTCTTAAACAGATTCCTGTGGACGGCTTTTATACCATTTCAGATGAGGATGGTTTTTTCTGGGTCAAACAATTAGCCAAGAAAAGCGCTTTGCTGGTGGGAAGCTCCAGCGGCGCAGCGTTTGCGGCGGCATTAAGAGAGGCGCGCCGCTTACCAGCAGGCAGCACAATTGTAACTATTTTTCCTGACGGTAGTGACCGTTATTTATCAAAAAATATTTATTCTTAGGAGGAAAACTTTTATGAAATTCAATACCAAATTAATTCATGGCGGCATTAGTAAAGATGCAACAACAGGTGCAGTGAGTGTTCCTATTTATCAAACATCAACCTTTGAACAAAATGGCGTGGGCCAGCCAAAAGAATATGAATATTCTCGTTCAGGTAATCCCACACGTCACGCGTTAGAAACCTTAATTGCTGAGTTAGAAGGTGGGAGCCATGGCTTTGCGTTTAGCTCAGGCTTAGCTGGTATTCATGCAATCATTTCTATGTTTGGACCCGAAGATCATATTTTATTAGGTGACGATGTCTATGGGGGGAGTTTCCGTTTATTGGATAAAGTATTTGTAGCAAATGGGTTAAGCTACACGATTGTAAACGCCAGCGACGTATCAACAATTGAAGCCGCAATTCAGCCAAATACAAAAGCCTTGTTTTTGGAAACACCAAGTAATCCACTGTTAAAAATTACAGATATTGAAGCGGCAGCTAAGCTTGCTAAAAAACATCAGTTGTTAACCATTGTCGATAATACATTTGCGACGCCTTATTTTCAACGGCCGTTAGCGTTAGGTGCTGATATTGTGGTTCACAGCGGGACAAAATATTTAGGGGGCCATAGTGATGTAGTCTCTGGTTTAGTCGTAACGAATCATCCAGAAAGCGCAGAAAAGATTGCCTTTTTACAAAATGCGATTGGCGCTGTTTTAGGACCGCATGATAGTTGGTTGGTCCAACGTAGTTTAAAAACATTAGGCGTCCGGATGGCAGCGCACGCCCAAAATGCTCAAAAAATTGCAGAATTTTTAGAAGCGCATCCAGCGGTAGCAACGGTGTATTATCCAGGACTAGCGAGTCATCCTGGTCACGAAATTGCGCAAAAACAGATGTCGGGATTTAGTGGCATGATTTCTTTTGAATTAGCCAAGGATGAGCAAGTCGTTCCTTTCGTAGAAGCGTTGGAAATTTTTACTTTAGCGGAAAGTTTAGGTGGCGTAGAAAGTTTAATTGAAGTACCTGCCATTATGACTCACGCATCTATCCCCAAAGAAAATCGTGAAGCCGTGGGAATTAAAGATGGACTCATTCGTTTATCTGTAGGAATTGAAGCAGTCGAAGATTTATTGGCTGATTTAGAAAAGGGATTACAAGCATAAACAAAAGGCCTTCGTCTTTAGACGAAGGCCTTTTGTTTATAATTCTTCTCCATTCGTAGCAATCACTTGTTGATACCAAGCAAACGATTTTTTCTTTCGCCGTTCCAACGTTCCGTGACCATCGTTGTCCTTATCTACATAAATGAAGCCATACCTTTTCTTCATTTCGCCTGTACTAGCGCTCACTAAATCGATGAATCCCCAAGGTGTATAGCCCATCAAATCAATGCCGTCATACGCAACGGCTTCTTTCATCATCTCAATATGTTCACGTAAATAAGCGATTCGGTAAGTGTCGTTAATCGTTCCGTCTGGTTCTAGCTCATCAATAGCACCAAAGCCATTTTCGACAATAAAAAGTGGTAATTCATACCGATCATTGAACCAATTCATTGCATAGCGTAAGCCCATAGGATCGATTTGCCAACCCCAATCAGATGTTGCTACATAAGGATTTCGCACCAAGTCTTTTGCTTCATTGTAGTCAAAAGTAGGGGCCTTTTCTGCACCTTTTACAGCAAACGACATGTAATAGCTAAAGCCAATATAATCAACACAGCCATTAGCTAAATCAGTTAAATCTTCTTCTGTGACATCTAATGAAATGTTTTTTCGTTTCAAATAGCATTGAATTGCACTTGGATAATGACCGCGGACATGAACATCGGTAAACCAATAACGTTTTTGCATTGCGCTAACACTCATCATCATATCCTCAGGATTACAAGAATAAGGATAAATAGGCACCATCGCAATCATACAGCCAATTTGGAAGTCGGGATTGATAGCGTGGCCAATTTTCACTGCACGTGCGCTAGCGACTAGTTCATAATGAGCAGCCTGATACATAATTGCTTCGCGGTCTTCTCCTTCCTGGTAAGCAATACCAGAGTTAGTAAAAGGTGCAAAATCTTCTTCATAATTGGCTTGGTTGTTAATTTCGTTAAAGGTCATCCAATATTTGACTTTTTTCTGGTAACGAGTGAAACAGACTTCAGCAAATTTGACAAAAAAATCAATGACCTGGCGATTGCGAAAGCCGCCATATTTTGTGACTAAATGATAAGGCATTTCAAAGTGAGACAGTGTCACGACTGGCTCAATGCCATTTTTCAAACACTCGTCAAAAAGTGCATCATAAAAACGAAGGCCTTCTTCATTGGGCGTTTCTTCATCTCCGTTAGGAAAAATTCGTGTCCAAGCAATAGAGGTTCGGAAACAATTTAAACCAAGTTCTTTGAATAGTTGAATATCTTCTTGATAGCGATGGTAAAAATCAATCGCTTCATGGTTAGGATAGTGTTCATCTGGTAAAACGCCTGCGGTAATTTTACGAGGAACGCCATGTGCACCAGCAGTCATTACATCCGCCACGCTCACCCCTTTACCGCCTTGGTCCCAGCCTCCTTCTAATTGATGAGCAGCGACAGCGCCGCCCCAAAGAAAATCATTTTTCAAAATTGACATATCGTTTCAGTCCTTTGTTCAAATTTTTATACGTTTTGTGCTTCGACTTTTTCAAGGGTTTCTTCAGTAATTGGTTGATTGGTTTCTTCTGCGTAATTAAGTGCATCCATTTTTTTAGCAAACGGTAAATAGATAAAGAAACTCATCGTTAGTACCACTACTTGAAGCAACGCTGCTTGCCAACCACCAACTAAAAGTCCAGAAATGATTGGAGGAGTAGTCCAGGGAACTTGTACCGCAGTAAAGAGAGGAACCAGTCCTGTGTACAAGGCAAAATATGTCACAACAGAAGAAACAATCGGTGTGATAATGAATGGCACAGCCATGATTGGGTTCATCACGATAGGTGTAGCAAAGACAATTGGCTCGTTAATATTGAAAACAGCTGGCCCAATTGAAAGCCGACCTAATTGCTTGAACTGAGCTGATTTGGCAAAGAAAACCATGAACACGACTAACCCGATTGTCATGCCCGCACCAGTGACCGTTAAAAATTGATCTAAAAATTGTTGTGTAACAATATGGCCGCCATTAGCCAGTGTTAAGTCTTTTCCTGATTTCAAAATTTCGGTGTTTTCTAAAGAGTTTGCTTGTAAAATAGGGCCCATGATACCGCCAACGATTGTTGACCCGTGAACACCGAAAAACCAAAAGAGCGGAATGACAAAACCTAATAGTAATGCGCCACCTAGTGAATCTGTGACTCCTTGAAGTGGTGATTGTAGCACTTCGTAAATAAAGTCAAAGAATGTCGTATTGAAGACTTTATCTAGAAGAATGAAAATTAGCATTGCACCAGTTACAATGACGCTGGCAGGAATTAACGCAGTAAAGGAATTGGCCACATTTTCTGGTACAGCTTCTGGTAATTTGATACGAATATCATGACGTAAAAACCAACTATATACAACGCCGACTAACAAACCAACAATAATAGCTGTAATCATCCCTTTGCCAGCTGTCCAATCTTTGTTGATGACATTGCCAACTACTGCGCCAGAAACCGCATCTTTGACTTCAGATGACATAAACAAAATGAAAACTACCATGGCAATCATGCCCGCTGGGAGGCCTTCAAATCCCTCGCTTTTTACATATGAGTAGGCAATACCGATGACCGCAAATAACGACATAATCGCAAAAGATGCCCCATATGCTTGATTGAAATAAACAGCCAGACCGCTTGCGTTAACCCATTCAGAAATAGCTGTAACTGGGAAATTCGCTAATAGAAGAAACACGGAACCAACAATGGTAAAAGGCATCGTGTAAAGCATCCCGTTCCGTAAGGCAGTAATTGCTTTGGTATTGACGAATTTTAGTACTGGAGGTAATAATTTCTCGTTAATCCATTCGTTCATAAAAATCTCTCCTTTGAAGAATAATATAAATGCAAATGTATCCGTTTACATATTTACTATATAAGGTTATTTGAAGAAAAAATAGACTTTTGCCTGAATGAGAAACATGTACCAAGAAAAAAAACAAAAAAGCTCATGGTGTTTTGGACAGCATGAGCTTTTTTGAAAAACAACTAGGAAGGTGTTTCATCTAGTTCCTTTAAAAGTTGACTTGCTTGATGAGCTAGGAGTTCAATTAAAGCAATGACAGGGATTTGAGTGGTTGTATTGACTGACTTATCTGCAAATGGAGAACGTTCGTCGGGCATATAATAGGAGATGTTGTAGTCAGCCAAGCGGGCAATAGTTGAATGTTGATTGTTGGTAATGCTTAGCACTTTGGCGCCAGCTGTTTTAAAATCGGTCATTTGTTTAATCATTTCATTGGTTTCCCCAGATACAGACAGAATCAAGGCTAATGTATTTTCAAATCCGCGCTTGGGGATAGGCGTAAAGGGATCAGCAATACTGTAAGAATTGATATTTAAGTTGGCAAAATAACGACTGCCATAACTACCTAAAATTCCGCTAGTACCAATGCCAGTAAAGGCAACGTGACGTGCTTGAACAATCATTTGGATTGCTGGACGAAGCATTTCGTAATAGGTTTCTTGGTTTAATTTTTTTAAAAAAGCATCGACGTGAACCGTGGCATCATAAAAATTTTCAAACGTTTGTGTTTGTTTGGCTTCTTCTTTCACTGCATATTTTAATTCGGAAAAACCAGCATAGCCCATTTTGTTACAAAATCGTAGAATCGTTGAGGTGGAGACATGACAGGAAGTAGCCAGTTGGCGAATGGTCTGTTGAGGGATTTGGTGCAGGTGTTCCAATACATAATGGTAAACGAGCATTTCTAATTCATTCAAGGTCTGAACCTTCTCTAAATCAAACAAAGTAATCCTCCTTTATATAAAAACTGAATATGTTATTTTTTTGTGTAAATCAAATAAACCAATTCTTATTTTTCTTGAAAAAAATGTAAAATAACTCAATAAAAAGTTTCTTATTTCCTATTTTACAAAAAGTAGCCCAATTATCCTAGTTTTTCTCTTTTTTCTTTTAAAAATAACAATGCGCACCCCTAGAGTTTTTTGAGAAAACAAGCTAAAATAGATAAGAAGAGAAAAGGAGGCGTTGATGTGGCACGGGAAGTAATTTTATTTATTGCAGCGAGTATTGATGGTTTCATTGCGGACAAAGCGGGCGGTGTTGCTTGGTTAGAAGAGAATATTCGTGGCGATGAAGAAGATCGTAGTTACGATGAAATGTATGAAAAAATAGACACTGTGGTAATGGGGCGGACTACTTATGATCAAGTGACACAAGAATTGTCCCCAGATGTGTATTTTTATGAAGACAAGCATTCTTATATCATTACCTCTCATCCAGAACCATCAACTGCTTCAAGAACTTTTACCAAGGAAGATCCCGTCACATTAATTCGTCGTCTCAAAGAAGAAGACGGCGCGGGAATTTGGATTGTTGGAGGCCCGAAAGTGGTTCAACCGCTTTTGGCAGCTGATTTAATTGATACCTTCATTTTGACGACAATACCACTGTTTCTGGGTGAGGGCATTGCTCTATACGAGACAATGGCTCAATCACAATCCCAGTTCGTTTAAAACAGGTTTATCAAAAAAATGAGTTGGTTTATTCGATTTATCAACGTGAAAACAAAAATTAAAAAATAATTATTCGGTTGGGCAAGTTGCTTTCAAGGTTTTGAGTTTCTCATAGGGCGAGAGGAACAAAGCAACAGTTGTCTAGCCGTTTGTGTTGTTTTTGATTGACAAAGAAATGGTAGAGGAGAAAAAAATGAAACATCAGATCAAAAGAAGGTTGTATATTTCACCTGTTCAAACAATTGTCTTAGGCTTTTTTCTATTAATTGTTGTAGGCACGATCTTATTAATGATGCCTTTTTCTGCACAAGCTGGACAAAAAACGCAATGGATTGATGCTTTTTTCGTGGCAACTTCCGCCGTCTGTGTTACAGGGCTTTCGCCTTTGAATACGGCGGAACATTGGAGTCCTATCGGGCAAGTTATTATTATGATTTTGATTGAATTAGGCGGCTTAGGCTTTTTAACCGTTGCCACGATTTTCTTTAGTTTGCTGCGGAAAAAAGCGTCACTAAGTGTACGGATGTTGTATCAAGAAGCTTTAAATGTTAGTGAAGTTTCCGGAGTTTTTCGTTTAATGAAATATATTATGAAGTTTGCGGCCATTATTCAATTACTTGGAGCCTTCTTGTTGTCCTTTCAATTTGTGCCAACATTTGGGTGGAAAAAAGGGTTGTTTTTTAGTCTCTTCCATGCCGTTTCGGCATTTTGTAATGCTGGCTTTGATTTGCTAGGGGATAGTATGGTTCCTTATCAAAATTCGCCTTATCTTTTACTAGTCATTAGCTTTTTAATTATAGCTGGTGGTTTAGGATTTATTGTGTGGCGCGATATTTTTGCAATGATTAAAGGCTATAAAAATAAAATTAAGCACCGTGTTAGTATTCATACACGCCTTGCTTTAACGGTGACCGCCACCTTTTTAGTCTTAGGGACCGTTATTTTTTACATTTCAGAATATCGCCATTTTCCAGCTGACATGTCTTTTTGGCAGCGTCTTGTCAACAGTTGGTTCTTGTCGGTTACACCAAGAACGGCTGGCTTTTATTCGGTTGATTATTTGAAAATGAGTAATCCAGGCCTGATTGTCACGATTTTGTGGATGTTTATTGGTGGCACTTCAGGATCAACCGCTGGCGGCTTGAAAACCACTACGTTTGGTGTGTTATTTTTACAATTTCGTGCAATTTTTAAAGGGAAACAGCGAGTGGAATTCCATGAACGCACAATTCCTGAGCGAGTAGTGCTCCAAGCATTTACTTTGTTCTTCTTGGCAACTTTTTTATGTGTAACTGCTTCGGTTATTCTCTCGTTTACAGAAACATTACCTTTAAAAAACGGGATTGAGTATATTGTTTTTGAAGTGATTTCTGCATTTGGAACGGTCGGTTTAACAATGGGGTTAACACCAGATTTAACTGTTTTTGGTAAACTGGTGATTATTTTTCTAATGTTCGTCGGTCGTGTGGGTGTGTACACGGTGTTATTGTCATTAATTAAGAAAGGCTTGGAAAGTCAGTCGAAAGTTCAATATCCAAAAGAATCAGTGATGATTGGTTAATAGAGAAAGAGGGAAATAGTATGGAATTTTTAGGTATTTTATGTTTGATTTTAATTACAACGACTTTAGCAGGTGTTGCTTGTAAAAGAGTAGGAATTCCTGCGGTAATTGGGCAATTGCTAGTAGGGATTGTGTTAGGTCCAGCGATGTTAAATATTGTGCATCAAGATGTGTTTGTGCATGACTTTTCAGAAATTGGTGTCATTATGCTGATGTTTATTGCTGGAATGGAATGTGAATTGGAATTATTGAAAAAATATGCGAAACCTAGTGTCATGGTCGCTATTTTGGGCATCGTTTTACCGGTTGGTTTTACTATGTTGATTGGTCAGCTGTTTGCTTTTTCTTGGAAAGAAGCTTTTTTCCTTGGGTTAGTTTTAGCAGCAACGTCGGTCAGCATTTCAGTAGAAGTATTAAGAGAGTTGAATGTTTTAAGTAGTAAAGAAGGTGCAACGATTCTTGGGGCTTCCGTCGTTGACGATATCGTGGTCGTGATTATTTTAAGTGTCGCTGTCGGCATGATTGGTGCAAGTACAGGCGGCAATACAGAAGTCAGCTTTATTGTTAAGTTAATTGAACAAGGCTTATTCTTTATTGGGATTTTCTTTTTGGTCCGCTTTATTGCTCCCTATTTACTACGTTTAAGTCAAAAAATGAACATTGGGTCGTCTGTTATTATCATGTCATTGATTATCTGTTTGGGCATGGCTTATTTGGCTGATTTAGTTGGTTTAAGTTCTGTCGTAGGTGCTTTTTTTGCAGGGATTGCTGTGGGACAAACGGATGCAAAAACAGAAATTGATTTCAATATTGAAGCTATTGGCTATGCCGTGTTTATTCCCGTCTTCTTTGCCAGCATTGGCTTATCAGTGACATTTAACACGTTAGGAAAGGATTTACCTTTTATTTTGGTAATGACGATTATGGCGATTTTAACGAAATTACTGGGCGGCGCCTGGGGAGCGAAAATGGTTGGTTTCTCCAATACAAGTTCTTTAATGGTCGGTGCTGGGATGGTTTCGCGTGGGGAAATGGCATTAATCATTGCGCAAATTGGCTACCAATCTAAATTACTTTCAGAAGCGTATTATACGAGCATGATTGTGGTAATTATCTTAACGACCTTAGTTGCACCGTTCTTATTGAAATACTTTGTTAAAAAACAAGAATCTGCGTTGCAATAAAAAAGATGAGCAGAAGTTGTTGACAAAAAAATAAAATAGCTATATGATGAGTTCAAGATAAACGACTACATTTGTAGTCGATAACCTTGAACTCTTTTTTATTGATGAAGGAGGAATTTAACGAGTATGGCAAAAGATAAATTAGCGACAATTACAGATGCAGAGTGGGAAGTCATGCGGGTTATTTGGACCCAAGGCAAGACCACGAGTCGTGAAGTGCATACACTTTTAAATGAGAAGAAAGAATGGAAATCAACGACCGTCAAGACGTTACTAAGTCGTTTAACAGATAAAGGGTTAGTTGGAACGGAGAAGGCAGGCAATAAATATATTTATTATCCGCTAGTAGAAGAACGTCAGAGCGTTGAAACGGTGGCAGATGAACTTTTAGCCAAAGTGTGCAGCCGTAAAGTTGGTTCCGTGGTGGAAACAATTTTAACAGAGAGTCAGTTGAGTTATGACGATTTGGATCGATTAGAGGAACTATTAAAAGAGAAGCGCAAGACGGCGGTTGAATCCGTCCCTTGCAACTGTATTCCTGGTCAATGCCAATGTCATTTAATTTAAAAAGGAGTGAAAAAAATGGAAAGTAAAACGTTTGATATTGAAGGGATGAGCTGTGCTTCCTGTGCCCAAACGATTGAAAAGGCTACGGCGAAGTTACCTGGGATGGCAAAGGCAAGTGTCAATTTAGCTACGGAAAAATTAAGTGTCACGTATGATCAGACGGAAGTCACAGAAGAAGAAATTAAGGAAGCTGTGTCAGATGCTGGCTACAAGGCGATTAGCCCAGCCCAGCAACGAACGTTTGCGATTGAAGGAATGAGTTGTGCTTCCTGTGCCCAAACGATTGAAAAAGCTGTGAACCAATTATCTGGTGTTCAACAAGCGATTGTTAATTTAGCCACGGAAAAACTGGTGGTTAGTTATGACGACCATCAAGTAACGAGTGCTGAAATTATCAAAGCAGTTACGGATGCAGGTTATCAAGCGACAGAAGAAGTCGCTGCAGGTGCAACAGCGGACCAAGATCGTGAAAAGAAACAAAAACATATTGCTGAGATGTGGCAACGTTTTTGGATCTCAGCGGTGTTTACAGTGCCCCTTCTTTATATTGCGATGGGACATATGGTAGGCTTACCATTGCCGGATTTTTTGAATCCAATGACACATGCGATGACCTTTGCAATGGTTCAATTGATTTTGACTTTACCCGTTCTATATGTCGGCAGAGAATTTTTCACAGTTGGTTTTAAAGCATTGTTTAAAGGGCATCCGAATATGTTTTCTTTGGTGGCTTTAGGAACCAGCGCTGCTTTTGTGTATAGTTTATATGGCACAGTCATGATATTTTTAGGAGACACAAGTTTTACAATGGCTCTTTATTATGAATCAGCGGGTGTTATTTTAACCTTAATTACATTAGGAAAATATTTCGAAGCTGTTTCAAAAGGGAAAACCTCAGATGCGATAAAAAAATTAATGGGTTTAGCGCCGAAAACTGCTCATATTTTACGTGATGGCGCAGAAATTGAAGTGCCAGTTGATGCTGTTCAGTTGGATGACATTGTGATTGTTCGCCCAGGAGATAAAATCCCTGTTGATGGAGTGATTGTTTCAGGCAGTAGTTCTGTGGATGAAGCCATGTTAACGGGCGAAAGTTTGCCTGTTGAAAAGAAAGTCGGTGATGCAGTAATTGGTGCTAGCATCAATAAAAATGGCAGCTTTCAATTCAAGGCGACAAAAGTGGGAAAAGAGACGGCCCTTGCCCAAATCATTCAATTAGTGGAAGATGCGCAAGGCTCAAAAGCGCCGATTGCACAATTAGCTGATAAAATTTCGGGTGTTTTTGTCCCAATCGTCATTGGTTTGGCTGTTCTTTCTGGCTTGGCTTGGTTCTTTTTAGGACAAGAGTCATGGATTTTCGCTTTGACAATTACTATTTCTGTGTTAGTGATTGCTTGTCCTTGTGCGCTCGGCTTGGCAACGCCGACTGCGATTATGGTGGGGACAGGTAAGGGCGCTGAAAATGGCGTTTTAATTAAAAGTGGGGATGCTTTAGAAACCACTCACAAAATTCAAACAATCGTGTTTGATAAAACAGGGACTATTACAGAAGGCAAACCGGTGGTTACAGATATTTTAGTTGCTGATTCAGCACTTTCAGAAGCTGAGTTACTAACATTAGCAGCTTCTGCAGAACAAGGATCAGAACATCCTCTAGGTGAAGCAATTGTGGGAGCGGCTAAAGAACGTCAATTGCCATTAGCAGAAGGAAGCGATTTTTCAGCGATTCCAGGTCACGGCATCCGTGTGACAGTCAACGAACGAGTCCTACTTTTGGGCAATATAAAATTAATGAAAGAAGAGGCCATCGAGCTATCAACGTTTGTTCAACAAGCGGATCGTTTGGCAGAAGAAGGGAAAACCCCAATGTTTGTGGCAAAAGATGGTTCGTTTGCGGGTATCATTGCGGTAGCAGATACTGTGAAGGATAGCAGTCAAACAGCCATTGCACGTTTGCATAAAATGGGGATCGAAGCCGTGATGATTACGGGAGACAACAAGCGTACTGCAGAGGCGATTGCGAAACAAGTAGGTATCGATCGTGTCTTAAGTGAAGTTTTACCGGAAGATAAAGCGTTAGAAGTGAAAAAACTACAAGCAGAAGGCAAAAAAGTTGCGATGGTGGGTGACGGTATTAATGATGCACCAGCACTTGCCCAAGCAGATGTGGGGATTGCTATTGGTTCAGGCACAGATGTTGCAATGGAATCGGCCGACATTGTGCTAATGCGTAGTGATTTAATGGATGTGCCTACAGCAGTTGAATTAAGTAAAGCGACCATCAAAAACATCAAAGAAAATCTTTTCTGGGCATTTGCTTATAATACATTAGGTATTCCAGTGGCTATGGGTGTGTTACACTTATTTGGTGGACCTTTGTTAAGTCCGATGATTGCAGCAGCAGCTATGAGTTTTAGTTCAGTCTCTGTCTTACTAAACGCCTTACGATTGAAAGGATTTAAACCTTCGACGGTGAAAAGAACTAGTGGAAGTCAAAAATAAAATTGAAAAGGATGAAGTGAAATGGAAAAAACAGTAAAAATTGATGGGATGAAATGTGATGGCTGTGTTCAAGCGGTCACTGAAAAATTTAGTGGAATTGACGGCGTAACGAATGTTGCGGTTCACTTGGCAGATCAAACAGCCATTGTGACAGCAGATCGTGAAGTAAGCCAAGATGAACTGAATACCACGTTGGCAGATACAAAATTTAAGGTTGTCAGCGAATAACCAAAAAACAGGGCCTACCATCATGAGTAGGCCCTGTTTTTTTGTTATGGAAGTTTTGCTTTGATTTCCTGATAAATCTTAGTCGTTTCTTGACCATCACGCGCAGTATAATAATAAACTTTCTCCCGCGTTTCTATTTTCAGAATCGGATGACTTTTTGTATAAATTAGTAAATAAGCAGGTTTTCCCGCGACTTTAAATTCTCCTGTTAAGTAACTATCTGTCGCAGCACCCATTGTGCGGATGCGTTCTTGAGGTAAGTCATCAATCAAAGAAACAGCAGTGATTTGGTTAAAAGGAATTGACCTTGTTTTTGCTAATGGGGCAGATAACTCAATTTGTTTCTTTTCAATAGTTGCTTGAAAGGCATGACTAGAAAAATCATTTATAAACATCGGGACTGTGGCAAAGAACAGCACCGCAATCGTTAAAATACCAGTAGCGGCTAGAATAATTTTCCCAGCAGGTCGTCCTAGGTTAATGGATAAATTCATACCAATGCGATCAGGAACCATGATTTTGGGGTCCTTTGGATTGATATAAATCCCATACCGCCAATATTGATCATCATCCCCATAGCGATAATCGCCAGCCTGTAAAACGAATTGATCTTGTTTTTTGCGCATTGAAAATAGGTAGTAGAAGAGAAAACCTACATAAACAAACAAAAGAATAAAGTAACAAAATGTAAGAGCCATCGCAACCGTATAATCAATTACAATTGTCAAAGTTGGTAAAATGGTTAGCGGTGCAAAAACTAAGGCGGATAAAACCATTAAAACAGACCAATGATGCCGAAATAAATCATTGATTTGCTGATTAATTTTTGAGTCGCTAGTTAGCGGTTTGACAGGTAAGCGCGCAATAAAATAATAGCCGCCAATGAACAAACTTAACATCAAAACAGTAATTAAGAAAAGAATCCAGGAACCAATCGCCGTTTGCAAGGAATAAAAGCCCCCAGCAAAAGTAAGAATAATTGCAGGTAAAAACCACCAAAATGAAATAAGTTTCTGGTTTTTATTTAAAACTAATTGCGTATCGATTAAGAGAGGACGCTTAGGTAGCAACCAGCCGTTTTGCATTTTTAAAGCGGCCATTTTGCGAATATAAACGATTTGCAGATAGTAGCCACTGCCAATAAAACTAAATAAAAGTAACAGAAAAAGGAACAATAAAATCGAATCATAAGGAATAAATAACAAAGGTAAACTAAGAACACTAAAAACGGCTGCTAGTTGAACCAAGCGTTTTTTATAACGTTTCCGGATTGCTTGAACGCTGGGATCTTGTAGTTTATCTTCTGGTAAAGTGTTTTCCAAAATAATATTTTTGTGAGGATTTGCATAAATCCCCATAGTAAATGCCATAAAAAAAGCGACAGAAACTAGGATGAAATAAAAGAATACCGCCATTATAATGCACGCCCTTTCGAATCAAAATTTTGATAAATTTTCTGAATAAGTGCTTGGATTTCTGCTTCGGATTGCTGATGTAAAAAACTTTCAGCCAACAGAAGTTCTAAACGCTCATGCAATTGCTGTTGCCAAACAGCAGTAGCAGGTAACTTTGCGGCAATTTTGGTGCCGTTACGACGGTCAGTCACAATATAACCTGATTGCTTTAACTTATTATAAGCTTTTGAAACAGTCATCATATTGACCCCGATTTCGTCCGCCAATTGTCGGATAGAAGGCAAACTTTCATTGGGAACCAGTTCACCTTTGGCAATGCCTACAATGATTTGATCAATGAGTTGCTGATAGATGGGCTGTTCGCTTTGTTCATCTATTTCTAAAAGCATCGAATCACTCCTGTCTTATTTGTGCTATCTGTATTATATATACTAATACAAAAAGAGTTGGAAAGCAAGGAATTTAGAGTAAATGGTTGTTTCTGTTTAAAGAGAAGCATATAATGAAGAAGAACGTAAAATGAAAGGACGATGAAAATATGACAGCAATTGAACCAAAATTAACAGAGAAATTCCATCAAGATTTCTTGAACAATAATAAACAAAATGCCTTACAACGTAGTGTAGTAAAAAATGGTATCAGCGCTTCAGGTGAATCTGTACAAGGAGCCGTGAATAACGTACCCGTCTTTTCAGTCGACTTAGCTACTGGAAAAGTGGCCAATCAAAAACAAAGCGGTCGCTGCTGGATGTTTGCGGCATTAAATACATTTAGACATAGAATGTTAAATGCGTTTCAATTAAAAGATTTTGAATTATCACAAAACTATACATTTTTCTGGGATAAATATGAAAAATCAAACTATTTCTATGAAAATATTATTGCAACAGCCGATCAACCGTTGACTAGTCGTAAAGTGGCCTTTTTATTAGCGACACCACAACAAGATGGTGGGCAATGGGATATGATCGTTTCAATTTTTGATAAATATGGCGTAGTGCCTAAAACGGCAATGCCTGAAAGCAGCAACAGTTCCAATTCACGTGATTTAAACAACTATTTAAATAAAAAATTACGCAAAGATGCAACAATTTTACGTAGTTTAATTGAAAAAGGCGCTTCTGCTGAAGAAGTCCAAAAAAACAAAGAAGCAATGTTACAAGAAATTTATAATTTCTTAGCAATCTCTTTAGGAACACCGCCAGAAACCTTTGATTTTGAATACCGTGACGAAGAAAAAAATTATCATTTGGATCAAAATCTAACACCGCAAACATTCTTTGAAAAATACGTTGGCGTTAATTTACATGATTATGTAAGTATTATTAATGCTCCTACAGAAGATAAACCATTCAACAAAACATACACTGTTGAAATGTTAGGGAATGTTGTCGGCGGCAAAGAAGTTAAATATTTAAATGTAGAAATGGCTGCTTTCAAAAAATTAGCTGCTGCACAATTGGAACAAGGCGAATCTGTTTGGTTTGGTTGTGATGTCGGACAATCTTCAACACGTGACACAGGAATTATGGCATTAGACGTTTACGATATGAACGATCTTTTTGATATTGATTTTACGATGACTAAAGCAGAACGTTTAGACTTTGGTGAAAGCTTAATGACACACGCCATGGTTTTAACAGGTGTTGATATCGTTGATGGTCAAACAACAAAATGGAAAGTGGAAAATAGCTGGGGCGAAAAAGTCGGTGAAAATGGCTTCTTCGTCATGAGCGATGCGTGGATGGACGAATACACTTATCAAATCGTTGTGCACAAAGATTTATTAACTGATGAACAGAAAAAAGCTTGGGAACAAGCGCCAACTGTTTTGGCACCTTGGGATCCAATGGGCGCATTAGCATAAAACAGAAAAAGAAGGCCCCCGCCGTCATGGCGGGGCCTTCTTTTTACGTTGGGCGGCGAACTTCACGGATTTCGCCCAATGTTGTATAATCATTGCCTGCTAAACGAGCAATCGGTTGGAGTTTTTCAGGTAAAATGTACTGATGTTCTTCATCAAAAACGGCTGAATCAAAATAGAAATCGGTAATTTCTACAATGAATAAATCCGTAATAATTTGACCTTCATGGTTAGCAATAGGTACATATTGATGTAAGCGAGCTTCCATCCGAATTGGCGCGGCTTTGATTGCTGGAACAGCAACAGTCTGGCTGGCAATGGTTTCAATACCGAATGTGTCAATTTCACTGATCTCTGCTGCTAAAGACGCCGAAGTCTGATTCATTTGAGTAAGAACGTCTTCGTTAACGAAATGGATGACAAGTTCTTTAGTAGCCAAGATGTTTCGTGCCGTATCTTTAGGCTCTTCGTCTGGTCGTAAAATGGACAACGTTGCTAAAGGAATTTCAGCTGCCGCCGCATTAAAGAAACTAAAGGGAGCAGCGTTGACGACACCTGTAGCTGTATCTTGTGTTGTAACCCAAGCGATTGGCCGAGGAATAATACTTCCTGATAAAAATTTATACGCTGTTTTTGCAGATAACTCGTTACTATTGTAATGAATCATAGGAACCTCCTAGAAAAAATACTAATTTCTTTGAACATTCGCATCTGAAGTATCGAAAGGACGCACAAATTCTTCAATCCCTGCCCGTTTTGGTTCTAAAAATGGCGGTAATGATAATTTTTCACCAGCGTGTTCATAGGTTTCATCCTCTAAAAACCCAGGACCATCGGTTGCCAGTTCAAATAAAACATGTGTTGCTGCCAAGAAATATTCAGATTTAAAGTAAAAACGTTCCACAAAGCCAGAATTAGGAAATTCCAAACGATTAATTTTTTCAATCCAGAAACGTAGTGCTTCCTCATCGGCAACGCGCAAGGCTAAGTGATGGACATTGCCGTAGCCTTCTTGGGCCGCTGGCAAATCTTCTCGATGCTCTACGATAATGCTGGCACCATTCCCACCTTCGCCAACTTCAAATAAATGGAAACTACCTTCAGCATCAATCAATTTGAACCCTAAAACTTCAGTTAAAACTAGTTGCAGATGTTCGTAATTTTCGACAGTTACAAAGGCTGGACCTAAGCCGATTAAAGCATGTTCACTAGGGACGTTAGATTTTTTCCAAGGCGTGCCAGCTGCAACACCTTGGTTCTTTTCATCAGAAATAAGTTGGTAACGTTGATTGTCAAAATCTTCAAATTCTAAATACTTTTTACCAAAACGTTCTTGAATTTCTCCATGATCAATTGCATATTCATTAAAGCGTGATACCCAGTAATCCAAAGCAGCATCATCTTTTACACGGAAGGAAGTACGAGAAATTGTATTGGTTCCTTTGGTTCCTTTAGGTAAGCCTGGGAAGTCAAAGAAAGTCATATCTGTTCCGGGAGAGCCGGCATCATCAGCAAAAAATAAATGATATGTTTCAATATCGTCTTGGTTAACAGTCTTCTTAATTAAACGTAGACCTAAAATATCGGTGAAAAAGTGATAAATTTTTTCGGCACTTGAAGTCATGGCAGTGACGTGGTGTAAACCTAAAATTTGTGTATTCATAATAAAAATCCTCCTAAAAGAAAAATAATTTTTTAATTAATTAACTTACTAAAAGTAAGTTTAAATGATTAGTCCTAAAAATGCAAAAGAAATGTCTCGAATTCGAACTATTATTTTTTAGTTGATTTTTTAAAAAAATAAGAATATAATAACCAGAGATATTTTAATACATAAACTTTCGTAAACATCGCCGGATGCTTGCGACTAAAGTGTTAATGAACAGTTCTTAGGCCATAGCTGAACTGTTTGTTGGCACTTTTTTTGTTTGGAAGGGAAGGAAAACAAGATGAGTAAAGCTTGGTTAAAAGTTATTTTTGTCGCTTTTTGTGAAGTGATTTGGGTCATTGGCATGAAGCATAGCACAACATGGTGGGAGATTTTAGGGACAGTAATCGCAATCTTTATCAGTTTTTATGCGCTGATTAAATCAGGAGAGGAATTGCCAGTCGGCACAGCCTATGCTGTATTTGTCGGCTTAGGTAGTGCTGGAACTATTGTAACAGATCATTTTTTATTCCACACACCATTGGGCATAGGAAAAGTTCTTTTTCTGTTGCTGTTATTAATAGGTGTAATTGGCTTAAAAATGGTAACTGGAAATAAAGAGGAGGAAACAAGATGAGTTGGTTATACTTAGTTATTGCAGGCTGTTTTGAAATCTTTGGCGTAGGTTCAATTAAATTATTTACAACAAAAAAAGACTTACGTTCATTGTTAATTTTAATTCTAGCGTTTAGTGGTAGTTTTTTATTTTTATATTTAGGGATGAGACAACTGCCGATGGGCGTTTCTTATGCAGTTTGGACAGGAATTGGTACAGCAGGAGGCGCTATTTTAGGAATGCTCTTAGGTGAATCAAAAGACCCACGCCGGATATTTTTTATTTTTTTAATCATTGTTTCTGTGATTGGTTTAAAATTAATTGGTTAGAAAGCGAGAGAACATTGTTTGGATTATTGAAAGATCGGTGAGTAAAATTTAAAAAGAGACAGAACCAAATGCGGTGTTCTGTCTCAAAATAGCTTTTATTTTACGAGGTTACTATAACGTGTCGCAAATTCATTGTTGTAGGACTTGCCGTTGACATCTTGACCAACGTCCCAATTTGCAGACCAAGTCATTAAGCCACGGATAGGATTACCGTCTTTTGCTAACTGATCAAAAGTTTTGGCTACAGGGGTAGCCTCAACGACATAGCCGCTACCAGCCGCATCCCGATTTGCTGGTAAACCAAGGACTAATTTATCGTTTGGTATCTGTAGATAGCCGCGCGTACCATGGATTAATGAATCAGACATATAATAGAGGAATTCGTATTTTAGAGCATCGTTGCTTTGAGCAACCCAAGTCATAATTTCATCAACCCAGACACCGTCGCCGCCTTGGTTATATAATTGTGGGGCAATGTAATCATAATAACCATTTAGGGAAGTAATGTATGTTTCATAAGCGGCACCAGGTTTTAAATAAGGGAATTCTGGCGCCATCGTAATGATGAAATTTTTTCCTTGTGCTCGATAATGGTCTTTGACTATTTTCAACGCAGCAGGGATGACGGTTTGGTTGTCGCCAGCAGTAATCGCCAATTGCTCTAAGTCAATGTCTAAACCATCAAAGCCGTATGTTTCCACTTGACGAATGATTTCATTCGCAAAGGCTTGTTCATCGCCTTTGACTAATTGGATATGTGCATCTGCTCCACCAAGTGCCAATAAAACTGCGCGACCTTGACTATTTAATTGTGCGACTTCTTGTCGGAAGGCAGTGTCCGTTTGGTTATAAGGCTTGAACGTAGGAATCCGTGTCGTGCCATCGCTTTTCATGAAGGAAACCGGTACGACATTGTAGGCTTGATTTACTTCTGAAAGGTTCAGCGATGCTGATGTTCCTTGTTTGTAACCATCGCGTCCTTTTGAGGCCCAGTTATGCCAATATCCAACCAACACTTTTTTGCCAGAGATATCTACCATCGTATCCGCAGCATCTGCAGAAGCTTGAGTAGGCGTTAACCACAAGCCAACTGCTACGGTTGAAAGAAGGAGAAAAGCAGGAATTATTTTTTTTAGCTTCATTTTTTGAGAACTCCTTTAATTTAGTTTAAGATGTGAGTATT
The DNA here is from genome assembly GCF_050534975.1 of Enterococcus sp. DIV2384. Classification (NCBI taxonomy): domain Bacteria; kingdom Bacillati; phylum Bacillota; class Bacilli; order Lactobacillales; family Enterococcaceae; genus Enterococcus; species Enterococcus sp. DIV2384. The sequence goes on from NZ_CP172905.1 coordinate 257,254, forward strand.
TTTACTGAATGTTCACATCAATCGCTTGGTAAAAGGCGTTCACCGTATCACCAATGCCCCAGACAGCGTAAATGACATGATAACCTTTGCGGTCTGTCGGAATATTAATTGTTTGTTTAACAACTTTATTAGGAACTTCTTGTTTGCCGTCAATTGAAGCAATTTTGTCGAAGTTTTTAATGTCTAATGGTTGATTTGGATTCCAGCCATTTTTAGTAATATAGTAATCCCAAGAAGCAGTTCTATGTTGGGCAGTTAAGTTCCAAGTGATGTCAAGGGGACCTGTTGTAATGTTTGTTTTGTGCCAACGAGTAGCTGTTTGTTCATCCAAAGGTTCAAAACCTGAGACACCTGCACTGGCTAATTTACCAGTAATAAACGTATTTTTGGGCGCTTCGATACTTTGAGGTTCCCATTGTGCACGACCAACATTTGTATTTAAGTTACCACCAGCAGAACTACCAAAGAAAGCACGACTTCCAGGACTTGCTACGTAACCATGAGCCTCCGAAACAGTAGGGGCCAATGCAGCGCCACCTAAAACAAAACTAAAAGCCAGGACGATTGTTAATAAACTCTTTTTCACGAAAAAAACCTCCTAAAAAATTATTTTGTATGCGCTTACAGATAGGAATATAACATAATAATCTTTCGGATACAAATAATAAGAAATGTTATTTTTAAAAATAAAACAATATTTTTTAAGTAATATTAAGAACGTTTTTAAATAATATAAATAATAGTGTTTTTCAAAGTTTTGTTAATTTTTCATTCGGAATCGCAATTGAAGAAATCACGTGGTATACTTTTAAGAAGAAACAATGACACGAAAGTAGCCATTGGAAAAAGGAGATTATTTCGTGGGAAAAAAACATACATCCTCTTATGAAGTTGCCTACTATGACGGCGATTTTACTGGTGCAATGAAGATACCGGCTTTGTTAGCGGTTGTCATTAAAGTATCAGAAGAACAAACAGAATTACTAGGAAGAGATGCGGCTTATGTCGCTCAATTTGGTCTAGGCTGGGTCATCACCAATTATGAAATAGAGATTCACCGTTTACCAAAAGTTGGTGAAAAAGTAGCAATTACAACGCAAGCTATGAGTTATAACAAATATTTTTGTTATCGTAACTTTTGGGTTCATGATGAAGAAGGCAATGAATGTGTCTTTGTTAAATCAACCTTTGTCTTAATGGATCAAAAAAATCGGAAAATTAGTAGTGTGCTACCAGAAATTATTGCACCTTTTGATTCTGAAAAAATCACTAAAATTTATCGCCATGAAAAAATTGAAAAAGTCACAGAGGGGAACTTTTTACCTTATCGTGTGCGTTTTTTTGATATTGATGGCAATCAACATGTTAATAATGCGATTTACTTTAATTGGTTATTGGATGTGTTAGGGTATGACTTTTTAACAACGCATCAACCGAAAAAAATTCTTGTGAAATTTGATAAAGAAGTAGAATATGGCCAAGAAGTCGAAAGTCATTACGAAATTGTCGAACAAGAAAATCAGTTGAAAACACGCCATGAGATTCGGATTGATGGTCAAACCTATTGTGAAGCGAATATCGATTGGACAAATTAAGTTAAGATGACGGTTTAGAAAAATAAAAAGTTACGCAAAGGAGGAAGGACATGATTCGCTTAGGATTAACATCTTTTAGTGAACACGACTATTTAACTGGAAAAAAACGGGCCACGCTTTATGAATATGCCAGTCATTTACCGCTAGTTGAAATGGACACGGCGTATTACGGGATTCCTCCCAAAGAACGAGTAGCTGAATGGGTCAAAGCAGTTCCCGAAAACTTTCGCTTTGTCATGAAAGTTTATAGTGGAATCAGTTGTCAAGGTGAGTGGCAAACCTATTATGCAAGTGAAGAAGAAATGATCACCGCCTTTTTAGAAAGTATGGCCCCATTAATTGAAAGTAAAAAATTATTTGCCTTTCTGGTACAATTTTCAGGAACATTTGGTTGTACGAAAGAAAATGTCGCTTACTTGCAAAAAATTCGTCACTGGTTTAAAGACCTACCCATCGCCATTGAATTACGAAATAATTCATGGTATCAACCAAACTTTGTAAAACAAATGTTGCAATTTATGAAAGAAAATCAATTTTCACTTGTGATTGTAGATGAACCGCAGATTCCTACGAATCCAGTGCCCTTTTATCCGTATGTAACGAATCCTAATCTCGTGCTCTTCCGGTTTCACGGACGTAATGCGGCTGGCTGGTTAGCCAATGATGCAGAGTGGCGTAAAAAAAGAACCCTCTATCATTATAATACGCAGGAAATCGCTGATTTAAGCGAAGCTGTTTTAAAAATGTCGCAAGAAGCTAAAGAAGTGGGCGTAATTTTTAATAATAATTCTGGCGGCGATGCTGCAGAAAACGCCCTACAGATGCAAAAAGTCTTGAATTTGAGTTACGATGATTTGAATCCAAAACAATTAGATTTATTTTGAGAAAGAAGGTAGCTGAATGTCTGAAAAGCAATCCCCTTATGAAATGGCTTGTGCATTCCACGAGGTTTTTAATCCACAACAACCAGAGCAACCAACTGCTTTTTCGCCAGAGCTAGCCAGTCGACGAGCAGAGTTTAAAGTCGAAGAACTTGTGGAATTTTTATATAGTGCTGCTAATAATGACCAAGTACTTTTTCAACAATTGGTCAACGGATTAAAAAAATCTGTCGATAAAGCAGAGCAGAAAGTCTTGGCGAAAGGCAAACCAGTATCTGATCCTTTAGTGGAGGAAGTGGATGCACTAGTCGATTTATTGTATTTTACTTATGGTTCGTTTTGCTTAATGGGCGTCAATCCAACAAAAATTATTGAAATCGTTCATCAAGCCAATATGGGGAAATTATTTCCAGATGGGCAGCCACATTATGATCCAGAAACAAATAAAGTATTAAAACCTGAAAATTGGGAACAAGATTTTGCGCCAGAAGCTAAAATTAAAGCGGAAATTCAACGCCAATTGAAAATTACTGAAACCAATGAAAAAGACGAATGAGAAAACTCATTCGTCTTTTTCATTAATCATGGAAGAACGTCCGATATAAGGCTTTGATGGCTTTTTCCTCTTGTTCTTTTTTGATACCAAACATAATACTTACTTCCGAAGATCCTTGGTTAATCATTTCTAAGTTGATTTTTTCTTTGGCTAACGCCATTGTACTTTCAGCAGTAACCCCAATTCGTTGGCGCATGCCTTCCCCGACAATCATAATCATAGAAAGGTGATGCGTGATGCGTAACTCATCAGGCGCTAAAACTTCTTGGAGTTGAGCCATCAGTCGATTTTCAATTTCAGTTGTTAACTGGTCTTCTCTTAAAACAATCGTGATGTCATCAATTCCTGAGGGCATATGCTCATAGCTCAAGGCTAATTTTTCTAGTACTTCTAAGAGCCGTCGCCCAAAACCTAATTCTCTATTCATTAAATACTTACTAATGTAAATACTTGCGAACCCTTGATCACTAGCAATTCCTACAACAGGAGCATGCTTCACTTTGCGAGAGGTGGTAATTAGGGTGCCAGGATGATGTGGGTTGTTGGTATTTTTGATAACGACTGGAATATTTGCGCGATAAGCAGGCATTAAAGCTTCGTCATGGAGGACGGCAAATCCTGCATAAGCTAACTCCCGCATTTCTCTATAGGTCAATTCTTGAATCGTTTGAGGCTGTTCAATAATTCCAGGATGGGCGACATAAATTCCGTCCACATCGGTAAAGTTTTCATACAAATCTGCTTGAACACCTGCGGCAACAATGGACCCTGTGATATCGGAACCGCCACGAGAAAAAGTACAAATTTCGCCGGCTTCTGTATAACCAAAGAAACCTGGAATAACCAAGATTTGTTGAGTCTCACGATAGGCACTAATTTTCTCTAAAGCTTTTGGTAAAATGCGGGCATTGCCTGGCTCAGGTGTCACTAGGAGACCTAATTCTTTTGGACTAATGTAGCGAGCATCTAAGCCATTTTGCTTGAAAAAACTGGCAACAACTTTTGCATTATTGTCCTCGCCGCTAGCTAAAAAATAGTCAAATAAAAAAGCATTGTTTTCTTTTGGTAAAGTGGCTAATTGGCGAATCGAAATAGCAATATCAGCTAAAACTGCTTTATCCAAGTGTAATTCATCAAAAAGATCTTCATAACGACGAATGATGGCAGAGATTGTCGATTCAATTTCCTCATTATTTAAGTAGCGCTGATAGTATTGAATCAATAAATCAGTCACTTTAATATCTTGCGGGGTTCGCTTTCCAGGAGCGGATACAACGACAAACGTTCGGCGCGGCTCTTCCTTGACGATTTGTAAGACTTTCTGTAACTGTGGTGCTGATGCTAGCGAGCTACCGCCGAATTTAACTACGTTCACGTTTATCACTCCTGTTTTTAATTATTTTCTCATTTGTAGATTAGTAAAAGGATACCGAAAAACATTTAGAAAAGCAACCACTTATTTTCAGAAAGTTAGGAAATCATGAAAATATTTGTTCTTCATTTTTCCTTAAAATTTTGTTAAACTGTAAAGATATGAGTCGTAACGAAGGAGTTAAATAGTATGACAGAATCCAAAACTGCCATTATTTTTGATATGGACGGTGTCCTAGTAGATAGCGAAGCTTATTATTATGAGCGACGTAAAGCATTTTTAGCGGAATTTGATTTGACCATTGAGGGCCTAACCTTGCCAGAATTAGTCGGTGCGGATATGCGTTCATTATGGCAAAAGATTGAACAAGTCAACAAAAAAGAGCTAGATATTGCTTTTTTAAATGAACAATACATAGCCTATAAAAAAGCGCATCCGATAGATTATTTAGCTGTGCTTGATGAAAATGCGAAACGTGTTTTACAATTTTTAAAAAGACAAGGCTATAAAATCGGATTAGCTTCTTCTTCCACAAAAGACGCAATTGAAGAGGTTTTGACAGTGGGGCAATTAAGTAGTTATTTTGATGCGGTCGTGAGTGGGGAAGATTTCGAAGAAAGTAAACCGGCGCCGGATATTTATCTGCACACGTTACAAGAATTAGCTGTTGCGCCACAGGAATGTATAGCCATTGAAGATTCAGAAAAAGGCATTGCCTCTGCCAAAGAAGCTGGGCTAGAAGTTTGGGCGATGCGCGATGAACACTTTGGGATGGATCAAAGTCAAGCGGATGCCTTCTTAACACAACTAAGTGATATTTGTAAAAAAATTAGTGAAAATCGGATCGATGAAAGCAGTGAATCAACCCCTTCGTAAGAAGATCGCGGGTTTTCTTAAAAAAGTTTGTTATAACTAGTGAATGAATATACAGTTTGTGCTATAATTTTCTATAGGTATTTCTGCAAGAATGCCCTTTTTCAAGGGTCAGGAACAATAGATAACCGTGTGAAGAGAACAAACAACCTTTCTTTTATTATAGAAAAATTATCGGAGGAGCCAAAATGAAGAATAATTGGATTATCATTTTAGTACTAGTAATCGTTATTATTGCTGCGGTGCTATACTTAATTGGTTATTTTATGCGCAAAAAAAATCAAGAACAATTAGATGAATTAGAAGTTCGTAAAGAAGCCCTGTTTGACTTGCCAGTCTTTGAAGAAATCGATGACATTAAAAAAATGCATCTAGTTGGACAGAGTCAAAATAGTTTCCGTGAATGGAATCAACGTTGGGTAGAACTATCGACGCGTTCTTTCGCCGAACTAGAGAGTCAAATTTATGAAGTCGAAAATCAAAATGAAATTTTCCGTTTCATGAAAGCGAAGAAAGCAGTCGTGGAAGCGAATGAAACGATGACCGAAATGGAAGCCGAAGTGGAAGTCATTCGTAATGGCTTGAAAGAATTACGTGAAAGTGAAGAGCGCAATTCATTAGAAGTTCAAAAAGCTTTGGATGTCTATGAAGAATTAAGTAAATCACTAAAAGATGATAAAGCTAGCTTTGGTCCAGCTTACTCCGAAATCCAAAAACAATTAAGAAACGTCGAAATTGAATTCACACAATTTGTCACACTAAATACATCGGGGGACCCAATCGAGGCTCGAGAAGTCCTAGAAGATGCAGAACGTCATACGTATGAATTGGAAGACTTAATGAAACGGATTCCACCAATGTATGAAGAATTAAATGAAACTTTCCCAGATCAATTAAAAGAAATCGAAGAAGGCTACAACCAATTATTAGCTGACGATTATGTGTTCCCTGAACAAAACTTTGCTGAAGAAATTCAACATGCGAAAAAACGTGTCGAGAATTCAATGGCTGATTTAGAGAAAACAGAGATTGCTGCAGTAGAGGTCGCAAATCGCGACACAGCAACGGCGATTGATGCATTATATGAAGTGCTGGAACGTGAAATTGAAGCGAAGAAATATGTCGTAACCAATCAAAAAATTATTGACGATTATATTTCTCATTCCTTAAAAAATAACCGTCAATTAATGATTGAATTGGACCATGTATCACAAAGCTACACCTTAAACAACAACGAGTTAGGACGTAGTCGTGGTTTCCAAACGGAAATTGAAGAAATTATCCGCCGTCAAAAAGACTTGGAACCTCGAATGAAAGAACATACCGTTCCTTACTCTGAAATTCAAGCGTTCTATAAAGAATGCTATAAGATTTTAGATGATATTGAAAATCAACAATTAGAAATTGATGCTTCATTGAAAGAACTAAGAAAAGGCGAAAAAGTCGCCCAAGAAAAAGTCGACGAATACGAATTCCGTTTACGGAGTATCAAACGGTATGTTGAAAAGCAACGATTACCAGGTTTGTCTGCTGATTACTTAGAATTTTTCTATGTGGCAACGGATCGAATTGAAGATTTAAGCCGAGCCTTAAATAAAATGCGCATTAACATGGATGAAATCAATCGTTTGTGTGACTTATGCGAAGATGATTTAGAGTTATTAGATAAGAAAACAAAAGATTTAGTCAATGCAGCAGCTCTGACAGAACAAATGATGCAATATGCAAACCGCTATCGTCATACTCACGAGAACATCCGAGCGGCTTTAGATAAAAGCATGTATTTATTCTCGACAGAATTCCGTTATCAAGATGCATTAGATGAAATTGGAACGGCATTGGAAGCTGTTGAGCCAGGGGCGTTCAAACGAATCGAAGATTTTTATTTTAAAAATATCAATAACCCTAATTTAACAGCAATTTAATTAAACAATCACTAAACAGAGGTTTGTCGACAGACAAGCCTCTGTTTTTATGGCGTGGGGGTGACTTGAAGTGATACTTTAGAAAGTATATAATGGGAAAGAATTTTAAAAAAGAAGGGTGACAAATGATTTATTTTGATAATAGTGCAACTACACCGATTTACCCCCAGGCTTTAGATACATATGTAAAAACCAGTCAGCGGATTATTGGCAATCCGTCTAGTCTGCATGACTTAGGCAACCAAGCGAATCGGCTCTTACAACAAGCACGGAAGCAGATTGCGGAGCTAATCAATGTTTCAGCAAATGAAATCTATTTTACAAGTGGCGGAACTGAAGGAGATAACTGGGTTTTAAAAGGAACGGCAATCGAAAAACGAGAATTTGGTAATCATATTATTATTTCTGCAGTGGAACATCCAGCAGTTACAGAAACAGCGGAACAATTAGTCGAACTAGGTTTTGAACTTTCTTATGCGCCAGTGGATAAAGAAGGTCGTGTAAAAGTCGAGGAATTACAGAAATTAATTAGAAAAGAAACGATTTTGGTTTCTGTTATGGCAGTGAACAATGAAGTGGGAACGATTCAACCAATTAAAGAAATCAGCGAGGTTTTAGCGGAGTTTCCTAAAATTCATTTTCATGTAGACGCGGTTCAAGCAATTGGGAAAGTTAATTACTCAGAGTGGTTAACGGATCGGGTGGATTTTGCAACGTTTTCTGCACATAAATTTCATGGACCACGAGGCATTGGTTTTATGTATTGGAAACAAGGAAAACGTTTAGCGCCGCTTTTAACAGGAGGCGGGCAAGAAAACAACCAACGCAGTGGGACAGAAAACGTACCAGCAATTGTGGCAATGGCCAAAGCGTTGCGTTTGCATTTAGAGAACGAACAACAACGGCCGCAACATGTGGCGACATTACGAAGTTATTTATTAAAGGCGCTAGAAGAATTTCAAAATGTGACTGTTTTTTCACAAGATAATGAACATTTTGCGCCACACATTTTATGTTTTGCTTTGAAAGGGATTCGTGGCGAAGTGCTGGTCCATGCATTGGAAGAAAAACAAATTTATATTTCGACTACGAGTGCTTGTTCTAGCCGAAAAAAAATGGCTAGCAGCACCTTGTATGCCATGCATGTGCCTGGAGAATTGGCGACTTCCGCTGTGCGCATTAGTTTAGATGAAGGCAATACAATGGCAGAAATTGAACAATTTATGATTGTTTTCAACCAACTTTATCAAAAATTTTCTCGTGTAAATTAATAAAAAATAAGTCGGAGCCTAGAAATAGGCTCCGACTTATTTTTGCTCTCTTTATCGATTGAAGCGGTAGCCACTTCCCCAGAGTGTTTCAATTGGGGAGTCAGAAAGATTGGCTTTTTTTAATTTTTCCCGAATCCGTTTAATGTGAACAACGACAGTCGAAACCTCAGTATCTAAGGCATCAAATCCCCAGACACTTTCAAAAAGTTCTTCTTTATTCCACACACGGTTAGGATGTTCCATCAAGAAAACCAACAATTTGTATTCTTTGCTTGTAAAAATAACTTCATTTTCTAAAACAAACACTTTGTGGGCGGCAGTGTCGACAGCGATTTCATTGATTTTTAGTAATTGTTGTGGTTGTTCTGCTTTGCTTAACAATTGATAACGGTTCATATGGGCTTTTGCTCGAGCGACTAATTCATTGGGACTAAACGGCTTGATTATATAATCATCCGCACCTAAGCCAAGCCCACGAATTTTATCAATATCTTCTTTTTTAGCCGAAACAATCATGATCGGCGTTTGCTTTTTTTTCCGAATTGCACGACAGATTTCAAAACCATCCATAGTTGGCAGCATCACATCTAAAATAATTAAATCAAAGGGCTCATTTAAAGCTGCTTCCAATCCTTTTTTTCCATCATGTTCAATTGTGACAGTCATATCGTTAATTTCTAAATAATCTTTTTGCAAATCAGCAATGCTTGGATCATCTTCAATAATTAATACATGTGGTTTCATTTTTCATCCTCCAACAACGGCAACGTAATTATCACGTTGGTGCCGTCTCCTTTTTTACTTGTGACAGTGATTGTTCCCTGATGATAGTCAATAATTTGTTTGACAATACTTAATCCCAAGCCGCTTCCTTTAACTGTTGGGGTTCGAGATTTGTCTACACGATAGAAGCGTTCGAATAAATAAGGTAATTCTTTTTTATCGATACCAATGCCGTTATCTGTAATGGTTAAAACTAAGTCTGTTTGATTATGCGTTAAAGAAATCGTAAAGGCTAGTTGTTCTTTAGTGGGATCCGCAAATTTAATGCTATTTTGAATTAGATTGGTAATCACGCGATTCATCTGCGTGGGATCCATTTGAACGTATAAAGCTTCGGTGGGAAGTACAGAAGTGATCACGAGTTCTTGTTCCAAACGGTATTCTTCAAGAATATGTGCAATAAAACGAGTGAAATTGGTCTTTTCCATTGTAAAGACAGCACGGTCTAGGTCTAATTTAGAATACAAAAATAATTCTTCAATTAAATCATTGAGACCTAAACTTTTTTCATGAATGACCGTTAAATAGCGCTGTTTTTTTTCTTCAGTATTGGCAACGCCATCCATTAAACCTTCAACGTAACCAATAATAGAAGTAATTGGTGTTTTTAAGTCATGAGAAATATTTGCAATTAATTCTTTCCGATTAGCTTCATATTTTTCGCGTTCCGCATTGGCTTCTTCTAAATCTTGCCACATTTGTTCAAAACTAAGTTGGAGCTGTTTGACTTCCGTTGAGACGGTTTGGTGGCTAGTTGGCGTAAATGGATTTTCTTTTTGGGCATCCTTACCCAATGTTTTAGTCGCTTTTTCTAATGCTTCTAATGGCTCGATAGTGGTTTTGGTTAAGCGCTTATTAATGAGCCAAGCTGCCGCAATTGCTACAAGGATAATTAACAAAATCATCCAGATAATCCAGCGTGTGAAGAATTCAAAAAGGCTGCTTTCGCGTTTCAAGACAATAAAGCTCCCGTTAGAACCATCTAAATAATGAAAATCTGATTTGACATAATGATACAGACGCCCTGCATTATCCAGTGTGCCAGTTGGCATAATATTATTCATTTCGTAGTTTGGAATATGTACAGACAAAGATTTTTCTACTAAATTATCCGAATAATAAGGAAACCGTGCATTCTTTCGAATAATCACACTTAATCCTTTTGCTTCAATTGTTTGAATCGTTTCCTTTAATTCTTTACTCAAAGGTGTATCTAGTAATTTCGGTGATTTTTTTAGCAGTTGATCTAAGGCCAAATAACTTTCTTCTTCGTTAGCGGTCAATGGTCGTTGCTTATTCATCATTCGGTAAGCTTGGGGCAAACTGGGGACAGTTCCTAATGTGATGTAAGAAGCTAAGGATAAAACAGCTAAAACAGAGGCTAAAGTAATAATGATGGCACTAATATAAGAAATAAAAAAGCGGCGTTTAATGGTCAAAAGCGTCCCTCCTAGTGGTTTTAATCTATTTCTTACTTATAGTGTATTACAAGTGAACAAAAAAAAGCTAGTATTGTTATTAACTTTTTTTCATTTGTTTATAATTTGTTCATTTTTCGGCAAGTAGGAGTTTATAAGGCTTTGCTATTCTAGGTATATCAAAAAGAAAAAGGGGATTACCAACCATGAAAAAGAAAAAAGTTTTTAGTACGATTACCTTATTAACCTTTAGTACGTTGTTGATTGCAGGCTGTGCTGGCGGAGCCAACTCTGCAACAGATAAATCAAGTGCAGCTAGCTCAAGCACTGCAGTCTCTAGTTCAGCAGAAGCAGCTAAAGAGCAATCAAAAGGACAAGAATTAACAGAAATTTTATCCAGTACTGATTGGCAAGGCACAAAAGTTTACGACAAAAATAATAATGATTTAACAGCAGAAAATGCTAATTTTATTGGTTTAGCAAAATATGATGGTGAAACAGGTTTTTATGAATTTTTCGACAAAGAAACAGGTGAAACCCGTGGCGATGAAGGCACATTCTTTGTGACAGATGATGGCGAAAAGCGTATCTTAATTTCGGATACACAAAACTATCAAGCAGTGGTTGATTTAACGGAAGTAACGAAAGATAAATTTACCTATAAGCGAATGGGGAAAGATAAAGACGGGAAAGATGTAGAAGTCTTTGTAGAGCATGTCCCTTATTCTGATAAAAAGTTAACCTTTACGAATGGCCGTAAAGATTTAGAAACAGAAACTGGCAAGATTGTTACCAGTAAACCTGGGGATGACATTTTAGGGGCTACATTATGGAATGGCACGAAAGTTTTAGATGAAGACGGTAACGATGTTACTGAAGCAAATAAAATGTTTATTAGTTTAGCGAAATTTGATAATAAAACAAGTAAATATGAATTCTTTGATTTAGAAACGGGTAAAACCCGTGGAGATTTTGGTTACTTCCAAGTAATTGATAATAACAAAATCCGTGCTCACGTTTCAATTGGTGACAATAAATATGGAGCTGCATTAGAATTAACAGAATTAAATGATAAACGTTTTACGTATACACGAATGGGTAAAGACAACAATGGCAAAGAAATTAAAGTCTTTGTAGAACATGAACCATATGAAGGAGACTTTACGCCAGACTTCACGTTCTAATTAGTCAATCACGAGTGGATGAAGCGGTCAAAAGGAAGTAAAGGATTCTTTTGACCGCTTCATTTTTAACAAAAAAATAGTTTATAGTTGTTTTTAATCGTTTATAAATTGTTCATTTTTCTGACAGTGGTAGTTTAGAATCGTTTGTTAAGATAGGTTTATCAAAGAAAAGGAGCGATGCTTTATGAAAAAGAAAGTATTAAGTTCGATTACTTTAGTAACATTAAGTACGTTACTTATAGCAGGTTATGCAAGTCCAGCATTTGCAGGTCATGCAGCCAATCCAAATAGTGCTACGGCAAATTTAGGCAAACATCAAAACAATGGCCAAACAAAAGGCGATAAGGCGACTAAGATTTTATCTGGCACGGACTGGCAAGGAACCCGTGTTTATGATGCTGCTGGTAATGATTTAACGGCAGAAAATGCTAATTTTATTGGGTTAGCAAAATATGATGGTGAAACCGGGTTTTATGAGTTTTTCGACAAAAACACTGGGGAAACCCGTGGTGACGAAGGAACATTTTTTGTGACAGGTGATGGCACAAAACGAATTTTAATTTCGCGGATACAAAATTATCAAGCCGTAGTGGATTTAACCGAAGTGAGTAAAGACAAATTTACTTACAAGCGTTTAGGGAAAGATAAACTGGGGAATGATGTTGAAGTTTACGTGGAACACATCCCTTATCATGGGAAAAAATTAGCTTTTACAAATGGACGTGAAGCATTAACCAATCAAACTGGCAAAATTGTGACAAATAAATCAGGGGATAAAATTTTAGGAACAACCTTGTGGAATGGCACAAAAGTCGTAGATAAAAACGGTAATGATGTGACAGCGGCCAATCAAAATTTCATTAGTTTAGCGAAATTTGATCCAAACACAAGTAAATATGAATTTTTCAATTTACAAACGGGTGAAACCCGCGGCGACTTTGGGTACTTCCAAGTGGTGGACAATAACAAGATTCGGGCCCATGTATCTATTGGTACGAATCGCTACGGTGCAGCGCTAGAATTAACGGAACTAAACAATGATCGATTTACGTATACTCGAATGGGTAAAGATAATGCTGGTAATGATATTCAAGTGTTCGTGGAACATGAACCTTACCAAGGCACATATCATCCAGCCTTTACTTTCTAAAAGTCTCTTGTCTTCTCTCTTATTTAACAAAAGAACGTCCCCCAACGTTCTTTTGTTTTCTCTTCTTCTATAAATAAATTGTTATTAGTTATAATTAAATATTATTATTAAGATAATTATAATGATTATTATTTAATAATTTGTTCATATTATGGACAGGTGGAGTTAATAACTACTTGCTATCCTTAAATTATCAAAAGGAAAGGGAGTAGTCATTTATGAAGAAAAAAATCATTGGTACAATTACGTTGTTGGCTTTAAGTGCGTTATTAGTCGGTGGAGCAGGAGGGGGTTTGACGGCAGAAGCATACGTTCCTCAAAGCGTAGACAATCCCAATAATTTAGGGGATTTACCTGAGTATTTACGTTCAGTTGGTATTCGGCAAGATGAAATGTTATCGGAAAAAGATTGGGCAGGTCAACGTGTCTATGATAAAAATGGGACCGACTTAACCGCTGAAAATCAGGATTTATTACATGCAATCAAATTTGATGCAACCACTAGTTTCTATGAATTTTTTGATAAAGAGACTGGAGAATCAACAGGAGATGAAGGAACCTTCTTTATGACCGCTGGTATTACAGATGTTTCCCGTCTTGTGATTATTTCTGAAACCAAAAATTATCAAGGTGTATACCCACTTAGAACTTTATACCAAGATACTTTTACGTATAGACAGATGGGGAAAGATAAAAACGGAAATGATATTGAAGTTTTCGTAGAAAACAAAGCAACCTCAGGACCAGTTTATGGTCGTCCGCAGCCATACCCCAATAATCGTCCCAGAACACTAGAATTCACGAATGGACGCCGTGCCATGACAGAACAAACAGGCCAGATTGATGTAAATCGACAAGGGGATGAAATTATTGGTAAAACTTCCTTTGATGGGACACCGCAACTTCTTTGGAATGGCACAAAAGTAGTGGATAAAGATGGCAATGACGTAACTTCGGCCAACCAAAACTTTATCAGCTTAGCGAAATTTGACCAAGATAGCAGCAAATATGAATTTTTCAATTTACAAACGGGTGAAACTCGTGGCGACTATGGCTACTTTAAAGTAGGAAATCAAAATAAATTCCGTGCCCATGTTTCGATTGGAACCAATCGCTATGGTGCTGTCTTAGAATTAACAGAATTGAATGATAATCGTTTTACGTACACACGAATGGGTAAAGATAACGAAGGAAACGATATCCAAGTCTATGTGGAACATGAACCATACCAAGGAACTTTTAATCCTGAATTTACCTTTTAAGAACAAAACATACGAATGGAAACCAAAAAAAGTTTCGACTTCTTTTGGTTTCTCTCTTTTTAAAATAGAAAAACAGAGAAAGCGTTTTAATCGACAAATAAAAAAAGATTCGTTAGATTAGAACCACTGGAGAAAAATCTCATATTTCTCTCGAGGAAAGGAAGTTGAGCACAATGAACAAAAAAATTTTAATGGGGCTATTAAGTGTCGTGACCATTCCATTACTTGCTGCGTGTCAAGGAGGAGAAACACCCTCCGCAGCGTCAAAAAATAGTCAAACGGTGACTACTCAAAGTAGTGCAAAAACTGAAAGCACCAGTACAACCCGTTCGGTAGCTCAAACAACATCAAAAGAGGAAGTGAAAGAACCGATGAAGACCTATGAAGTGGGTGCGCTTTTAGAAGCAGCCAATCAACGAGATACGAAGAAGGTCAAGGAAATTTTACAAGATACTACTTATCAAGTGGATGAAGTCGACACAGAAGGCAACACACCGCTCAATATCGCTGTTCACAATAATGACATTGAGATTGCAAAAGCGTTGATTGATCGGGGTGCCGATATTAATCTGCAAAATAGCATTAGTGATAGTCCCTATCTTTATGCGGGAGCGCAAGGACGTACGGAGATTTTAGCGTATATGTTAAAAAATGCGACCCCAGATTTAAATAAGCATAACCGTTACGGTGGCAATGCGTTAATTCCGGCAGCTGAAAAAGGACATATTGACAATGTGAAGCTCTTGTTAGAAGATGGACGAGAAGACATAGATTTCCAAAATGACTTTGGCTATACAGCATTGATTGAGGCAGTGGGGTTACGTGAAGGGAACCAACTTTACCAAGATATTGTAAAATTGTTAATGGAAAATGGTGCGGATCAATCCATTAAAGACAATTCTGGTCGAACAGCAATGGACTATGCCAATCAAAAAGGTTATACGGAAATTAGTAAAATTTTAGCACAGTACAACTAAGTATTGTGTCCTTTCGGGAAGGAATAAATACAGGTAGGAGTGAAGGAAAGCATGAATTATTGGTTAAAAAATGTTCGAATTGAAACGGGGTATCAAAAAGAAGGTGACTGGTTATCTGGGACAGTAACCAAAGAAGTGGCAATTGAAGTAACAGATGGAGTATTTACAAAAATCATTCCCAATGAAGAATTGGTAGAAGAACCTGGGTTGACAATTATTGATGGGCACCATCAATTGATTTTACCAGGTTTGATTGAAAAACATTGTCACTTTGATAAAAGTAAACTAGGTGTTCCGTGGTATCCGGTGACGCCAGCGAAGTCAATTGTGGAACGTGTCGAAGCAGAAATCCCTTATTTAGATAGTTTAGAACTTTCTTTAACAGAACGCGCCAACCATTTAATTGACTTAGAATTACCACATGGCGCGACAGCCTTCAGAACACATGTCGACGTGGAACCGATGACAGACTTACGTTATTTTGATGAAGTCCAAGCGTTGGCCCAAACGAAACCATTTGCGGTAGAAATTGTCGTCTTTCCACAGCACGGCTTACTACGTTCAGATTCCGTTGAATTAGTTGATCAAGCATTGGCAAAAGGTGCCGATTTTATTGGTGGCGTGGATCCTTATTCACTAGATGGTGATTACAAAAAATCATTGGCTGAAACATTCCGCTTAGCAGATAAACATGGTGTCGGTGTGGATATTCATTTACATGACCGTCACGAAGCTGGGACAACAACGATTAAAGAAATTATCCGTTTAACGAAAGAATATGGCCTACAAGACAAAGTATTTATCAGCCATGCCTTCGGGTTAAATGATTTCATTGGTGAAGAACGTGCCGAAGTTTATGATGCTTTAGCAGCAGAAAAAATTCATATTAATTCCAGCGTGCCAATCACACCTAATACGATTCCGCCAATTATGGAATTGTTACGTCATGGAGTCAATGTCCATCTTGGTTGTGACAATATCTACGATTGCTGGTCTCCCTATGGTGATGGTTCATTACAAGAAAAATTGGCTCGTTTAGGTGAACTTTTTAATGTGAAAGATCAAGATGCTTTAACACAATTATTAGGCTTAGTGACAGATGGTGTCACAACTTTAGACGAACAAGGGCAAGCAAATTGGCCGCAAGTTGGTGCTGAAGCAACTTACTTACTCACTGAAGCAGAATGTGCGGCGGCTTTTGTCGCTCGTCAGACACCGGTGGAAATCAGTGTGGTAAAAGGAACCACACTTTATCAAAAATAACAAAAAGAAGCGAGATTTCTCGCTTCTTTTTTTGTTATGCTTATCGTTCCTTCAACCAGCTATCCAATTGCTCAAATAAAGTGATGACCGAAGGATCTTTGGTTTGTTTTAAAAAATCATGTTCTAAATAGTAAACCGCTTTAAAGGTACTCTCAGGAATGGTCCGTCCGATTTTTTTGCTATAGCGGAACGGCACTTCTTCGTCTGAACTGCTAGCTGTACTGAAACAAGGGGGAAAAGTTTTTAATGTTTCGTCTGACAGTGCGTAAGCAGACCAGTCCCCATTTTCTGGTAATCCGTAAAAGTGCGGCAATAGCGCTTGCTGAATACTGTAATGATACAGCAGATAGCGAGAAAGAAAAGGATCATCCCAAACAGGCTTTGTTTGGTCGATAGCAGCTATTTCTTTAGCGGAAATGGCTTGCTTTAATAATTTCCGTGGCTCTTTAATAAATTCTAAATCTGTATAGCCGTAAAAATTGACTAAAAATTGTGGCCTCAAATTTAGTGTTTGTAATTGTTTGGTTAACTGTAACATTAAATAACCGCCAGCGGAACGCCCGCACAAACCAAATGGCTGGTTTTGAATAATCTCTTCGTTTAACAATTGGAAGGTTTCCGTTAGCGTCCTTAAGATGTGATCGATTTTTGTATTTGGAGCCAACAAATAGTCCAGTGCTAAAACGGTATAGCCATTGCTTGTAAACAGCTCCTTCAGTTCTTCTGTTAAATCACTTTTGGTTCCATAAATCATCCCGCCACCGTGTAAATAGACGACATAGTTCGTTGATTCAGTCGTAGTGGGGTAGATAGTAACTGTTGCGCCATTAGCGAGTGTTTGATTGTTTTTCAAGTGCACGTCTCCTCATCTTTATAATGTATGTGGCAATTTCATAGTTCAACAATTGCAAGGGATTGGCTAAGTCAATATCAAGAAGTTGTTCCACTTTGTTTAAACGATAACGAATCGTTTTTGAATGAAGGAACATCGCTTCAGAGGTCTGTTTATAGTTGCGATTATTTTGGAAAAAACTGTACAAAGTTTCAAATAAATCGTAGTTGTTTTCGGCTAATTGATAAAGTGCGCGAGGAATTAATTCGTCTAAATTTTCCAATTGGTCTTCGCGGATAAAATTTTTAAATACCCCGATATCGGCTAAGGTGACAATTGGTCCGTTATAAAAAGTTTCATTAAAGCGCAGAATGTCCAGACATTCAATCAGTAGCTCTTTAATCCCTTCTCGTGATTTTAAACTGCTGACGGCAACGGTAAGCGTGTCGTTTTCTTCTAAAAGTTCAGCTAATAAACGGCTTAATTGCAGCTTTGTAATTTTTCCATCACTTTCATTGAAGTTAAAAAGGACCGCCGAATAATTTAGCTGATCGAAGAAGATGGATTTCACACGCAGGGTACGAAGTAAGGCAATAATTCGTTCTTTCATGAGTTGTGTATTGGTGTCTTTGGTAGAAAAAGCAATCGCTTGGTAAGAATCTAGCTCTTGCATTTGCACTTCACGAAGCAAACTGTTTAGCTCGTCAGGATTTTGCGGTGTATTTTGTAAAATAGCATCCGCTAAGTTGTTCAAACGAGTATACCGTTCTTTTTTTAACAAATTTTCGGTATTGAATTTTTCTTGTAAGACATCAATCGCATTTTCGATAATCACTAAATCCGTTTCTTTAACCTTTTCATCTTGTAAATAAACCAGAAGTAAACAATTAGTGGAATAACTATTGAAAATAGAAACTTCTAGTGCCAACTGTTTTTTGGGGTTGGCATGAGAATAAAGTGTTAAAAGAGAGTAATCATTTTTAGTGAACTCACTGTTTTTTAGTTTTTCTCTTGAGAGCACAATCGCATCATGGGGTAAGTCGCCATCGCTAATTTCCAGATGTTTATCCAACATTTTTAAAGCGAAGGGTAATTTAATGATGTCATAAAATTCTTGCATAATCGTCTCAACCGTTGGGTAGTGGCGCTCTAATTTGGTGAAACGTTGGCGCACATCGTAATACGTACGTAAGACATGCGACTGATAATTCAACAAAGGCTCGTAAATCGTAAACAGAATTTTTTCATAGCTAATGTCTTGTGTGATTTTAATTAAAGGAATTTCATAATTGAAACATAATTCGATAAACCACTCTGGAATCATTTTAATGAATCGATCTGTTTTCAAAATTAAGCCGCTGATGCCAATTCGGCGCATCTTTACGAAAAAATTTTCCAACTCTTTTTCGGGTATATCATGCAATGCGTAGAAAGAAGTCAAAATTAACTGATTCTTTCTACTCCAGTTCTCGATATCAATCGCTTCTAAGACCATTGCCGAGTCAACTTCATTGTCTAAACCAATCTCTTTCGTCAAAATTTTACCTTTTTTTAAGTCACCTATCGATAATAACTCTCTTAATTTCATCATTTTCTCCTTTTTTCCTCTTATGGATAAAAATTATACCATTTTTTTAGAATTATGTCCGATGAAAACACTTTCTCGTTTCGATACAATAGCATTGTAAGGAATAGATAGGAGGATGAACAATGTTACACACAGTAATTTTGAAAAACAATTACCAAGACTCCATCAACTTAATGTTATTGACCAATAAAATCAATGCATTAGATGGTGTAACCATGAGTCAAATCATGATGGGAACAGATGCCAACAAAGACATCCTTAACAACACAAACTTGTTAACGGATGAGGCCAATAGTGCATCTGCAAACGACATGATGATTGTGGTTGACAGTGAAAAAGAAAACATCATGGAAGAAGTTATGCCAGCGATTGATGAATTCTTAGATGATTTATCAGCAAAGGGAACTAGTGAAGAAGCACAAGCAGCGACTTCTTGGTCAGAAGCGTTTGATCTTTTACCAGAGGCGAATGTAGCGCTATTCAGTATTCCTGGTGAATATGGTGCGCCAGAAATGGAACGTGCCTTAAAAAATGATTTACACGTGTTCTCTTTCACGGATAATGTGTCAATTGAAGATGAAGTACGTTTGAAAAAATTAGCGCATGAAAAAGGCTTACTAATGATGGGCCCTGACTGTGGAACTGGTATTATCTCAAGTATTCCAATCGCCTTTACAAATGTTGTTTCTCCAGGAAACATTGGCGTTGTTGGTGCTTCAGGGACAGGGATTCAAGAAGTTACAACGATTATTGACCGCTTAGGTGGCGGAGTTGTTCACGCCATTGGTACTGGTGGTCGTGACCTAAGCGATAAAGTAGGCGCTATCACAGTGAAAGATGCTATTGTGGCCTTAGAAAATCACGAACCAACCGATGTGATTACAGTTATTTCTAAACCACCTGCAAAAGAAGTTCGTGATGAAGTGGTTGAATTATTACAAAGCATTTCAAAACCAGTCGTTGCGATTTTCTTAGGAGAAAAACCAACAAGTCACGAAGGCAAAGTTTATCTAGCTCATACATTAGAAGAAACAGCTAAAATTGCTGTTGATTTAGCAAATGATGTGGCCGTGAAGAAAAATTACTTTGAAGCATTAGCAAAACCAGCTGTACCAACATTGCCAGAAGATAAAGTTGTAAAAGGCTTATATTCAGGTGGTACATTAGCTTCTGAAGCAGGTATGTTAATTTCTGAAGCTTTAGACCTTGGCGGTTTAGTGAAAGCAGAGGGTTATGTCTTGAAATCTCATGGTTATGAAGTCATTGACTTAGGCGATGATATGTATACACAAGGTCGTCCACACCCAATGATTGACCCAGATGTTCGTATCGAAAAAATTCGTGAATATGCACAAGATGAAAAAACTGGGATTATCTTATTCGATGTGGTGTTAGGCTACGGTGCTCATGAAGACATGGTTGGTGCATTATTACCAGCAATTGAAGAAGCGCGTGCCACAGCCAAAGAAGCCGGACGTGATCTTTACTTTGTTGCAACTGTTTGTGGGACGACGAAAGATCCTCAAAATTACCAATCGTCGGTTGATCGTTTGAAAGAAGGCGGCGTTTTAGTTGCAGAAAGCAATGCTAAAGCTGTTCAATTAGCCTTATTACTAAAAGGAATCGAAATTTCAGAAGACGATAAAGAAGTGGTTGCTTACAACGGACCAACTGTCGATGTACCAAAACCAGGCGAAAAAGTAATGGAACTATTAACAACCAAACCAAGAATCATTAACGTTGGGTTGCAAAGCTTTACAGAATCAATCGTTGATTACGGTGGCGAAACTGTTCAATTTAACTGGCGTCCGCGTGCCAACGGCAATAAAAAAATGATTAAAATTTTGGATGCCTTGGAAGATTACAGTGAACAAATCGAAGCTGAAAATCACAAAGTAACAGACAAAATTAAAAATGCACAACCATTCTTAGTAGATGTGGTACCTGCGAAATCAGTGATTCCAGAATTAAATGATGATGCACAAAAAACATTACTTCATGCTGGACCACCAATCCAATGGTCTGAAATGACTGGACCAATGAAAGGTGCTTGTATCGGTGCTGCATTATTCGAACGTTGGGCAGACAATGAAGAAGATGCTTTGAAGATTTTTGAAGCTGGCGAAGTACGTTTCATTCCTTGTCACCATGTAAAAGCAGTAGGACCAATGGGCGGTATTACTTCTGGTAATATGCCAGTCTTTGTTGTAGAAAATCGCTTAGAAGGTAACGAAGCATACTGTATCTTGAATGAAGGTATCGGTAAAGTATTGCGTTTTGGTGCTTATTCACAAGAAGTAGTTGATCGTTTAGATTGGATTAAAGATGTTTTAGGACCAACTATTGCGAAAGCTTTGAAACTTTCTGAAGAAGGCTTGAACTTAAACGTATTGATTGCGCGCTCTATTACAATGGGTGACGAGTTCCACCAAAGAAATATTGCCGCATCTTTGAACTTCTTAAAAGAATTGTCTCCATTAATTATCAAAACAGATATTCCAGAAGATCAAAAATACGAAGTAATCAAATTCTTAGCTGACACAGATCAATTCTTCTTAAATGTCATGATGGCAACTGGAAAAGCAATTGTTGATGGTGCCCGTAAAGATACCAACGGAACGATTGTCACAACGATGACTCGTAACGGCGTGAACTTTGGGGTCCGGATTGCAGAAACAGGCGATCAATGGCATACCGCACCAGTAAATACACCAAAAGGTCTTTACTTCACTGGTTTCAGCGAAGAAGACGGAAATCCTGATGTCGGGGATAGTGCAATTACTGAAACAGTAGGCGTTGGAGCAATGGCTATGGTAGCTGCACCTGGCGTAACACGGTTTGTTGGTGCAGGTGGCTTTGAAGATGCGTTAGCAACCTCAAATGAAATGGCAAAAATCTGTGAAGGACACAACCCAACATTCTCAATTCCAACTTGGGATTTCCAAGGAACTTGTTTAGGAATTGATATCCGTAAAGTGGTGGAATTAGGAATTACACCAATCATCAATACAGGGATTGCACACAAAAATGCCGGTGTTGGTCAAATTGGTGCAGGGACAGTTAGAGCACCTCTAGGCTGTTTTGAAAAAGCCCTAGAAGCGTATGCTGAGAAACTAGGCATTACGGTTGAATAACCAACTAGTCATTAGTGACTACATTTTTCCTATCCACCAATATGGCAAGATGGGAACCATTCACAGTGTTTTTGAACGTTCATTTAATCTGAAAGTCCAGGATCAATTAATCAATGTTGCAAACTTCCATAATTATTTATCAAGCTTTGGTATGTTTTTGCCAGATCAATTGTTTCAAGAAATCTTTCCGTATGTACAACAAGGTAATAAAGTCAAAATCACAGAAAATCAGTTGACCTTTTACAGTACAGTCGGCGTGAAAACGATCCAACTCACACCTGCCGAGGTCGTTTCTTTAAACATTACTCATTTCAAGTTAGAAAAAGACCAATTACGCTTGTTGCGAGACCGCTTATTAGCGAGAAACTTAGAACGTAGAATTGGCCTGCCTTTAGACGAACGAGCAAAGCATATTTTCAAAAAAATGAGCCAAAAACAAAAAGTTTGGACACTATCGGAATGGCAAGAAGTAATGAATTATCTGATTGGTCGGGGCAAAGGGTTAACCCCGAGTGGTGATGACATTTTAGTGGCGTATCAAACAATTCTGTTCATACTTGCTGATGAAAGAGCTGCGGCGTTAGCCGCTACTCTTTCGGCAGCAAATTTATCCACAACAGATGTTAGTAAAGGCTATATTGCGAGCTCGGCTAAAGGATATGTAAATTCATTGTTGTATCAGTTACTCTTGGATTTGGAGAACCATCGGGATAATAGAGTTGACGAAAATATTGACAGAATTATACAAATCGGACATTCCTCTGGTAAAGATATGTCATTTGGAATGTTACTAGCTTTACAATCTGTAGAGTTAGATGAGAAGTGAGGAGAAGACATGGAGAATAGTAAAAAAAATCAAGCAGTGCAAGTGAGCAATAGTTACTGGATTAAAGTCGTAGCCATTTTCTTCGTAGGCTGGATTTTAATGTACGCAACACGAACTATTTTTAATCCAGTGATGGGGGTCATTGGAGAACAATTTGGTCTAAGTAACACACAACTTGGTTTAGCCAATAGTATCTTCTTTCTAACCTATGCTGTTGCACAGATTCCTTTTGGGATGATTGGCGATAAAATTGGGCGGAAATTAGTCATTGCTGTTGGGTTTATCGTTCTTGCTATTTCTACTTATTTTAGTGGATTAGCGACAACCTTTGTTATGTTTTTAGTCATTCGTGCAATTGCTGGTATTGGTCAAGGTGCTTACTATGGCCCGCAATATGCGCTATCGACAGAAGCGATTCCAGCAAGTAAACGGACCATCGGTAATGCCATCATCAATAGTGGGATGGCCTTCGGTACATCAGGTGGGTACCTACTTTCAAGTAAGTTGGTTTTAGAAAATGGTGAACATTGGAGCAAACCATTCTTTATCATGGCGATTCCAACGTTTATCGTAGGAATTCTTTTCTATACAATTTTGAAAGAAAAAGTGATTCGTCCTGGTGAAGAAGCTGCACGAGCAGCTGCTGAAGAAGGACCGCAAGAAAAGATCTCATTAAAAGAAATTTTCTCAAATCGTAATTTATTAGCCGCATTTATTTTATGTTTCACAAGTATTTATGCAAACTTTGTTATTATTACTTGGTTGCCACAATTTTTAATTGCTGAACGTGGCTTTACAGGAGCGAGCGTCGGTTTCATTTCATCACTTGTACCATGGGCCTCTATTCCAGGCGCCTTAATCTTCGCTCGTTTGAATGATAAAACAGGTGCGACGAAAAAATTAGTCTTTACATTAGTACCTTTAGCAATCCTATCTGTCTTTGCGATTGCTTTTGTAACAAATCGGACATTGTTAATTTCTGTTTTAATTCTTTATGGGTTAACAGGGAAATTAGCGTTAGATCCAATTATGGTGACTTTTGTTACCAAACATGCACCAAAAGCGGCCTTAGGAACAACGTTAAGTGCCTATAATTTTATCGGGATGTCAGGGTCAATCCTAGCACCGTATGTCACAGGATATTTAGCAGATACAGCAGGCTCAATGCAAGTTGGCTTCTATCTTTCTTGTGTACTATTAGTTATTGGTTTACTAGCTTTTGCTTTCTTAGCTAAAGATGAGAGTAAACCGAAATTAGGTTAATTATCCCTTCGATAATGACTGAAACAATCAAAATGAGCAAGACAAAATCTTTCATTTCGTAAACAAATTATTTCTTATCCGTCGATACTGAAAAGATTTTGTCTTTGCTTTACTAAAAAGGAGCGAATCAATCAATGAGTTTAAACGTAATTGCCCTAGGTGGGAATGCTATTTTAGATACGGATCCAACAGATGAAGGCCAAAAAGCCGTCGTTAATCACGCGGCCAAATATATTGCAGAATTTGTTGCTAAAGGGGAACAAGTCATTGTCTGTCACGGAAACGGACCACAAGTAGGGAATTTGCTTTTACAACAAAAAGCAGGCGAAAGTGAAAAAAATCCAGCGTTGAAATTGGATACTTGTGTTGCGATGACACAAGGAAGCATCGGTTACTGGTTACAAAATGCTTTAACTAATGAGTTTGAAAAACGTAACATTGCTAAACCAGTTATCTCTGTAGTTACGCAAGTACGTGTGGACAAAGAAGATCCTTCGTTTAAAAAACCATCCAAACCAATTGGTCCATTCTATACAAAAGAAGAAGCTGACGCGGAAGCAGCCAAAGATGGCTCTACGTATGTGGAAGATGCTGGCCGTGGCTACCGAAAAGTTGTTCCATCACCAATGCCTAAAGAAATTGTTGAAAAAGAAGCGGTACGTGCTTTAGTAGAGGCGGATGTTTTAACTATCTGTTCTGGTGGCGGGGGCATTCCGGTCGTAGCAGAAGACGGACAATACGTAGGTGTGGAAGCGGTTAACGACAAAGATTTCTCTGCACGTGTTTTAGCTGAAAACGTTGATGCAGACCGTTTGATTATTTTGACAGGCGTTGATAACATCTACATTAATTACAATCAACCAGATCAAAAAGCATTAGAACAAATCAGTGTAGCCGAAGCAGAAGAATACATTAAAGAAGGTCACTTTGCTGCTGGTAGTATGCTACCAAAAATCGAAGCTGCCTTAGACTTCGTAAAAGGTGATGACAAACGGAAAGCAATCATTACTTCTATCGAAAACTTAGAAAACATCGATAAAGAAGCAGGAACTGTGATCAGTCAAAAGGGGTAGTTTACCATGAAAAAACCGTCCATGATCACCCAAATTGCAATTGCTGTTGTCGTAGGAATCCTCGTAGGACTCTTGATTCCTGCTAGCGGCAATTACTTGAAAATAGTTGGAGATGTCTTTTTGCGACTGATGCAAATGGCTATTCCTATCTTGATCTTAGGGCAAATTGTCCAAGCAGTTGGCAGTATTAAT
Organism: Enterococcus sp. DIV2384; assembly: GCF_050534975.1. NCBI lineage: Bacteria > Bacillati > Bacillota > Bacilli > Lactobacillales > Enterococcaceae > Enterococcus > Enterococcus sp. DIV2384. Next base: position 282,672 of record NZ_CP172905.1, read on the forward strand.
CCAAAAGAATTAACGAGCCTTGGGGGTAGAACAATCGCTGTTTTCGGGATTTCCTCCTTAGCTGCCGCTTTATGGGGCGTCCTAATGGCAGTCATTTTTAATCCAGGATATGGTGTTAAAATGACTGGCTTCCAAGATGCTTCTATTAAAGCGCAAGAAATCTCAATTACTGATACGATTTTAAATTTCGTTCCGAAAAATATTTTTGATTCACTGACTCAAGGATCGATTATTCAAATTATTGTCTTTGCATTATTTTTTGGTTTAGCACTGAATAAATACTTACAAAGCCATCCAGAGACACAACTCTTCCAAATAATTGTGGACTTTAATGAAGTTATCATTACAGTCATTCGATACGTCATGTATCTAGCACCTCTGGGGATTTTTGCTTTAATTGCTTCAACAATTAGTCACTTAGGCCTTCAAATTATTTTACCGTTAGTGAAGTATCTATTGGTCTATGGATTAGGCACTATTTTATTTTTGGGCATCTGGATTTTGGTTATCACATTGTACTGTAAAGTAAGTCCACTACGTTTAATTACAAACATGAAAAATATGTCTGTGATGGCCTTGGCGACAACTTCTTCAGCAATTACTTTACCAGTAGCTTTGGAAGAAACAGAAACAAAATTAGGTTTAAGTAAGCGAATTACTAACTTAGTGTTGCCGTTAGGTATGTCATTAAACAGTAACGGTTCAGCGATGCATATGGCTTTTACTGTAATGACTATCGCTCAGATGTATCAGCTAGATTTTGATATTACGAAAATGATTTACTTAGCAATTACAGCAACGTTTGTCTCACTAGCAAACGCAGTCGTTCCTGGTGCGGGCTTAGTCTCACTGGCAGTGATTGTTCCGCAAATGGGTTTACCCATTGAGAGTATTGCAATTTTTGCAGGCGTCGAATGGTTTGTTGGCATGTTACGAACAATTTTAAATGTCAATTCAGATGTTTACTCTGCTATTCTAGTTGCAAAATCAGTGGATGAAATTGACTATACTGTCTTTAACAGTAGCAATAAGTAGTGAAAAAAGGGGAGTAAATGCAAGGACGAAGAAGAAAATCACTTGTTTTCTTTCCCTTTTTTAAGATTAATGATAAAGGAGCAAGCGCAATGGAAGAAATGGTTGTCGTTACACCGGAAAAATTAGAAAAGCTGATGAAACAAAAATTAGAAGCTGCTGGTTTACATTCTGAACATGCCGAAGAAGTTGCTCGACATTTAACTTTTGCAGATGCTAGCGGTATTCATTCACACGGGGCGGTTCGTATGGATTATTATGCGGAACGGATTGCAAAAGGCGGGATCACGATTGACCCCGAATTATCATTTGAAAAAACTGGACCGTCCACTGCCATTTTTCATGGCGATAATGGCGTGGGTCAATTTGTTTGTAACGAAGCATTAGCTGCTGCAGTTGACCTAGCCAAAGAATCAGGGTTAGCATATGTTGGCGTTTCTCAAACGAGTCATAGCGGGACGTTATCGTATTATGTTAAAAAAGCAGCGGAACAAGGCATGGTTGCTCTTTCGATGTGTCAATCTGATCCAATGGTGGTACCGTTTGGTGGTACAAGCAATTATTTTGGGACAAATCCAATCGCTTTTGCAGCACCTAGAGCAGGTCATGAACCAGTCGTGTTTGATATGGCTACGACAGTACAGGCTTGGGGGAAAATTTTAGATGCACGTTCAAGAGATGTTGAAATTCCCGACACGTGGGCAGTAGACGAAAAAGGCCAGCCAACGACTGATCCTTATGAAGTACGAGGTTTATTGCCGATTTCAGGACCAAAAGGATATGGACTAATGATGATGGTCGATGTCTTAGCTGGTTCGTTGTTAGGCTTACCTTTTGGCAAACATGTCAGCTCCATGTATGCGGATTTAACGGAGAAACGGAATCTGGGTCAGATGTTTTTAGTCATTGATCCAAGCCGCTTTACAGATTCTGAACGATTTAAAGAAAATATTAATCAAATGGTGGAAGAACTTCATAGTGTGCCTACAGCAGAAGGGTTTCAACAAGTTTACTATCCAGGAGAAATTGGTCAGCTAAACTATCAAAAAGCCATGTCAGAAGGCATTGAAATTCCACAAAGTATTTATGATTATTTAGTTAGTGAGATTGTACATTACGATAAATATGGCGGGCAAGGTGCCTTTGCCAAATAATGAGGAGCGCAGAGAGTATTCGCTACTGCGTTGCTCTCGCCTTCTTTCTATTGGAGGAAAGTAAAATGAAAAAATCGTCAAAAGTAGCACTTATTTTTGCATTCTTAGTTAGTATTTTTGTGCCAGTTGCGGCCTTTGCTGATGAGATTGGGGATGTAGTTGCCCCGACAGGAATCATGGCATTAGTTGTGATTATTCCATTGATTGTTGTTTTGGTTCTATTGTTTATGAAAGTCGATATGATTATTGCTGGTTTAATTGGTGGCGTCTTAGCGATGTTGATTGGCGGCATTGGGCTAGAAGAAGCGAATAAACAGATGTTGGAAGCTATCCCGATGATGTTAGGAATTACCGTTCCCATCATTAATTCAGCTGTTGCGATGGCGGTCTTTAAAGCAGGTAGTTATTCAGCTGCATTAACTTTAGCCAAACGAGGCACAAAAGGAAAAGTCGAGTATGTTTCAGCTTTTATTGTTATCTTATTAGCCGCAGCCACATATATGTCAGGAATTGGTGGCGGAAGTGCGATGGTTATTGCGCCATTGGCCTTTGCTGCAGTTGGCGTTGTTCCTGAATTAATTGCAGCAATGTCTTTAGCTGCTGCGGTATCATTTACAACATCACCCGCTTCATTAGAATCAAGTATTGTTTCAAAATTAGGTGATATCAGTGTCGGTTCATATGTTTCAACCATGCGACCTTACTGGTTATTCTTCGTAGCATTAGCGATTGTTTTAGCCTTTTGGGGAACGAAACATAGAAATGTTGGCTTTAAAGAGTCGGCAGATGATGAATTTGATAAAAAGAGCAATGGTGAATTATTTAAAATTACCTTGCCAGCCATTTTCTTATTGTTTGCTGTAATTTTTGGACCAATTGTGAATGATTTAATTGGTTTTGCCTTCTTTACGCCACTTGTATACATGATTTTAACATTAGTTTTAATTTTCTTATGTACAGATTTCTCAATGAACAAATCTGTCGAAGCGATGGTAGATGGGTCTACATATATTTTGACTCGTTTATTCCAAGTAGGGATTTTCTTAGCCTTTATTAATGTTATTGCACAAACAGGAACGTTTGCTGTAATCGCAGGTGTTGCTGAAAATGCACCAGCCTTTATTGTCGTGCCAGTTGCCATTTTAACAGGGATTTTAATTGGGATTCCAGCTGGGGCCTACGTAGGTTCTGTTTTAACTTTAGTGCTACCAGTTGCTGTATCGTTGAACTTCCCGCCGTTAGCATTAGGTTTTGTAGCAATGGGTGTTGGTTTAGGTAGTCAAATGAGTTTCGTTAATATTACTATGCAAGCTTTATCTTCAGGCTTCCAAATTCCAATTTTGGATGTTGTTAAAGGAAACGTGAAATGGTTAAGTATTGCCTCTGTACTATTATTAGTTATCGGTTTAATCTTTGGATAAAAAACAATTTAGGGAGTGGAAAACATGGATTTATTAATTAAACAAGTTCGTCTTCAAGACGGTGAAGCATTACAAGATGTAGCTATTAAAGAAGGAAAAATCATTGAAATCGCCCCAGTTATTACTGGCGATGCCAAAGAAGTCATCGAAGCAGATGGTCGTGTTTTAATCCCAGGTTTTGTAGAAAGCCATTTACATTTGGACAAGGCATTAATCGCTGATCGTAAACCAAATAAATCAGGTACGTTGAAAGAAGCGATTGAAGTAACCGCAGAATTAAAACCAACATTTACCGAAGAAGACATTTACGACCGTGCTAAACGTGCCTTAGAAATGTTAATCGTTCATGGAACCACGGCGTTAAGAACGCATGCAGAATTTGACCCAGCGCAAGGTTTTACTGGCTTCAAAACAATTATGCGTTTGAAAGAAGAATACAAAGAGTTAATTGACATGCAAGTAGTTGCATTTCCGCAAGAAGGAATTTTTAAAGCCCCTGGAACAGAACAAATGATGTATGAAGCAATGGATATGGGCGCAGACGTTGTCGGCGGTATTCCTTATAATGATGCACCAGCGAAAGAACATATTGATTTAGTGTTTGAAATTGCTAAAAAATATGATAAAGATGTAGATTTACACCAAGATTTTGCCGATGAAGCTGATGATATGAGTATTGAATATTTATGTGAAAAAACCATCGCTGAAGGCTACCAAGGCCGTGTTTCAGTGGGCCACTTAACGGCATTGCATGCCTTACCTGAAGCAGAATTGGCGCCTATTATTGCAAAAATGGCGGAAGCAAATATTAGCGTGATGGCTTTACCAGCAACGGATTTACATTTAGGGGCTCGTGGTGATCAGTACAATGTTCGACGTGCGGTTACGCCAATCCGTAAATTACGCGATGGTGGCGTGAATGTCTGTATTGCTACAAATAATATTCGCAATGCTTTTACACCATATGGCACAGGGGATATTGTTCAAACAGCGATGTTAGCCATTCCTGTTGGGCACCTAGGTGGAGCGGATGACTTAAAAACAGTGCTACCAATGGTAACAACAAGTCCTGCTCGTGCGATGGGACTAGAAGGATACGGTGTCGCAGTTGGGAATAAAGCAGATTTAGTCTTATTAGACACAAAAGTGGTTGAACATGCGATTATTGATATTCCAGAACGGTTATATGTTATTAAAAACGGCCGTGTTACAGTCAAGACAGACAAAAAAGTCGAAATCATTCGTTAAGAAAAAAATCAAAAAGCTCAAAAGGTTAGTTTGCGCAACTAACTTTTTGAGCTTTTTTTTTGATGAAGGTACAAATGTGTTTGATTGATCCTGTTTTAGTTATTTTTTTGTTCCACGAGTTCTATTTATTAGCAGAATTAAATCATTTCTTTGCTACCAACCGAACTAATTGTTCTTGAATCGCTAGTAAGTCAGATAAAGAAACTTGCGCATTAATTAATAAAAATGGTGCAGCTTGTTTTACTTGGAGCAAAGGCGTAGTGCTTAAATAAAGGTCGTACGTATCTTCTTCAGACAATTGATTAATTGCAAGGTGATAGAAACTTGCAAACGTTTCACGAATTCGTTGAATGATAATCGCTTCAATCGGTGTAGGTAAGTCTGTTTCTATTTTTATGTGAATTGTTTGATTGAAAGCTGTTGGAGCAGTAATTAACGTGTAGGCCATCGATAATTGAAGGCCTAAGCCAGTTTGTTTAGCTGGGTTCGAAACATAGATGTCTTGCTCGGCGACTATCTTTTGTGCATGCTCAAATAAATGAGCAAAATTTTGTAATAAATACTTCTTAATATTGTAGCCAGTAAGTGTAAAATCCATTTGTTCAAATAACTCTACGAAAAGAAGGCCAGCCACTAATTGTTTTGTGAATAAGACCCTGTTTTTTGTCGTTTCAAAGGCATGAGGGTTTTCTGTTTCAAGGGAGTGAAGAATCTTTTTAATAAAGGAATTCGTCTCTGAAAATGGTTGGTTAGGTTCGATTAAATCTATAAAATGTTTGTTCGAGAGTTGTACTGTTGTATTTGTTAATAGAAATAAAAAAATCAGCTGCCTTTCACTCTTGGGTAACAGAAAGGCGTTCGTTAATTGATTTTCTAAATGTTCTTTTAGTAGATGATGAGTGTCAACAAATTGAAGCAGTACTTCTTGATCTTCATCAGATAAAGAAGAAATAGATTCAGAAAGCAGGAAATTTGTCTGGAATCCCTTTCGATAACGAATAATATTTACCGCTAAAATATAACAAATAAGTTTCATATTCAATTGATTGGCTGGGAAATAGCCTAAAGCAATCAGCTCTTTCGCAAGGGTTTCACATTTTGTTTGCGAGACGTCAGCAAATGGCCAATCGAGACCAGAAAAAACGCGCCAAAAGAAAGCAATCATGAAAAAACGAATGCGTGGTTCAGCACCAACTAAACGAATCTCGCCTTTGGTTCTCTGGATCGAAAAATCAAAGGTTTTTAAAATGGTATCTAACTCAGCAACCTTATGCCGAACAGTTGATTCGGATAAGAATTGGTCCATACTAAATTTTGTTAAATGAATATTGCTTTCAAAGAATAGTTTTTCGAGCAATGTAAAATACGGACTACTTTGCAAAATTTGCTTCGTCAAAATTTTATATTCTTTTTTTGATCCCATGAAACAATAGCCTTTACCTCGCTCGGCAGAGAAAATATGTGAACAATTATTAGCCAATACATAAGGTTTACTAATTAAGGATTCGTAGTATTTATTGATTGAACGTCGATCCATTTGTAACAATTGACTAAGTGTTTCAATACGAATAAAGTTTTTTTTATGGTACAACAAACGCAGTAAATCCAATTCCTTTTTAACTTCTGAGCCGAAAAAAGTGTCTAATATTTCCATTATTCTTCTCCAATTGGTTCGATTCTTTTTGTTAAAATAAGTATAACTTGTTTTTTATTCGATTGTTTAAAAAAATGTACTTAACAAGTACATTTTTTTGTCTCCTTAAAAGTTATTTCTGTAGTAAGTTACATATATCGCTCAAATTTCATTTGAATGAGAAATTACTTACCACAAAGGAGTTAAAAAAATTGAAAAAAACAACCTTATTTTTATTTATGTTCTTTTTCCTAATGACTATTTTTAGTATAGACGTTTCCGCAGAAACATACAATTTTAACTATAAAAATGACGAACAAGGTCATTATTTAACGAACGGAATTAGTGAGGGAGACACAAACAATTATGATTATGGTCATGCCCCTGAAGCGACATTTGACGAAGAAAAATATGTGAATTATGGAGATGAAGCTTATTTGAAGAAAAGTGTGGCGGCTGTAACAGGCCAGCAAGGGCTTTTTAATGTGACTTTAGATGTAAAAGGAAATCAGACAGAAAGCCCTATTGATCTAGTGTTAGTGATTGACTATTCTTCATCAATGAAAGGTGAAAAATTAAACAACGCTTTGAAAGGCTTGCAACAATTCGGCGAAGAACTATCAGATTCATTAACAGATGGTCATGTTCGAATTGGTATTGTTGCCTATAATCGACTAACTTACTCCACCGCGGATTTTTCTACAGACATGAATGACTTAGAAGACTTTTTAAGAAATACAGCCGAACCACATTCAGGTACATTTATGCAAAAAGGCTTGCTAGAAGGGCAACGTCTATTGGCTGAAAAAAGTCGTCCAAATGCAAAAAAGATGTTGGTTCATATTGGTGATGGTAGTGCAAATGCTAGTTTTTTACCTAGAGAAAATGCTCAAAGCTATCCCAATAATGGTGAAATTATCGATTACAACGGTTACCATACATCGTCCTACATGGAAGAGTTTCAAACAGAATCCAATCAGTACTATACAAGTAACAGTGCTTCTACTGATGCTAACGCTATCCAAACAAACAGTACAACAGTGACAGATAATACGTTAGGAACCATTGTTTCTCTAAAAAAATCAGGAGATACTTATTATTCAATTGCAGCTAATCCTTCGTTAAGAGGAGAGTATATTAGTAGGAATATAGCTTCTGATCCTAAAAATTATTTGATTATTGATGAAAATTTATCTGGTTTGGGCACTGCACTGAAAGAATTAGCTGGGAGTATCAATAATACTATCCATGAGGGGCTCATTATCGATCCAATGGGAGAAAATATTCTTTTACAAGGTGCTGGGAATTTCACAGAAGATAACTACCAACTAAAAGGTTGGCGAAAAATGCCAACGGGTGAATGGTTAGAGGCTAGTGACTTATTGACTGATGTCGTAGTTACAGAAGAAAATCAAGTGCTCCATATTTCTACTATTTCATTAGGAAAGAACGAACGTTTAACATTAACTTATCAGATTAGATTGAACACAGAAACAAATGATTTTAAAGGAGATACATGGTTTTTATGTAATGATCGTACTACGTTACAACCAACTCCAGAAGAAGAAACAGTTGATTTTCCGATTCCAGCAATTAAAGCACCTACTGTACAATTAAAATTGATTAAGAACTGGGAAAATATTACAGAAAAAGAAATTCCAGAAGCAATTCAATATCAAGTAACTCGAAAAGCGACAACAGATGAAACTGCTTGGTCCACTTCAGAAGTCATGCAATTAACCCAAAAAGAAGGCTATCAAAAGCTGATTAATCAAGTAACGGTTAATGGCGCAGAAGTAGCATTACCAAAGTTTAATAACAGGGGTGAAGACTTTGTATATCAGATAGAAGAAGTGAACGTGCCAGCTGAATTTGACAGTATAATGACAAAGACAAAGGATGAATTTATCCTTACAAATCGTCGTAAAGAAGTTGTTTCCAGCACAACAGATACAAGTACGAATGAGTCTTTAAGTTATGAGACTGCTACGACAAATTCGAGTGCTGAAAAAACAATTGTTGTAGAAACTACCACAACAACCTCAGAACTCAAGAATAATAATTTCTCAGCAGAGACGAACACAACAGCAAAAAAAATAACGAAGGCTACCCCCAATGATAGACATTTGCCAAAAACAAACGAAACCCAGAAATTTCAAAGAGTATTCTTACTATTAGGTGGTTTGTTGGTAGGTTTATCTGGATTCTATTTACTTAAGCAGAGAAACTAAAATAATTCTTTAAATAAAGCAATAAAAGGCGGCTCAACGAAGCGGCCTTTTTCTTGGTTCATTACCAAAATATAACGAATTTTGTAACAAAAACGTTTGATAAAAAGAAGGAAAAATGATTAATTTTATGAAAAAAAGCATATATCGACAAAAAAGAAGAAAAATTTGAATAAAAAAAGAAAAAATATGAAAAAAAATCGAAGAATTGTTTAACAATTGAAAACACGTGAAAACCAGTCGTGACAAGGCGTAAAAGCCTTACAAAAGGTAAGTTTACCTATTATGGAGAAAGAACGAGTGATCTGAAATGTTTTTGTAACATTTCTATTGCTTAATTGAAATATGGGTGTGGTAGAATGTTTTTGTCGTAAGAAAAGATTAAGATATTTTAAATAAACTTTAGAAATTAATTCGGAGGAATGACAAGTGAAGAAACGTCTATTTGCATCAGTATTACTATGTTCATTAACGCTATCAGCAATTGCTACCCCAAGCATCGCTTTGGCGGACAATGTTGATAAAAAAATTGAAGAAAAAAATCAAGAAATTTCATCATTAAAAGCAAAACAAGGGGATTTAGCTTCACAAGTATCTTCTTTAGAAGCAGAAGTATCTTCAGTATTTGATGAAAGCATGGCTTTACGTGAACAAAAGCAAACACTAAAAGCAAAATCAGAACAATTACAACAAGAAATTACAAACTTGAATCAACGTATTGAAAAACGTAACGAAGCAATCAAAAATCAAGCACGTGATGTTCAAGTTAATGGACAAAGCACAACAATGCTAGATGCAGTTTTAGATGCGGACTCAGTTGCAGATGCAATCAGCCGTGTTCAAGCTGTTTCAACAATCGTAAGTGCCAACAACGACTTAATGCAACAACAAAAAGAAGACAAACAAGCGGTTGTTGATAAAAAAGCTGAAAACGAGAAAAAAGTGAAACAACTTGAAGCAACAGAAGCTGAATTAGAAACAAAACGTCAAGATTTACTTTCTAAACAATCTGAATTAAACGTAATGAAAGCTTCATTAGCATTAGAACAATCATCAGCTGAAAGTTCTAAAGCTGGCTTAGAAAAACAAAAAGCAGCTGCTGAAGCAGAGCAAGCACGCTTAGCTGCTGAACAAAAAGCTGCAGCTGAAAAAGCTAAACAAGCTGCTGCAAAACCAGTTCAAGCTAAAGCTGAAGTAAAAGCAGAAGCACCAGTTGCCTCTTCTTCAACAACAGAAGCACAAGCACCAGCAAGCTCAAGCTCAGCAACTGAATCAAGCACGCAACAAACAACTGAAACAACTACACCAAGTACAGATAATAGTGCAACAGAAAATACTGGCTCTTCTTCATCAGAACAACCTACAACACCAAGTGATAATGGTGGTGGACAAGAAACACCAGATCCAGTAACTCCAACTCCTGGTAATGGCGGTGGCAACGGTAATGGTAACGGTGGACAAACACCTCCTCCTGTTGCGGCTGATCCAACAATCAATGCATTGAATGTTCTACGTCAATCATTAGGTTTACGTCCAGTAGTGTGGGATGCAGGCTTAGCAGCTTCTGCAACTGCTCGTGCAGCACAAGTTGAAGCAGGCGGTATTCCAAATGATCACTGGTCTCGTGGAGATGAAGTTATCGCAATTATGTGGGCGCCAGGTAACTCAGTAATCATGGCGTGGTACAATGAAACAAACATGGTAACAGCTTCAGGAAGCGGTCACCGTGATTGGGAAATTAACCCAGGTATTACACGTGTCGGTTTTGGTTACTCAGGTAGCACAATCGTAGGACACTCAGCCTAATCAGCAATGATAAAAATAGACGTAAGCAGCTTCTGAAAAGAAGCTGCTTTTTTCATTACTATTTCATCCATCTCCGTTGACAAATTTGCTAAACGTGGTATTCTAATTATAATCTAATAATTTCCGTTGAATAGGAAAGTAAATACAAGACAGCTGGTAGAGAGACTTTGGTTGGTGAAAAAAGTTAGATGTCTGTATCGAAAAATGGCCTAGGAGGAATTTTTGTCGAAACGTAGGCAAAAACGTAATGTCTTTCGTTAACAAGACCGCTGATTATGATTGTCAGTTGAAGGGAAAGAGTCATCTTTCCGAAAAAAGGTGGTACCGCGATAATAATCGCCCTTTTACTAGTTACGGCTAGTAAAAGGGCGTTTTTTTATAAATAAAAATAGGAAAGAGTGAGGCAAATGAGTAGTCAGATTCCTTTTACAGTTGATCATGTGGGAAGTTTTTTACGTCCGGAAACAATTAAGAAAGCACGGAAAAAGGTCCAAGCAGGTGCGTTATCTCAAGCAGAGCTACGTCTTATTGAAGATGAAGAAATCAAAGCATTAGTAGCAAAACAAAAAGCTGGCGGCTTACGGGGAATCACAGATGGTGAATTTCGTCGCGGTTTTTGGCATATTGATTTCTTAGAAGGATTAAATGGTGTGACAGGCTATATCCCAGAAACGGGGTATAACCAAACCTTTCATGGGAAAGCAGCTCCGGCCTATAATATCCGCGTAGTGGATAAAATATCTTTTCCTACGCAACATCCATTTTTAGAGGACTTTTCATTTTTAAAAGAGGTGGTGGAAGTTGGTGATGGCACGGTAGCCAAAGCAACGATCCCTAGTCCGACCATGATTTTACGTCAAGAAATTTTATCTAACGATGGCACCTCGCGCATTCAAACAATTTATCCAGAGATTGGTGCTTTTTATAAGGATTTAGCACAAACATATAAAGACGCAATTGCGGCCTTTTACGAGAGAGGTTGCCGTTATTTGCAATTTGATGATACAAATTGGGCGTTTCTAGCGGATCAGACAAAACAAGAAGAATTACGAGCAAAAGGAATACAGCCAGAGGAAATTGCACAAGTGTGCACCACGATTATTAATGAAGCCTTAGCTGGCAAGCCAGAAGATTTAACTGTAACCACACACATTTGCCGTGGGAACCATGCTTCGTCTTGGTTATTTTCAGGTGGTTATGAACCGATAGCAAAAGAATTATTTGCTACGAATTATGATGGTTTCTTCTTGGAATATGACTCAGATCGTGCAGGGGACTTTTCACCATTAAGACATTGGCAAAATAATGGCAGCAAAGTCGTTTTAGGTTTAGTTACTTCTAAGTTTCCTGAATTAGAAGAGACTGAACAAGTGAAAGCACGAATTGAAGAAGCCCAACAGTTTGTTCCTTTAGAAAACTTAAGTATTAGTCCGCAATGCGGTTTTGCTTCGACGGAAGAAGGAAATCGTTTGACGGAGAAAGAACAATGGCGCAAAGTTCAATTACTTCAAGAAATTGCTAGAGAAGTATGGTAAAAAAACTGGGACATAAGTCTAAACGGCTTATGTCCCAGTTTTTTCATTGTATTATTTTAAATATTGATCTTTAGTAAAATTCGTGTGTTCATACTCGCCGTTGTCACCATAAAAGCGGTTATAGCGTTGTTTGAATTTGCGGAATAAATAAATGACTGTCACTTTAACTAGGCAATACATTGGAATCCCGAAGATAACGCCCATTAAACCAAACAGTTCGCCCATAACTAACAAGACAAGTAAAATAGTAATCGGATGGACTTTTAATTTATCGCCCATCACACGAGGAATAACAAAATCACCATGAATCAATTGGATGGCAAACCAGACGATAACAAATTTAACTACCATAAATGTGGAATCCTGAAAGGCAATAATCAATCCAGGAATAAAGGCAATAAATGGCCCGATATAAGGAATAATACATAAAATACCCGCAGCTAAAGCTAAAATGCTACCAAATTGTAAACCAATTAATAGAAAAGCTGGCCAATACATAATCCCTAAAACCAACGAAGCAATGACTTGACCTTTTAGATAATCGCCAATTTGAATGTTGGCAATTTGGCTATATTCATCAAAATCAGGACGAAAAGCTGGGGGAATGATGCCTTTTACAAAGCGATAAAACTTTTCTTTGTCTTTTAAAAGGAAAAAGGCGATGATAGGTCCTGTAAACAAGGTTAGGAAAGTAGAAGAGACTGCAGAAAAGACGCTTCCCAGACCTTGTGCGCCTGTTTGTAGGTAATCCCCTGCAAAGTCTTTAAAGGAGTTTGCAAGTTTGCCCCAGAGCTGATTAATCGACTCATTAGCAGATTCTAAATCTTTTGCAAAAGGTGTTTTAGCCATAAATTCTTGTACTGTTTGGAGCGTGCTTTTCCAAAAACTTGGGAATTGTTTGATTAATTCTTCCGTTTGGTCTTGGATAATTGGGAAAAGTTGCAGTCCAGCTAACACTAGTAATGCAATAATTAAGACATAGAGAATCGCAATCGCCCAAACACGGGGAATTTTTTTCTCAAGGCGTTTCACCATTGGATTAAGCAAATAAAATAGAATAATACCAAAAAGTACCGGGCCTAAGACGGCACTAAAAATAACAAAAATTGGTTTAAAGATAAATGAAACAGTGTTGAATAAAAAGATAGTTACAGCAATTAGACAAAGGATAGTTAATGTGTAAAGTAAATTTTTCCCACCTAAAAAGCGGATCCACTTGGTACTTTCTTTATCCATAAGTTGCTCCTTTCGTTAAGCTTTATTTCTAAAATGACCAATAATTTCAATGACACCCATGAAAATCAGGATAAATCCAAAGACTTGCATCAAAACTAAGAGACTTTTGAAGGGATTAAAAACTAAAACGGCTCCAGCGATTAAAACCAGAATACTGTAGATAAGCGCGCCTGTTTGACGAGTATTTAAAGCAAAAGTCAATTGAACGAGGCCGTTTATAACAATGCTAATCCCTAATAAAAATGGCAGAATCGAAACAATCACCGGTGCAAAAAATAAAAAGGCTACTGCTAAGACGACAAAGATTAAACCTGTTACGAAACCAAGCCCCCAGCTACCCGTTTGTTTTTTTATTTTGTAGTCATCATAAATATTAATTAACCCTAAAAGCATCAAATAACCAGCAATTAAATAACCGACGAACTGGAAGAAAGCACCGGGATTAAAGACAATGGCACTTCCGATAACGATAAAGACGGCGTCGCGCAATAGGGTATGGCGCCGAAAATTTTCTCTAAAAGTTTGGAACATAAAAATCCTCCTCAATGTTATTGTTTCTTTTATTCTAGCGGAAAAAAGAAAAAAGTGCGAGTGGTAGCTCTAAAAAGTGTTGGAAACTGTGTCTTTAGAAAAAATAACATTAAAAATTAAAAAAGTCTTACAAATGAGCGAAAATTGGCATATAATGGAAAGTGAAATTTTATTTTAAGAAGGAGAGATTTGATGGATTTATTACCTTTATTAGGCGTATTGATCGTCATTGTCGGCTTCGCATTGAAATTTGATGCTATCTTGATTGTGATGGTTGCTTTAATAGTGACGGCTTTTACTGGCGGGCTGGGTTTGACATCGATGCTAGAAACACTAGGAACAACCTTTGTGAATAATCGAGGAATGGCTATCTTTATTATTATTATGTTAGCAACAGGAACTTTAGAAAGAAATGGCTTGAAAGAGTCAGCAGCTACGTTGATTAAACGATTCAAAAAGGTATCTGCTGGTGTGATTATTGACATTTATGGTGTCTTTCGGATTATCTTCGCCGCTTTTAACGTAAGTTTCGGTGGGGTAGCAGGTTTTGTGCGTCCGATTATTTTGCCAATGGCGTTAGGAACAATTGAATCAAAAAATTTACCAATGGTGCCAGAGTATGAAGAAGAACTAAAAGGGATGGCTTCAGCCATGGAAAATATCTGTTGGTTCTTTGGTCAAGTTCTGTTTGTTGGTGGGGCTGGGGCATTGCTTGTTCAATCAACATTGAAAGATTTAGGCTATGAAGTGACATTAGGAAAATTGGCTTTAGTGGAAGTACCAGTCGCCTTAGTTGCCTTAATTTCGGCAAGTATTTACTTTACTTTAAAAGAAAAAAGATTACGTAAAAAATATTATGGACAGGAGGGACTGAAATGAGTTTTTTCACAGATCCAAGTATTGATTTGAGTGCAAAGTTATTGGAAGTCCTTTATATTTTTATGGGGATTATCTTGTTATACACAAGTTTTCGTAGTTTTCGTGATAAAACCAATCAACATGCGTATGGGACTAGTTTATTCTGGGGAATTTTAGGGATCTTAATCGGTTTTGGTCGGTTTATTCCACCAGTTGCCTGTGGCGTACTTATTTTTGTGATGACAATTCCGGCAATTCTTCAAAAAGTGACAAAAGGAGAAAGTCGCTTACCTTCGAAAGAATACATGGAAAAAATGTCTCAAAAATTAGGAATGAAGATTTTTATTCCCGCACTAAGTATCGGGGTTTTTGCAATTCTTTTTGCTACATTGACTACTTTAGGGGCTTTAGTCGGTGTCGGTGTTGGTGTCTTTGTAGCGATTTTCATCATGATGTTCTTTTCTAAAAATAATACGCCGAAAGTATTTTTTGATGATGCGGCGGAAATGTTAGAAACAGTCGGTCCTCTTAGTACGTTGCCAATGCTATTAGCTTGTTTAGGTGCTGTTTTTACTAGCGCTGGTGTTGGTGAGATTATTTCAAAAGGGGTTAGTGCCGTAGTACCAGCAGGAAATGTCAATGTAGGGATTATTATTTATGCTGTGGGAATGGTTATTTTTACGGCTATCATGGGCAATGCCTTTGCAGCAATAACCGTGATGACAGTCGGAATTGGTGTGCCGTTTGTCTTTTCTTTAGGTGCAGATCCCGCATTAGTTGGGATGGTTGCCTTAACATGTGGTTTTTGTGGTACACTGTTAACACCGATGGCTGCGAACTTTAATATCGTACCTGTAGCCATGTTGGAAATGAAAGATAAGTACGGCGTCATTAAAAATCAATTGCCGATTGCACTTTTCATGTTAATTTTCCAAATTGTTTATATGATTCTATTCAAATAAGAAAGGATGATCGAAATGAAAGTTGTCGTTACTGGCTTTGATCCATTTGGAGGAGAAGCAATCAATCCTGCCTTTGAAGCAGTCAAAAAATTACCTGCTGAAATTGCAGGAGCTGAAATTATTAAAGTTGAGGTGCCAACTGTTTTTGGCACTAGTGGTGAAAAAGTGGCTGAAGCAATTGAAACCCATCAACCAGATATGGTGATTTGTGTTGGACAAGCAGGCGGCCGCCAAACAGTCACTGTTGAAAAAGTGGCGATTAATTTAGCGGAAGCGCGTATCCCGGATAATGCAGGACAACAACCAAGCGATGTGCCGTTGGTTGAAGATGGAGCAACAGCCTATTTTACAAATTTACCGATTAAAGCGATGGTAAAAAATTGTCATGACCATCAATTACCTGCAGCGATTTCTTATACAGCAGGAACCTTTGTATGTAATGATATTATGTATCACTTACTACACTTAATTAACACTAAATATCCAACTATTCGTGGCGGATTTATTCATGTTCCGTTCCTACCAGAACAAACAATTGATAAACCAACGTTTGCTTCTATGTCATTAGAAGCAATCACAGATTCTTTGTTCTATATGATTGAAGCAGCGGTAAAAACGCAAGAAGATATTCAACTACAAGGTGGCACAACTCATTAATTAACAGGCGTGTGGAACAAAAATCACTTTGGATTTTTGTTCCACGCTCAAAAACTGATAAACGGCGGGAACAGAAGCAACACTACGCGTTGCTCCGATCTCAACAACTTCTAAGAGCTAAAGCTCTAAGAGTTGAAGGTCCTTCGGAAATAAGCCGAAATTGTTGAGAATCCCGAAGAACGTAGTGATTCGATGATGAACAATACCTACTTGGTCTCCAAAAATTAAAGAACAATTTTCGGAAATTCCTTCTTATTGCTGAGAAACACTATTTGCAAAGCAAATAGATGTTGAACAGTACCTACTTGGTTCTCGGAGTTAAACGCTGCTGTCCCGACCTCTTTCTATTTTTACAAAAAGAAAAAGTAATTTTTGTTGGCGTGTGAAAAAAATTTTTTATACTATTTTCGTTGACAAGTCGGTTTCTTCTTGGTATATTGAGATTCATAAATTATTAGCCCAGTAGGAAATAGATGTTTTGTTCAGAAAGTCGATGGTTGCTGCGAATCGATCAAGTCTATTTGTGAATTACACTAATAAGTAGTAACAATTACATAATACATAAGCGAGAAGCAAGTAAGCTTCTAATTAAGGTGGTACCGCGGAGAGATTCGTCCTTATTCTTTAAGGATGAATCTCTCTTTTTATGTAGCTTTAGGAGGCGTTTTCAATGAGTTGTGGAGGGGTTATTCGTTATCATAAGATCCTTTAATGTCAGAGTATTCAGAAAAAAGATTAGAGGAGAGTAACGAAATGAAAGAAAAACAGAAAAAGAAGACCGTGAGTGTTCGAGAAGCAAGTATCGTGTTATTAATTATTGTGGCAGCTATTGCAACAGGAGTAATTGGCTTAAAAATATCGCCAAATATTACTATTTTGTTTGTGATTGCATTGATTTTAGGCTACGCAATGTTTCGTAAAGTACCATTTGATCAAATGCATAAAGGGATTGTTGATGGCTTGAAGCCAGGGATTATTCCAATTTTTATTTTCATTTTAGTGGGTGCATTGATTGCCGTTTGGATTCAAGCAGGAATTATTCCAACGATTATGGTTTTTGGTTTTAAAATGATTAGTGTTAAATGGTTTGTGCCGTCAGTTTTTATTGTCTGTGCGATTGTCGGCAGTGCAGTAGGTAGTGCTTTTACAGTGATGTCAACAATTGGAATTGCCTTTTTCGGTATTGGCAGTACCTTAGGGTTAAATCCTGCTTTAGTTGTGGGGGCGATTGTTTCTGGTTCAGTTTTTGGTGATAAAATGTCGCCTTTATCAGAATCAACAAACTTAGCCGCAGCGATTGTTGAAGCGGATTTGTTTAAACATATAAAAAACTTGATGTGGTCGACTGTACCAGCATTTATCGTCTCTTTAATCTTGTTTATGATTTTAGGACAAACGTACGCGAATACTAGTCTGACAGAAGTAGTTCAAGTTATTCAAGTATTGGAAGACCACTTTACCATTTCAATTTGGTCATTGTTACCATTAGCCTTAATGTTAATCTGTGCCTGGCGCAAAATTCCAGCGATTATCACGATTTTGTTAAACATTATTGTGGCAGTAATTATGATTATTATTCAAAATCCGAAAGTATCGTTGCAGGCATTAGGAAACACGTTGGAAAATGGGTTTGTTTCTCAAACGGGGAACGCACAAATTGATCAATTACTAAGTCGTGGCGGAATTATGAGTATGATGCCGACTGTTGCACTTATTATTCTAACGTTGTCTCTAGGTGGCTTATTAATGGAATTAGGATTGATTTCTGCGGTCATGGAAGTTGTTTCTCAGAAAATGAGCAGTACACCGAAATTGATTTTATCAACGTTATTAACAGGAATTGGCGTAAATATTTTTATTGGTGAACAATTCCTATCGGTTATTTTACCAGGGAATGCCTTTAAAGAAGTTTACAAAAAAGAAGGCTTGGATCCGACTGTTTTAGGCAGAACCTTGGAGGATGGCGGGACGGTTATTAACTACCTCATTCCTTGGGGGATTGCAGGTAGCTTCGTAGCGGGGACCTTTGGCGTACCAACGTTGACTTACTTACCATTTGTTTTCTTTAGCTTATTATCGCCTGTCTTCTCAATGGTCAGTGCGTTTACTGGTTTAGGGATTAAGCGGTTATCAGCAGAACCTGTTACCAAAAAATAGATTGATTAAAATAGAACAGTTGATGGGGAATACTGTAGTTTCTCCCTGTCAATTGTTCTATTTTTCTTGTAAAAAAGGTTGCATTTTTAGAAAGAAACAGTTATAGTTGATTAGTCAATTGTTGACGAGTCATCTTTTTAAGGAGGAAACTATGTCGTTATCATTACGGGAAGTTAGCCAATTATTATGTCAGTTAAAGGTATTAGATCAAAAAATTACCAAAGTTTTTGAAGAGCAAGTTGGCTTGAGTTTGACTCGTTATGAGTTGCTGATGATTTTAAAAGAACGTCAGCCGTGTCTTCAAACGGAGATTCAAGAACACTTAAAAATCGATAGTGGTGCGGTCACTCGCCATTTGAAAATTTTAGAAGAGAAACAGTATGTGACACGACAGCGAAATCCAGAAAATAATCGGGAAGTGCTAGTGCATTTAACAGAAAAAGCACAACAAGAACTACAGCAATGTACAGCCAAGCAACAAACGGTAACAGAAATTATTCCCAGTACATTTACAAAGGACGACTGTCGCCAGTTAAAAGAACTTTTGACAAAACTAGATCAAAGCATTACAACGAAAGAGGTATGATAGAATGACAACATATACAACGAATGATTTTTCAGAGATTGTTTTTGGCCGCAAATCGGTTCGGGTGTACGATGAAACCCATAAAATTTCTCATGAAGAAATGTTAACAATGATTCAAGAAGCGACCACTGCCCCTTCTTCTGTTAACATGCAGCCCTGGCGTTTTGTCGTAGTGGAAAGTGAAGCAGGCAAAGAAAAATTAAAACCCTTAATTCGCTTTAATACGCGTCAAAATGAAACATCTTCTGCAATGCTCTTAATTTTTGGTGATCTAAACTGCCATGAACGAGGAGAGGAAATTTACAATCAAGCCTATGCTAGTGGTAAAATGCCTAAAGAAGTGCGGGACCAACAATTAGCGGCGATTATTCCCCATTATGAAAGTTTAAGTAGAGAACAAATGAATGACATCGTAAAAATTGATGCGAGTTTAGCAGCTATGCAATTTATGTTAGTGGCCCGAGCTCACGGATATGAAACGAATCCAATCGGTGGTTTTGAAGCGGAAAAATTAGCCGAAACATTTGGTTTAGATCAAGAGCGCTATGTCCCAGTAATGATTTTATCTGTGGGTAAGGGCATGGAAACTGGTTATGAATCTGTTCGTTTAGCACCAGAAAAAATCACGACATTTGAATAGACAATAAAAAATGACGGCATAGGCTTGCATCAACCAACATTCTTAAAGAAAGTTGGCTAATGCAACAGCGATGCCGTCATTGTCGTTGGATAAAGTGACTTCCGTTGCGATGCTTTTAAGCTCGTCAACGGCGTTTTCCATAGCAATCCCCGTGCCAGCCCATTCCAACATTGTATAGTCGTTGTGACCATCACCAAAAGCAATTACTTCTTCAGCAGTTATGCCTAACTGTAGGGTTAGTTTTTCTAAAGAACGCGCTTTATCAATATTTTTGGCGGTAAATTCAAAATAGAAAGGAGCGGAAAAAGCAGCGGTGACGGTTTCTTTGAAAGGCGCGTAGATGGCCTCATGATATTTTTGTAAATAGGCGGGTTCACCAGCAATTAAAATTTTGTTCAAGGGAAAGTTTAGTCTGGCGGCTAAATCATGCCACTCACATAATTGAAAGTTGCCGCCCCGTGATTCATATTCAATAATATTAAAATCACCAGTCTCTAAATGTAAGGTGTTATGAAAAACATCATTGACATACATAAATGTTTCATCATTAATCATTGGAATTACGTCAAATTGTTTCAAATGCTCTAAAATTTGTTGACTCAATGATTTTGAAATTGTCTGGTTAAATAGTTGTTGCTGACTGCCATGATGGGTGACACAAGCGCCGTTATAGGAAAGTAGGTGTCCATTATAATGAGCCATCTCCAATTCATCTGCTAAGGGCCGCATACCGTTAGTCGGGCGGCCAGAAGCCAAAATCAGTGATAGGCCTTGCTTTTGTGCAGCTACTAATGCTTGTCGCGTTTTTGGTGAAATCTTTTTTTCTGAAGTTAACAAGGTACCATCAATATCCATTACAATTGCTTTGATTGCCATAATTGGCCTCCAATCCGAAGAGTTTCTTTCTTTTAGTATAAAAGTTTTTTCTATTAATGTAAACGGATTCTCTTGTGAGGTGCATAAAAGAATTATTTTACAAAAATCTATACTATTTTTTTGTGAAATTTCATATAATAGAAGTATTCTAATTATCTACATAGAGAGCGAGGGACAAGGAATATGAAGGAAAAAGAAATGCATTCGCTCTTTTTTAAACATAAGTTTGTGAAAGTAACTCCCTATTTACGTCGTTTTGGTCATCGTTTGAGTGGGATGATTATGCCAAATTTGAGTATTTTTATTGCGTGGAGCTTATTGTCTTTGGTGTCTGGCTATACGACTGGAAATCTACGGCTAGCTCTTTCTGAAGTCGAAACGATAATGATTCGAGTTGTTTTACCGATTTTAATTGGTTTTACAGGCGGAAAAATGTTCGAGGAACAACGTGGCGGCGTTGTTGCTGCTATTGCGACAGTGGGCGTGATTGTTTCCACAGATGTTCCACAGTTGTTTGGTGCTATGTTTATTGGTCCTTTAGCAGGATATACTTTCGCCAAAATTGAACAAATTCTCTTACCGAAAGTTAAAGAAGGCTATGAGATGCTGACTAAAAACTTTTTAGCAGGAATTGTGGGAGGACTGCTGTGCTGTTTTGGTATTCTGGTTGTAGCTCCGGCTGTTGAAAGCGCTAGTTTTTGGCTGTATCAATTTTCTTCTTGGTTAATTGAAGCCAATCTTTTACCATTGGTTCACGTTTTCTTAGAACCCTTAAAAGTGTTATTTTTTAATAATGCGATTAACCATGGCTTATTAACGCCTCTAGGTTTAGAAGGTGCTAGTCAAACAGGTCAGTCCATTTTATTTCTATTGGAAACAAACCCTGGACCAGGCGTGGGCGTTTTGGTTGCTTTTCTGCTGTTTGGGCCTGTAGGACAACGAAAAACAGCAGGAGGCGCCACCATGATTCAATTGATTGGGGGCATTCATGAAATTTATTTTCCGTTTGTTTTGATGGATCCGCGCTTATTTTTAGCAGTAATTGCTGGAGGAATGAGTGGTACGCTTGTTTTTCAAATATTTAATGGGGGGCTAAGTGCTCCAGCTTCGCCAGGTTCATTGGTTGCGATTTTAGCCAATGCCCCGACTGAGGCAAGGCTGGCGGTTTTTAGTGGAATTTTTGTTAGCTTTCTGTGCTCTTTTGCAATAGCAAGCTTGTTATTAAAACGTCAACGAGGAATTGAACCAGTTTCAATGATAAAGATGAAGGAGGAAGACCAAGTGGAAACAGTCACACCTAACTATCAGCAAATTTTATTTGTTTGTGATGCAGGAATGGGCTCAAGTGCCATGGGGGCTAGTTTGCTAAGCCGACAATTAAAAGCGGTGAACTTGGAGATGCCTGTGACTTACCAGTCCGTTCATCAGATGAAGTGGCAGCCTAAGACATTAGTGGTCATTCAAGCAGAATTGAAACAGTTAGCACAAAAGTACGTCCCAGAAAAGGATATGGTGAGTGTTCAAAATTTTTTAGAAATTAAATCCTATTACCCGCAAGTTTTAGCCAAACTGACTGCTTCTTCTCAAGAGCAATCTTCACTTGGTTCAGAGTCTACTGGAACGAACCCGACCAACCAAATACAGAAGCTTGTTTTTTTATATGCCGAGAATGTTCGAGGATCGCAAACAATGGGAATGGAATTATTGCGGCAACAAGCGGCGAAACAAGGAGTCGCGATTGAAGTATCTAAAGAACCACTGGAAACAGTCTTTTTTACCAAGGAGACAACCTACGTAGTGACTCGTGAACTGGCGCAAGCCTATCATTTAGATCTAACGCAACAAAATTTATACGTAGTTACTAGTTTTTTGAATAAGAAAGAGTATCAAGAATGGCTGGAAGGAGGAGCTGATAGATGTTTTTAACGACAAGAGAAACTGTTCTATTAACGGAATTAGTGAATAGTCCTACCCCCGTTTCAGTAAACCGCATGATGAATTTGTTAAAGGTTAGCCGCCGGACGGTATATCGTGAATTAGAAAATTTAGAAACCTCGCTAGCATCGATGGGCGCGACGTTGGAAAAAGTAGCTCGTGGGCGCTTTTCGATTCAAGCAGATGAAGCAGCGATGACGGAAATTCAGGCTGCTATTTTAGGAGAAGAGACACAGGAACTTTCTACTTTGGCGCGGCAACATGCGATTTTATTGACATTACTGCAAACAAAAGAGCCAGTCTCTATGCATTATTTTCTGGAAACGTATTGTATTAGTAATACGACTTTTTATGCCGATATTAAACAATTAGAAACACGGATTGCTCGGATTCCGTTGACGATTTCTCGGAATCAAGGCTATGAAGTGACTGGTTCTGAAAAATATCGCCGTCTTCTAATGGCGAATATTCTAAGTATGGAAATTAATGAGTACCAATTTTTTCATTTTACCGAATTAACGACAAACGACCATTTTTTCTTTCAGTTTATTCATGCAGAACATTTAGCATTTGCACAAAAAATTGTTCAGCCAGAAGTAGAAACTTTATTTCCAGCATTAAGTGATCGTAAATTACAACATTTGATTTTAATGTTAACAATTGCGATGGATCGGGTCACTGCAGGTTTTTATTTAGCTGATGAGACCTATACTGGGCAGATGAATAAGGCCTTTCTAAATTGTTCTAAACGACTTTTTTCAAAAGTCGCTGCTGAAACGAAACAACTATACGCTGTCAGTGAGATTGTTTTTTTTGCTAGCTTATTAAGTGATTTTTCTAATTCTTTTGATGAAGATTTTTTTGATGAACATTTTGACACTCAGCTGGCTTATGCAGTGAAACAACTGATTGAAGCAGTAAGTCAAGAAACAGAAGTTAATTTTTTCGAAGATACCAATCTGTATAAAATGTTGTTGACGCATTTATCAGGTGTTTTTTCTCGGGCGGTTTTACAAGAAGAAGATTTAACGAATCCCATTTTAGAACGGATCATGAATCAATATCAAGAAATAGCTGCGGCTTTACGCCAAGCGTTGCCGCAAATTTTTCCGCAAAAGAATTTATCGGAAGAGGAAATTGCCTACATGGTACTTCATTTTGCCAATTCTTTAGAACGGAGTCCCAAAATTATGGAAGTTGATATTGCTGGTTTTTCTCCTAGCGGTTTGGCTTCGACAAGTATGCTGGAAATGCGATTACGGCGCTACTTTCCTTTTATCAACCAGATTCATTTTTTTCGGATTGCGGATTTAGGTAAGGTGAATGTTGAGGAAAACTATGACTTAGTGATTTCCACTTCGTTATTACCAGGATACAATGGTAAATATAAATTGATCTCACCGTTACTTTTAGACGATGAAATCCGCCAATTGAAAGAAGAGTTTAAGCGGATTAGTCACGAAAAACGCTCGCTTAGGAAAGCGCCTGTGAAAAAAATAGGTGGCGAAGAAAGCTACGAAACGGTGGTCGCTTTCATGGAAGAAATTAGTAAACTATTAGAAACATTTTTCATAGCAGATTTAAATAATCAAGCGGATTTAGCAGAAACCGTTCAACAAGCTCTCGCGCAACTTTCCGCAGATTTAATCACCGATAGTGCAATCGTCTGTCAGCAATTGATGAAACGTTACGAGCAAGCGCCTATTGGGATTCCTCAGACGGAAATGGCCTTATTCCATACCTCAAGTACAGCAGTGACACAGCCTGTTTTTTGTATTTTTAATCTGGCCCAGCCACTTATGATTGAAGGTATGGATAAAAAGCCGATGCAGTTACAACGTATGTTACTCATGCTAGCGCCGATGCCGATTGATGAAACAATCGGGAAAATTTTAGGAAAAATCAGTGGTGCGATTATTATGAATGATTTAAATACAGAAATTTTTCATTCAGGAAATGAAGCCATTGTTTATCAGTTGCTTTCGTCATTATTAATTGAAGAAATGAAAGGCTAGGTGTTGAGAGATGTTTGAAATTACAGCGGAGCAAATAATGTTGAATCAATCGTATGCTAGTTGGGAGGAAGCACTTGCAGCTTCTGGTGAATTACTGCTAAAAAATCAGTTGGTCACGCCTGACTATGTCAAAGCAATGTATCAACGTCAACAAAAAGTCAGCGTGTATATCGGTAACTTCGTGGCATTGCCTCATGCGGAAGGACAAGATGAACAAGTTTTAAAAGAAGGGATTTGCTTTATTCAAGTGCCTGATGGGGTCAACTTTGGTACGGAAGCAGATCGAAAAATAGCTACTTTGTTATTTGTCGTTGCTCTAAAAAGTCAACGGCAACTAAGCATGCTTCAAGAATTAGCTTTTTTCTGTTCAGATCTCGAAAACATTCAGCGGCTCAGTGATTGTCGAACAATAGATGAAGCGCAAAAAATTCTGGCTCAAGCCTAAAGTTACGTCTGAAAAAATCAATTCAATTTGAAATGTTCAATAATTATTGAAATAATTTTATATTAAAAAATAAAATATTTTTTATTTAAGAGGTTAAACAAAAAAGATAAGAAGTTTCCTTGACAAAAAATAGGCCCTATGATAAATTTAAAGTAACTTGTGACAAAGTCGTGCATGGATGCACTAAAAAGACACCCTATTGCAGTAGGGTGTCTTTTTTTGCTGTTTAGACAGCAGCGGCTGGAAGCAACTTGTTTATTCCTCGTTCTGTTTTTCCAGCCAAATGGTTACAAGTTTCAGGACAATCCCGACAAAAATCGGCACAAGAATTTTTGTGACAATCTCGTACATGTGATGCACCTCCTTTCGAGGCAAGTCGCCAATTTGAGTATAGCATAAAAAGTTGTTCATTTATTATTGAAATTATTAGAAATGGAATAAGCACGTGTTTTCTGGTTTTCGTAACTAGAGAACACGTGCTTTTTTTCTTTCAACTTTTGGCACAATGGTTTGTGCCAAAGTACGACTTTTTCCAGATTCGGAAAGCGGATACAATTTAGTCAACAAGAAAAGTTACTTGAGAGAAGGGGAATAAAAATGGAACAAGTACCAGAAAAAAATAAAGTATCAATTAAAGCAAAAGTCCAAAGACTTGGCAGTACCTTATCTAGCATGGTGATGCCCAATATCGGGGCGTTGATTGCGTGGGGCGTTTTGACAGCGCTATTTATCCCAGATGGATATCTGCCAAATAAAGCCTTTGCCACGATGGTTGGCCCAATGTTGACCTATTTAATTCCATTATTAATTGGCTACACTGGTGGGAAAGTAATTGCAGGTGATCGCGGTGCCGTAGTTGGCGCAATTGCGACAATGGGCGTGATTGTGGGAACCGATATTCCGATGATGCTAGGTGCCATGATTATGGGTCCACTTGGTGGCTTTACAATTAAGAAATTTGATCAGTATTTCCAACATCGGATTAAAGCTGGTTTTGAAATGTTAGTAAACAATTTTTCAGCTGGATTGATTGGTTTTGCATTAGCTTTACTTGGTTTTTCAGCGATTGGCCCAATTGTCGATGCGCTGACTGCTGCAATGGCACGTGGTGTGGAAATCATTTTAAATGCTCATTTGATTCCATTAACGAGTATTTTTATTGAACCGGCAAAAGTGCTCTTTTTAAACAATGCGATTAATCATGGCATTTTAACACCCTTAGGGACAGAACAAGTCTTATCGGCTGGCAAATCAATTCTTTTCCTATTAGAAGCAAACCCTGGTCCTGGGTTAGGTGTCTTATTAGCATTTATGTTTTTTGGAAAAGGTGCGGCAAAATCTTCTGCGCCGGGAGCAATAATTATTCATTTCCTTGGTGGTATCCACGAAATTTACTTCCCATATGTAATGATGAAACCGTTATTATTCTTATCGGTTATTGCAGGTGGCGCGACAGGTAGTTTGGTTTTCCAAACGTTAGATGCTGGTTTACGTGCGCCCGCTTCCCCAGGCTCCATTATAGCTATTTTAGCAATGACACCAATGGGTTCTTACTTACCAGTTATTTTAGGTGTTTTGGCAGCAACTGCTGTTTCCTTTGCAGTATCCGCAGTCATTTTAAAAGCAGATGCGAAAGAAGAAAGTGATGAATTTGCCCAAAAAGTGAAAGAAACCCAAGCTGCTAAAGCAGCATCAAAAGGATTAACTGTCACAAATGGTAGTGCTTCATTGTCAGGAATTCAACAAATTATTTTTGCTTGTGATGCTGGGATGGGCTCTAGTGCAATGGGTGCGTCTATCTTACGGAAAAAGGTCCAAGAGGCTGGTTTAGTACAAACTGTGACGAATCGGGCCATTAATAATTTGACCGATGAGGGAAATACATTGATTGTCACACAAGCGGAATTGCAAGAACGGGCCAAACAGAAAGCACCTAATGCAACCTTTGTAGCAGTTGAAAACTTCTTGAACTCACCACGTTATGATGAAATTGTGGCTGAACTATCAGGTACCAAAGAAAAAAACGACGCACAACCAACAGTCTCCAAAGCAACACCTGCTTCTGAAATTGAGGGAGATTTAGCAAATGTCAATGAGATTCTTTTGGTTCACGATGACCGTGTCGGGTCAGCAACGATGGGAATGAAAGTCTTAGAAGAAATTTTAGATAAAGAGAAAATTTCAATGCCGATTCGAAAAATTAATATTAATGAATTAACTCAACAAACACAGGCTTTAATTGTCACAAAAGCTGAACTAACGGAACAAGCCCGTAAAAAAGCACCGAAAGCGACACACTTATCAGTAAAAAGTATGGTTAATCCCCAAAAATATGAAACAGTGGTTTCGCTCTTAAAAGAAAGTGCCTAGAGAGGAAGAAAACAATGGAAAATCTTACGAATATTTCAATTGAATTAAATCAACAGTTTAATACAAAAGAAGAAGCTATTCGCTTTTGCGGCGAAAAACTAGTCGAGGCAGGCTGTGTTGAGCCCGCTTATATCGAAGCAATGATTGAAAGAGACCAATTGCTATCTGTTTATATGGGGAATTTTATTGCCATTCCTCATGGAACAGAAGAAGCCAAAAAATTAGTGAAAAAATCAGGAATCTGTGTAGTGCAAGTCCCAGAGGGTGTTAATTTTGGCACCGAAGAAGATGAAAAAATTGCTACCGTATTATTTGGGATTGCCGGAGTCGGTGAAGAACATTTGCAATTAGTCCAACAAATTGCACTTTATTGTAGTGATATGGATAACGTGGTGCAACTTGCCGACGCATTAAGTAAAGAAGAAATAACAGAAAATTTAGCCATTGCTTAAAGGAGAGAATAAGAATGAACGCAGTACATTTTGGAGCAGGAAATATTGGACGCGGCTTTATCGGCGAAATTTTAGCTAAAAACGGGTTTCATATTACGTTTGTGGATGTTAATGAAACCATCATTCAAGCGTTAAAAGAACGTAAAAGTTATACAATTGAATTGGCCGATGCCTCACATCAACAAATTAACGTTGAAAATGTGACCGGGTTAAATAACATGACAGAACCAGAAAAAGTAGTAGAAGCAATTGCGGAAGCCGATTTAGTCACGACGGCGATTGGTCCCAATATTTTACCAAGAATTGCTGAATTAATTGCCCAAGGAATTGATGCACGGGCCGAAGCAAATTGTCAAAAGCCGCTGGATATTATCGCTTGTGAAAATATGATTGGTGGTTCTACCTTTTTAGCAGAAGAAGTGGCCAAATATTTGAAAAACCCAGCTTATGCTGAACAATGGATTGGTTTTCCTGATGCGGCAGTTGATCGGATTGTTCCATTACAAAAACATGAAGATCCACTTTTTGTTCAAGTTGAGCCTTTTTGTGAATGGGTCATTGATGATACCAACCGAAAAGCCAAAGAGATTCAGTTAGAAGGCGTTCATTACGTTGCTGATTTAGAGCCGTATATTGAACGGAAATTATTTAGTGTAAACACTGGCCATGCTACAGTTGCCTATACAGGGGCGTTGTTAGGCTATCAAACCATTGACGAAGCGATGCAGGATGCCTTAGTGGTAGCACAACTCAAATCAGTTTTGCAGGAAACCGGTAAACTTTTAGTGGCTAAATGGAATTTTGATGAACAAGAACATGCAGCCTATATTGAAAAAATTATTCAACGTTTCCAAAATAAATATATTTCAGATGCTATTACACGTGTAGCACGGACACCAATCAGAAAATTAGGTGCGCAAGAACGGTTTATTCGACCAATCCGTGAATTACAGGAACGCAATCTAGTGTCGCCGCATTTATTAGCAATGATTGGTATTGTCTTTAATTATCATGATCCAGAAGATGAACAAAGCCGTCAATTACAGGAAATGCTTGACCAAGAAAGTGTTGATACAGTGATCGCTGAAGTAACAGGCATTGAAGATCCAGAAACGGTTAAAAATATTAAACAAAACGTAGAACGCTATGCGCGACCACAAGTAGCATAATAACAAAATCCTTCTACCAAGATACTTCACATTTCTTAATTAAAAGGGAAAAACAACCGCTCGCTGATTAAAGTGAGGGGTTGTTTTTAACATATTGACTAAGTGGTTTTTGATAAAGCTCTCCTTTGAAGGCACCTGTATTGAAGTATTCAGCTAATTGGTAACCAATGAATGGGCCAGTAGTGAGTCCTGATGAACCAAGTCCGCTAGCAACCACAAGGTGGGGCAGCTCTGGCAAAGGACCAAAAAACGGAGCGAAATCAGATGTATAAGCACGTGTACCGACACGGTAATGCATGGGTTGCTTAAAAAGCTGATCTGCTTCTTTTAGAAATGGCGCAGTCCCAGAAGTTAGTTGTTGAAAAGCGCTAACAGTCTCTTCTAAATCCCAGGCTTGTTCATTTTCGTGGGTGGCACCTAATAAAATTTTTCCTTGATTAAAAGGAATTAAATCGGCTTCGCCATCTAACATAGCAACAGGCCATTGCTGACTGTTTGTAAAAGGGGTCTCGAAAACTAATAATTGTCCTTTTTGGGGACGAATGTCCACAGATAAATTTAAAGTAGCGAGTAATTCCTTTAAATGAGGACCAGGTGTTAAAGCGAGAAAATCAACGCTCTTTTTTTCTGAATTTGTGACAATTTCCCACCCTTGATTCAGTTGTCGAAAGTGCGCCCGTTGTGAGCAAAAAGTGACCCCTTTGGCTTCGGCGCGTTTCTGAAGATGGTTTAAATAAGCTGGTCCATCTAGGCGACCGCCGCCAGAAATAAAAAGTGAGGGAGTTTCCTTAAGTAGCGGTAAGAACTTCGCTGTTTGAACCGCTGACAACATCGTGATTTCTCCAATTTCAGGTGCAGTTTGCTTACGCTCTTCTGCCAAATGGGCTAAGTCTGCCAAAGCGGCTGCCGGGCGCAAAATGACAGTCCCTGATTGACGATAAATATCCTCCGTCAGCTGAAAATCTTTGACTAGCTTTGGAAATAGGGCAGCGCCCTCTCGCGCTAATTGGTACCATTTCTTATTCCGACGTTTGGATAGCCAAGGGGAAATAATCCCAGCGCTCGCTTTAGTCGCTTGGCCGAGCCCTTCATCATAAACGGTAATGTCAAATTTTTGTGGATCTAAATAATTAGCTAACGTCATTCCGATAATGCCGCCGCCAATAATGGCAATTTTTTTCATGCTTCTTCTCTCCTTCGAACAGTTGTATTGTAACACAAAAAAACCGCCTCTAGACAGAGACGATTGGGAGATAACTTGTTAAAGGGTCCTTCTGTGTGTGTAAATAGAATTGCCGCCTTCTAAAACGTGAACAATTTCTTGTGCCATTTCTGCCACAGGCACAGGATCATAGCCAATAAATAAGTTCTTTAAAAAGGGGATTTTCTTAAAAAAATAAATACATTTACTAAAAAGTATGGTGCCGGTACGTTCTTGACCTACAAGTAAACTAGGATAAAAAATTACTGCTTCGGCGACTTCTTGGTGGATTAGTTCCTCCGCTGCCAATTTGGCATCCATATATTTTCTCAAAGGGAAAGGAACAGTATTGGCTGAAATAAATAAAAACTTAGCTGGCTTTTTTTGTTGTGCTAAAAAAGAGCTGATTTTTTTCACTGGCGTCAGAATTAGCCGTTGATAGGTTTTCTTTTTTCGTGGATTTTCAAATAAAATACCTACTGTATCAATGACCCAGTCAGCACGCTGGACTTGTTCTTGCCAATTCGTGTCACGAGTAACATCGGAGCATACCCACTGCACTTGGTGGCTCCAAGATGCGGAGAGCGTGGCAGGCTTTCCATGACGTGAAACACTGATGACTTGATGTTGGCGTTGGACTAAAATTTTCGCGATTTGTTGACCTAAAAAACCGCTACCGCCAAAAATAATGACTTTCATGGCAAGCCCTCACTTTCAATTGTTTCTTCTAGTGTACCTTAAATAAAAAAAGAAGCAAAAAATCTCGATTGCGCATAGTTTAGTTATAAATAACATAAAAAAAACCTTTTTAGATTGTTGAAACACAAAGACCCAACAATGGTTATTTATTGTCGTGAAATAAATAAAAAAATGAACAAAAATGAAATAAATCAGACTAAAGGCCTAGAGAAATGCCCTTGTTTCTTGAATTCAAGCATGGTTAAATAGTTATAAGTGAACGACCGAGCAATTTAGTTTGTTGGGGAAAATAGACAGAATGAGGAGATGAAACGAAGAAAATGAAGAAGAAAACGATAATTATATTGGGGGCAGTTGCGGTAATTGCGGTTGGGGGCATCGTAACTGTGAATGCGTTAAATAAAAATGCACAACAAGTAGCTGTCAAGCAAGCGCCTAAAGATGACTGGGGAATTGACTATTTTGATGTTCCTGACTTGCAACAAATTTATATTAACGGTGTCATCCAACCAGAACAAATGGAAGCCTTTGCGCGCGATCAAAAAATAACAAAGGATCCAGAGATTAAGGTGAAAAACGGCGATGTCGTAGATGCAGGCACAGAATTATTTACTTATGAAGATGAGGCGGTCACAAAAGAAATTGAGGCACAACAAAATAGCTTAGCCAAATTAGAAACGAAGCGGGCGAATATCTATAATAAGTGGAATCGGGCCATTGATAAATTTAATAAAACTAAAGAAGAAGACCGCACGATGTCTGGTGATGATTTAAATGAACAATATCAAACAGAAGTCGATGCGGTAGATGAAGAGATTACCTTTACCAATGAAACCTTAGCGGATTTAGGAGCGAAGCAATATATTTCCACAAAGGCTAATTTCAAAGGTCGCGTATCAATTCCAGAAGTAAAAGATGCCAATTCACCGATTTTACGGTTAACTTCAGAAGATCTTTATTTAGCTGGAAAAGTGAATGAAAAGGACTTGACTAAAATTAGTGTTGGGCAAAAAGCTAAACTAACTTCTGTTTCCAATAATGTGGTTGTGGATGGCTCAATTTCTTACATCGATGATAATCCTCCTGAAGGCAACAGCGATGCCGCGAGTGGCAATCCAGAGGGCGGCACAACGATGTCTAGTTATAGCGTCAAAATTGCGTTGGCCAATTTAGACAAAGTCAAAAATGGTTACCATATGCAAGCAACCATTGATTTAGGCGATTTAGGGGCGATTGAGTTACCGAAAAAAGCGATTCAAAAAGAGGGTGAACAGGCCTACGTTTTAGTGAATGATTTTGGAACCATCATTCGTCGTGATGTCCAAGTCGGGCAAGAAAATGGCGACAAAATGGCGATTGAATCTGGCTTAGAATCAGCCGACCGAGTGGTTATTTCTTCAAAAAAACCAGTAAAAGTCGGTGATATTGTTGAATCAGATGCAGCGATTGCTTCTGATGAATCAGCAACCAACGAATCAATGACAGATGCGTCGAAATAGGAGGGCTTGATGGTGGAAGCAAACAATACAAATCAACCCCTCATTGAATTGCGGGACATTAACAAGTTCTATCCAGTAGGTAAGGAAAAACTACATGTTTTAAAAGAATTGAACTTGACCATCCATCAAGGAGAGTTCATTTTAATCATGGGGAAGTCCGGTAGCGGTAAGACAACGCTGATGAACATTATTGGTTTCTTGGATCGCTTAACAGACGGAAGCTATCATTTTTCAGGAACAGATGTTTCAAAATTGTCTGAAAATAAAAAATCAGCCTTTCGCAATGAATATCTAGGATTTATTTTTCAACAATTTTTCTTGATTAATTCCTTAAATGTTAGTCAAAATGTTCAATTGCCCTGTGTTTATGAAGGGAAAAAAAGCCGCGCTGAGAAAAAAGCGATTGCTGAAAAATACCTAAAAATTGTCGGTTTGGAAACAAAAGCCAAATCAAAAGTTACTGAACTTTCTGGAGGACAGCAACAAAGAGTAGCCATTGCTCGTTCCTTGGTGAATGATCCATTATTGATTATGGCTGATGAACCGACTGGGGCATTGGATAGTGAAACGGGTACAGAAATTATGGAATTATTGAAAGAATTGAATGAACAGGGCAAAACAATTGTCATGGTGACACATGATGAAGATATGAAAAAATATGCCTCACGAGTGATTCATATGAAAGATGGTCGCTTTTTGGAAGAAGAGGTGATTAGATGATTGCTAATTTATTTGTTAGTACTTTTTTAAGCTTAAAGGCACATAAGTTGCGGGTATTTTTAACGATGGTCGGGATTATTATTGGGATTACATCAGTCGTAACGATTTCTGCACTAGGTGAAGGGATGAAGCGTCAAGTTGTGAAGGCATCCAGTGCAGTGAACGCGGATGTTTTGAAGATTCATTATACAATGTCGGATGGTAGCAGTGACAATTTTATGTCCTATGAAGAGCCAGATTATACGTTTAGCCGAGTGGACTTGAAAAAATTACAAGACATTCAAGGAATTGAAAGTATTTATCCTCAATATGGTGAATCAATGATGGGGGGCGGAGACAATTTGTTTGTACCAATGGATTATTTTGGGGCGCAGGCGAATTTATCCATTACGTCGACTAAAGGGCAGAATGATATTTTATATGGTCGTGATTTTCAACCGAGCGATGCAAATACAGATGCGATTGTCTTAAATCATGATATCTTTGAAACGCAAATTCGGCTTGATGATCCTAGCCAACTCATTGGAAAAGCTGTTTCAATTGGTGGTTATATGTACAAGGTGATTGGTATTTTAGCACCAAAAGATTTAGATAGTTTGGGTATGAACGATGATTGGGCAACTGCTATGAGCAGTTTTGTTTCTCGAGAATCATACAATAAATTAGCGAAAACAAAAGCAATTAGCGGCATCAATATTAAAGTTCGTGAGGGAGCGGACCGTGAAGCAATTTTAGGACAGGCAATCACCATTTTAAGTGAAAATCATCCTGAAGTGAAAGGAACGTTTAAAGAAAACGACCAAGACCAACAACTCCAACAACAAATGGAAGAAATGGTCACGGGTATGACGATGTTTCTGATGGCAATTACTGCAATCTCCCTATTAGTCGGGGGAATTGGCGTCATGAACATCATGTATGTGTCTGTCACGGAACGGAAACGAGAAATCGGGATTCGTCGGGCCATTGGTGCTAAACCACGAGTCATTTTATTCCAATTTTTAATGGAAGCAGCGTTTATCACATTGATTGGTGGTTTGATCGGTGTCGGCTGCGGCTACTTATTGGCAACTGTGGTCGGTGGGTATATTTCGATTACGCCAATTATTACGCCGTCCATCTTTGCTATTTCAACATTGGTTTCGGTCTTCACAGGTATCTTTTTCGGGATTATTCCAGCAATTGGTGCCTCGAGGATGGATCCGATTAAAGCGATTTATAATTAAAAAGAAGAGCTTGGTAGTTACATCTTGTTTGATGATCCTATCAAGCTCGCTTTTTTATTTCATGTCACTAAGAATTTTCTGAATCAATTCTTGTTGAAACTCTTTGGTATATTGTTCGGTGAGTTTCGCTTGTTCTTCTTGGGACATTGATGGATTCGCCATCATAGCAGCCATCATTTTTTTGCCAACTGTTTCAGTCCCTTCTTTTTTGATATCAGCGGCATGTTGTTCCATATATTCGCCTAATTTTTTGGCTTGATCAGCACTTAAAACTAGCCAGTCACTAGCAACGTTGAAGGTGTTTTCTTGTTTTGCAAATTGGTTATCGTTGTCAGCAAGGCCAAATAGTGTTTTGGCCCAAGACTCTTGATAGGACCATTTCGTCGTTTTTTGGACTAATGTGGCTTTTTGAGCATCTTTTTGAACCGTGTTTGTGACGTTTTCCGTTCCTGTTTTTTGTAGTTTCTTTTTATCTGGTGTGTTATATAAATAAACTTTTTCGGAACCATCGCCCAACGGCTGGTACAATAACATGTTGGGGCCATCTTTGCTTGAACTACTGCTTTTTAGTTCAAACGTTTTGTCCTGAGTAACTTCGGTCATACCAAAATGATCTTTATCGTTTAAAACGATAAGACTTAACGAAGCTAAGAACCCTAAACCAAAAATAACCATACAGCATTTATGCCAAACTTTTCGGCCAAATACATTTGTGTAGGCAAAGCCTAACACGCAAAGGATTAAAAGGAAAATAATCATTATTTCATTGCACCTACTTCCTTAACAGGCATCGCTTCTTTTTTATTTAAGAAGAAAGTAATCGCCAAGCCGAGAACGCCAAAGATTGTTGCCACGAAGAAGGCTGCGTGATAACCGTTTAGTGTTGCGTTTGTTGCTTGGTCGCGATAAGTGAGTGGGGCTGTTTTTAATAAGTCCGATGCAGGTAAGCCGTCTTTGGTAACATTTGTTAAAACACTAATCAAAACAGCTGTTCCAATTGAGCTGGCTACTTGTCGGAAGGTGTTGTTTACAGCAGTTCCGTGACTTAATAAATTCATTGGTAAAGCATTCATGCCAGAAGTTGTCACAGGCATCATGACCATCGAAATACCAAACATCCGAATCGCATATAGGACAATGATATAAATAATAGGTGTTGCTTTTGTTAAGAAAGCAAACGGTAACGTTGCAGCTGTTAAAATAAACATCCCGGTAATCGCAAGACGACGGGCACCAATTTTATCAAAAATGCGACCCGTTACTGGCATCATAAGTCCCATGACTAACGCTCCTGGTAAAAGCATTAACCCTGAATGGAAGGCAGATTCGCCACGAATATTTTGGATATACAAAGGTAAAACCATTTCGGCACCAATCATTGCCATGTTGGTTACGCCAGATAAAATGGCCGCAACAGTAAAGACTTTTGATTTAAAAACGCGTAGTTCTAAGAAAGGTTGTTCTAAATGCAATTGTCGATATGTAAAAAGACATAAAACAATCGCACCAACAATTAAGAATCCATAGACTTGTGGGCTACCCCAACCTTTATCACCAACGCTTGAGAAGCCGTAAAGTAAGCTACCAAAGCCGAGAGTAGAAAGAATGACCGATAAGACATCGATACTTGGATTAGATAATTGAATGACATTTTTCATTAAAAATGAAGCTAAAATTAGGACTAAAACGACAATTGGAATGACCATTCCAAAAAGGTCACGCCATGTATAAGAATCAATAATCCAACCAGATAATGTTGGACCTAAAGCGGGTGCTAATCCGATAACAATTCCCGTTGTGCCCATGGCAGCGCCACGTTTTTCAGGCGGGAAAATTGAAAGCATAATTGTTTGTAAAAGAGGCATAGATACACCGACCCCTGCGGCTTGAACAAGACGTCCAGTCAATAACATGCCGAAGTCTTGCGCTACAAAACAGATGATGGTTCCGATTAAGAACGTTGACATCGCTGTTATGTATAATTTTTTTGAACTGAATTTGTTAATCAACCAAGCACTGATGGGAATCATAATGCCGTTCACAAGTAGGAATCCAGTGGTTAGCCACTGTACACTTGAAGCTGAGATATCAAATTCTTTCATTAATGTAGGTAAGGCCGTCGTTAAAAGCGTTTGGTTTAAAATCGTACAAAATGTTCCGATTAGTAAAACGCCGACTAGTAACGACCGGTTATAAGGTTTTCCGTGAATATCCACAGGTTGTTGTGAAGTCACATATATCGCTCCTTTTTCTGTAAGTTTCAAATTAAATTGCATTAACTACTTTACAACTAATTAGAATCTTTGTCAACTTACTTGACAAAGGTGTAAAAAAAACTACAATTAAGGAAAGGATAAGGGAAAGGAAGTTAAACTAATGTGGTCAAAAATGATTCAGCGTTTGTTAAATGAAGAAAATTTGTTGATAGGAATTAGTGAACTAAGTGAAATTGCTGAAGTTTCGCCACGTCAACTTCGTTATTGGGAAGAAAAAGGGTATATTTCTTCCATTGCGAAAGACGCAAACGGTCCACGGAAATATCGGTTACATACAGTCGTCAAAGTGCATTGGATCAAGCGTTTTTTAGATGAAGGATATACGTTACAAAGTGCGGTGGAAAAAGCAGAAGAGCAGCATCGTAATGTGGGGATGACGAAAAAAATCTTTAGTCAAATGTTTCATGGTATCTCAGAAGTTTGTCCCAATTACGTAGCGATTGATTTGGGCGATTTCGATGAAGAACAAAAATTATATGTTGTATTTAATGAAACCACAGAAGTCAGTGAGTATCTTTTAATTCCTAAGGATGCAGATGTTTCTGATGAGTTAAAGAAAAGAAAATAAGAATGAAATAGGACTGGGAGAAAGACCTGAAGTGAAAGTAAAACGTTACTGAATGAATCTTCGAGTTCTTTTTTTCTTGCAATTTCTTTATTTTTCTATATAATTTCTTATATGGAAAAGGAGGGTTTCGATGAAAGAAACAAAACCTTACGGAACAGTCTTGTTAAAAGCGGCTAAAATCATGGACTGTCTAAGTTTACAACCCGATCAAACCTTACAGGAAATTGCAAAGAATACCGAAATGACGGCATCAACGGCAATCAAAATTTTAGAAACCTTAACATTAATTGGCTATGTTCAAAAAGACACGAACAAGACGTACCGCTTAGGAACAAAATTGATTCGCTATGCGAATCAAAGTGTGGAGCAAATCGATTTAGCTGAAATTGCGGTACCTTATTTAGAAAACCTTCAAAATACGGTCGATGAAACCATTCATTTAGGGATTTTAAATAATAATGAAATTCTGTATATCAATAAATTAGAACCGAAAAATCAAACGATTCGCATGTCCTCGAAAGTGGGAATTACTCGACCTTTGTATAATTCGGCCATGGGTAAAGCCGTTTTAGCAGAATTTTCGGAAGAACAAGTGCAACAATATTTAGACACGCAGACATTAATTCCCTATACCGAAAATACGATTACCAATCCCTTGCGTTTGAAAAAAGAATTAAAACAAGTGCAACAAACGGGGGTTGCTTACGATGATGAAGAAATTGAACAAGATATTTTCTGTAGCGGAGTATCTTTAATGAAAGATGGCGAAATTGCGGGTGCTTTTAGTGTAAGCATGCCGAAATATCGTTTGACAGAGGAAAATAAAACGACGATTAATCAAGCCCTTTTAGCAACAAAAGCAGCGATTGAAGCGAAATTATAGTAGAAAAAGAAAGACAAACAAAAGTCGATTGGGATTTTTGTTTGTCTTTCTTTTTTTATTTTTGTAAAAACGTTTGCATTTTCTTTTTTTATCTGTATAATGAAGTTGTGAATTTCTTTATAATAAATATATGTTTCTAAATAAGAAATGAGGGAGTCTGTTGAAGCGAGTATCAATTTTACAAAAATTAGAAAATGCTGGCGTGATTGCTGTGGTTCGCGGAAAGACAAAAGAGGAAGCGCTAAAAGCTAGTCAAGCTATTGTAGCAGGCGGTATGCGGGGGATTGAGTTAACCTTTACTGTTCCTCAAGCAACAGAAGTGATTCAGGAATTAGTTGCGTTATACAAAGAAAATCCTGACGTAGTCATTGGTGCGGGGACAGTTTTGGATGCTACGACTGCTCGTTTAGCTATTGTAGCAGGGGCTGAATATATTGTGAGTCCAAGCTTCGATGAAGAAACCGCTAAAATTTGCAATTTATATCAAGTTCCTTACTTGCCAGGCTGTATGACCATCACAGAAATGAAAGAAGCACTGAAAAGCGGAGCAGATATTATTAAACTATTTCCGGGAAGTGTTTATGGACCGAGTGTTATTTCGGCATTTAAAGCGCCATTGCCTCAGTTAAATATTATGCCAACGGGTGGTGTCAGTTTGGAAAATATGGCCGAGTGGTTTGACGCAGGTGTGACGGCCGTCGGTGTTGGTGGCAATCTGTTAGCGCCAGCAGCAACTGGGGATTTTGAAAAAGTTCGTGAGGTTGCCCAAGCCTATATGGAAAAATTCCAAGCAATCAAAGGGGTGTAGGCACATGGGGAAAGTCGTAACATTGGGAGAAATCATGTTGCGTTTGTCCACGCCTGTCGGAATACGCGTAGCACAAACAGAAAATTTCGCTGTACATTACGGCGGTGGTGAAGCGAATGTAGCGATTTCGTTAGCGAACTATGGCCACCAAGTGACTTTTGCTAGTAAAGTGCCCGATAATTCATTAGGAGAAGCCGCCAAAAAGCATTTAAGTCGTTATGGGGTTTCAACGGAATTTGTACGAACTGGCGGAACACGTCTAGGAACGTATTATTTGGAAACTGGTACAGGAGAACGAGCAGCCAGTGTTGTCTATGATCGCGCCTATTCAAGCTTTGCTCAAATCGAAGAAATGGAATGGGACTTACATGAGCTGTTTTCAGGAGTAGAGATCTTTCATATTTCAGGGATTACAGCGGCGTTATCAAAAAATTGGCAAAGTATGACGGTTGCGCTAGTTAAAGCAGCGAAGCAAGCAGGGTGCCAAGTAAGTTTTGACATTAATTATCGAGGGAAACTTTGGTCCCAGAAAGAAGCGAGCGTGGCATTGAAGGCCATTCTTCCATTTGTTGATATTTGTTCAGCTGGGGTATTAGATGCTCGTTATTTATTGGAGATTCCAGAACCAGAGGAAGAACTTGAAGACGCATTAACGTGGTACTACCGAAAAATGCAAGAACGTTATCCCAACATTCAAGTATTTTATTCAACCAAACGTCAAGTTCATTCAGCGACAGATAATGAATTAATCGGAACGCTATGGTACAAAGGTGCGTATTATACGTCCAAATGTCATCGATTACAACCGATTGTTGACCGTGTCGGTGCCGGTGATGCGTTTGCTGGTGGGGTTTTACATGGCATATTAGCTGCCTATGATCCACAAACCTGCATTGATTTTGCGACAGCGGCTAGTGCGTTAAAACATACTGTCCATGGTGATTGTAATCAATTTAGTCAAAAAGAAGTCCTTGCTTTTTTGGCAACGGGCTCAGGAAAAATAAATAGATAGGAGATTTTAGTTATGCAAAATATGGAAACACGTTATACACATAGTCCGGCGGATATCCGTCACTATTCAACAGAACAATTGAGAGATGAATTTTTAGTAGAGAAAGTTTTTATTCCAGGTGCAATCAGCTTAACCTACACACATAATGATCGGATGATTTTTGGTGGTGTGACACCGACCACAGAAGAATTAGAAATTATTTTAGACAAGGAATTAGGAGTTGATTATTTCTTAGAACGTCGTGAACTAGGAGTTATTAATATTGGGGGACCAGGCTTTATTGAAATTGATGGCGCCAAAGAAACAATGAAAAAACAAGATGGCTATTATATTGGGAAAGAAACAAAACATGTTCGTTTTTCTTCAGAAAACCCTGATAATCCAGCGAAATTTTACATTAGTTGTGTGCCAGCACATCATAAATATCCCAACGTAAAAATTAGTATTGATGAAATTACCCCAATGGAAACGGGTGATCCATTAACATTGAACCAACGTAAAATTTACCAATACATTCATCCGAACGTTTGTGAAAGTTGCCAGTTACAAATGGGCTACACCATTTTAGAACCAGGTAGCGCTTGGAATACAATGCCTTGTCATACACATGAACGTCGTATGGAAGCGTATGTTTATTTTGATATGGAAGAAGATACGCGGATTTTCCACATGATGGGTAAACCAGACGAAACGAAACATTTAGTAATGAGTAATGAACAAGCAGCCATTTCACCAAGCTGGTCAATTCATTCTGGGGTTGGTACAAGTAATTATTCCTTTATTTGGGCCATGTGCGGAGAAAATATTACGTACACAGACATGGATATGGTTGCAATGGATCAATTAAAATAAACTAAAGAAAGAGGAGAAAACATGGAATTTAAAATGAATGATTTTCAATTAGATGGAAAAGTAGCGTTAATTACAGGTGCTGTTTATGGGATTGGCTTTGAGATTGCGAAATCCCTAGCTGAAGCAGGAGCAACAATTGTTTTTAATAACTTATCTCCTGAATCAGTTGAACAAGGCTTGGAAAATTATCGGGCCGCAGGGATTGAAGCACGTGGTTATGTGTGTGATGTCACTGATGAAGAGCAAGTTCAAGCGATGGTCGCTCAGATTAAAGAAGAAGTCGGCTCTATTGATATTTTAGTCAATAATGCGGGAATTATTAAACGAATTCCAATGGTGGATATGTCAGCAGAAGAGTTCCGTCAAGTGATTGATGTTGACTTGAATGCGCCATTTATTATGGCAAAAGCGGTTATTCCAGATATGATTGAAAAGGGTCATGGCAAAATTATCAATATCTGTTCAATGATGAGTGAACTAGGTCGTGAAACAGTTAGTGCGTACGCGGCAGCAAAAGGCGGACTAAAAATGTTAACGAAAAATATTGCTTCTGAATATGGACAATATAATATTCAATGTAATGGGATTGGACCTGGCTACATTGAAACGCCACAGACGGCGCCATTAAGAGAACCAGGGCATCCATTTAACGAATTCATCTTGGGACGAACACCTGCTAATCGTTGGGGTACACCAGCAGACTTAGCTGGCCCAGCAGTTTTCTTAGCATCTAACGCTTCTGACTTTGTTAACGGACATATCTTATATGTCGATGGTGGAATTTTAGCTTATATTGGAAAACAACCATAAAAAATAAGTAAAAGGAGCGAGACTAGCAATCGCTCCTTTTACTTATGGCTAGCCTTCTACTAAAAACTCACATAAAAGAAAGAAGCAATCGCCACAGCAAATGAAATAATAGCAAACACTAAGCTACTCCATAGTCCTAACAGAATAAATGGTGAGGTTCTTTTGCCGCCCTCTTTCTTTAAGTAGGAAAATGTCTGTCCAGTAACAATGAATTGCCAGATACTAATCAATAAAAAAATACCGCCAATTAAGTAACGCATGTCCTTGTCCTCCTTCTATTTAGTATACCACTTGATGAAAACGTTATCAAAACGCTGTATAAAAAAGTTGCCTTTCAAAAAAGAGAAAGGCAACTTTTTTGACGGTTTAACGGACGTCACCCATTAAGTTTTGGATTGGTTTTTTCACAATGAATAAGAGAATCCCAGCAACGACAGCTACAAGTCCGACAATCCCAAAATATGCTGACTCTGTTCCAGGTGTATAGAAACGAGCAATTTGAGCGTTAATGGCTTGTGAAGCGGCATCTGCTAATAACCAAATAGCAACGGTTTGAGCTTCGAAAGCTTTCGGTGCTAATTTTGTAGTAATCGATAAGCCAACGGGAGATAAACACATTTCTCCGACAATCATAATGAAGAAACTAAAGAATAACCAAAGTGGACTCACCCGTCCTTCGGTACCATAAAGTAGACCTGGCAACATTAATAAGACGAAGGAAAGACCAGCAAAGACTAGCCCTAGTGAAAACTTCACAACTGTTGATGGTTGACGTTTACCTAGTTTTGTCCATAATGTAACAAAAATAGGGGTCAAAATAACTACGAATACAGGATTTAATGATTGGAACCAGCTAGCGGCAATCGGGAAGCCAAACAAACTCGTTTGCGTCCGTTCATTTGCAAATAGAGCAAGAATAGACGAACCTTGTTCTTCCAATGACCAGAAAACAATTGCTGCTAAGAATAATGGCAAGTAAG
The DNA here is from genome assembly GCF_050534975.1 of Enterococcus sp. DIV2384. Taxonomy (NCBI): domain Bacteria; kingdom Bacillati; phylum Bacillota; class Bacilli; order Lactobacillales; family Enterococcaceae; genus Enterococcus; species Enterococcus sp. DIV2384. The sequence continues at coordinate 325,152 of NZ_CP172905.1, forward strand.
CCAGAACTTTTGGTTTTTCTTCAGCAGTGACATCTTTAGAAGTTAACATTTTGCTGAAATAATAAACAGGTAACAGGATTCCTAACACGCTGATGGTATTAATAAAGAAATCAATTGTTAAATGTCCTGTGACATAGGCGCCACCAAAAATAAGTAAAGCAACGACAATTGCCAACATAAATGCTTTAGCAAATTTCTTTTGCTCTTCTTTAGACATTGGATTAGTTGGGGCCTGACCAATCCCAGCAAGAGATTTACGTCCTTGGAAATAATATTGTAGTAGCCCGAAGAACATCCCTACTGCGGCAACTGAAAAGCCTAAATGATAATTATATTCTTGTCCTAAAGTTCCGACAACAAGGGGAGCGATTAAGGCTCCGATATTAATCCCCATGTAAAAAATGGAGAAGCCTGCATCTCTACGTAAGTCAGTTTTTGAATAAAGATGGCCAACCATCCCTGAAACGTTTGGTTTTAACATCCCAGTCCCAAATACAATCAACATAATAGAAACGAATAAGGCGGGGACACCAAATGGGGTAGCGAGAACAATATGTCCAGCAATGATTAACAAACCACCAATAAAAACAGTTTTCCTTGAACCTAAGACACGGTCAGAGACCCAACCGCCAATGATACTGGACATGAAAACCATTGATCCATAAATGGACATGATGGCTAAGGCAGTTGCTTTGGGGAGACCTAAACCGCCATTGGCTACGGTATCGTAAATGTAATACATTAGAATAGCACGCATGCCGTAGTAACTGAAACGTTCCCACATTTCTGTGAAGAACAGTGTTGCTAGTCCTTTCGGTTGTCCCAGAAAGGATTTGTCTAATTTCTCAAGTTGTTCTTTGTCACTCATAGATAAAACTCCAATTCTTATAATATTCAGAATATTTGATAATAAAATGACTTAAATGTAGATTCATATATTTTATTACTCATAGATTGGAAAATAGAAAGAGAAAAAACTGATTACGTTTTTAAATAACAAGCGTTCGATTGATTGTTTGTTTTTTATTCGTGAATTATGATAAAAATGAATATTTATTCTGCTTTATTTTCAATACTTTGTTTTCATAGTTGCTTTAGCTGTTCCTTTTTTGAATAAGATTAAAATGAATAAATAACAAGCAAAATATAAGATTTTTTTGTTTAACTCTTTTTGTTTCAATAGGAAGTGCTTAGTGTTTTTTCAGAATCGAAAAATGAATACGACAAAAAATTTATCTATATAATAGAAGGAAAAATAAATATAGTGAATGATAAAAAAATTCAAAGAAAACACCTGTTCTTTTTAGGCGTGAGTTTTTAAAAAAAACATTCTCATGTCTAGTATCTTTAACATTTTGTTACTTTTTGACTGAAACGAATGTAAAAAAACCGACATTTAATGGCTAATCAAGGGTTAGAAAACGGTTTCTCAAAAATAAAATTCTGTTTTTTTAACTTTTTTTCGCAAAATATAAACAGGATAATATCAAGCTTCCGGCAGCTTTTTATTACAAAATGTAACAAAACCGACATTCTAGTAATAAATTGTCACGAGATATTCACCTACGGCCGGCCATTCGATGATAAAGTATGTGAAGTCGTTTCGATAAAGCGAAGCAGACGTGGTTGTTGCCGAGTGCTAAGAGCAACAATCAAATATTTTTAATTACAAAGGAGAAACATACATGAAATCAATCAAAACGATTTTACTTGGAACAACTTTGGCCGCAGGTTTAGGATTATTCTTAGGAACAGACGCAAACGCAGAAAGCTTATATACAGTTAAAGCAGGAGATACTTTATCAACAATTTCTCATCAATTTGCAGGAGACAATAGCTTAATTCAAAAAATTGCTTCTGATAACAAATTGCCAAACCTTGATTTAATTTTTGAAGGAGAACAATTAGTTATTCGTTCAGAAAAAGAAGTTGCTAATACTCCAGCACCAGCTGTAGAAGTTGCACCAGTTCAACAAGTAGTTGAACAACCTGTTGCACAACCAGTACAACAAGAAGTACAACAACCTGTTGCTCAAGAAGTAGCGCAACCAGCAGCACCTGCCGCAAGCAGTGATGCAAAAGAGTGGATCGCACAACGTGAATCTAGTGGTTCTTACGATGCAACAAACGGTCAGTATATCGGTCGTTACCAATTATCTGCCTCTTATTTAAATGGTGACTATTCACCTGCCAACCAAGAACGCGTGGCAGATCAGTACGTAGCAGGTCGCTATGGTTCATGGGATGCAGCTAAATCATTCTGGTTAGCAAATGGTTGGTACTAAAATTAAATAAACGAAGTAATCTAATTACTTATTAAAAACCATAAACAAAAAAACAGTAACCTGTAAAGATTACTGTTTTTTTTGTCGATTTGTTAAGGTACAACGCCCCACGCTCGTCAATTGGTGGTCTGCGTTATATATTTTTGCTTCCCAAACTTGAAGGGTCTTTCCCGAGTGATCGGGTGTCGCAATCACGGTAAGGCTACCATCATGGACACTGCGAAGATGATTTACTTGTAAGTCTATGCCGACAGCAAAAGTGTTTTCAGGAACGTTTTCGTTCGCACCTAAACTACAGGCAGTTTCAATTAAGACGCCGTTTAAGCCCCCGTGGACAAGGCCATAGGGTTGTTTATGCACGTCTTTTACCGCTAAAGTAAGCTGACATTTCTCAGCAGAAACCTGTTGAATCGTGATGCCTAAATACTCTAAAAGATGAATAGTAATCAGTCCTTTCTAATAAAAGAGAGAATAAAAGGTTTTTTATTTATTATACAGGAATGAAGAAAATTTGAAATAGCCATGTTTTTTCTTAAAATTCAAGCGACTTTTTCTCTAAAGTGCCGATTCTTGTGTATAATAGAAAAGATGAGATTAATGAAGGAGGTTTCCTAATGAGAAACTGGACAACAATTAAAGAATATGATGAAATTTTATTTGAGCAAGCAGGCAAAGTAGCAAAAATTACTATCAACCGCCCGCATGTTCACAACGCATTCACACCAAAAACAGTCATGGAAATGATTGATGCATTCAACATTAGTCGTGATAAAGAAGATGTCGGGGTTATTATTTTAACAGGCGCAGGTGACCAAGCATTCTGTTCTGGTGGCGATCAAAAAGTTCGAGGTAATGGTGGTTACGTTGGCGAAGACAACATTCCACGTTTAAATGTGTTAGATTTACAACGGTTAATCCGTGTCATTCCCAAACCAGTCATCGCAATGGTGAAAGGCTGGTCCATTGGTGGCGGCAATGTTTTACAATTAGTTTGTGATTTAACAATTGCGGCTGAAAATGCTAAGTTTGGGCAAACAGGACCAAATGTCGGTAGCTTTGATGGTGGATACGGCTCAGGTTACTTGGCGCGCGTTATCGGCCATAAAAAAGCGAAAGAAGTTTGGTTTATGTGTAAACAATATTCTGCTCAAGAAGCTTTAGATATGGGCTGGATTAATACAGTTGTTCCATTGGATCAAGTAGAAGATGTGACAATGGAGTGGGCAGAAGAAATGTTAACCAAAAGCCCGATTGCTTTACGGATGATTAAAGCCTCTTTAAATGCCGATACAGATGGCTTGGCTGGTGTGCAACAATTAGCTGGTGATGCGACACTTCTTTACTATACAATGGCTGAAGCACAAGAAGGCCGAGATGCATTTAAAGAAAAACGGACACCAGATTTCGATCAATTCCCTAAATTCCCATAAACCAATGACTTGGTTAAATAAACAAGTACAAAAACGTCCCGATCATCCTGCTTTTTATTTTCAGGATGAATCTTGGACGTTTTTAGAAGTGCAACAAGAAGTCAGCCAGTGGGTAGCCACATATCAACAGGTGCTTGCACCAGAAGAAAAACGTGTGGCTTTATTCAGTAAGAACAGCAAAGAGTTGTATTTTTCAATTCTAGCCTTATGGGAATTGGGGAAAGAGTTATTATTTTTAAATACGCATTTGACACTTGCTGAACTGACTTTTCAGTTAAAAGATGCGCAAGTTAAAACGATTATTGGTGCGCCTGAAACGCAGGCTTTGTTAGAGGAGATTTCTTTTGTCGACGTTCAGCCAATGGTTAAAAAACAGCATAGTCTTTCACGTCAGGAGTTTCAACAGCCAAGTGACTTAGAGTCGGTGGCTTCTATTATGTATACATCTGGAACTACAGGACAGCCTAAAGGGGTCTTGCAACGGTTTAAAAATCATTTGGCCAGTGCTAGAGGCACCCAAGAAAATATGGGGATTACTGCTGAAGATTGTTGGTTGTGTGCAGTTCCATTATTTCACATTAGCGGATTGTCGATTGTTGTTCGACAACTCGTCTTAGGTTGTAGTATTCGCCTTTACGATAAATTTGATGAACAGCAAGTGACACAAGATTTACAAGAAGGCCGTGGAACCGTCATTTCAGTGGTTGCGACAATGTTACAAAAATTATTGTCTGTCTATCCTGAAGCTGGCTACAGCGTCAGCTTTAAAGGAATGCTATTAGGCGGCGGACCGATTGCTCCGGATAAATTAGCGCAGTGTGAGGAAAAAGGGATTCCAGTCATTCAATCTTATGGGATGACGGAAACGTGTTCGCAAGTTGTTGCCTTGAAATTTGAAGATGCGGCACTGAAAATCGGCTCTGCTGGGCAACCGTTAAAAGATATGCAGATCAAAATTGTTGATGAACTAGGACAAGAACAGCCAGAAAAGCAAGTCGGAGAAATTTTACTTAAGGGACCAAACGTTGTTTCAGGTTACCTTAACCAGCGTCAACCTGAAAAATGGACAGCAGATGATTGGTTTAAAACAGGCGACATGGGCTATTTAGATGCACAAGGTTACCTGTATTTGGTTAGTCGTTTAAGTGAACTCATTATCTCTGGTGGTGAAAATATTTACCCCACTGAGGTTGAACAGGTGTTACAGACGATAACAGGAATTAAAGCAGCGGCAGTTGTAGGAGAACCAGATGCGCAATGGGGAGCCGTCCCAGTTGCATATGTGATTAGTGACCAAGAAATCACCTTAACGCAAATTCAAGACCAGTGTTCACGAAAACTGGCAAAATATAAACGACCGAAACGCATTTATTTTTGTCATTCTTTCCCGCAAACAGCAAGTGGAAAGATTGCCAAACATCGTTTCATGACAGAAGAAAGAGAGGCGTTTTTAATCAGATGAAATTGCCTGATGAATTACGACAAGCCTATCAGAAGAATGCCCGTCAGTTCAGTTGGGTTTTTCCATTAGAAACAGAACAAACAGCCTTGGCAATTTTTGCCGCTGGTGAAAAGGCATACCAAGGAGAACGTTTTTTTTGGCAAACGCCGAAAAAAGATTTTGCTTTGGTTGGCTTCGGATATGAAACTATCTTAAAAGGCGCAGAAACAGAAACGCATCAATTGAACAACTTTTTAAAAAAAGAGGCGGCAACTCGTTTTCAAAATATGTCTATTTCTGGTACGGGGGCTCTTCTGTTTGGCGGTTTGCCTTTTGATACAGAACAAACGCCTACTGAGGCCTGGGGAGAGTTAGGGGAAGGTTGGTTTTATCTACCAAGTATTCTATTTACTTTTTCAGGTTCACGTATTTATGGAACGCTGAACTTTTCAGGTTCTAGTGAACAAGAAGTCGAGGAACGTTGGTCGACTTTGGTGGCTCAGTTTGATCGCTTGTTAGCTACCTGTGAGGAGTTGCCAGCTGTAGCGGAAACAAAGATTGACAAGGAAGAAGTTGCCGTGACTGAATGGCTACAAGCTGTCAACGAAACAGTAGCAGTCTTAAGAGAAGATGGCCCTTTAAAAAAAGTGGTTTTGGCTCGACAACTTGCTGTGAGCAGTCCTGAAAAAATTCGAAGTAACCAAGTGCTTGTTAATTTAATGGCACAACAACAAAATACGTATTTGTTTGCTTTGGAAGCCAATGACACAAGTTTCATTGGTGCAACACCAGAACGACTTCTGTTGGGTACTAAAGAAACGTTTGCGACCGCTTGTATTGCAGGAACCATTAAAACGGGTCAAACACCAGAAGAAACGAAAACTTTAGGAGCGCAACTTTTACAAGACCGCAAAAATACCGGAGAACACCAAATTGTGGTGGAACGTTTAGCGAAAGAGTTGGCGAAGATGACGACTTCTGAAAACAGTATTCAAGCACCCATTATTTTGGAAAATCGAGATGTACAACATCTTTATGTGCCAATCTCGGGTCAACGTAAACCGGGAATTTCGTTCTTGGAAAGTGTGATGCAGTTACACCCAACGCCAGCTTTAGGCGGTGAGCCCAAAGAGTTGGCAGTCGAATGGATTCGACAATATGAGCCAGGGAGTCGTGGGTTATATGGTGCGCCAATCGGTTGGATTTCAGGGAATGATGATAGTGGCGAGTTCGCTGTGGCCTTGCGTTCAGGTGTCTTTGCTGGTCAGCAAGGCGTTCTTTATGCAGGTTGTGGTATCGTTGCTGATTCTCAAGCAGAGCTAGAAAGAGAAGAAACGAAAATAAAATTTCAACCGATGTTACGAGGAATTGGAGGGCAGGTTTAATGAATCATCAAGAAACAATGACCGATTATTTAATGGCCTTTATTGAAGGCTTAAAAAATAGTGGGGTTGAACAAGCAGTCATTAGTCCAGGGTCCCGTTCCACACCACTGGCTTTATTACTTCATCGGGAAACCGCAATCCAAACTTTTGTCGATGTCGATGAACGTTCCGCTGCTTTTTTTGCTTTAGGATTAAGTAAAGCGAGTCAAAAACCAGTGGTCTTACTTTGTACCTCTGGAACAGCAGCTGCAAACTATTATCCAGCAATTTGTGAAGCCAATATTAGCCATGTACCCTTAGTCGTTTTAACAACGGATCGGCCGCATGAGTTACGTCAAGTTGGCGCTCCTCAAGCCATGGACCAATTACAAATGTATCAAAATCACGTGAAATTATTTGTTGAAATGGCTTTGCCAGAAGCAACAGAAGAGATGTTGAATTACGCCTATTGGCAAGGCGCTAAAGGAGCAGCATTCGCGCAACAAACGCCTGCAGCACCTGTTCATTTGAATTTTCCTTTGCGGGAACCATTATTACCTGACTTAGAGAGAAAAACAAAGAGTTCTCAACAAACGGCTTTATTCGCTGGTCAATCAATCCTTTCTACAGAACAAGTGCAACAGTTAGCGGATCAATGGTACCAGAAAAACGGCGTCTTGGTTGTCGGTGGCAGTCATACAGAGGAAGAAGCGGCGTTATTTATTCAATTAGCCGAAGCTTTGAAATGGCCGTTACTAGCGGATCCTTTAGCAAACATTGTGACACATGGGCAAAATAGTGAAGTTGTTATTGCACATAGTGATCTGTTTCTAAATGTGGCGACCTTGCCACAAGAACCAGAAGTGGTAGTGCGCTTTGGTTCGCTGCCAATTTCTAAAAACATCATGTTATGGTTGAAACGCTTAGCAACGACAGAGACTACTTTTTATTTTGTGGACGAAAATGGGCAATGGCAAGAGCAATTGAAAAAATCACAAACAGTTATTCAGGCAAAGGAAACCACGTTTGTAGAACAACTGCTAACGGTTGTCAAACCAAAAGAAGCGACTTGGTTAGCACAATGGCTCTTGCTAGAAAAAACGGTCTCTGAAGTTCTTCTAGAAACGCTGAACGCGACAGAATTAAATGAAACAACAGCCAGCTTAGCTGTTCACCAAACAATGAAAGAGAACGGTCAGTTATTTGTATCTAATAGTATGGCTATCCGCTACTTAGATCGATTTATGGATAGTCGCCCTTATCGGATGTTTGGAAATCGCGGCATCAACGGGATTGATGGGATTGTTTCAACTGCTTTAGGAATGAGTGCCGTAGCACCGACACAGCAAAACGTTCTACTGATTGGTGATTTAGCGCTATATCATGATATGAATGGTTTATTTTTGGCTAAACGTTATCAGTTGCCGTTAACAATTGTTTTATTAAATAACAATGGTGGCGGGATTTTCTCTTTTCTATCTCAACGAACTTTACGTGAGGACGATTTCGAGCCTTTATTTGGAACACCGCTTGATTTAGATTTTTCGTTAGTTGCTGAACTTTACGGTGCTTCGTATCAAGAAGTCAAAACAATCGCGGAGCTCAAGCAAATTTTACAAACAGCGGCTGAAGAACCACAATTTCAAGTGATAGAAGTCAAAGGAAATCGCCAAGAGAATGTTCATTTGTACGAATCAATTTTAGCTGAAATTGGTAGACGAGTAGAAAGACAGGGGATTTCATGGAACGGTTAATTCGGGGGATGCAGTACCATTATCAATGGTTAACACCTTTTGATGCAAAGCGAACGACAGTAGTCTGTTTACACGGTTTCACAGGAACGTTAGCCACGTTTGCAGCCGTTTTTCCCAGTCAAACACCTTATAACGTTTTAGGCATTGATTTACCTGGGCATGGCGCGACTGCTAGTTTGGTAGCACCAGAGCGTTATACCATGAAACAGGTTTGCCATGATCTTGCTGAACTAACCGAATCGCTAAATTTGCCTTGCTTTTGTTTATTAGGCTATTCAATGGGCGCTCGAACAGCTTTAGGTTTTGCATTACATTATCCACAAAAGGTACAGCATCTTTTATTGGAAAGTGGGTCACCAGGTTTGGCCACCGTTGCAGAACGTCAGACTCGTATCTGTCAAGATCATCGTTTGGCGGAACGTCTCTTAGAGGAACCGCTGGTGGATTTTATTGATTTTTGGCAAGAATTACCGTTATTTCAAACGCAAAAAGCCTTGTCTGTGGCACAGCAAATGGCCATTCGTCAGGAACGTTTGAGCCAATCGGCCTTTGGATTGGCTAGTAGTTTGTGGTATATGGGCACAGGAGCGCAAGAGAGTTACTGGGAACGTCTAGCAGAATTGCAGCCAATTCCTACCGATTTATTGGTAGGCGGCGAAGATCAAAAATTTATTGGAATTGCGAAAAAAATGCAGGCACGTCAACCGTTGTTGAGGCTGACAATTTTTCCTGAAGCAGGACATTGTATCCATTTAGAACAACCAACGATTTTCTATGAAAAGGTGACAGCGTTATTGGAAGGAGCCGTCTGAATGAACATTCAATCAATTGAAACCTATCAGGTTCGTTTGCCTTTAAAAACGCCGTTTGTCACGAGCTATGGTCGCCTGGAAGAAAAAGCGTTTGATTTATTTGTAATAACGGATGAGCAAGGAAATCAAGGGTTTGGCGAATTAGTGGCTTTTGAGCAACCTGATTATGTGCAAGAAACGTTGGTAACCGAACGCTTCATCATCCAACAGCATTTAATTCCGTTACTTTTAACAGAAGCGCTTGAACAGCCGCAAGAGGTTTCAACAATTTTTGAAGAAGTTAAAGGGCATTGGATGGGAAAAGCTGCGTTAGAAACTGCCATCTGGGATTTATATGCCAAACGGCAACAGAAGAGTTTAACTGAATTTTTTGGACCAACGCGGAGGAAAATTCCTGTAGGGATTAGTTTAGGGATTCAAGAAGACTTACCTCAATTGCTTAAACAAGTTCAGTTAGCTGTAGAAAAAGGGTATCAACGAGTGAAGCTGAAAATTCGTCCCGGTTATGATGTGGAACCCGTTGCTTTGATTCGTCAACATTTTCCTAACTTGCCTTTGATGGTTGATGCCAATTCAGCGTATACATTGGCTGATTTGCCTCAATTGCAACGTTTAGATCACTATCAATTAGCGATGATTGAACAGCCTTTTGCTGCAGATGATTTTTTAGATCACGCACAATTACAAAGAGAACTGAAGACAAGAATTTGTTTGGATGAAAATATTCGTAGTCTCAAAGACTGCCAAGTGGCGTTAGCATTGGGCAGTTGCCGTAGTATCAATTTGAAGATTCCTCGTGTAGGTGGGATTCACGAGGCGTTGAAGATTGCCACATTTTGCCAAGAAAATGATTTATTGGTTTGGTTAGGTGGCATGTTTGAGTCTGGTGTTGGACGTGCATTGAATTTGCAATTTGCGTCACAGCCTACCTTTTCCTTTCCAGGTGATATTTCAGCAACGGAACGCTATTTTTATGAAGATATCATCACGGAACCTTTTATTTTAGAGCAAGGGACAATGACCGTGCCTCAGGGACATGGTATTGGTGTTACACTTTCCCAGACGAATTTGCTAAAATACAGTCAGTATCAAAAAATCATGTAATGATAACAAAATTGCGCCTATGACTATGCAGAGAAGCATAATCTAGGCGCAATTTTTTATTTTTCTAATTGACTCGCTGCGGCTTCATCCAAGAGAACCGTTAAATTTGGATGGAGTTGAAGAATAGAGGCAGGATACGTTTCTGTGACAGGTCCTTGGAGCACTTGTTTGACCATCTGAGCTTTTTGTTCACCATTTACAATTAGGACAAGATGCTTAACTTTCATGATGCTGGCTGGCCCCATCGTAACAAAGGTCATGCCTGGCTGCATCATTTCAGGAACAAACCAAGGCTCTGAACCAGTGACGGTCACTTGGTAGGTTTCATTTTTAAAATGAGTGGTAGTGGGCATGTTCCCGCAAAAATGACCATCTGCTCCTAAGCCAATTAACATCAAATCTAAGCCGCCTGCGTCAGCAATCCGTTGTTCTTGTTGTTGAAAGTTTTCCACAGTTAATGGATGGATGTTTTGCTCGGATATTTCCGCAGGTGTCAAATACAGCGTCCGCAAATCTGTCAGAGTAATGCCTTCCTTTTGATGAGGAACGGGGATTTCATCAAAGTTATAATAATGAACATTATCAAAGTCAGATGAGTTTTTCACAATCGAGGCTAATTTTTGGTAAACAAGTGCTGGCGTTTTACCAGCGGTAATTGATAAATTCACTCGTTTATCTTGGCTCATCGTGCTTAGAAGTAACATTTTTGCCCATTCGCTCATCGTGTCGAAATCTTGTTTAATTAAAATTTTCATACTTGCTCACTCCATTCTTTGAATAAGCTAAGTATAATTTGTGGGAACCATCCCATGTCAAGCTCTTCACAAAAAGGATTTAATTAACGGTAGGCAAAAGAAAGAGGAGCAGCCGTCAAAACGACGACTGCCCCTCTTTTTAAAGCTTAAGATAACCTACAACGAGTTAACTTTTTAGCTTTCTGCTCCACTTGCTCCAACGCTGGTCTAAACGTTCTTTTGACCAACACTGTTTAACAAAGAATTTTATTTTATTGTTCTTTCAACCATTTTTCTAGTTGTAAACGTTGCACTTTCATAGTAGCTGTGTGAGGGATTTCATCAAAAGCCATAATGATAGGTTCGTTTAAATGTGGTAAATCGGCTACTTGTGTCCACCAAGCGTCCCAATCCATTTCTTCCCCAGGGACAACCGCTAAAATTGGCTGTGGTTCATTTTCTTTGCCACGGACAATAATCACTTCTTCTAAGAAATCTAATGCATCCAATAAATGATCTTCAATAGCTAAATTACTGTCGATGTTTTCAATTAGATCTACTTGGCGATCTTTCAAGAATAAGTGGCCGCGTTCATCTAACATCCCGTAATCGCCGCTGTCCCACCATTCGCCGTAGACATTTTCTGCAAAGCGGGCATCTTCTTTGTAATATGTTAAGGCCCGTCCTTTGGATAAGAATTGGATATGGCCGTCCGTCATCGCAGGTAAAACTTGTCCTTTTTCATCGGTAATTCGAGCTTGTGTTAAATCCTCTAAACCAACACCCATGTCACGAGCGTCTGAATCTTTTAGGGATTCTAAAGTATGCGCTCGTAAGATCATTGGCCCGCATTCACTTTGTCCATAAACTTGTAGGAAAATTGGTTCATTGGCAGCAGATGCTTTTAAGAAAGCCACCATTGTAGCGTTGTTAATTGCATCAAAAGTAGAATGATAATAATGGACACTAGCGAAGGCTTCAGGTTTTTCTTTGGCCAAACGAACCCATTGAACGAAGTTATTGGGGTGTGTTTCTACAGCGATTGGTTGATAGGTGCTGAACATTTCAGCGACTTTTTCGCTCGAAGCATTTGCTAAAGGCATCATAGGGAAGCCCATGGCCATTAAAGAAGACACACCAATGTTAAAACGAGAATGAACTGGCGAAATATGAAAGCCAACTAATTTCTTTTCAGCAATTTTTGTAAAAATGGTTTTTTGCCATTTTGTACGCCAACCCATAGAGTGATTGGAATGACAGATAAGTTTAGGAATACCTGTTGTTCCAGAGGTGTGAGTCATGTAGGCAATTTCGTCTTTAGTCAGTTCGTCTTGAGGAACTTCCGTGGCATCAGCTTCTAAAAGAGAAGCAACCGAAAGTTTTTTATTGGCAGAGCTGTTACGAACAGCTTGAACTTTTTCAGCAGTCACATCATCAAATAAAATATAAGGATCTTCTAAACGATCAACGAATACTTCAATTGTTTCAAAAGGTAAATGGTATGAAACCATTACAGGAACGGCTGCTAGATATGAGGCTGCAACAGCTAGTAAATACGTGTCGAATTTAGGACTTTTATAAATAATAATTTTGTCGCCTTTTTTTACACCTAAAGCGGCTAATTGATATGCCCGTTTCAAAATTTCTTGATGGCTTTCACCATAAGTTGTTTCTAAGCCAAGTGCAGGAAAAGCAGGCAAAGATTCATCAAAAATAATTGGAACAGTTGGTGTTTTTTCTGCGGCTTCTTGATAGTTTGTGTAGAGGTTTAATGGTTGATAATCAAGTAAGTGTGTCAAGGGAAAGTCTCCTTTGTAAAATAGTTTGTGTACAAATGTACAAGTTCACTTTATCCTATCATAGAATGGGTTCTTTTTCTACGTCAAAAATACAACGTTAAATGTTATTTTTTATTATTCACAAGCACAACGTTTGCTGTATCTGGCAAAGTTTCCTACAATAATTATGTAAGTAACAAGTTCTCAGAAGTGTAAAACTTTACAAAGGAGAGGAATTTACATGAAAAAAATCTATGAAACAACTATCATTAATACGGGCGGACGTGCAGGAGAAGTTCACTCACCGGATAAATCATTTTCTTATGCGGTTGCTTCGCCAGGTGTCAAGAAAGAAAATACAACAAATCCAGAACAATTATTCGCAGCGGCTTACAGTGCTTGCTTTAACGGTGCATTAGAATTAGTGATGGATCAAGAAAAAGTCGAAGGTAAAAGTACAGTAACTGCACGTGTTTCCTTATTCCAAGGAGAAGATGGATTTAGCGTTGGTGCTGAATTAGAAGTTCATATTGATGGGGTAGATCAAGCTAAAGCAGAAGAACTTGTTAAAAAAGCCCACGAAATTTGCCCATATTCTAAAGCAACAAGAAATAATATAGATGTTAAATTAACAGTGATTTAATTAAAAAAGAAGCGCTTTGTCTATACGACAAAGCGCTTCTTTTTTAGATAACAGTCCACAAATTATACATATTTAACAAAATAACTAAAAAAACAACTAAACTATAAATTTGGGCGACCCGTTGTTGAGATAATTTTTTACTGAAAAGACCGCCGACATAACCACCGAATAAAGCGGCAGGAATAATAGCCCAAAGCATTGTCAAATCAAAAACCGCAAACCCTGTGGTCAAGCCGATATTGCCAAGTTTGGCGAGTTGGGAGAAAAAAATAGTAATGATGGAATAAACAGTTGCTGATTTGATATCCATTCCAAAAAAGAGAATAAGGCAAGCTACATTAATGGGACCGCCACCGATGCCTAAAAAGGTTGATAGAATCCCTAAGCCTAATCCGACAATCAGAAAAATGCTCAATCCGTTGAGGTGTAAGTGCCAGTTGGAAAATTGATTGTAGAGAAGAACCAAAACCAAGGTCAGCAACATGATGATATATTGGATTAGTTGTACTTTTTCTTCATTTGGCGCTAGTGCAATCGCCTGATTAAGAAGTAAATCACCTAACATGCCGCCGACTAAGGAACCAAACGAAATACTCGCGGCTTTTTTCCATTCAATTTGGACACCATTTTGATACTGTTTATAAGTCGAAGAAATGGACATGACAAAAACAGCGACACTTGAATAGAACGCAATACTATTTAACGAATGGAACCCAAGAAAATCCAAAACAGGCTTAATAATGACGCCTCCACCCATCCCAGAGAGCGCCCCAACTGTATTGGATAGAAAAATAGTTATGAAATAAATCAGCAAAACCCGCACATAATCACTCCTAAACCGTTTTCTTTTAGTATAGCACAAAAATTATATAAGAAATGTAATTTCATTTAAAAATATTTTTAAAAAGAACTTGAAATTATATTTCTTTAATGGTATTCTACAAATACAAAAAAGAAAACGCATTCAAGGAGGATGAGAAAGCATGACAGTATCGATTGGTATTATTTTGATTTTATGTCTTTACACAGTTGTTGGTGTACTTGACCAAATTTCTATTCAGATTGGTCCATATACACCATTGTTTGCTGCAACGTTTACTGGCCTAGTCTTAGGAGATGTTCAAACAGGTTTGATGATTGGGGCAACGCTTCAATTGATGACATTAGGCGTAGCGACTTATGGAGGAGCAACAGTCCCAGACTTTCTTTCAGGGGCCATTATGGGAACGGCTTATGCAATCATTTCAGGGAAAGGGGCAGAGTATGGTATCGGAGTTGCGGTTCCGATTGGGTTATTATTAACACAACTAGATATTTTAGGCAGAATGGCTAATACGTTTTTTCAACACAAAGCAGATCGTTATGCGGAAGAAGGAAATTATAAAGGGGTCGAGCGCTGCAATGTTTTAGGAATTTTTCCTTGGACGATTTCTCGTGTCATCCCAGTTTTTATTGGCCTAGCTTTTGGTGAACAAGTTGTAAACGCTATCAATAATTGGATTCCTATTTGGGTGATGAATGGGCTAAAAGCAGCAGGTGCTATTTTACCAGCGATGGGGATTGCTATTTTAATGCGTTACTTGCCAATTAAAACATACTGGCCTTATTTTATTATTGGGTTCGTGTTACTTGCTTATGGGGCCCAATTCTTCTCAGTTTTAGGTGTCGCACTGGTTGGCTTGGCTTTAGCAGCGATTTATGTGATGAATCATAACAAAGGCGGTGCAGCTACAACAAGTGGCACGGTTATTTACGAAGATGATGATGAGGTTGAGATTGATGACTAACAAATTAACAAAAAAGGATATTAATAAAGTTTACGTCCGTAATCTTTTTGGCTATCAGTGGGGCTGGAACTATGAAAAAATGCAAGGACTTGGTTACGCTTGGGTGATGATGCCTGCATTAAAGCGACTATACAGTGAAGATCCAGTAGCTATGAAGAAAGCCTTGAAGACACATCTTGGCTTTATGAATACAACGCCAGCCATGTCGCACTTAATTGTCGGAGCTGATATGGCTTTGGAAGAAGAAGTTGGCATTGAAGATGAAACGGCCATTACTGGCTTGAAAACAGGTCTAATGGGTCCGTTTGCTGGTGTTGGTGATACCATTTTTATCGCGATTTATCGTGCGATTGTTTTTTCGATTGCAGCTTACATGGCGCAAGGGGGCCAGGTTGTTGGGTTACTGATTCCGTTAATTGCCGGAGCAGTGGTCCTATGGGTTCGCTATAAATTCACTTGGATTGGTTACCATCAAGGGAAAAAAATTGCGACAGAATTTGCGGATAAAATGAAATTGTTTACGCAAGGTGCAGCTATTTTAGGGTTAACGGTGGTCGGCGGTTTGATTCCTTCGGTAATTACTTACAAATTAGATTTAACTTATAAAATGGGAGATGTAACATTATCTGTTCAAGAAATGTTGGATAAAATTTTACCCGCATTAATTCCTTTAGGGATTGTTCTTTTATCCTATTGGTTACTAGGGAAAAAGAAAATGAATTCAACACGGCTAATCTTTGTTTTAATTTTAATTGGCATGGTTTTAGGCAATTTACAACCAATGTTGGCTTGGGTTGGCGGTTTATTTTAAAAAAATAGTATATAATAGGAGAGATTTATTATGACAATTGTACATGCAAGAGTAGATGAGCGTTTAATTCACGGACAAGTTGCAACCGTTTGGACGAATACGGTTGGAGCACAAAGAATCATGGTAGTAAATGATGCCGCTGTCAAAGATCAATTACAAATTGGTGCCTTAAAAATGGCTAAGCCTGCAGGAGTTAAATTATCCATTTTATCAAAACGTAAAGCGATTGAAAAAATTTTAGCAGGCAATTATGATGAAGAAAAAGTCTTTTTAATTACGAAAGACATTGCAGACATGGCGGCTTTAATTGATGGCGGTGTCCCATTACAGAGCTTCAATGTCGGCAATATTTCTCAAAAAGAAGGCAGTCGTGCAATTAAAAAATCTGTTGCATTAACCGATGAAGATATTCAAACCGTTCGTCGTTTAACAGATAATGGGGTGACTATTACCGCACAGATGATCCCTTCTGAACCAAACGAAGCAATTTTAACTTTCATAAAATAGAAATGGAGATGAGAAGATGGAGCCAATCCGTTCAATCAGACAAAAATATAAGGACTTTTCCAAAGTAAATAAGAGAATCGCAGACTATATACTGAAGGATCCGACCCGTCTTCTCTCATTAACAGCAAACGAAATTGCTAGCAATAGCGAAACTTCTCCAGCATCAGTTACCCGTTTTTCTAAACAATTAGGGTTTGACAGCTGGGAAGAGTTAAAACTATCCATTGCAGCGGTACAAGCTGCCAGTAACGGTAAAAAAGATATTGATCCAATTGTAGCGGCGGATGATTCGGTGGATACTATTTGTATGAAAGTAGAATCTTTATTAAATGCTACGATTGAGGATTTATTTTATACAGTGGATAAACAAGCCTTGGAACGAGCAATCGCGCATGTTAAAAAAGCGGAAAAAATTCATTTGGTTGGAATTGGTGCCTCTTCTTTAACGACTTATAATCTTTATCACAAGTTTAACCGCGCTGGTCGCCAAGCAATTTTTAATTATGATAGTCACATGATGTTGGAGTTTTTAAATTATGCAACGGCACAAGACATTTTGATCACGGTCTCCTATAGTGGTTTGACAAAAGAAGCCTTAATCGCCTGTGAAATTGCCAAAAATAGAGGTGCAACGGTTATTTTTATTACCAGTAACGATGGAGAAAACGTGCGATCATTGAGCGATGAAGTTCTTTTAGTCCCCAATAATGAGCACCTCATTCGAGTTGGGGCTATTTCATCGATTGCTTCGTCAATGGCAATTGGCGATGTTCTGTATTTAGGTTCAATTCAAGATGATTTAGACACAGAAATTGAACGCAATATGATTGAAACGAGTCAACTTGTCAGCCGTCTAAAAGAGAAGTAGGGGTGTGCAAGCAAATGAACTTAGAAGGATTAACGACAGAAGCCAGAAATGAAGCGACTAAAAAGATTGACCAAGTGTCAACATTAGAAATGGTAACTTTAATAAATCAAGAAGACCAAAAGGTAGCACAAGCAATTGAAAAGGTGCTTCCGCAGATTGCTGCAGCAATTGATGCAGCGGCAGAACGATTTAAAAAAGGGGGCCGTTTAATCTATTGTGGTGCAGGAACGTCTGGACGTTTAGGTGCTTTGGATGCGATTGAATTAACGCCCACATATAGTGTGTCGCCAGAACGCGCATTTGGTATTTTAGCTGGTGGTGAAAAAGCAATGTATCAAGCAATTGAAGGTGCTGAAGACTCGAAAGAATTAGCCATCGAAGATTTAACGCAACATCAATTGACTGCCCGAGATGTCGTAATTGCGATTGCTGCTAGTGGTCGGACACCATATGCTGTTTCCGCAATTGAATACGGAAAAAAAGTGGGCGCTCTAACCATTTCAGTTACCTGTAATAATCAAAGTCCGATGAATCAATTGGCGGAAATTGGGATTGCGCCAATTGTAGGACCGGAAGTCATTACAGGGTCAACTAGAATGAAAGCGGGTTCAGCACAGAAAATGGTGTTAAATATGTTTTCAACAGGAATTATGGTTAAAGTAGGGAATATCTATCAAAATTTGATGGTCAATGTACAACCAACGAACGAAAAATTAATTCAACGTGCCACGAATATCATTAAAGAAGCAGCAGAAATCGAGGAATCGCAAGCCAAAGAATACTTGGAGGCATCACAGCTAGAAGTGGCACCAGCCATTGTAATGGCGAAAGCCCACGTTGATTTTCAAAAAGCCAAACAACTATTAGCAGAACATGACGGACGGATTTCAGAAGTTTTAGCATAGAAGTGGTGAACAATGAATCAAATCGCAATTCAAGAAACAATTCAGAGACTGATTAATCAGCAAGTCGTTCCGGGTGTCGCTTGGGGGACGATCACAGAAGATAGCTTATCAGAACAGTATACGGGCTTTTTAGGTAATACTGGTCCATTTGCAAGACAAAAGATTTCATCAGCTAGCCTGTATGATTTAGCGTCCTTAACGAAAGTTATTGGGACAACAAATCGAATGTTACAATTAATCGATACAAATCAGCTTGCTTTTTCAACCACTGTGGGGGAAATCCTGCCTGATTATCAAGGACTATCTTGTTCGATTGGGGAGCTTCTACTGCATCAGAGCGGACTGCCAGCTGATGTTGTCGATAAGAAAAATGTCACAAAAAAAAGCTTGCAAGAAATCATTTTAACGCATTCGTTATCTGAACGAGGGAAAACCACTTATTCTGATTTAGGGTATTACTTATTGGGAGAAATTATTCAAGTATTGGATCGCTGCTCATTAGAAGAGAGCTTTCAAACATACGTATTTCAACCAATGAACCTACAGCATACAAGTTTTACGGTCAGCGATTTTGCCCAGGCAGTGCCCACAGAGATTACAAAACAACGCGGCGTTATTCAGGGAGTGGTCCACGATTCGAAAGCCTATCAACTAAAAGCGCCAATTGGCAGTGCAGGTTTATTTGCAACTTTACCAGATTTACTCACTTTTGTTCAGTGTTTTATGAACAATCGCTACCCGTCTGGCAAACCATTATTTTCTGAAAAAATGTTCACTGCTCTCTGGTCTATGAACCAAGGGGGACGTACATTTGGTTGGGAAGTGAAAAAGACGCAAGCAGGGGCAGACTATTTGTATCATACTGGCTTTACTGGAACGGCGATTGGTATGAAAAAAGAGACCAAAGAAGCCCTAATTTTGTTAACGAATCGGGTTCATCCCACTCGTGAAGAACGTGGCTTTCTGAAAGCACGAACAAAAATTTATCAGCAGTATTTTTAGGAGGATATGATGAAACCAAAATTAATTTTAATGAGCCATGGACGGATGGCAGAAGAAACCTTAGCTTCTACTCAAATGATTGTCGGGGAATTAGCAGATGCTGCGATTGTGTCAATGACCGCAGAAGATGGCTTGAGCGGCACGCAAGCAAAACTGGCAGCAATCTTAAAAGAAGCTGGCAATGTCCCGACGCTTGTATTAGCTGATTTAAAAGGAGGAACACCTTGTAATGTGGCTATGATGGCCATGGGCACTTATCCGCAATTGCGAGTAGTCGCCGGACTTAATTTAGCAATGGCAATTGAAGCAGCCGTGTCACCTGTGGAAAATGTGGATGAATTAGCTGCATATTTAGCGCAAATTGGCCAATCTGCGGTGACCACGATTGACTTACCTGAATTAACAGATGAAGAAGAATTTGAAGAATAGAAAGAGGTCGGGACGGAACCGTTTAGCTCCGAGAAATAAGAAGGAATTTCCGAAAATTGCTTTTTAATTTTTGGAGAATTTCGGCTTATTTCCGAAGGAGTTGGTTCTGTTCCCGCCGTTTATCAGGTTTTGAGCCTGGAACAAAAATCCAAAGTGATTTTTGTCCCAGGCTCTTTTTTTAAGAACCAGGGATATTCCGTGGTTCGTTTTTGGTTGTGACAAAGAAAAAGAATAGACTCAGTAAAATAACTAGGATGCCATCGTTAAACATCGGATTTACGAAGTTTAAAATAGCACTTAAGATAACTGGCACGGTAGCACAATACGTAATAATTTTTAAACAATCAATCAAACGTAAAGAATAAAAACGTAATTTTGAATAGAGAGATGCACCGATAGCGGCAATCAGTAAGTCTAAAACTAAACCGATTAGAACAGGGTAGATAGCCACTAAAAAGACAATGAGTTTTGTCCACCAAGGGATTGCTGCTTCACTTAGCGCAGTCTTGATACTCTGAGCGTTAACGCCATCTAAGGTTCCTTTACTATAGGGGAAGATAAATTGGTCGGTGCCTAGAATTGATTCAGTTGCGCCTGAATTTGGTAAGGCGACTACAAATTCATCTTGTAAAAAAGCCAAACCAAACGCATTACCAATTAAATCTTTTTGGACATCAGCGGCTGTACGCTTTCCATCTGGATCAAACGTAAAAATAATCGAGTCGGTTTGATAAATAAAGCCAGATTCTTTAGCCTTTGTTTGCAACGTGCCATTTTCAATAGAAAAGTCAGGCAACTTTTCTGCAATTTTTTGGCCATCTTGTTGCACCTCTTGTAGCACAGAAAAGACTTGTTTGGTAATAGGTAGTGCTAAAATAGCACTTAAAAAAACAGCATAGAGAATTACTTTCCAAAACGCCATTTTTTTCGCATGCCGTAATTCTGAAACTGAAAAAAAGGCCTGCTTAAATAATTGCAATGTATTCATTTATTTACTCCTCACATCATTCTTCTACAGGTCATTCTAGCGAATTTATGAGGGAAACACAAGGTAATCTCCCTCTTTTGTAAAACTTTTCTTTTGGCAAGCAAACTATTTTGTAGAAAGCGGTTCACTCTGTTATCATAATAGTTGTATGAAAGACGTATGTTACATACTAAAAAATAGGGGGATTTAAAAAATGACTTACACATTACCAGAATTACCATATGCTTATGATGCATTAGAACCTTACATTGACGTGGAAACAATGCACTTACACCATGATAAACACCACAACACTTATGTGACTAACTTAAACGCAGCGATTGAAAAACATCCAGAATTAGGCGAAAAATCTGTAGAAGACCTAATTTCAGATATGAATGCTATTCCTGAAGATATCCGTACTGCCGTTCGTAACAATGGTGGCGGTCACGCAAACCATACATTCTTCTGGGAAATTATGGCACCAAATGCTGGTGGACAACCAACTGGCGCTATTAAAGAAGCAATCGATGAAACATTTGGCAGCTTTGATGAAATGAAAGCTGCTTTCAAAACAGCTGCAACTGGCCGCTTTGGTTCAGGTTGGGCTTGGTTAGTTGTGAATAACGGTAAATTAGAAATCACTTCAACACCAAACCAAGATTCACCATTAATGGATGGCCAAACACCTGTTTTAGGTCTTGACGTTTGGGAACATGCGTATTACTTAAAATATAAAAACGTTCGTCCAGATTACATTGAAGCATTCTGGAACGTTGTTAACTGGGATAAAGTAAACGAACTTTTTGCAGCAGCAAAATAAGTTTGCCAATTGTGAAGGAAAGAGTCAAATGACGGCCGTCATTTGACTCTTTCCTTTTACAAATCCAGGGTCGAAATAGTTGTTCGTTTATGGCATACTAAAGTAAGTAGGGAAAGATAACGGATACATAAAGAAGGAGCTAAAAAAATGAATGTTATGATGCAAAAAGTACACGGGTCAGAAAATGATTTCTTTTTATTGGATGAAACACAGTTTGAGCGTTCTTTAACCGCTGAGGAAATTGAGCAATTGCGCATCCAGTTATGTTCGCGGGAAACAGGATTATTGGCGGGAGCAGATGGGTTACTTTTGGTAGGAGAAGGGACTCACGGCACGTCCAATGCTAGAATGCGAGTGATTAACAGCGATGGTAGTGAAGCAAGCATGTGCGGGAACGGCTTGCGTACGGTTGCCCGTTATTTAGCTGAAAAAAACCAAGAAAAATCATTTACAGTTGAAACAATGTTTGCAGATTTGAAAGTACGTCAAGCCCCCAATTTAGCTGAAGAAGTAGCGACTTACCAAGTGGAAATTTCACCAGTAAGTTTTGAAGCAGTCACTATCCCAATGCATTTAGGGGTCCAAACATTAATTGATGAAATCGTACCAGCCTTATCTAACACCATTCGCTTTACAGCGGTAGCAGTGCCTAATCCGCACCTTGTAGCATTTGTGGATCACGAAACCTTAAATGGTCCAGAATTTGAACGAATCGCTACCTATGTAAATAATGAAAATCCATATTTTCCAGAAGGGATAAATGTGAGTTTTGTTGAAATTCTTGGCAAAAATCAACTATTTGTTCGAACGTATGAACGTGGTGTAGGTTTTACAAGTGCTTGTGGGACAGCTATGTGCGCAAGTAGTTTACTTTATACGTTATTGAAAGATGGTGTTTTTTATGAAGAAATAACCGTCAAAAATGCTGGAGGTATGGTGAAAACAGTCGTCCACGAAACGTCTGATGGCAGTTATTGGATGGAATTAATTGGGAATGCCACGATTACGCATTTGATTGAAGGATCACTGACTGATTTACTAAACGGTGCATTTGAGAAAATAACTATCACTGAAACGAATGAACAAAAACATTATCAAGAATTTCTGCAAACACTTTCTCAAAAATAACAATTGTTCCTTGATAAAGCGCTCTTTTATTTTACAATTGTGTTAAGTTCTTGTTCCAAAAAATAAAAAATATTGCTTGAATAAGCAAACTATGAGAAAATAAAGGGCATGAATTAAGAATTATTCTTAGATAAACGAGGAAGTGTCTTATGAAACTATGGAAAAAAGTAGTACTGGGCTTCTTGAGCGTCTTGCTAGTGGTAGTAGCTGGGGTATGTGCTTACGGGATTAAGATGTATTCAGATGCCAATTCAACAATTAATGGGATCTATCAATCAGTTAACCGTAAGTCCAATAAAGGAGCCACGGCCAATATTGATGCGCAAGAACCATTCTCTGTTCTTTTAATGGGGATTGACACAGGCGATTTAGGCCGAACAGAGCAAGGTCGTTCAGATACTACAATGGTTGTAACCATCAACCCGAAAGAAAACAAGTCCACAATGATCAGTTTGGATAGAGATATTCTAACAGATATTGTTGGAAATGACACACAAGACAAATTGAACCATGCCTATGCATTTGGTGGCGCCGAAATGGCGATTAATACAGTCCAAGAATTACTGGATATTCCCATCCATCACTATGTATCCATCAATATGAAAGGGTTAAAAGACCTGATTGATGCGGTAGGCGGTATTGAAGTAGATAATACGATTGGTGAATTTACGTTGGACGGTATTACTGTTCCAGCAGGTAAAATCAAGTTAGATGGCACGACAGGTTTGGCTTATGCGCGGATGCGTCACGAAGATCCTGAAGGAGATGTGGGTCGTCAACGCCGCCAACGAGAAGTTGTTGAGAAAATTGTGCGCAAAGTCATGAGTTTTGACGGTGTTTCAAAATATCGAAAAATTCTTGATGCTGTTGAAGCCAATGTAAAAACAGACTTAACTTGGGATGACATGATGGACATCCAATCAAAATATTTGTCTGCCTTTAAAACAATTGACTCTGAACAATTACAAGGATACAGTGCAACTATTGATGATATTTATTATCAAGTCCTAGATCCAAATAGCTTATACAAAACACAAACAACGCTTAGAAAACAACTTGGTTTAAAAGAACATGCTTCTGAACGTGAAAAAGATTTAGCCTTTTATAATCAGTTTAGCTATGCTGTTACAGATACTGCACTGATTGGTGAATCTGGTGATTCAAGTGCTAATAGCTCTACTAGTTCGAGTAGCACAGCGGACACCACAGCCGGACAAACAGAATACAACGGCAATACGCAACAAGCAGCAGAAGGAGCCTACGATCCGAATACGTACGTTGACCCAAATGCGTACACAGATCCAAACGCTTATGCTGATCCAAATACGTATGTGGATCCCAACGCACCGCAATATTAATCTGTTAAACAAGCTCGAAAACTTCTATTTCTGATGGGAAATAGAAGTTTTTTTCTTTTATTCTAGAAATTTTTTTCAGAAGGTGTTATAATTGGACTATACCAAAATAAACCGTAAGGAGCGTGTCAAAATGCAAATTATCCGTGTAGCAAATGCAGAAGAAGGCGGCAAAAAAGCGTTTGAATTAATTAAAGAAGGTATGAACAATGGTGCGAAAGTTTTAGGCTTAGCAACAGGTAGTACACCAGAAACATTATATAAAGAAATGACAGCAAGTGATGTCGACTTTACAGAAATGACTTCTGTAAACTTAGATGAATATGTTGGTTTAGGTGGCGAAGATGAGCAAAGTTACCGTTATTTCATGAACAAACACTTATTTGACAAAAAACCATTTAAAGAAACATTTGTACCAAATGGTAAAGCAGAAGATTTAGATGCTGCTTCCGCAGAATATGAAAAAATTATCGATGCACATCCAGTAGATATCCAAATCTTAGGTATTGGTCAAAATGGACACATTGGTTTCAACGAACCAGGCACACCTCTAGATA
This sequence comes from Enterococcus sp. DIV2384, assembly GCF_050534975.1. Lineage (NCBI taxonomy): Bacteria > Bacillati > Bacillota > Bacilli > Lactobacillales > Enterococcaceae > Enterococcus > Enterococcus sp. DIV2384. Next base: position 349,636 of record NZ_CP172905.1, read on the forward strand.
GCTTAACACATGTCGTTGAGTTGACTGAATCAACAATCAACGCAAACAAACGTTATTTTGACAAAGTAGAAGATGTCCCAACACGTGCTGTTTCTATGGGGATTGGCTCAATCATGAAAGGTAAAAAAATGATTTTAATGGCTTATGGCGAAGCAAAAGCAGAGGCCATTAAAGGAATGATTGACGGACCAGTAACAACAGACATGCCAGCAAGTGCATTACAAAACCATCAAGATGTTGTTGTAATCATTGATGATGCAGCTGCAAGTAAATTATAATCGTTGATTAAAAAGAACTTGAAACATAAGGAAATCCTTATGTTTCAAGTTCTTTTTTTGTTATACTGGAAGTAATAGAAGAAGAGGTGAAAAGGATGTTACAGCTAACAATTCCAGAAATTATTTTACGGTTAGTCCTAGCGATGGTGATGGGTGGCGCAATTGGTTTTGAAAGACAATATAAGAATCGCCCAGCAGGGATGCGCACTCACATTTTAGTTTGTATGGGCGCGGCTATTATTGCGTTAATTCAGTCGCAAATTGCAATCAATGCATTGAAAGATGCGTTAGCTAATCCGGCTTTGACGGGGGTCATTCGTTCAGATCAAGCAAGGTTGATTGCACAAGTTGTAAGTGGAATCGGCTTTTTAGGTGCTGGAACCATCATTGTAACGAAACAAAGTGTCACCGGATTGACGACAGCAGCGTCACTATGGACCGTTGCTGGTTTAGGGATCGCGGTGGGCATGGGCTACTATACGATTGCCTTAACAAGTTTTATCGGTGTATTATTTGCCTTAACCATTGTCAAACGAATTATTCACGTACCAACAATCAAAAAATTAGAAATTCGCTATCAACATAAACAAGAAACCAAAGAATTTATTAATCAGTATTTTGAAGAAAAACATATTGAAATTTATGATGTGAATTTCAATGTTTCTTGGGTGGATGATACAAAAATCTATACGAATATCTATACTATTGATTTGCCTAAAGGCCTAACGTATGCCGATGTTATCGAAGATCTATCTGTTTCAAATAATGTAACAAAATTACGATTGATTAATGTGTAGAAACATCTATTTATAATTAATGACAACCGCTATAAGTTAAAATGCTTATGGCGGTTTTCTTCTAGGGCCTAGGACTGATTTTTTAAGTTTAATATTTCAAAAAGATTACAAAAGAGTTATGATTGTATTACGAGTTAGAAAGAAAGGTGATAAGTAAGATGAATAAAAAAAATAAATTTCTTAGTATTATTGTTGTTGTCGTTGTGATTATTGGTGCATTTGTGATGAAAGCTTATAATCAATTGATTACTTTAGATAATAAAGTCGAAGCAGAATGGTCACAAGTAGAGAATGTAATGCAAAGACGTGCTGATTTAATTCCGAATCTTGTCAGTAGTGTTCAAGGCAGTATGACTCAAGAAAAAGAAGTTTTAAAAGAAATAACGGAAGCACGTAAAGCATACGCAGGAGCAAAATCTTCTTCTGAAAAAGGGCAAGCAAATGAGCAAATTGAAAAAGGATTAGGTAATTTTGTTACAGTATTGAATGAAGATTACCCAAAGTTAGCTTCTTCTGAAAATGTCAAAACCTTAATGACTCAATTAGAAGGATCTGAAAATCGAATTTCTGTTGAACGCCGTAACTATATACAAGCTGTTGAAACATATAACCAACAGATTTCAAAATTCCCTGATAAAATAATTGCAAAACTTTTAGGGTTTGAGAAGAAAACTAACTATGTTGCGACAGAGCAGGGAAAAGAAGTGCCGCAAGTAAAATTTAAATAAAAATTTATAGAAAATTTGGGTTAAAAAGAAAGAAGTGAGGAAGGTTGGATAAAAAAGTCGAAAAAATTCAAGAAAAAGTTCGTTTGTTTTATAAAAAGCATCAGCGGAATACAACGATTGTTGTGGTAATTAGTTTAAGTATGATTTTAATATTAGGAATGGCTGCTTGGTATGAAGGAAAGGGAATCTCCTATGAAGCAAAACAAACTGCACTGAGAGAGAAGCAACATGCCTTACAAAAAAAGAGAGACGATATCTTAGCAGGGAAAATGACTGAAGCGTCAACCCAGACAACAATAAATAACTTTTCTAAACAAGAAATAACTGGTGAAAATGAATTAGTGACAATTACTGGAACGAATGGGCAGTTGAACATTAATGATGCTAATATCTATGTTTCAGATAATGCAGGTATTGTCTCAAATCAACTTAAACAGAAAATGTTTCAATTGAATCAACAATTGTTGGAAAATGCGAATGGCGCACAATTTATGCTTATTACCGTTCCTGCGTTACCTAGTGGGGAATCTGTTGAATCTTACAGCAATAAGATTGCTAATCAATTAGGTGTAGGGGATCGTGAAAAAAATAATGGTGTGGTTTTTCTAATGGCAATTGAGGATCGCGAGTCTCGCTTGGAAGTTGGATATGGCTTAGAGAGTATTTTAACGGATAGCTATGCGGATGATATTATTAATAATGAAGAAGTAAAAGAGGCTTTTAGAGACGAGGATTATAATACAGGTCTCAATAAAATTATTGATCAAGTATCGGCTGCAATCAATTCAAAAACCGCACAAGTAGATAATGAATTAACAAATATACAAACAGAGTTAAACACTAACACAACGAAAAGAAATGTTCTTTTAATGGCAAGTATTGCTGGGATGCTCATTTGTGCTATTTATATTTTACAAATTTTAAGAACAAGAAAACTTGTTAAAAAAATGTATCAAGATTATTTGAATTGTTTACCAACAAAGGCTGTCCTAAATAACTCAGAACAGACAAAGAAAGTATTAAATAAGATGAAAAAGACTTCTTTTTATTGTTTATATCTTAATGGAGCAACGTTATTTGCCACAAAAGGGAAAATAAGACGTGCCACTAAGCGTGGTTCTTTACTAAGTATATATCCAAATGCAAAAAAACAATCTTTTGGGCGTTTATTAGTAGGAGATACTTTATATAGTTATGATGGTAGTGTTTTGACGTATGCTTATTTAAACTCACAATACAATCCGTCTAATCATAGTAGTTCTGGTAGCGGCAGTGGTGGTTCATTCGGTGGCGGCTCATTCGGCGGTGGCGGCGCCTCAGGAAGTTGGTAAAATAAAAAGCTAGAAACGTTGATCGTTTCTAGCTTTTTGCTATTTATCTAAACCGTAAAGATAGTCATCATCTTTCATGGCTTCAACTGTTCCTAGTAAATAGCCATTTCCTACTTGGGAGAAGAAGTCATGGTTGCTAGTTCCTGTCGAAATACCATTCATTACAATCGGGTTCACATCATTGGCTGTATCCGCAAATAAGGGATCCATACCTAAGTTCATTAAAGCTTTGTTGGCGTTGTAACGTAAAAAGGTTTTTACTTCTTCGGTCCAACCTAAGTCATCATATAATTCTTCTGTATAACGTTCTTCGTTTTCGTACAATTCGTAAAGTAAATTATACATCCAGTCTTTTAGTTTATCTTGCTCATCTTCTGGTAATTCATTAAATCCTAATTGGAATTTATAGCCAATATACGTGCCGTGCACTGATTCATCACGGATAATCAATTTAATAATTTCAGCGACGTTCGCTAGTTTATTGTTTCCTAAATAGTAAAGAGGAGTGTAAAACCCAGAATAGAATAAAAACGTTTCTAAAAATACACTAGCAATTTTTTTCTCTAACGGAGTACCGTTTTTATAAATTTCGTTAATCCGTTCTGCTTTATATTGCAGATGTTTGTTGGTATTTGTCCACTCAAAAATATCATCAATCTCTTTTTTTGTATTTAATGTACTGAAGATAGAAGAATAACTTTTGGCATGGACAGATTCCATGAATTGGATGTTATTTAAGACGGCTTCTTCATGAGGCGTCCGCACATCATTTCTCAGTTGATCCATGCCGCTTTCTGATTGAACAGTATCTAATAAAGTTAAACCGCCGAAAACGTAGCCGACAGTAGTTTTTTCTAAATCGGAAAGAGTCCGCCAATCATCTAAGTCATTGGATAACGGAATCCGTGTATCTAACCAAAATTGTTCGGTTAATTTTTCCCAAGTGGATTTATCAATGACGTCTTCAATGGCGTTCCAGTTAATTGCTTCATAATACGTTGCCATGGTTATTCCTCCTGTATGCTGGGACAGCAGTCTGTTTGACTAGTTGTCTCGTTTCTTCGCTTAAAACGTTCTACAGAGTCCAAATAGGAGCGTGCAGCCGTTCTTCTTTGTCCAGTATATCTGAAAATGTCCTGTTTAAAAAGAGAACATTCCTAAAAAATAAGACGCTCAAGCAGAACGCCTTATTTAAGTGCTTTTCATTAAATCACGCAAGACTCACATTGATTGCTGCCAATTTCTTCAGCATCATCTGTAAATGTACGAATATAGTAAATTGATTTAATCCCTTTGTTGAACGCATAATGACGTAAAATGTTCAAGTCACGGGTTGTTTGTTTTGGTGTTTCTTTCCATTCATACAAGCCTTCAGGGATTTCTGAACGCATAAACAAGGTTAAACTCATTCCTTGATCAACGTGTTGTTGCGCTGTTGCGTAGACATCAATCACTTTGCGCATATCCATGTCGTAAGCAGAAGTATAGTAAGGGATTGTATCATTCGCTAAATAAGGCGCTGGATAGTAAATCTTACCAATTTTCTTCTCTTGACGTTCTTCAATCATGCGAGTAATTGGATGAATGCTGGCACTAGTATCATTAATATATGAAATTGAACCATTTGGCGCTACGGCTAAACGATTTTGATGATAAAGACCATCTTTTTTCACAGCATCGCGTAACGCAGCCCAATCTTCAGCCGTTGGAATCTGAATGTCTTTAAAAATTTCTTTCACTTTATCAAATTTTGGTGTAAAGTTGCCTTCAATATATTTATCGAAGTAAGCACCAGAAGCATAATCTGATTTTTCAAAATTGTTGAAGACTTGGTTACGTTCTTTCGCAATTTGATTACTTTCCATTAAAGTCCAGTAATTTAATAACATGAAATAAATGTCTGTAAAGTCTAATGATTCTTCAGAGCCGTATTCCATATGATTTTTAGCGAAGAAGGTGTGTAAGCCCATTGCGCCTAGTCCGATTGTATGGCTTAAACGATTTCCATTTTGGATAGTTGGCACGACATCAATTTCAGAAGCATCTGTTACAAAAGTTAACGCACGCGTCATAGCGCGGACAGATTTTCCAAAGTCAGGACTTTCCATTAAATTAACAATGTTAGTTGAACCTAAGTTACAACTAATATCTGTTCCTAAAACTTCATATTCTTGTTTCCCATTAATAACAGAAGGCGTTTGAACTTGAAGAATTTCAGAACATAAGTTACTCATGATAATCTTGCCATCAATCGGATTGTTTTTGTTAGCTGTATCAATATTGATGATATAAGGATAGCCAGATTCTTGTTGTAATTTAGAAATTTCATTTTCTAAGTCACGGGCTTTAATTTTACGTTTACGTATGTTTGGATTGGCCACTAGGTTATCATATTCTTTGGTGATATCTACATAGGAATAAGGCACACCATATTCGCGTTCCACACTATAAGGACTAAATAAATACATATCTTCGTTGTTACGCGTTAATTCGTAAAATTTATCTGGAACAATAACACCAAGAGACAACGTTTTTACACGGATTTTTTCATCAGCGTTTTCTTTTTTAGCAGATAAGAACATTTCAATATCTGGATGGAAGACGTTTAGATAAACCACACCAGCACCTTGACGTTGACCTAGTTGGTTAGAGTAGCTAAAGCTATCTTCAAATAATTTCATAACAGGGACAACACCACTTGCTGCGCCATCGTAACCTTTGATTGGTGCGCCCGCTTCACGTAAGTTGGAAAGAGTAATTCCTACGCCGCCGCCGATTCGTGATAATTGAAGGGCAGAATTAATTGAACGCCCAATGCTGTTCATATCATCTGTTACTTGAACTAAGAAACAAGAAACCAATTCACCTCGACGTTTACGCCCAGCGTTTAAGAAAGAAGGTGTGGCTGGTTGATACCGTTGATGGATCATTTCATCCGCCAATGTTAAAGCCAACTCTTCATCGCCATCCGCAAAATACAAGGCATTAAAGGCAACCCGATCTTCATATGTTTCTAAATACTCTGTTCCGGCGTTGTTCTTTAAAGCGTATTGAGAATAAAATTTATAAGCCGCCATGAAAGACTTGAATTGGAAATGTTGTTCATCTAAGAAAGCATATAATTTTTCAATAAAGTCCATTGAATATTTTTCGATGAATTCAGTTTCAATAAAATCTTCTTTCATTAAAAAGTTGATTTTTTCTTCAGCAGAGCTGAATTTACGTGTATTCGGTTCTACATTTTCTTTAAAGAAGGCTGCGAGGGCTTCTTTATCTTTATTTAAAGGGATTTGACCATCAACAGGACGGTTAATCTCGTTATTCAGTTTGAAATAGCTGACATCTTTAATTTCTTTTAGACTCAATTTCTTCCACTACTTTCTTAAAGGTCTCCACGTCTTCGTCTGTTCCGCTAAACTCAAAGGAGTATAGAAGCGGAACGTGGTAATCGCGGGCAATATCTTTGGCGGTATAGACAAATAATTCAGCGAAATTACGGTTGCCCCCACCAGCTACACCAACTAACAGTTCTTGATTACTTTTATAATCAAGAAAGTCATTCACTACCTCTGTAATTTCTGCATCATAGGTAGGAATGACAAGAATAAAAGGCTCATTTATTTCAAAAAAAGGATTCGCTGGCTCAAGTTCATAAGCAGGCAAATCCAATTTTTTAATAAAGCGCCTTGTTTGACCGGTGACTGAAAAATAAACAAGTTTCATCTTAGCTAGCCAATTGTTTTAATTGGTCTGGACGGAAGCCAACAACGGTTGTTGCTTCAGATGTGATTACCGGTACACTTTGGAACCCTTGTTCTTTTAACCAGTCGATAGCATCTGGTTGTGCGTCGATATTGATTTCTTCAAAAGCGATGTTATTTTCACTTAGGAAACGTTTCGCCATTTTACATTGGATACAGTTATTTTTTGAAAAGATTTTTACGTTCATTGAAAGTTCCTCCTCTTTTTTTCTACATAGACTAGTATAAATCTATGTAGAAAAAAGTCAACACTTTAACACTATATATTGTGGTGCGTTTTTCTCATAATACTAGTTTTTGTGTTTTTGAAAGAAAAATGAAAACACGTGAATCCTCGTTTTTGGGAGAAAAAACACATTGGTCAGTGTTTGACAAACAAAAAAATTAAAATTTTGAAAGAGAACATTTAGTGAAAAAACACTAAATATTGTGTTGACATTTGAGTTAGGCACAAGAAGAAAAAATAAGCGGATTTGTTATTGAATGAGTGGAATTTTACAGTAGCTAGTAACATAAAAAACAAGAACTGACTTTTTTTCAAAAATGGTAACCTGAAAAAAGTGTCTCTATATAGAAGGAAAATAGAAGAAAACAGGAGATACATCCAGAAATTCATTGACTTTCCGTGTAAGCAAGCGTATTCTTTTAATTGAGAACGATTCTCATTTTCGTTTGAAACTTTTTCACATGGAGGAAAGTAAATGATTACGTTAGCGCAGGCAGAAGTTGGGAAAGTCTATACAGTCGAAAGCGTCCAAGCAGATGTTCAGACAAAGAAACATCTGAACAATTTAGGTGTCGTTGCAGGCCAAGCAGTTGTCCTTGTCAATTATCAGAATCAAAATGGTATTGTTTTATTACATAATAGTCGAATTGCGCTGACAGATACGATTTTACAAGCGATTCATGTGGAGGAGCGCTCGGCGAATGAGAAAGTTTGGGTCTCCTTGGATACCTTGAAAGTTGGAGAACGCGCTACAATAGTAGGGATCCACGGACAAGGAGCGGTGAAACGTCGGTTGATGGACATGGGCTTAACAAAAGGAACAGTAATTTTTATTCGCAAAGTAGCTCCTTTAGCTGATCCAATTGAAATCAATGTACGTGGCTACGAACTAACGTTACGAAAAAGTGAAGCGGAACTAATCTTGGTTGAAAAGGAGGAAAGCGAATGACTCAGCAAATTGCACTAGCCGGCAACCCTAATAGCGGTAAAACGACAACGTTCAATATGTTAACAGGAGCCAACCAATATGTTGGAAACTGGCCAGGGGTGACTGTGGAACGCAAAGAGGGGGTGGCAAAGAAAGATAAGACACTCATCATTCAAGATTTGCCAGGGATTTACTCTCTTTCTCCTTATACGCCTGAAGAAATTGTGGCACGAGATTATCTTTTGGAGGACCAACCTTCAGTGATTTTGAATATTCTCGATGTGACCAATTTGGAACGGAATCTTTATTTAACAACACAATTAATTGAAACCGGATTACCGGTTGTTTGTGCGTTAAACATGATGGATTTGTTGGAAAAAAACGGCCAAACATTGAATAGTGAAAAGTTAAGTTATGGCTTAGGCGTGCCTGTCGTTGAGATTAGTGCTTTGAAGAATCGTGGGTTGGATCATGCTTTAAAACAAAGTAAGCAGCGAGCGAATGCCATAGAGACAGAGGTTATTTATCCTTCTTATGATAATCGCTTAGAAGCAGCACTTGCTGAAATTGTTGATATTTTAGGGAATACTGTTCCTGAATCGCAACAGCGTTGGTATAGTTTAAAACTTTTTGAACGAGATGTTCGAACCAAAGAGCAATTATTATTGAGTTCTTTTCAAGAAAAAGAAATTGAAGAAGTCATACAAATTACCGAAAAAATCTTTCAAGATGAAAGTGAAGCGATTATCATTAATGAACGCTATGCCTTTATTGCTCGATTAATTGCTTTGTGTGCGACGAAAAAAACAGAAATGACATTTACTCACAGTGATAAGATTGACCGAGTGGTAACCAATCGGTGGTTGGCGTTGCCAATCTTTGCGTTTGTGATGTGGTTGGTCTATTACTTGTCTATTCAAACGGTTGGTACAATGGGGACAGACTGGTTAAACGATGTCTTTTTCGGGGAATGGGTTCCTCAATTTGTGGGAAATTGGTTGGCGCAATGGCAAGTAGCGCCATGGATGCAAAGTTTAATTTTAGATGGGATCATTGCAGGTGTTGGGGCGGTGTTAGGCTTTTTACCGCAACTGGCCGTCCTGTTTTTATGTTTAGGTTTTTTAGAAGATTGTGGCTATATGGCACGGATTGCCTTTGTCATGGATCGCTTGTTTCGGAAATTCGGCCTATCTGGTAAGTCGTTTATTCCAATGTTAATTGCGACAGGTTGTGGGGTCCCAGGCGTGATGGCTAGTCGAACGATTGAAAACGAATGCGATCGGCGAATGACTATTATGGTCACGACTTTTATGCCATGTTCGGCGAAGTTGCCAATTATCGCTCTGATTGCAGGTGCATTTTTTCCTAACCAAAGTTGGGTCTCTCCCTCTGCTTATTTCTTAGGGGTTGCTTCCATTGTGTTATCAGGAATTGCTTTAAAAAAGACCAAGCATTTTTCGGGAGATCCAGCACCATTCATTATGGAACTTCCCGCCTATCATTTGCCACAGCTTAGAAGTGTGGTTCGACATGCCTATGAACGATGTCGCTCATTTGTAAAAAAAGCAGGCACGATTATTTTTGTTTCCAGTATTCTCATTTGGTTCATGTCCCATTATTCTGTGACGTTTCAACCCGTTCCAGAAAGTCAAAGTATTCTAGCATTTCTAGGTAAAGGGTTGGCGGTGCTATTTATCCCATTAGGTTGGGGGAATTGGCAAGGGGCAGTTGCTACAATTACAGGATTGATAGCGAAAGAAAATATTATTGGTACCTTAGGCATTTTATTTGGCAATGTGAAAGATGTTTCTGAAAACGGGGTAGAAGTCTGGGGCGCACTGCAACACACCTTTACGCCAGTCGCGGCCTATTCGTTCTTAACTTTTAACTTATTATGTGCACCTTGTTTTGCTGCAATTGGCGCAATTCGTCGTGAAATGGGAGACCTCAAATGGACATTAGGAGCCATTGGTTATCAATGCGGTTTGGCTTATATGGTTAGTTTTGTGATTTATCAATTGGGCCATGTGTTAGTCGAAAAAGGCACACTAACTCTGGGGACTTTTTTAGCGATGGGTGTTGTTTTAGCTGGATTTTATTTCCTTATAAGAAAACCAAAGCCAGGCAAAGAAAGTGTCCAAGCAATCACTTCTTTAGAAAGAGGGTAATAACGGATGGCAACAATTATTTTATCCATTTTAATTTTTGGAACAGCAGGAATCATCACCTATCGACGAATCAAAAAAGGGGAAAGTTGTGAAGATTGTCAAACAGCTTGTCCTGTAAAAAAAGAACAATCTTCACAAGAATAACAACTGAAAAAAATTCCCTCTTGTATAAATAATAGCGGAGTGCTACAATATTGAGGTAGCTGAAAAGCCATTTTATACAACGGGGGCATAGCTCAGTTGGTTAGAGCATCTGACTCTTAATCAGAGGGTCTAGGGTTCGAATCCCTATGCCCCCATTGGGTGCCAAACCCACGAGAACAGTATTCTGTCGGCGTCTTAGGACGTTTCGAAGACGGAGTACGCGTTCTCTTTTTTTGCGCTTTGTCAAATAATGTTGGTAAAGAGAAATTGTAGAATCCTGTCGAGTCCAGAGGAGAAAATCCTCTGGATTTTTTTTGTATAGATTGAAAGAGGTCGGTACAGAAGTATTTAACTCCGCGAACCATGTAGGTACTGTTCAACACTCCTAAAGGCTCAAATACATCGAGTAATCGCAGATGTCATTTATTTGCTAAATAGTGTTTCTCAGCACTTAAGAAGGCTAAACTGCGACGAATGCTCACATGAGAAAGCCAATAAGAAGGAATTTCCGAAAATTGTCATAAAACACAACGAGGAACGAGTTGATGTTGCATGATACACTACATTCCGTTTCGTTCGTATCAATTTCTACGCATGGAACATGCTAGAATTGAAGGACCCGGTGTTCTATAATGTTTGGAGACCAGGTAGGTATTGTTCATCATCGAAACACTACGTTCTTCGTGATTTTCAACACTTGGAAGGATTAAGATACACCGAACGCTTGTGTGAGAAAGTCAATTTCGGCTTATTGTTTTCTCGCCAAAGGCTCGTCACAGTTTTATCCTTGTAAGTTCCGAAGGACCTTCACCAAGTAGGTACGATGATTTCATCTGTTCATGCTTCACAGTGAAACATCGCAACTCTTAGAGCTGTAGCTTTTTTGAAGGCTGTACTGTGACGAGACGCATGTCGAGAAAACACCTTAGAAGTTGTTGAGATCGAAGCAATGCGTAGTGTTGCTTCTGCTCCCGCCGTTTATCAATTTTTAAGCCTGGGACAAAAATCCAAAATGCTTTTTGTCCCAGGCTCTCAGGATAGCTTCTAGCGAGGGATTAAAAAGCCTTCCAAATTGTTAACATGTATAGATCATATTCATATGCTAGTATGCATTTCTCCGAAATTAAGTGTCTCTCAATTCATTGGGATTTAAAAGGAAAAGGTAGCTTAATTATATTTGATAGGCATAGTAAAATATCGTTATGGAAATAGAAAATTCTGGTGTCGCGGTTACTACGTGGATACAGTAGGAATAAATAAAAAGTAGATAGAAGAATATATTCGTAATCAACTTCGTGAAGATTACGTAGCTACTCAGCTAACGGTGTTTGAAGAAGTAGATCCGTTCACAGGACAAAAAATTATAAAAAATGAAATAGCTCCATTAATGAGCTGTAAGTAAATGTGGTGCGGAAGGGAACTTTTTCGGTAAGCCTTTTAGGCTTAGGCCGGTAATAGTGGATTACAGCCGTAGAACAAACCACCCGTTCACACGGGTGGTTTTGATTATGGTTATTATGTTATTAGGCACTTAACCTGAAAGATGGAATGATCCCAACAAAACGGCTTATGTCATTATTTATGAATATCATTATCGGTTCCGTTAATTTCTAAATCCCAAAAGGCAAGTAGTTCTACTTTATGCTGCGTGCTTTCTTGTATTTGCTCAATTAAATAAGCTGGTAAAGTAAGTGAAATCCAATGTTGATCAGAAAAAAAAAGATAGACATTTAAAGTTTTTGAAATGAACAAATTCAGAAACCCAAATATTTTTATGACAGGTAACGGACTTTACTGAAAAAAATGATAATGGCAGTGTTAAACCAGTTAGTACTGCTTTAGACAGACTTTCTTTTATTGTCCATAATAAAACACTATATTGTAATCTTTGGTTTTGCTTATCTAATTGGTCAACAATATTTTTTTCATGATTTTCTATGTTTGAGTAAAGGGTATTTTCTTTTTGTTTTGAAACCAGTTCTATATCTACACCGGCACAAATTGATGCTGGAAATGCCAGTGCGATTGTTGCATTTTTTGTATGGGACAGCGAGACTCCCTGCATGCTGAATTGTTCATACTGAATAATAGGCTGAGAGAAACAACCAACTAGAATTTCTAATTTTTGAAGATTTGATTCATTCAACAAGAGAGAAACAGCAGTTTTTGCTGCATATCTACCTATTTGATAGGTCATTTTTCTGTTGAGATTACGATAACTATTACAAATATGTTGTTCGCGCTCGCTAAGAAAAGCGATAGGAAATTTAAAATCATTTGATTCAAATTTCCCATAAGAAATAATAAGCTTTTTTGGAACTGGGTTGGACTTCAATTTTAGTAAAAGAATGTGTGAGTTAAGCAATACTTTTTTCTCCTTGCTATTTTATGAATAGGTGTATCTCTAGACAAAATGATTTAAAAAGATTGTAGGCATCCATATTACCTATCATTTTATTCTATAACATTTAAAGTGTAAACATTACTAAAAAATTATCTATGGATTCATAACAATTTTCCGCTTTTACTTATTTAATTTACATTCCTGTTCCTTTAAACTATATACATGGTATTTCATTATTTGTAAATTTAAAATGATTTTATGAAGCGAGTACTAATATATGAGGAGGAAAAGTATGCAGAATCAGGTATATTTAATAAATAGTGATCAAGAGCAATTTAATATTTTTTTCCATCCTGAAACTTCTCGAATGATGAGAGTTTCTAAAGAACTGTCCGTAGATCAGATGACTAACGAACAGATAGATGAACTACTTAAACAATTTAAAAAGGAAAATAGTTCGGATGTAGCTGTAGAAAAAGTTCCAGGTAGAGGGACTGTTGCGTTGACATTTATGTCTGCTAGAACATGTAATCTCGGTTGTACATATTGCTTTGCAGGTGAGGGAGAGTATGGATCTGTATCGGATAAACCTGCATTTTTTACTAAAGAAAACTATATGAATGCAGTTAGATTTGCACTTGAAAATTATTCAGATGGCATCAAAAGTATGTGCTTTTTTGGTGGAGAGCCGATGATTAATTTTAGAGAAATCAAGTCATTTGTTAAGGAAGCACAAGATTTCTTTAAAAAAAATGATATGGAATTTCCACCAACATCTATTTGTACTAATCTAGTTGGAATTTCAAGTAAAGCAATAGAATTTCTAAAAGATAACAACATATTTATTGTTACAAGCTTGGATGGACCTAAAAAATTGAATGATCTTGCAAGGATTTATCAGGGAGATGGAAAGCTGAGTGTATATGACAATGTGGTAAAAGGAATAAATAGAATGAAAGAGCAAGGTGTTTCATATGTCTTACAAGCAACGATAAATAGAAATCATCTAGAGAATTATCAACAAGGTGATGGAGTTAAGTGGGCAAAAGCAATGGATGAGTTAGGGTGGGAAAATCTTGCTATAGTACCTGTAGATACAGCTGTAGAATCATTAGCTATTACTGGTGAACGCTTGCTATCAAATCTAGAAAGCTTTACTAGAGAAATCACGCAGTATTATATAGGAAAACTCTACAAAGGAGAAACAGATCAAATCCCTTCTGGAATTATTGCTCCACTCATTCAAATTGCTAAAGATCGTTCTTTAAGGGACTGTAATGCAGGACACTCGCTGTTTTTTGATACAAATATGCATATCTATCCATGTCAAATGTTTGTAAATGAAGAAAAATTTAATATGGGAAATATAGAAGAAGGATTGAATTATGAAAAAGCACATGGCATCGCCAATGTTAGTAGACAAGATGCACCTGAATGCCAGGCATGTTTTGCAAGAAAAATCTGCTCTGTATTTTGTAAGGGAATTCAATTTCAATCTCATGGAGATATGTACGTAGTTAGTTCACCAAGATGTACTTTTTCTAGAACGACCATTGAAGAATCTATTAAGACTTTAGCTACTATGGATAAAACATCAGCTGAATATAAACTTTTTTGGGATAGTTTTAAAAAAGTTTCAAAAAGGACTGGTAATTTTGGATACACAAAAACTTGACTTAGATAAATCAAAAGGGCTAGTCGTTGATGATGTTACTCTTATTAAAGATAAATCTATGAAAGATACTAAATATTTTTTGATAAGTGAAAAAAGAAGTAAATATATAAAACTTTCAAAGGAACAATATACTTTTTTTGAAGGTTTGATTCCTTTGCTTAAGAAAGAAAAAATTGAAGAAGTAAAAGAATTTTTACATGAAAATAGTACGATTAGCTACGAAAAAATGAGAACCATATTAAGTAAGCATAATTTGTGTACGTACCCAAATACAAATAGTCAAAGTAATATCGAGTTTGAGTTGAATAGTCGGAAACTATTTGAAATTCCTTTATTTGCTATTCAAAAAAGAATTGAGAGAGTGACTAAAGGCATATACTATTTAAATTTATTGTTGATAGCTGTAATGTTAATTGGATTTCCAATTATTATTATTAAATTTCCAGTTCAACTAATAGATTCTTACATAAGCCAGATAAATTTTTCAATTCTAAATGTGACTAAAGTAGATATTATTGTTATTTTATTTGCTGGAAGCGGATCACTTGTTTTTCACGAATTAGGTCATTTATTATCATCTAATTACTATAATGTTGGATGGAAAAGCTTAAACATTCGTTTGAAATGGGGATTTTCTCCAGTGATATATATTCGTTATTCAGATATGTATACGATCGATAGTTGGAAACGAGTTAAGATATTAGGTTTTGGTATGATAAATAACTGTATACTGATATTTTTCTCATTATGCTTATTTATCATTACAAATAATTGGTGGTTTGGTTATATAGCTCTTCTTAATATAGGGTATCTTTTTAGTAGTTTATTACCGCTATCAACGAGTGATGGATACCATATTTTTACAATCATATATGGTAGTGAAGGGACAAGATGGCAGTTATTGTTGCTTCTTGCAGGAGTAATAAAAAAAGAGACCTCAATTTTAAAAAAATTTCAAAACAAAAAAATGATTGGATTGTTTCTTTATTTTATTCTTTCATATGTTATTGGTATTGCAGGGATTTTTTCTATTATACGTATAACATTGAATTATCTAAACGTATTTGGTTTTAGTTCAACAGTACTAAGCATTTTCGTCTATGTAATGGCATTTATAAGTCTAATACAAGTACTTCTTTCTTTTAAGAAAGCATTAAAATCTTTTTGAAGACATTATGAAGGATGTGAGAAATATGTGGATATATATTCGAGAAAATTTAAAAAAAAATAGTAGTAAGTTTCTTTTCATCATATTGATATTTTTTGTAACAATGCTGCTATTGACATTTTCTTTAGGAGTTATTTATACAATAAACTACAGAATTGAAAATGAGTTAGCAGACTATTTATTAAAAAAAGACTTTAAAAATATGAAATTATTTTTACAATTAGGGACGGGAGTTCTTGTAGGTTTTTCTTTATTTATTATTTATAATACATACTCGATTGTTATTCAAGGGAGAAAGAAAGAATTCCAACTGCTATATAAGTTAGGTATGAAATACAAAAAAATTCAGCAGATTTTAAGTATTGAAAGCTTTCTGCTAAGTTCTGTTACAGCCGTTATTGGACTTTTCACAGGCATAGTGTTTTCAAGAGTATTTTTGTCTAATTATCAAGACATGAAGGTCGAACATATTCCAATTTATATTTATCTACTAGTTATTGTTTCTGCAATTTTATTTTTTATATGGTGCGGTTCAAAAAATCTAAAAAGTATGAATATCGAAGTAGAAAGTAAACAGAAAGAAGGCAGCACGTTTAAGTCTCAATCTACTATTAAAGAAAAATTTTTATTTAGAATTAAGTTAGCTTTAGGTATTATCCTTTTGATTGTTTCAATTGTTAGTGGATACACAACTATGAAAATAATTTTACTATTTACAGGTTTAATCTTGATTTTTGATCCGTTAATAGCAGGGACCTTGGCGTCTCTTCGTTTTTTGTCGCTCCGTTTTAACCGACTTTCTTTGTTCGTTGCTGTGGAAGAAAATTGCTGGAATATTAAAAGAATCAGCTCATTAATATCTACATTGGCCTTTTCAGTTATGCTTCTAGTAGGAATGTTAACCTTTTTTCATTCTGTCAAGGAAGCTGTTGTACAAAAGGTAGATGAGACCTATAGATTTGAACATATACTTGTGATGAATGAATTATCTGAGGTCAAAGAAGAAAAAGTTAAGGCTTATTTGCAGAACTTATATCCACATGCAACTTTTGAGATTGCTTTAAGTATGGAGATTGAAAAAGAAACTAATGAAAACACTTTGATTTTGACAGGCGTTTCTTCTAACTTCAAAAATATTCAAGTGTTAGAAATGGAAAAAGAGTTTAATATTAAAGATTTTGATTTAAATAATGATAGTTTGAATGTATTATTTCCGTCACAGTTAGCTGAAAAATCAAAGATCAAACGTAATCAAGTCATAGACTATTTCTTTGATAAAGACAAATCTATAAAAATTAGTCCGAAAGATTTTTATCAGCCATTGGATCTACAACAAGTGTTTACATCCAAATCTGCTTTAACAGAGTATTTATTTGGAAAGGATGTTAAAGGAATTTACAACACAATCTATTTGAATCGGCTGAGTGATGAAGAAATAAAAGAATTCACAAAGTATTTATCTATTGAAAATTATAACTTAATGAATATTGGTGATCTAAAAGATAAATACAAAAATCAAGCAATTAAACAAACTGAAATGATTGAAGCATTTATTTATGCGCTGATCTTTTTCAGTGGAGCAATCATATTAAATATGTTTATTCTTTCAATTAGTTCTAGACAAAGAATATACAAAGGATTGTTAATTATGGGGATGAAAAGAAAAGCTTTGCTAATCAGTATGTTAATAGAAATGTCTATTATCTATATTTTAGGTGTTGTTTTAGGTTGGCTTTTCGGGCTTACATTTGCTGAAGGTGGGATTAAGATGATGGAAGAAGTTATTGTATTCAAACCTGTCATTAATATTCCTTACTTGCAAGTATGTTCAATATTAGTTGTTATCTATTTGATACTTGTCTTGGGGATTATTTTAATTTCTAGAGTTATTTTAAAAGAAAAAAATAGGAAGTAAGAATCTGAATAGGAAGGTGAAAATATGATTGAACTAAAGTCTGTCGAAAAGGAATACGGAATAAATGGACACTCTCAACAAGTTCTAAATGGTATAACAATTACTTTGGAGAAAGGTAATATTTATGCTTTAGTGGGACCGTCTGGCTCAGGTAAATCTACTTTGCTGAACATTATTGGTGGGTTAATTCATCCCACTAAAGGGGAAGTGAAAATAGGGGATAAGAACATCACAGAATTTAATAGTAATCAATTAGCTGAATTACGTACTAATGATATTGGATTCATTTTCCAAGATTTTAATTTGATTCCCTTTCTAAATGTAAAAGAAAACATTCTTTTCTCGCTTCGTTTAAAAGGTGAAAAGATTGAAAATCATTCAGATAATTATGAACAGCTAGTCAATTGGTTAGGAATTAAGAAGATTGAAGAAAAATATATAAATGAAATTTCTGGTGGTGAGCAACAACGTACGGCAATTGCCCGTTGTTTACTAATGGAACCTAAAATTATTTTGGCTGATGAACCTACTGGAAATTTAGATAAAAAAAATACAGATGCATTCTTGAAACTGATTCGAACGCTTCCATTTATGGAAAACAAGGTTTTCATTATTGTAACACATGATGAATCTGTAGAGCGATTCTGTGATCAAGTTTTTAAATTGGAAGAAGGACAAATCATAACTTAGGATATTTTAATTTTTTATGAGATATCAAAAAAAGAAGGAAGTAGGGATAAAAAATGCTTTTACATGATTTTGATTTCGAAGATTTGGACAGTATTGAAGAAGTTATTACACCAGGATTCGGACCATGTTTCTGTTGTTAAAGAGAGAAAGGAGAAACTGAGAATGAAATTTATTGATTTTGAAGATTTAGAAGAAATTGAAGAAGTTATCACTCCAGGGGCAGGAAGTGCTTTTTGCTGCTAATAAAACGGATATTTAATGAGAGGGGATAAATAATGAAAGAAAGATTCAGTATTATTGATTTTGAAGATTTGGAAGAAATTGAAGAGGTTACTACACCCGGAAGTGGTAGCGTAATGTGTTGCTAATTCTAAGGTGTAATAATAAAGTGCTGTTGGCTACAAGATGGCAATAAATCGTAAAGGAGGAGAACGGTGATGGAAGAAAAATTCAATATTATTGATTTTGAAGATTTAGAAGAAATCGAAGAAGTTATTACCCCAAATAAAGGTTCAGTAACTTGTTGCTAGAGATTTGAATTTTTGCGAGGGCTTAGGAGTGTTCTTCTTGGCCCTTTCAAAATTAAATGACGTATAAATTATTTTATAAATAGAGAAGAGAAGGTGAAACTGTTGGGGAATTTGAAAAGTGAGTTAACAAAAATGATTATCAGTCGTTGTAACATTTATGATCTTGATCAGGAAAATTATGATTACGACGCACCACTTTTTGGTGGAATGATTGAAGAACAAGAGATGACAGAAAATACAATGGATCTGGACTCCGTGGATGCATTGGAAGTTGTATCAGGGATCAAAGAAATGTACGGTGTATCTATTGATATTGATGAAAGCAGTGTTTTTTACAGTATAAGTAGTTTAGCTAAATACATACAAGAAAATACTGAGGAACAGTAATTAATGGATAAGACGGTCATTGAAATAAAAGGACTCTACACACTTCAGCCAAGATTTTCTGATTTCGATTCCTATGGTATTGCACATCATGGAAAATATTTATACTGGTTAGAGGAAGCACGTTTTGATTTCATTAGAAAATATTTTGGTGAAGATGAAGAGCACAGCATCCATATGTATAAATTTCCATTGACAAACCAATATTTAAAATATATTAAATCGTTTAAGCCGGAATGTACAGTAGCTATTCGTTACAATTTGAAAGGAGATTTAATTTCTAATAAGTTTCAATTTTTTTACAGATTATTCGATAATAAAAATCAACTTTGTTGTAAGGGGATGACTACGCATGTCTTATTAGATGATAAAGGAAATCTTGTAAAAGAACTTCCAGATGTGATCTCTGAACGGTTAATAAAAATCGATTTTACACAAAAAAATACTAAAGATGCTGAAGACTGATTAATTACGGTAACTACACATAATACGCAATTAAAGTGTAGGAATAAAGAGAGGGGGAATGAAGGTATGACAAATATTTTTATCAATAAGGCAGCGATAGTTATGAGTTCGCCCCCAAAAGAATCATGGAATGACTACTTGATGAACATTAAACAAATTGAAGTCGGTGAACTAGCAAAAATAAGGAAATACCGAAGACTTGATCGGATGTCTTTGTTAGCTATAGCTGCAGGTCAAGGAAATATTTTGGGAGAGGTTGATCGTAGAAAAGTTGGAACTATATTCAATACGAGTTATGGGCCAGTAGATACAAACCTAAAATTTATTAAAAGTTACTTGGAAAAAGGAGTGGTAGGTGTTAGCCCCATTCAATTTTCGCATACTGTAAATAATGCTGCGTTGGGCCATTTTTGTCAAGTTTATCAACATACTGGACCAAGTACAATGTTATTGAATAGTAACTATCTCGCAATGTCCGCTCGCATGATAAAAAATGGCCGTGTCGATTCCATATTTACTTGTGGACTGGAACCACATAGTGAGATTCTAAAAAGAAGTTTTGCCCAAATCGGTCGGCAGTTTTTAGAAAATGCCTCAACAATGTTTTTATCGACAGAACAAAAAAGTCAGTCAATCAGACTAGTTTCATATACCGAATATTATATAGGTGAGCATAATTATTTTACTGGTTTGCATCGTGAGTTCAGTCACTTACTTTTCAATTTTTTAGGAGAACTTTGTCAATGTTATGATCTTCAAAATAATTCGCTTCTCTCTTTTATATCTAACAATAGTATCGATGCAGAGCGACAAGAAGAAAAAGACGGGCTTAAAGAGTATTTTCAAGAGTCAGTAGAATATGTAAATACAAATTTAGAAATTTTTGAGGCTTTGGGAGGAAATTTAGGTGTGGTTTGTAATGTTGGAATTACTCAATTGTTAAAGTCAGACAAGACAAATTGTTGTGTAATTGTGGCCGATTATGATCTATCGGGAAATTGTAACTTGTTTTTACTCAGTAAAAGGTAGGGTGAGTAATATGTTTGAATCATTAAAAAATCAGATTGTATTAGTTACAGGAGGAAGCAGAGGTATTGGTCAGGCAATTGTCAAAGAATTATGTAATCATGGAATGATTGTAGTTATGACCTATCTCTATTCTTCAAAAATTAATCAAGAGTTACAGGATTTCGAGGAGAAAAATCAGCTTTTTAGATATAAAATGGATATATCAAAACTAGATGATATAAAAGTTGTAGTAAATAAAATCGAAAAAGAACTTGGGGAAATTAAATTCTTAGTTAACAATGCGGGGATTGTAAAAGATAAGTATTCAATGATCATGGATGATTTTTCATGGAATTCTGTTATTGATACAAATCTATCTGGTCCTTTTAGAGTGACAAAAGTAGTTTTACCTGGAATGTATAGTTCCGGACACCCATCCTCTATTGTGAATATTTCCTCAGTTTCTGGGTTAATAGGAACAGAAGGACAAAGTAATTATTGTGCTTCAAAACATGGATTGATTGGAATGACGAAAGCAATCGCAAAAGAAGTAGCAAGGAAAAATATTCGTGTAAATAGTATTGCTCCTGGGTATATTCAAACAGATATGCTAAATGCATCTATAGATAAAAAAAATTTAGAAAGACAGATTCCTCTTGGTCGTATTGGAGAGCCAGAAGAAATAGCAAAAATAGTTTTGTTTTTACTGAGTGATAGCTCTAGCTATATAACTGGAACTACAATTGTGGCGGATGGTGGTTTGACTTCATGAAAAAGAGAGGAGAAAATTAATTGGAATTTAGAGAATGTAGACTAGTGACCTTACATCGTATATTTAAGGAGATAGATCCAACAATTGAATTAACAAAGTCTTTTCTTTTTCTTGGAGGAATAAAAATTGCGTTGTACAAATTTCCTTTTCGCAAGAATGAATTAATTGGCTTGAATGGCTCTGGAGAAATGAATTCTCCTTATATTTTTGATGAGTTGGAAATTATATATGAAACAATCGATAGTCAAACTTTTTTTTCTGAGTATTTTCAAAATAGAGAGAAATATTTATATATATTGCCATTATTAGGGGATTTTCTGGGTGTAGAAAAATATGACACAAGAAACATTTCAGTTACAGGGCAATCGTATTTAATGATTGATGATATGGACGAACAAAAAATCTATTTTGAATTTCAAGGGACGCAAGAATTTTTGATGAAGAGCATTCTTGAAGATGTAGCAAAAAAACAAGTATGGTTACTTAATGGCGAATTTTATATATATAAAATATGTAAAAGGAAATTACAAGAAAATTTACTTTTAAGAAAAAAATTAGAAATAGCAGAAGAAGAGTTACTTTTAACTTGTCTCAATAATTATTTTTCAGAATTTGAATATATTTCTGAAGAGGGGTTAGTTAGAGTTGAAGGTATTCAAACTTTTGAACAAATTATAGATTACTTTAAAAAGTTAAAAATGGATATTAGTAAGTATAACAAAACAAAGAACAAAAATAACTATAGAAAATATATATATTTACAGATGTTACATATGCAAAAATTAATTTGTGGAGGCACGGATGCCTTTTTTCGGAATGAGTTTAAAACAATACTAGAAAAATATTATTTAAAGAATGATGATTCTGCAATTATAAAAAATAAATGGATAAATCTTGCTGCTCTGTGGAGAGATTTTGCCAGAAAACTTCAAAATAATATTTCTTATAATTTTATTATGAAGCAACCTGAAAAAGTAATAGATATGATCATTGATTATTTGAAAAAAATAGCATTACTTGAAGTTGATGTTATGAAAGAGACTAATGCTCTTTTTATGAAGAAATAGGAGGCTATATGATTGTTACTATAATAAACGGAAGTCCACGAGGAGAAAAGGGACATACAGGAATGATGCTTAGAAGTTTTAAAGAAGGTGTTGTTGAGCGTGGAGGAATATGTCATTCGATTAACCTAAATAAGAGTCAATTGAAAATGTGTACGGGTTGCTTTAGATGTTGGAATCAGCATAACGGCCAATGTGTACTAAAGGATCCAATGAATGAATATTTGAAGAGGATTCGTCAGTCAGATGTGCTAGTTTTAGGAACACCATTGTATTATGACAACGTTTCAGCTCTTTTAAAAATATTTTTGGAACGACTGTTACCTTTACATAAGGGACAGCTTGTTGTTGCTTCTGACGGATTATATAAACATGCTGTGATTGAAAAAAATCCTGATTTAATTATAATGGCATCTTGTGATCTTCCAGAGAAAGAGCACTTTAGTATTGTGAGTGATTATGCGAAAAAAATAGCAAAAAATTTAGAAGTTGATATATTAGCTGAGATTTATAAAAGTCAAGCTCGGGCTTTTGATTTGAGTTTTAAAATTTTAACACAAAAATTGTTAGCCTTTAGAGAAAATCTACGCCTAGCTGGCTGTGAGTTAGTTGATACAGGAAAGATTAGTTCAGAAATTATTGAAAAGATATCAGAGGATATTTGTACAGTAAAAATATTTGTTGAAAGTGCAAATAATTTCAGTAAGAAGAATAGTCAAATTTATTTTAAACGGTGATACAAATGAAAGGAAGTTTAGGGGGAAGGATAACTTTGAATCAATTTATTACAGAAGTCTTACCACATCGAAGACCGTTTTTATTTGTAGATGAAATAATTGAGCAAGAGTATGAGAAGATAGTTATTGGTAAGAAAACTATTAAGGAAGACGAATTTTGGGTTGAGGGACATTTTCCAGGAAATCCAGTATTTCCAGGAGTACTAATTTTAGAGACAATGGCTCAGGTTGGTGGGTTCTTATTTTTTGAAAGAAAACAGCAGCAGACTGCTAAGAGATCAACATTCTCCTATCTTACACGAGTAGATAATTTGAAACTTAAGCGCAAGGTAATTGTTAATGATGAAATAATTATAATTGCGAAGCTAATCAGCAAAGAAAAGCATCTGGCAAAAGTATTTGTACAAGCGAAAGTTAAAGATAAAAAAGTAGCTGAGGCAATAATTGGATATGCTTTTTTAGATGTGCTTTAAAGAAAATAATGAATGGAGGAGTGAATTTGAAGAATAAAGTGGTTATTACTGGTATAGGAATAAATTGCTGTTTAGGAAAAAATAAGCAAATGATTATTGATGAGCTTAGAAAAGAAAATTATTTTAAGATGACATCATTAGCTGAGTTTGATGACCTTGGGGAAATGTATTGTGGTATCAATCACAATGTAGAAAAGGAAGAAGTAAAGACGATTTTCTCAATGGATAAATCTGAAAAAATGGCTCTTCATGCTATGAAAGAAGCTCTAGAGCATGCAAATTTAGTCTTAGATAATAATCTACGTCTTGCTGTATCTTTGGCAACATCGATTATGGGATCTGATTACTTAGAAAATTATGTAAAAGAAACAGAAAATTTATATTGGATTCTAAATAGTAAGGCTTGTCTTAGACGTGTTATTCAAACTATGGGAATTAGTGCGCCAATGTATACAACTAGCTCCGCCTGTGCTTCTGGAACAGCTGGCTTCGGGATTGCTGTGGACTTAATTGAATCAGGTGAGCGAGATGTCGTTATTTGTTGTGGAACAGATCATATTTCTGCTATTTCAATATATGGATTTAAATCCTTAGATGCTCTAAGCTTATCTCTTGCTAAGCCCTTTAGTGAGGAACGAGATGGGATTAACTTAGGGGAAGGGTGTTGTGTTTTAATTTTAGAAAATCAAACGTATGCGCAGAATAGAGGAGCAACCTCTTATGGAGAAGTAGTTGGTTATGGATTATCTAATGATGCCTATCATATGACAAGCCCGATACCGGATGGAACGGGGGCTTTATCTGCAATGATGCAAACGACTGAAAACAAGAATATTTCGAAAGACAATAGTTTATATATTAATGCTCATGGCACCGGAACGAAAGCTAATGACGTGATGGAGAGTAAGGCGATAGCTTCTTTTCTGTCAGAAACTGAATTAAAGTGTCATATATCTTCTACAAAATCTATGACAGGTCATTGTTTAGGAGCTGCTGGGGCAGTAGAGTTGGGACTTTCTTTGATTTATCAAATGAGTGAACTTAAGCCAATAACAGCAAACTCTGATGAAAGACTTTTAACAGAATTGTCTTCAATGAATGACCAAGGTTTCAACTATAAATATACATTGTCAAATTCTTTTGCCTTCGGTGGTAGCAACGCAAGTATTTTGATAAAAAATCTTCCAACAAAACAGGAGCAGTCAAATGAATACTAAATCTGTTTTGGAGAATTACAATTTATTCTTAGAATTTGAAAAACAAGCAAAGTTATTTCCTAAAAAAATTGTTATACAAAATAGTGGTAATGGGATTACAAATGAAGAGTTAACTGGACATGTCCAACAGATTGCCAGTGGATTGTGTGCTAAAGGATTAAAAAAAGGGGATGTAGTAGGTGTGATGCTTGAAAAAGGCGATTACTATCCTGCTGTTCTTTTGGCTTGTTTAAAGCTCGGATTAGTATTTTTACCGTTGGATGCTACGCATCCAGTTAATCGAATTAAGCAAATTGTAAATGTTTCAAAGGTGAGATTGATTGTTTCAAATAAAATTTTAAACAATGATTACATAGATTCCCTTATATATAGTTGCGAAGTGCTTTGTGCACTGCGAGATAAATCAATTCTTATGCCAACGGTACAAATTGAGCAAGCGGATCCAGCTTATATTATTTATACCTCTGGCACAACTGGATATCCTAAAGGTATTATTGGTAATCATGCTGGGTTACATAATCTTGTTGAAGGAATGAGGAAAGTAATAAATCAAACAGATATTGAGACGGTAGGGGTATTTGCACCGACGATATTTGATCCATCCATAGCACAAATATTTTTTTCGCTATTAACAAGTAACAAACTGATATTTATTCAAGAAAAATTAAAACAAAATCCACTTAATTTACTTGAATTTATAAAGATAAACAAAGTGGACATCATTGATATAACGCCATGCTATCTACAGTTGGTTTTGGATAGTTTACGTTTTAGCACGTACTCATCTTTTTGTTTACCTACAATTATTAGTTGTGGAGAACCTTTACCACTTAAATTAGTAGATAACTTATATTCTTTTGATTCTATGAAGAATACAAGAATTTTCAATTTTTATGGACCAAGCGAGTGTTCTGTTTATTCGACAGTATTGGCTATCGACAAAAAAAAAGCTAAAAATATAGAAAAAATGTCTATTGGATACCCTTTAAGTGGTGTTAATATAGTTATTCTTAATGAGAAGGCAGAAGAATGTGATTGTTTAGTTGAAGGTGAAATATGTATCTATGGGAAAAATATGTCAAATGGATATGTCGAAAAAGAACTTAGTGGACAGTATTTCGTTACTCACCCAATGTATCCTGATAGTCTCTTGTATAAAACTGGAGACAGAGGTTATAAAACAAAAGATGGCATGGTTTATTATATAGGAAGAAAAGATGATCAAATAAAAATACGAGGTTTTAGGATAGAGTTGAAAGAAATTGAATTAAAGTTAGAGGAAGTACCCCGAATTGATAGAGCGGTTGTTTTAAAAATTAATGATATTGGAAAGGACAAGTTGATAGCTTTTTATTTATCTAAGCAAAGAATATCAGAAAATAGAATACATAAGTACTTGAAAGGAAAGTTACCCGATTATATGATTCCGGATCATTATGTATCTGTTGAAGAGTTTCCATTAAATACAAATGGCAAAATTATAAAGAAAGAACTTGTTAATTTTTACAATAAAATTAAGATAGATTATAAAGATGAAATCGTTTTACATGAAAGGACAAAAAAATTATTACAAGAAGTATCTTCAAATTTTTCAATTGATTTAGCATATGTAGATGAAGACTTCTCTAGCCAAGGGATTAATTCTTTAGATATGTATCGACTGTTGATGTATCTTCAAGCGGTATATGAAATAGATATACCTTTTGAATGTTTAGCAGAATACAATTCGGTAAAATCATTTTTGAATGATATAGATGATCAAATCAATAAAAAAAGTTCTAAAGAAATTTCTTTGAAAGTAACTGGTGCACCTGAGGAAGTAACAGCACTTCCATTTCAAAAATTCTTGTTAGAACTTGAAAAAAAGGAATTGAAGAAAAATCAGTTGCCAAATATTTCATCATATAATATGGTATTCAGTATTCGATTTAACAAATACATTGATCCTTCGATATTTAAAAGAGGCATTGAAAGGATTTTACAAAGACATGCTATATTTTCTTACTATTTTGAAAAAGATAATGTCAATAACAAGGTAAAGCTATTACGAAGTAAGCAGATAGCAAGTGGTTATTTAGAAATTCATGACTGTAAGTGTCTGAAGGATATACATTTGTTCAGTTATCTACAAGCTTTTTTTGATTTAAATACCCCATGTCTATATCAATTTTTGTTGTTTGAAGATACGAATGAGCAGCAAATGCTTGTATTGAATATTCACCATTGTATTTTTGATTATTATTCTTTGCATATTTTTTTATATGAGCTTTTTAACAGCGTGGAAAATACAATTATTTCTGAGGATGCTGGTTACGTAAATTATATAGAAAGTCGTTCAAATCAAAAAAATCAACAAAGTATTGATTACTTGCTTGAATATTACAAAAATAGAAAAAAAGCTGTTCGTTTGATTGGTGATTTAGAAGATCAAAAAATAAAAGTATATAGCAATCACTTCTATAAAGAATACTCATTTTCATTTGGAGAAGAACTTTTGACAAAAGTCAAGAGAGCTTGTAAAGGAATGAGCTGTACAGAATATATGCTATTGTTTTCTGCGTTTGCGTTATTGATTTATCAGTACACTGGGAGAAAAGATTTTTCTGTGGGGACATTTCTTCCGGGACGTAAGGGAACACAGCATTATCGTTCTATTGGTTTGATGACTGAAATGCATGGTATTCGATTCAAATTGAGCAAACAGCAACAAATTAAAGAATTTGTCAAAGAGGTGAAAGAAAATATACTCAATCACTATCCACATCAACAAATTAGTATGCAAGAAATTTTTCAATGTATGCCCTTTGACGAACTAGTAAAAGGTACACTGTTTGATATAGTATTCAACTACATGTCTTATCAGAAAATCGTAGTTGATGAATACGAATGTACAATTAGAGACCATTCAGGGATAGCAGAGGGTCTACCCTTAGTATTTGTTATTTCACAATATGATAATGAACTAATTATTACTATTAAATATAACTATAAAATGTATTCATCCCAGTATATTGAGCAGTTAGTATCAGATTATGCCGTTATTTTGAAGAAAACATTGATCAATGGGAATTTAATGGTAGTTGATTTACAGCGAGAGTGAGAATCAAAGACAAACATAATTTTTAAGAATAGACCACGTAACAAGTTTTTCTGACTATACAAAGAATTTTTAGTTTAAGAATTACAAAGTGAGGGACAAATATGGTAAAAAAAATCTGTTTGGATGATTGTGTAGAAAATAGTGTACCAGAAGAAGTTATCTGTTTTGAATGTAAAAAAAAATCTTTGAAAAGAATATTATTAGAGCAGTACTATATTTGTGCTAATTGTGGAAAGCATTTGAAAATTGATCCATATATACGAATTAAGCTATTAACAGATTTAAATAGCTTTGTTGAATTGTTTGACGATGTTCGAGAAAAAAAATCAGTAAAGATGGCTGAATATCAAATTAAATTGAATAAGGCAAGAGAAAAATCCGAATTCCAAGAAGCTGTTGTAACTGGAACTGCAAGAATAGATGGGAAGAAATTAGCCTTAGCAATAATGGATGTTGATTTTTTAATGGGCACACTAGGATACGTTGTTGGAGAAAAGCTTGCGTTGATAACTGAATATGCGACGAGACACAATATGCCCTTGGTTATTTTTTCCTGTTCGGGAGGTGCAAGAGTTCAGGAAGGAATAACTTCTTTGATGCAGATGGAGAAGGTATCTATGTTATTAAATTTACATGATAAAAAGGGCTTATTGTATATTTCTGTTTTACTTAACCCGACTGCAGGAGGTGTAGCTGCTAGTTTTGCTATGCTCGGAGATATTAATATTGCAGAGCCAGGTGCGATGATTGGGTTTACTGGAAGAAGAGTAATTGAACAAACTATAAGAAAAGAGCTTCCTGCAAACTTTCAGACTGCAGAATTTCAAATGGAGAGAGGATTTTTAGATGCTATTATTCCGAGAACAGAGTTGAGGAGATTTTTAAACGAAATGATTTGCTCCTGTTTAGCAAATAGCAAAGTAGGTGAGACGGAAGATGATTAACAAAAATAATTGGAAAAAGATTGAAGCAGTGAGAGAAATTGATCGTCCAAATGCGGAAGATTTCATTTGTCATTGTTTTGATTATTTTACTGAATTGAAAGGTGATCGAACATATAGAGATGACCATGCTGTTATAGGTGGAATTGGTCGTATTAATGAGCAGTTTTTCACTATTGTGGGAATTCGTAGAGGAAAAAATATAAAGGAAAATGTATCTTACAATTTTGGAATGCCTCATCCAGAAGGGTACAGAAAATCATTACGTTTGATTAGGCAAGCGGAAAAATTTAAACGACCAGTAATTTGCTTAGTTGATACTCCTGGTGCAAGCTGTGATAGTGATTCAGAGGAAAGAGGGATATCAGAAGCAATTGCACGTAACTTATTTGAACTTTCTTCTGTGGGAGTACCAGTATTGTCAATAATTATTGGTTCTGGAAATAGTGGAGGTGCGCTAGCTTTAGCAATAGCAAATGAAGTTTGGATTGCAGAGGATGCTTATTATTCTGTAATATCACCAGAAGGTTTCGCTTCTATCGTTTGGAAAGACAGCGAGCTAAAGAAAAAAGCAAGTGAAATAATGGAAGTATTTCCAAAACAATTATATGATTTGGAAATAGTTGAAAAAATTATTCCTATATTTTCAGATGGGGAGAGAAATTCTTCCAACTTTGCTTACTTAAGAGAAAAACTAATATTATTTGCTAATGAATATCTTTCTTTATCTGAGCAAGAAATTATAAATCACCGCTACTTACGTTATCGAAAATTTTAAATACAATTACGGGGGGATATTTAATGTTCAAAGAAATCTTAAATGGGAAGATTCATAGAGCTACTGTGACAGATGCAAACTTATCTTATATTGGAAGTATTACAATCGCTAAAGATTTGATGGAATTAGCTAACATTGAAATTAATGAAAAAGTACAGATTGTAAATAATAATAATGGTGAACGATTTGAGACATATACGATTGAGGGGAGAAGTGGCTCTGGCGTTATTTGTCTGAATGGAGCAGCTGCGAGAAAGGTTCAAATCGGAGATGAAATTATTATTTTATCATATTGCATGCTTGAAAAAAACGAAATAATTACTCATACACCTAACATTGTCTTTTTAAATAAAAAAAATGAAGTTATAGAAAAATAATAGATGAATAGTCTTGTCAAAGTTTTATCTATTTTTTAGACATAAAACTAAAAAAGATTATTTGTCAACTAATTAGTATTAAATTAATTAGTAATAAGCCTCAGTGTGTGTTAATATGTATAGTATAAATAAGACTTAGATTGAATTGCTAAGATGAATTAGAAATAGAATAATAGTAGAACTTAGCTTACTATGTATTCCTGTTTCATGATTTAGCTTGCAGAACGTTAGTGAGATTCTGGTCATTTTTTCAGGTGCACTATTTTTATCACTTAGATATTAGGATGATGATTTTTGAATAAGTTCGGTCTGATCTCTACTTCAAGTAAGAATAATTATCTTAGTTGAAGTAGAGAATGTTATTATAATTTGATGTAAGCGTTTTTTGGTGTAGAAGATTGGTCAATATGCTAAGTACTTAAAAAATATGTTATATCCGATTATTTCTTGTAGTTTTTCTTACAATACATATTGCGTTTAGGATCAAATCTCTCCATGGACTTGGTTAGACTTAACTAATTAATGGTGGAGATAACGAGTACTTTGTTTGACTATAGGTGTGTTTCCGTATTCAGAGTTACTTAATTGATTTAGTCGTTAATAAAAATCAGCATATTTCGCTAACTTGGTTTTATCGGAAAAACGGTTAAAGAATCAACTTTTTTATTTGAATTGCGCCAATTTGATTATTTTAAAATGATACTTCTTTTAGCTCAGACAACGTTGGATTGTCTGTCATAAAGTGAATATCTAATTTCTCGGAATGTGCATAGGTACTGTAAGATACCTCGAAATTTCGTTGCTTAACGACAGCTTTGCTCGAATTCATATTAGGCTAGCCGCCTAATCTCTACTAGAGGTGGACTCAGCTAATTTGTTGGAGGCTATACCAATGATCTAGGCAAACTTTATATTACAGACTAGCTGCAAGGAGAGCTAACATCTTCTCGTAAGTTTTTCTAAGACTTATTATTCAGGAATCTTACACAGTATTTAGGTAAAAACCGTTATTTTTATTAAAAAAATTGGGGGATAGTTCATAAGATAGAATGAAGGGATAAGCATTCTCTCAAAATATATATTACGAGGAGAAAGTACTTGGTGGATAAGCGAAAGAAAGTTGGAATTGGTTTGAAATGGTTGGTTACCATATCATATATTGTTATTTACTCAGCATTTATGGAAAAAGAAATGAGCTTCCTAAGTTTACTATGCAGTATATATATCATTTTTTTAGGAAGTTTTGTCTATATAAAGCTCCCCCAAAAACTATATTCATTATCTTTTTTTTCATTAACTTTCTATTTGGGTTGGACAGTGTTATTGGTTTACTCGGATATATGGGTTCTAAAGCTAGTAGGACTATTTCTTTTATGTTGCCATCCATTAACCCTTTATCTGTTTTTGTATTCCTTTATACATATAGATGATAAGAAAAAACTTAATAAAAATCGTATTCTTCTATGTTGTGTTTCACTATACAGCTATTTGGCTCTGTTACTTGATTTTTATGTAGGACCTACTTTGATCTTGTTAATGATTTCGTCAATTACTGTCAATTATTTAACAATTATTAAAGAAAAGAAATTTTTTTTTAGTGCACTAAAATATAAAGTTTTGATTACTTCATTACTACTCTCTTTTGTACTACTTATCTTATTTTATTTTATATGCCTGCTTTCCCCAGAGTTATCTTTTTATAACTGGGATAAAATTACCATACTAGTTACTATTTTACCAACTGGTGTAGTTTATATTCTCGTTAAGGAAAGAGAGATTATATTATCTGAAAAATTTCTGTTAGCGTTTTGTATCTTAGTATATAGTGCATTTTTCTTCTTAATTCTAGAAGTAATTGGTATTGTTCTCTGGAAAAGTTTCATTTTGACTATTCTTTTTACCCTAGTATGTTATTTGACTCATCTATCAATAAATGCAATACATTCAAATAAAGTAAAACAATTAAAAAATAATTTTAGGAATTTAAACAACGAAAAGTTAGAAGTACTAGATCAAGTTACATACTCGCAATTTCTCAATAATGTATCTGAATTATTGCTCGACAAATTAGAAGAATTAACTGCGAGCCAAAGACTAGCTGTATTTGTTGAATCAAAAGAAGGGTGTTATTTGCTATGTCAAAAAGGCGAAGCAGTTTTTAATTCACTAAAAAAAGAGATTCATTTACTAAAAAAACAAAAACAAAAAATTAAGTTTCGAAAAAAAGAATATACCTGTATACCCATAATAATCTCTGGATATACAGTTTGGATTTTCTTTGAAAACAATGACAATGATATTGATTTGAAATCTATATATAAAACTGTAGAACAACATGGAACCTTGATAATTACCGTAAGATTACTTCACTTAAATAGCAAAAGTTATGTGAAAGATCCAATAGAGGTCTGTCAATTGTTAAGAATCAAGCTATTTAATAGTATGGAGATTGAGAAGAAAAATTACGCTAATTATCTTCACGATAACATACTCCAGTCTGTTATTGGACTCCATACTTTAATATCAAATTTGTCAGGAGATGTCATGGTTATGGATTTAATTAATGAGGAGTTTTCAAAATTAGTTAGTTCCATACGTTCTGAAATCTTTAACACGTATCCATCAACGCTTTACCATCTTACTTTTAAAGAAAACTTACAAATATTAATTGATGATTTTAACAAAAAATATCCGAATACAGAGTTTACATTGGATTATAGTATTGAGGAAATAATACCACAGCATGTTATTGCTCCACTATATCGGATCGTGAAAGAGTTAAATGAAAATATTGGAAAACATGCAGATGCTGAAATAGGAAAAGTAACAGTTGAAATAGACAACGCTGAGATTCAGTTGATAGTAGAAGACGATGGAGTAGGGGTTGGCAATATTTTAGAGTTTGAAAAATCGTTAATTCAGACGAATGATCACATCGGCCTACTTTCGATAAAAAATGACATTAATTGGTTGAATGGTTCATTTAAGATGTTGTCTTTACCAGGTCCAAATAGCGGTACGAAAGTTTGGGTCACTATTCCTTGTATGAAGGGAGAGCAATATGAAAATATTACTAGTTGATGACCATAAATTGATTGGGAAAAGTCTCGAGATGACTTTAAAAAACTATGCAGATGTTAAAGAGTTTAGATATATTTCAGATCCAATCACGGTTTTTGAAATGATTGAAACATATCGACCATCGATAATTTTGATGGATATTCACATGGGTATGTTCAATGGCTTGGAATTGGGAGAAGAAGTGTTGAGAAAAACAAAAACAAAATTAGTTTTTTTATCTGGATTTGATTTAGCAGAGTATAGAGATAAAGCAATTGGTATCGGAGCTAATGGCTTTTTAGACAAACATATAGCGGTTGACTCTTTGATTGAGAATTTGAAAAAAATAAGCTATGAAGACAAAAAAATATTTCCTCAAACAAGTAGACATGATTTAAAGCACAACCTAATTACTCCTCGAGAAAAAGAAGTATTAAGAATTTTATCGCAAGGAGTAAAACAATCAGCAATAGCTTCCAAAATGAATATTACTGACCGAACTCTTCGTAACTATGTTTATTCCATCAATGAAAAGTTAGAAACAAATTCTGCAATTGCTTCAGTTGTTAAAGCAATTGAACTGGGTATTATAAATGTACGCCTTCAATAATAAATTTTGTTGGAATAAACAGAATTTAGTGTGTTGTATTCTTATAACAAATTTATTATTGTAATTTCAGATTATCTGTTAGAAGTAGATATTCAGAGAATTACAACTTTAAATTGTACTAATGTAGTAACTTCTTTTTTTGGACATTAAAAGAAGCCTATGGCAAGTTCCTCGGAGTAAGGCTAGATTTTAGCTATATGAAAAATTAATCAATGGAACTTCATTGAAGCTACCAAAATCAGTTAGTAACTTTATTGCTGATACCTGAAAAACTAATAAAAAACTAGTATATTTTGTTTCTGGCAGTTCAGGTAATAAAAAAAGTTAAAAATTTTTCAGGCTAAAAAAGCGAATTTACCAAAAAGCGCACTTTTTGGTTCCTATGAAACGAAAAAGTACGTACTATACAGCATGTACGGCACGGTATATGATGATATCAGAAAACGTTAAAGGAGCGAATCAAATGATTACATCACTAGCAGATACAGTAACATTAAACAACGGCACTAAAATTCCAGGAATGGGTCTCGGGGTATTTCAAATACCAGACGAAGAGACAGCAAAAGTGGTCGAAGAAGGGATTATCAATGGTTATCGTTTAATCGATACAGCGCAAATCTATGGCAATGAATCTGGCACAGGAGCGGGAATTAAAGCAGGCTTAGCGGCAACTGGTTTGAACCGTGAGGACTTATTTGTTACCTCGAAAGTTTGGAACGCGCATATTTCCTATGATGAAACAATTCAAGCTTTCAATGATAGTTTGGAACGTTTAGGTTTAGATTATTTAGATTTGTATTTAATTCATTGGCCAGGAAATAATTCTTACAAAGAATCATGGCAAGCTTTAGAAACTTTATACGCCGAAGGAAAAGTGAAAGCAATTGGTGTCAGCAACTTCCAAGTTCATCATTTAGAAGATTTACTTTCTTATGCAAAAGTTGTTCCGGTAATTAACCAAGTGGAACTACATCCAAAATTGGATCAAAAAGAAGTGCGTGATTTCTGTGAAAAACATGATATCAAAGTCCAAGCTTGGTCACCATTGATGCAAGGCCAATTATTATCTAATGAAACCATTTTGGCGATTGCTGAGAACCATAATAAATCAGCAGCCCAAGTGATTTTACGTTGGGATATTCAACAAGATATCTTATTAGCCGTGAAATCTGTCCACAAAGAACGGATGATTAGCAATGCAGCGGTCTTTGATTTTGAACTAAGTGCAGAAGAAATGGCACAAATTAACCAATTGAATGAATCGTTACGTGTGGGACCAGATCCAGACACGTTTGATTTCTAAAAATTAACTAGGAGGAGATACAATGAGTGAAGCAGTTAAAGGTTTTTCAGTAGTCAACCACGTGGGGATTACAGTCAGTAATTTGGATGAATCAGTGAAGTTTTATGAAGCATTAACAGGAACAAAAATCGCAAATCGTGATGAAATTGGTGGAAAACGGATGGCCCAAACACAAGGGTTAGATGATACATTAATCAAGTATGCCAATGTGCATCTAGAAAACATCAATATTGATTTATTAGAATATGTTAAACCAAAATCAGAAAAAGCTTCTTATTCCAACGAACAAATTAGTGCAATGCATATGTGTTTCGAAGTGGAAGATATTGATGCAGCTGTTGCACGTTTAAGAGCGATTGGCGTAGAACCTGATGGAGAGCCGATTACATTCCAAAAAGAAGATGGCTTGAAGAGCGGTTTTGGTACAGGGGTTGCTTACTTTACCGATCCAGATGGTACAAATTTAGAATTGATTGCTCCTAAAGGTCCATTTACACGAAATTAAGTTAAAAGACTTTCAAACAAACATCAAAAAGACCCCCTCATTCTAGTATCATGAGCCGACCCCCAAAAGTTAGACCTAGAAATCTAACTTTTGGAGGTTTTTTTGTATGGCAAAATACAGTTTTGAATTTAAACTTAAACTTGTTCATGACTACTTATCTGGTCAAGGAGGTCTAAGGTTTCTCGCAAAGAAGTATGGGTTTAAAGATAGTTCTCAAATAAGCAAATGGATAAATGCCTATAAAGAACTTGGTGAAGAAGGCCTACTTCGCAGTCGAAAAAATAAGAATTACTCTGTTCAATTTAAGCTAGATGCGATAGAGTTATATTTAACAACAGAGTTGTCCTATCAAGAAGTAGCTAATCTTCTAAAAATGAACAATCCATCATTGATTGCGAATTGGCTTAGAACGTATCAGAAGTTTGGTATAGAGGGACTCTCTAAACAGAAAGGACGTCCACCTACCATGTCTAAAAAGAAACGAAATGAACCCCAACCACTACCAAGTGAACGATCTCAAGTAGAGAAACTAGAAAAAGAAAATAGAATGTTAAAAATTGAGAATGCCTATTTAAAAGAATTGAGGAGACTGCGTTTAGAGGACGAACAAAAAATGAACGAATCGCACGAATCATTCACAGTCTCCGAAGACACTTTCGATTAAAAGATATTTTGGAAACCCTAAGGTTTCCAAAATCTACTTACATGTACTGGCAAAAACGCCTCGACAGAACAGCTTCAACACAAATCATCGAAGAAGAAATTCAAGCGATTCGTAAAAAACATCAACATTATGGCTATAGAAGGATGACCCAAGAATTGAAACGACGTGGATTTCAAGTGAATAAAAAGAAAGTCCAGCGATTAATACAAAAGTTAAAGTTACAAGTCAAAGCTTTTACTAAGAAATCAAGAAAATATAATTCCTATAAAGGAACCGTTGGTAAAATCGCTAAAAATTTGATTCGTCGCCGATTTAAAACCTCTGTTCCTCATCAAAAAATTACAACTGATACAACTGAATTTAAGTACTTTGAAGCAGATAACGCAGGCATCTTTCGTCAGAAAAAACTATACTTAGATCCATTTATGGATATGTATAATAGTGAAATTCTAAGCTATAGCCTTTCTACTCAACCAAATGGTAAAACAGTTATGGAAGGTCTGAAAGAAGCAATTTCTCAAACAAATGATTGTCCCTATCGGCGCACCTTTCACTCTGATCAAGGCTGGGCTTATCAAATGAATGTCTATATACAAACATTAAAGGACAACAATATCTTTCAAAGTATGTCTCGAAAAGGAACCTGTTTAGATAATTCTCCTATGGAGAATTTCTTCAGTATCCTAAAACAAGAAGTGTACTATGGAAAAATCTATCAAAGTCAAAATGAATTGAGAGAAGCAATTGAGAACTACATTTATTATTACAATCATCACCGAATCAAGGAAAAACTTAACTGGAAAAGCCCAGTAGAATTTCGACAATTCAATCAAAAAACTGCATAAAAATAGAGTGGAAAAATCCACTCTATAAAAAGTCTAACTTTTTGGGGTCACTACATCACTAACTAGAATGGGGGCTCTTTTTATTTTTTGA
The DNA here is from genome assembly GCF_050534975.1 of Enterococcus sp. DIV2384. Taxonomy (NCBI): domain Bacteria; kingdom Bacillati; phylum Bacillota; class Bacilli; order Lactobacillales; family Enterococcaceae; genus Enterococcus; species Enterococcus sp. DIV2384. The sequence continues at coordinate 386,713 of NZ_CP172905.1, forward strand.
GACAGAAGTCGCTAAAGAAAAGATATTCCAAATCCGTAATTGATGGTATACTAAAACGTAACAAATAAAGGAGGAAGACAATTGATTCTTAGCGTCTTAACAGTTATTTATTTTATTAATGCAATTATTGCGGGAATTACCATTTTGTTAAAACCTCGAGATGTAGCAGCAATTTGGGCATGGCTACTCGTACTGATTGCTCTACCCGTTTTTGGTTTTTTCTTATATTTATTCTTTGGGCGCGGTTTAACCGACAAAAAGAAATTTTATTTGCAACAAAGTGATTTACGGGAATTAGAGAATTTCCAGAATTTCCAAGAAGAAAGTTTTGAACTTTATAGTCAAAAGATGCCGACGGAGGAGCAACAACAGTTTACAGACTTTTTTTCCTCGTTAAATAGGATGCCTCTGACTAAGAAAAATGATGTTGAAATTTTTACGGATGGTACGGAAAAATTCAATGCGTTGATGGCGGACATAAAAAAAGCTCAGCACTCCATTCATATTGAATATTATGCCTTTGTAACGGATCATATCGGCACCAAAATTTTGAACTTATTAGAAGAAAAGGCGGCTGAAGGGGTTGAAGTGCGGTTGCTTTACGATGCCTTTGGCTCAAAGGGCACCAAGGTTCATCATTTGAATGAATTGAAAAAAAACGGCGGTTTTGTCCAAACGTTTATTACTTCTCAAAAAGCACTCTTGAAGTTTCGTTTGAATTATCATGATCACCGGAAAATTGTTGTTATTGATGGGAAAGTAGGCTACATTGGCGGCTTTAATGTTGCCGATCAATATGCCGGAACGACTAAAAAGTTTGGCTATTGGCGGGATACACATTTACGGATTCAAGGGCCAGCAGCCTCATTACTGCAAATGCGTTTTTTAATGGATTGGAACGTCTCTTCCCCTGAGAAAAATCGTGTGGCGTATCAATTGGATTATTTCTTTAAACTTGAAGCATTGGTGCCAGAGGCAAATACATCCATACAGATGATTGCCAGTGGTCCGAACAGTGATCGTGAACAAATTAAATTGGCCTTTATTAAATTGATTACTTCTGCCAAGAAAAGAGTCTGGATTCAAACGCCGTATTTAGTTCCTGATGATAGTGTCTTGGCTGCTTTAAAGGTTGCTGCGGCTTCAGGAGTAGATGTTAAAATTATGATTCCAGATAAGCCCGACCATCCGTTTATTTATCGAGCAACACAGTATTACGGCCGCTTATTGATGAAAGAAAATATTGAAATTTTAATTTATAACGGTGGTTTCTTACATGCGAAAACAATGATTATGGATGATGAAGTCTGCACAGTTGGTTCAGCCAATCAAGATATCCGAAGTTACAAATTAAACTTTGAAGCAAATGCTGTGTTATATGATAAAAAAATCATTGATCAATTAGAAGCAATTTTCTTAGAAGATCGAAAAAAATGTACAACAATGACTCCAGAAGTTGTTCGCGACATGTCAAAATGGTTGATTTTTAAACAACAAATTTCACGATTATTTTCACCAATTCTTTAAAACTCTTTTTCACAAAATGACGAACTTCTGATCCGAAGTTCGTCATTTTTCTTCGGGAATTTTATAAAAGTATAGAAAATCACAAAAAAAGTCAAAAAAATTTTAAAGAATATTTTTTAAATTTTTTCGTTATTTTTTTATCTGTAGTTGTTGTTAAAACAAATAAATATTATTTTTAATTCGTTATTTTATTTTTGCGAAAAAGGGACATCTTTTGTAAAAGTAAAAAAAATTAAGCAAAGAGTGTTGACAAAAAAAACGAAAAGGAATATGCTACATGTACAAGTTAAATACAAAGCAATGACAGAAAAGCAGTAGAGAAATAACCACTGTTACAGAAAGCTAGTGGCGCTGGAAACTAGTACACGTTATTTATCGAATTACATTCTTGAGCTTCTGCCTACAGGGCACGGGTAACAGCGTTATTTGTTAAGAGGTATATAGTATTTTAAATAAATTAAACTATGTATAAATTTGGGTGGTACCACGAGAAATTCGTCCCTAAGTCGTTTCGACGGCTTAGGGATTTTTTGTATTCTTTTTTTGAATACGTGGCAGACCAAAGAAAATTTCGTGAACCCGTGTATACATAGAAATAAACACGGAATATCGTGTAAAAACAAGTGTGTTAATCGTTTGTTTCGTTAAATGAACGATTTCCTATAAAGAGATAATTATAAATATGGAGGGTGATAACATGAATATCATTGACGAGCTAGCATGGCGTGATGCAATCAATCAACAAACAAACGAAGAAGGACTAAGAGAACTTACAGAAAATACGAGCATTTCGCTATATTGCGGTGTCGATCCAACTGGAGATAGCATGCATATTGGACATTTAATTCCTTTTATGATGATGAAACGATTCCAATTAGCAGGTCATCACCCATACATTTTAATTGGTGGCGGAACTGGAACAATTGGTGATCCGAGTGGACGAACAACTGAACGTGTCTTACAAACGATGGAAGCTGTGCAACATAATGTGGACAGTCTTTCAAACCAAATGAAAAAATTATTTGGTAAAGATGCTGAGGTAACAATGGTGAACAACTACGATTGGTTATCAGAACTATCTTTATTAGATTTTTTAAGAGATTACGGGAAAAACTTTAATGTCAACACGATGTTGGCAAAAGACATTGTCGCTAGTCGTTTAGAAAGTGGCATTTCCTTTACAGAATTCACATACCAAATTCTTCAATCAATTGACTTTTACACATTGCATAAAAAACATAATATTCAATTGCAAATTGGTGGCGCTGATCAATGGGGCAATATCACTGCAGGATTAGATTTGATTCGTAAAAAAGAAGGACCAGAAGCCAAAGTATTCGGGTTAACCATTCCTTTAATGCTAAAAGCAGATGGTACAAAATTTGGGAAAACAGCGGGTGGCGCTATCTGGTTAGATCCTAAGAAAACCTCACCATTTGAATTCTACCAATTCTGGTTAAACCAAGATGATCGTGATGTCATCAAATACTTGAAATTCTTTACTTTCTTAGATAAAGAAGAAATCGATGCGTTAGCTGAAAAAGTTGAAAAAGAACCAGGTAAACGTGAAGCACAAAGACGCTTAGCTGAAGAAGTGACACGATTTGTTCACGATGATGCAGCATTAGAAGAAGCGCAAAAAATTTCAGAAGCTCTTTTCTCAGGCAACATTAAAGACTTAACGATTGAGGAAATCGAGCAAGGGTTAGAACATGTGCCAACTGTTGAAATTACCAAAGATGCTAAAAACATCGTAGATTGGTTAGTTGACACAGAAATCGAACCATCAAAACGTCAAGCTCGCGAAGATGTGAGCGGAGGAGCTATAAGTATTAACGGTGACCGAGTTACCGATTTAGATTTTGCAGTCGATCCAACACAACATTTCGATGGAAAATTCGTTGTTGTACGGAAAGGGAAGAAAAATTACTTTTTAGCAAAAGTAATGGATTAGAAATTGATAATAATTTCACGAAGAGAAGACGTGTGATTATTTGATCAAAGTTAAAATTCTATTTCTCCTTACAGGTAGTGGTGAAACCGTTAATACACCTAATAAGAGTGGGATTGTACACACAATCCCACTCTTATTTTTTTATATAATGGTTCTGACAAGACACCTTGTGAAAAAATTATAAAATTAAAGAGCTATGATAACCATTGTTATTTTTCTTCTTTACACTTTAGCCGTTTGGGTGTAAGTTGTGAATGCAAAATCTAATTCATTAAAATTTGTAAGGAGGAATTTTCGTATGAAAAACGAAAAATTAGCAAAAGGCGAAATGAACCTTAATGCACTATTCATTGGGGACAAAGCCGAAAACGGACAATTATATAAAGACTTGTTGATCGACTTAGTAGATGAACATTTAGGATGGCGTCAAAACTACATGCCACAAGACATGCCAGTTATCTCTTCTCAAGAACGCACATCTGAAAGCTACGAAAAAACTGTCAACCATATGAAAGATGTATTGAATGAAATCTCTTCTCGCATGCGTACACATTCAGTTCCATGGCATACAGCAGGTAGATATTGGGGACATATGAACTCAGAAACATTAATGCCTTCTCTATTAGCTTACAACTTTGCAATGCTATGGAACGGGAACAACGTTGCCTATGAATCTTCTCCAGCAACTTCTCAAATGGAAGAAGAAGTAGGACATGAATTTGCTCACTTAATGAGCTACAAAAATGGTTGGGGACACATCGTTGCTGATGGTTCTTTAGCTAACTTAGAAGGCTTATGGTATGCCCGTAACATTAAATCATTACCATTTGCTATGAAAGAAGTAAAACCAGAATTAGTTGCTGGCAAATCAGATTGGGAACTATTGAACATGCCAACAAAAGAAATTATGGACTTATTAGAATCAGCTGAAGATGAAATTGATGAAATCAAAGCTCATTCAGCTCGTTCAGGTAAACATTTACAAGCAATCGGTAAATGGTTAGTCCCACAAACTAAACACTATTCTTGGTTAAAAGCTGCTGATATTATCGGTATCGGTTTAGATCAAGTTATCCCAGTACCAGTTGACCATAACTACCGTATGGATATCAACGAATTAGAAAAAATCGTTCGTGGCTTAGCAGAAGAACAAATTCCAGTGCTAGGTGTTGTCGGTGTAGTTGGTTCTACTGAAGAAGGTGCCGTTGACTCAATCGATAAAATTATTGCTTTACGCGATGAATTAATGAAAGACGGTATTTACTATTATGTACACGTTGATGCTGCTTATGGTGGTTATGGACGTGCCATCTTCTTAGACGAAGACAACAACTTCATCCCTTACGAAGATTTGCAAGATGTTCACGAAGAATACGGTGTCTTCAAAGAGAAAAAAGAACACATTTCAAGAGAAGTGTATGATGCATATAAAGCAATCGAATTAGCAGAATCAGTAACAATTGACCCTCATAAAATGGGTTATATCCCTTATTCAGCTGGTGGTATCGTTATCCAAGATATCCGTATGCGCGACGTTATTTCTTACTTCGCAACTTACGTATTTGAAAAAGGTGCCGATATTCCTGCGTTACTAGGTGCTTATATCCTTGAAGGTTCAAAAGCTGGTGCAACAGCTGCTTCTGTATGGGCTGCACATCACGTTTTACCTTTAAACGTTGCAGGTTATGGTAAATTAATTGGTGCTTCAATTGAAGGATCACATCATTTCTATAACTTCTTGAATGATTTAACATTCAAAGTTGGCGACAAAGAAATCGAAGTCCACACATTAACTCGTCCAGACTTCAACATGGTTGACTATGTGTTTAAAGAAAAAGGCAACGATGATTTAGTAGCAATGAACAAATTAAACCATGATGTATATGACTATGCATCATACGTTAAAGGAAATATTTACAACAACGAATTCATTACTTCACATACTGACTTTGCTATTCCAGATTATGGCAACAGCCCATTAAAATTTGTAAACAGCTTAGGATTTAGTGACGAAGAATGGAACCGTGCAGGTAAAGTAACTGTGTTACGTGCTGCTGTAATGACTCCATACATGAACGATAAAGAAGAATTTGATGTTTACGCTCCTAAGATTCAAGCTGCTTTACAAGAAAAATTAGAACAAATTTACGACGTAAAATAATTGAATCTTAAACGGAAAAAAGAAATGGTAACCGAACGAGGGAACGTTCGTCTGATTGATTTATTTAAGAGATAAATCAATCAGACGGCTAACCTCTTAACCAATTCTTTGTCTGGGTAAGAGGCAGTCGAATGACTGTTTTACTCAGCGTATAACAGTCATTCATGCTCCTTATCCAAAATCTTATAAGGAGTGTACAAAATTGGATAAACAACAAGTTAAAAAAATTGAATTAGGTACTTTTATCGGTTTAACAATGGCATTGTGTGCAACTGTACGTAGTATCCCAACACTTGCTGCTGTTGGTTGGACATTAATTTCTTACACAATTTTCGCGGTCTTATTCTTTGCTGGTCCAATCGCATTGATATCTGGTGAATTATCTACGATGCTTCCTCAAGAAGGTGGCCCTCAACTTTGGGTTAAAACTGCCTTAGGTAGCAAATGGGGTTTTGTTGTCGCTTGGTTACTATGGGTGCAAATGTTCCCAGGAATGGTAATGGTTGCTTCTACATTAGGCCCTTTGCTAGGTAATACATTTGGTAATGTTCACTTAGGTGAAAATCATTGGTTCGTATTAGGTTGTATCTTAGTGATTTACTGGATTATTACAATCTTGAACTTGAAATTTGACATGGCGAAAGTTGGCGGAAATATTGGTGTTTGGCTAGGTGTTTACATCCCAGTATTAGTTATGTTTGTTTTAGGTCTTCTTTCAATGATTAAAGTAGGCTTAACACCTGGCGGCTATTTAGGTGCCTTCTCTTGGTCAAAAGTTTTACCAAACTTAGAAAATATGGACACATTTAAATATCTAGCAGGGATTGCGTTTATCTTTGTTGGGATTGAAATGTCTTCTGTTTATATTCCTCGTTTGAAAGATGCAACAAAAAATTATACAAAAGGCGTTTTCATTTCATTAATTGGTTTAGTTTTATTAAACGTTATTAATGCAATGTTTGTTGCTAATATTGTTCCAAATGGCAAAATGGAATTGTCTAACATTACACAACCAATTTTGCTTTATTGTGACGTTTTAGGTTTACCAACAATTATTGGTAATATCTTTAGTTTCATGGTCTTCTTAGGCGTGTTATTACAATTATCTGCTTGGGTTACTGGACCATCAAAAACAATTATTCAAGTTGCTCGTGATGGCTTATTGCCACCAAAATTTGGTTTCCATCGCGAAAATAAATATGGCGTTTCTCGTAACGTTGTGTTAACACAATCTGTAGTTATCTCATTATTCGCTTTACTTTATGGGGTAATGGATGATGTCAACGCTGTATTCTTAACTTTAACAAATGCAACAACAATTATTTATAGTATTGTGTATGTATTGATTGCGATTTCCCTAATTAAATTACGTAAATCTCAACCAGATACACTACGTCCTTACCGAATTGGTAAAAAAGGTAATGGCTTAGCTTATTTAGTGGCAGCAATGTTAATTTTTAGTGTTATCATTGTTATTTTCGCCACATTAGGTACAACAACCGTGACTGATGCAGTCTTAGTTGCATTAATCACTATTGTCATGTTTGTGATTCCGTTAATCATTAATCGCTTTAAAAAAGCAAGTTGGGCAACGGAAGTAAAAGAAGATTTAGGTGAATAAAAAGGCTAGCAATTATTTTGCTGAGTGCCTCTTCACCTGATGACTATAGTAAATTGTCGTTTGGAAACTGAAGCAAGTTCGATTATTGCTTCAGTTTTCGCTTTCCATAAAAGGAGGTTTTCATATGAAATCAACGAAACCCACTGTTTCGTTCGCTGAAAGTTTAGGCATTTTGATTGCCTTGTTAGCGATTCTCGGGTACTTAATTATTGGTCAAAAATTAACCCCTCACATACCGATTCTTTTTGTATTCATGTTGTTGTTGCTTTATGGCAAATGGAAAGGATTTTCTTGGGATGAGATCCACGAAGGCATTGTGGAAGGGATTAAACCAGGGATCATTCCGATTATTATTTTCTTGTTGATAGGTGTCTTAGTTGCTACTTGGATCTTGTCTGGGACGATTCCAACAATTATGGTCTATGGTTTTAAAATTATCTCAGTGAAGTTCTTCTTACCAACCGTTTTTGTGGTCTGTGCACTAGTTGGTGTGACGGTAGGGAGCTCCTTTACGACTGTTTCAACTATGGGGATTGCCTTTCTAGGTATTGGACATATTCTTGGATTCGACAATGCGATGACAGCTGGCGCAGTTGTTTCAGGTGCCTTTTTAGGGAACAACATTTCACCGTTATCTGATACAACAAACTTAGCTGCTGGAATTGGTGGCGTGAACCTTTTTGAACATATACTAAACATGATGTACACTGTTATTCCGGCGTTTATTATTTCGATTGTCGGCTATATCTTCTTGGGGCATCAATCTGGTTCAGCGGATTTACAATCGGTTGATGCAATGGTCCAAACGTTACATCAAGGATTCTGGATTTCACCGATTACATTGTTGCCAGTAGCGGTTTTATTCTTATTCGCTTGGAAAAAGGTACCGGCTATTCCAACGTTACTAGTCGGCTCTACAGTGGCGGTCATCTTAGCTTTTATAAATGATCATCACCTAAGTTTAGCGAAAGTTTCTACCATCTTAATGAGTGGTTATGTGGCAGATACAGGGGATCAAAGTATTGATACACTTTTATCTCGTGGTGGGATTGAAAGCATGTTAGGTTCTGCTGCGTTGATTATTTTGGCATTAGGTTTGGGCGGTTTGTTGATTAAGTTTAACATCGTGGCTACTTTAATTGATAAAATTAAAGGCTATGTGAATAATCCAGCCAAATTAATCGCTTTAACTGCCTTAAGTTCTGTGGGAATTAACTTACTAGTTGGCGAACAATATTTGTCAATTATTTTACCAGGGGAAACATTTAAATCCTCATTTACTCGTTTAGGTATTGATAAAAAATATTTAACTCGTACTTTGGCAGATGCTGGGGCGGCAGTCAACTCGTTAATTCCTTGGGGAGTTAGTGGTACCTTCATTATGGGAACGTTAAAAGTTGGTGCACTAGAATACTTACCGTATGCCTTTTTCCCATTACTTTGCCCTATTATTACCGTCATTCTGGGGATATTCTTAAAAAAACAACAAGGGGAAAACAAAAAAGCACCAGGGACTAACGTTGAATTGTGAGTTTTTTCAGATAATTAAACAATTGGTTACGATTGAACCTCAGTGTATCTACTGATTGGTTCAATCGTTTTTTCGTCACAGATTTTTTACAATTCTTCATATAATCTTTGAAGCTCCTTAAAGGCAATTTAATTATTCTAAGTTATGATACAAAGGATCAATCAAATAGGTGGATGAACGTGGTGTTAAACTCATAGAGACTAACAGTAGTTTATTCTTGCTCAATGTTGAGGTGTAGGTTCGAATCCTACCGTCCACTTTCTGTTATTTAAACCAACTTAGAACGAAACACAAACAAGTGACGGATACACATGATTAAGGTACAATAAGGGTAGGGAAAACAAGGAGGAATTCTTATGAAAAAGATAGGGCTTATTTCTAGTGCTTTTCTTTTAACCCTTGCTTTAGCAGCATGCGGCGGCGGAAAAAGTACAGAAAATACGGATAGTCGTTCCAGTGCTGCGGAAAGTACCACAGTCGAGAGTACAAAAGCATCTGCTACAAAAGAATCAAGTAGCAAAGCAGCAACGAAATCTAGTGATGCGAAACCGTCAGGAACAACAACAGCTGATTCGAAAGCAACAGCTTCTTCTACGAAGGAAGCGGCAAATAATGGCTCAGCAGAGAAGCAATCATCAGCGAAAAATGCGAATCCAGATGACCAAGCCAAGCAAGTGCTTAACCAGCTAGCAAACATGTTTCCTGGTCAAGGCTTACCGCAGGTAATTTTAACGAGTCAAACGAATAACTTTTTAACTGCAGCGACAACATCACAAGCGGATCAAAACAATTTCCGTGTTTTATATTATGCAGAAAAAGAAGCGATTCCAGTGAATGATGCACGTGTTAATCAGTTAACGCCAATTAGTTCTTTTGAGAAAAAAACATATGGCTCTGATGCCGAAGCAAAAAATGCAGTGAACCAAATCATTGACAATGGCGGTCAACCAGTAGATTTAGGTTACAATATTACTGGGTATAAACAAGGGGCGGCAGGTTCTAGTTACTTATCTTGGCAAGAAGGCAATTGGAGTTTAGTCGTACGGGCCTCAAATATCAATGGGGAATCGCCTGATGATTTAGCGAAAAATGTTGTCAATATTTTGGAACAAGAAACGTTGCCAGCACCGAATACCGTTGGTCAAATCACACTGAACGTGGCAGGAACCACTGACTATAATCGCAACTCAGTAGTTTGGCAAGCCGGTACAGTCGTTTACTCTGTCCATCATTTTGACCCAATTCAAGCAGTGAAGATGGCAACATCAATGTAATTAATAAAAAGAAAGCATGTGACAATGGGCATTGTCGCACGCTTTCTTTTTATTATTTTTGTTCTGTATAACCTTGTGACTCCACCAATTCTTGGCTTTTCTTCATGCTAATTCCCTTAGAAGAATCTCCATCAATCTGGATACCATCTACTTTTTTGGCTTTATCATAATCAAGTTTTTCATAATTAATCGTCAATTTTTCGATGGCTTGTTTGTCCTCATAGGTCAGTTTGTAATCAAGCCCTTTGATGTCCTCATATTGTTTAGAAACGGGTTCCAACGCTGTTTTTGCCTCTTCTTTTGTAATCCCCAACTTGTCATAAGAAACAATGTTTTTAGCCGTTTGCGTTAAGACTTTATCTCCTTGGTACGTATAGGTTAAGGTGGAATCAATCCCATCTTGTGGCGAACCTACAAAGGTTTTTGTCTCTATTTTTGAACCGCAACTTGCAAGAAAGAATACCCCAATAAAAATTAAAAATACGTGTAAAAACTTTTTCATTTCTAGATAACCTCCTTTAGCTGTTTATTCTTGACTGTAACATAACACGGCAAATAATTACTGTTAAGTAGAAAGCTTGTGAGAAGTCCAGCAAATAAAACTAAATAAAAAAACTTGCCTCTTCTCATAAAAATGAAGAGGCAAGTTTTTTTATTTAGTAATATCACTTAAATCTGGTTGTGAGTGAGCCAACCGACTGGCAGCCGCAGCCGCAATTGCGCCCACGATATCATCCAAGAATGTGTGGACATGTTCGCCATCATGCGCATTTAACTCTTTTAAAATGCCTGGTTTTACCTTGTCGATATACCCATAGTTCGTAAAACCGATAGATCCATAAACATTTACAATGGAGAGCGCCATAATTTCATCAATGCCATAAAGCCCTTCATCTTCCGTTAAAATTTCTTGTAACGGTGAGAGTAGCTTGTTTTCTTCTGCCAGAATATCCAGTTGGACACCTGTAATAATCGCATTGTGTACTTCACGCTTTGTTAACACGGCATCAACACTTTCTAAACAAGTATCTAATGTTAAATTGTCAATATAATCTTTTTGTAAAAATAACACAAGTTCAGCTAAATCATTCATTGTTACGCCACGTTCTTGCAATAAACGACGTGCGCTATTTTCTAACGTATCTCCTTGGATTACCATTTTTTGTCCTCCTAATTTCTGCTTTAGTTGAAGTTCTTCTTTCATGGTACCAAAAAGAACGATAAAGGGGAATTAGAATCTATTTTGGTAGAGAATAATTTAGTTGAAGTGTTATTTTTAGTTAAAAATTACTAAGCGTTCGGTTGTAACGATGCCATCACTTGTTTTAATTGTGTCACTGATTTTTGGAAGAGTTCTTTTTCAGAAGCATTTAGATTCAATTCAATAATGTCAGTCACGCCTTGATTGCCAACGACAGCAGGAATCCCTGTAAATACATCTTGTTGTCCATATTGCCCATCTAAGTAAGCTGAGACAGGTAAAATAGCTTGTTCATTATTTAAAATGGCTTTAACAATGCGTGCAGTACTCATACCAATCCCATAATAGGTCGCTTGTTTGCGATCGATAATTTCATAAGCTGTATTTTTCACTTTATCAGAAATGATTGGTAAATCGTCACTAGTTAAGCGCTCTGTCGTATCCACAATTTCTAAAATAGGTTTTGTTCCAATCATGGTATGAGACCAGACAGCCACTTCAGAATCCCCGTGTTCGCCAATAATATAGCCGTGAACATTGCGTGGATCAATCGCTAAACGTTGAGACAGTTCTTTGCGGAAACGAGTTGTGTCCAAAGTTGTACCAGTTCCAATTACTCTTGAAACAGGTAAACCAGAAGCTTGCCAAGCCACATAAGTCAGTACATCGACAGGATTTGAGGCAATTACTAAAATTCCATCAAAACCAGATTTCATGATATTGTTAACAATTGTTTTCATAATTTCTGCATTGATTGAAACCAAATCTAGACGACTTTGCCCAGGTTTTTGATTAGCGCCAGCTGTAATCACGACGATATCGGCATCTTGGCAGTCTTGATAGTCGCCAGCCCAGACGTTTACATTTTCTTGACCCCAAGACACACCATCTAATAAGTCAATTGCTTCGCCTTCAGATTTGGCTTTGTCAATATCAACTAAGATTAATTCATTCGCAATCCCTTGGTTGATCATGGAATAGGCAATACTTGTGCCAACAAAACCAGTACCAATAATTGCGACTTTTTTGTTAAATACTTTCATCGTTCATCTCTTCTTTCTGTAATATTTCTTTCTTAGTGAATTATATCACGAACTTTTCAGGTGTGGTTATACCAATCTGTAATAGTCTTTATTAACAATTTAAATAAGGGAAGCGTGTTTTTTTTGTTATGATAAGAGTAGGAAAATAGAGGAGATAAGGAGGCAAAATGACAACGACAACAGTGTATTATGCAAGCAATAATGAAAAACAGCCGAACCGTTTTCAACTAGTTATCGGTAGCTGTAGCTATGAACTTCCAAAAATAGAAATCTACGAAATCCTGGAATGTGTCGCTTCAGCATATGGCTATCAAAAAGAACCATTCATTGAAGAACAAACAGAATGTTTTGTTAAAGGCAACCGTTGTATACATGTTTCCCAACAAGCGACGACGTTGACTTTTGTTGTGAATGATCTGCGTTTAGTAATGGAAAAACAATGCCGGAATCACGAAGAAGTCTTTCAAGAAGTCAATCATATTTTATTGAATATTTTTGAGGAGACCCCTTGTGTTTTTCTCGAAAAGTAGGAAAGAAGGATTAAGATGAAACAGGTGAAAATAACAACTACCTCAGACTTGATTAATGGCGGCTGCAATGCCTGTCCGAATGTGAAGTGTACGAATTATCTTGTTCATGTAGAAGATGAAACAATTGCGTTAGAAACGCTAACCGTTGCAGATTTAGTAACTTTATTAGCACTCAAAGAAGGGTTTCGTCAAAAATTAGTTATGGAAATGTTCGAAGAATATACGGTGTTTGAAAGGGAAACTCATCAAGTTGTATTTAAGGAAGAGGAAACGAGAATTCTTTTTCAATCAAAAAAACAGACCATTCAAAGCACTCTTTTGTGTAAAGAGCCACAACAAGTGTTTCAAGAAACCCAGCAAATTTTACACCAACTATTTGAGTTAGAACCTTTTGAATTTGAATTGGTAGAGGAAACTGATGAATAAAAAACAGGAAAACGATTTAGCGAAAGCTAAGTCGTTCTCCTGTTTTTTAGGTTTGTCGTTCACGAATTTTTTCAACGATTCGGTTATAAACTTCAGAGAAGGAAGTATTGGCATGGTGATCGGTCTGGACAATGAAAATTTTTCGAGAAGCAAAGGACTGATCAATTGGTTGCCAAGGGATCTCATCGGAAATAGATAATCGAGAAACAATTGATTGCCCAATGTTATTTTTTAGCAATTGTAATAGAACTTCGTTGTTGTTTAATTCGATAATTGGTAAGTTGATGCTGTGTTCGTTGAGATAAAGCTCATTGAAAAAACGTAAGCCAGAGTTCTTTTCTCTTAAGAGCCAAAATTTTGAAGCGGCATCTCCTGCTAGAACTAGTTGGTCTTCATAAACAATTTCTTTGTGTAGATTTTTGGTTTCAATGGGTTTTTCAATTAGTCCAATGTGGGCATGATTATTTTGAACCATATCCACGACTTCGTTTGAATTCATCAGTTGAATCGAAAAGTTGATGAGTGGAAAAGCGGTAACCAAACTCTCCATAATATCTGGCAATAAATAAATAGCAACTGTATTTGAAGAGGCTATAATGCAGTCTTCTTTAAAATTCTCTTTTTCTGCAGCTTGCGCAAAAGAAGTAGTTAAGCTTTCAATAATCGAGAGCATTTTTGGATATAAAAAATCAGCTTCTTTGGTAGGAATAACCGATTGTTTTCCATTACGATAGAACAGCTTGATCGAAAAGTGTTGCTCTAATTTCTTGATTTGCAAAGAAACAGTTGGCTGAGAAATATACAATTGTTTGGCCGCCGCACTAAAATTTTTGGTTTCATACACAGCAATAAATGTTTTGATCCATTCGAACATAAAATCGCCTCTTTCTATTTACTATCTTAATAGTTGGTATTGCAAATATTTATTTTACAAATATAAATATTTCATTTAGTATAATAACATACTTTTGATTAATATCAATAATAATAAATAAAGACGGAGTGTGACTACATAATGGTAGAAAGTGCGAAAAAATTCTTGCGGAAAGTCCCGATTCCCATTTGCGGACTAATTTTAGGGATGGTTTCTTTGGGGAATTTACTTTATTCCTTGGGATATGCAACAATTGGGACCATTTATTGTGTACTTGGCAGTCTCTTAATGATTTTAGTTATTTTAAAAATTATTTTTACAATGAAACATGCATTAAGCACCTTAGATGATCCAATTATTGCTTCGGTATCACCAACATTTACAATGGCTTTAATGGTTATCTGTGTTTTCTTAGATCGGATATTTACCAATGCTGCTTGGATTAACGTGTTGTGGATTGGCGCAGTGATTTTACATTTTATTTTAATGATTTATTTTGTAGCGGTGCATATTTTTCCAACAAAAATCGAACTGGAACATATTTATCCAAGCTGGTTTATTACGTTTGTCGGCATTGGCGTTATTCCTAATACTTCTCAATTGTTTATCAATGAGTTGGGAAAAATTGTTTTTTGGGTAGCGTTGTTCTTTTATTTACTCTTGTTACCAATTTTAATCAAGAGAATTACGAAGTCGAAAGAAATGCCTGAATCGACCATTCCTTTATTGACGATTATGACAGCGCCAGGTTCGTTATGTTTAGCTGGCTATATTTCAATGGGTGGTCATTTGTATATGCCATTAGTTGTTTTCTTGCTAATTTTATCTCAATGTATTTATGGGATTGTAGTTGTGAATCTATATAAAATTATGCAAGTGACATTCTATCCAAGTTATGCTGCCTTTACATTCCCATTAGTGATTTCTGCGACAGCATTAGTCAAAGTTAAACCTTTATTTGCAGAAAAGGTAGGCCTAACGAGTCTGCTAAATATTTTGTCTACTTTTGAACTTTTATTAGCTGTGGCTATTGTAAGTTATGTGTTCATTCGATATTGCATTTTTTTATTCCAAAGAGAAAATAACACGAAAAAAGTGGAATTAAATTAAAAAAAAGAGAGGAAGCAAAGAGGTGAAGAAACTATTAATTACTGGAGGAGCTGGCTTTATTGGTTCTAATTTGGCTAATTTTTATAGTCAACAGTATCAAGTTTTTGTGATTGATGATTTGTCCATGGGGCGAGTGTCAAATTTGCAACAAACTGAGCAGTTGGTTTTTATTAAAGGAAGTGTGACGGATCAGCAATTATTGGACGAAGTACTTTCAAAGCATTCGTTTGAGTATATCTTTCATCTTGCGGCCGTGGCAAGCGTGGCAAGTTCTGTGGCACAGCCTCTAGAGACACATGAGGTCAATTTTTTAAGTGTATTGAAAATATTGGAATCAATAAAAAAATATCAAAAAGAGCTCAAACGTTTTGTTTTTGCTTCGTCGGCAGCCGTTTACGGTGTAGAGCCAACGTTGCCTAAAAGAGAAACTTCGGTGATTTGCCCTTTGAGTCCCTATGCTATTGATAAGTTTGCTGCTGAACGTTATGTTCTCAATGAATACCATTTACACGGGGTACCCACGAGCGCAGTTCGCTTCTTTAACGTCTATGGTCCCAATCAAAATCCTGCTTCCCCCTATTCTGGTGTCCTGTCCATTTTGATGGATCGTTATATCCAGTTAGAACAAGGGCAAGCGAGCCAATTTCAAATATTTGGAGATGGTCAGCAAACACGTGACTTTATCTACATTGAGGATGTCCTAACTGCATTAGATTTAGTAGCAACCAAAAGTGAAGCGTTGGGACATGTTTATAATGTGGGTACCGAAGTTGCCATTTCCCTTAATCAATTAATTGAAGAAATGAACCAATTAGTGGGACTTTCTTTGCCAGTTTCTTATCAAAAGGAACGAGATGGCGATATAAAATATTCTCTTTCAGATAGTTCTGCTTTGAAAGGCTTAGGTTTTTCACCCGTTTATTCAATTCGAGAAGGACTTCAAAAATATCTTAAGTTTACCCATAATACCCAAAATAGATAAAAAAGAGCCTGGGACAAAAATCACTTTGGATTTTTGTCCCAGGCTTAAAAATTGATAAACGGCGGGAACAGAAGCAACTCCTTCGGAAATAAGCCGAAATTCTCCAAAAATTATAGAACAATTTTCGGAAATTCCTTCTTATTTCTCGGAGTTAAACACTTCTGTCCCGACCTCTTTTTTGTGCAAATGTTTCGCCCCAATGGCAAAGTGAAGAGAGGGCGTCGTAAAGGGCATATCCTTCCGGAGTGAGCGTATATTCCACACGCGGGGGTAGTTCGTTAAAGGATTCTCGATGGACTAGGCCATCTTTTTCCATTTCTCTCAAGCGATCTGTCAGGACGCGCTGAGTGATTCCGTCGAGCGCACGCATCAATTCACCGTTGCGCTTGGTTCCTTGGAATAATTCATCCATTAATGATAATTTCCATTTGCCGTTAATGGTGGAAAGGGCTAAGTTGATACTAGTTTGTTTATCAGTTGTCATAGTTTCTCCTTGTGACACGTAAT
Source organism: Enterococcus sp. DIV2384 (assembly GCF_050534975.1). Taxonomy (NCBI): domain Bacteria; kingdom Bacillati; phylum Bacillota; class Bacilli; order Lactobacillales; family Enterococcaceae; genus Enterococcus; species Enterococcus sp. DIV2384. The sequence continues at coordinate 403,454 of NZ_CP172905.1, forward strand.
GGTTACTTTTTTCTTCCTAGGTGAATAAAAAGTGCGTACTTTTTTTCTCCATCATAGTGAGTAATAATAACTATGTCAAGTAAGGTAAGAGGAAGGAAGAAGAAATATGATGTATCAAGATGTTGTTCGCAGCCGCCGCTCAGTTCGGGATTTTATGCCAGATGTTGAGATTCCTAAAGAGGAATTAATGGCCATAATTGAGGAAGCGATGTTCGCGCCAAATAGTACCAATTTAAATTCATGGCGTTTTTTAATTGTCACAGAAAAAGAACAAAAAGAGGCCCTTTACGAAGTTTCGATGCAACAACCAGCAGTTAAAGGGGCAGCGGCGGTGATTATTTTATTAGGTGATTTGACTGCTTATACAGTGGCCAATGCAGATGAAATCAGTGCTAAAGCTGTTGCACAAGGAACGATGACGGAAGAAATTCGTCAAGGAATTAATGAAAATGTTTCTTGGTACTATGATGTTAGCGAAGAACAAAAAAGAGAGTGGCTAATGTTAGACCAAGGCTTAGTTGCAATGCAGCTGATGCTTTCTGCAAAAGATCGAGGCTATGATACTGTGGCGATGTCTGGTTTTGAAACAGAAGCTGTTCGCAAGTTATTTAATATTGAGGATCATTTAGTGAACGGACTGATTATTCCGATTGGCAAAGCTCAAACACCCGGCTTTGAAACAGTCCGACGAGATGTTTCAGAAGTAGTAACTTGGTTAGATTAAAAAGCTAAACAGTTCTGCAATTGCTGTTTATTAGATTTTGAGCGTGGAACAAACATCCAAAGTGATTGTTGTCCCACGTTCGTTTTTTGTTGATCATCCGCTTTTGAGAATGGCCAGAGAAGACGTTTAGTGAACCAATTTTGAAAGAAAGTGATACACTAGAAGAAAAAGAAGTGGGGCGACCTTATGCGTTATGTCATAATGCAGTCACGAGATATTCGTGAAAATTTAGCAACGGAAGATTATCTATTAAACACTCTCTCTTTTGAAGAGCCCTTAGTGTTGTTCTATATTCAGGAACCCTGTGTTATTTTAGGCCGAAATCAAAATGCTTATGAAGAAATTGACTTAGCTTATGCTAGAGAGAAGGGAATCGTTATTACTCGCCGTTTATCGGGCGGTGGTGCTGTTTATGATGATCTCGGGAATGTCAGCTTTAGTTTTGTTGTTCAGGAAGGACATCAAGCTTTTGGGGATTTTAAAGCGTTCACTAAACCAATTATTGAAGCATTACATAAAATGGGCGCAACGGGGGCCGAGATCAGCGGTCGCAATGATTTATTAATTGATGGGAAAAAATTTTCTGGCAATGCCATGTATACAAAAAAGGGGAAGATGTATACTCATGGTACCTTGATGTATGATGTTGATTTGGCAGAAGTTCAACGTGTCTTAACTGTTTCTAAGAAAAAAATTGAATCAAAAGGGACAAAATCTGTTCGGGGACGCGTAACCAATTTACGGCCGTACTTAGACGAAAAATATCAACAATTAACCATCGAGGAATTTCGCAATCGTTTACTGATGGAGCTCTTTGATGTCGAATCTGTAACTGAAATTGCGGAGAAAGAATATGTCCTAACAAAAGCAGATCAACAGGAAATTAGGAAATTGGTCGCTGAAGTGTATGGCAATGAAGCTTGGATTTTTGGTGAAGCGCCTAAATTTACAATCAAAAAAGAAGAAAAGTTTAAAGGCGGCATTGTGGATGCACGTTTGACTGTTGAAAAAGGTAAAATAATTGAGTTAACGATTTATGGTGATTACTTTGCCAAAAAAGAAACAGCGGAAATCGTTGCGGCTTTATTAGGTGTGGACTATCAGTATTCATCAATTTGGCAAGCATTAGCAGCGTTTAACTTTGAAGACTACTTTGTAAATATCACCAAAGAAGAATTTGTTCATTTATTGGTGGATTAATAAACGTGCTGGGACAAAAGTTAAAGAATCTTTTGTCCCAGCACGTTTATTTAATGATGGTTGGCTCTTGCTAGAAAAATTTCCCATGAACGTCCCAATTGCCAGTATCTTTGGCTTTTTTCAATGTTTGCATTCGACGGAAGCCAACAGGATGATCGGATAAGAAGTTACTCAATTTAAGCCAGATGGTATCATCATGTAAATCAATACTGTGAAAGTATTCTTCTAAATCCACACGACTGCCCATGTATTTTCCTGAAAATAAATAAATCATGCTTAAAGCACCTTCTTCTGCGTAGTATAAACCTGCGCGATCAGCGGTATATTCTTGCGTTCTTGTAAAACTTTTATCTAACGCAACTGGTTTCAAAATAATGGATAACATTAGTCGCCATAAATTAGTGTGCCCACATTTATGGTGTCCTAGCTCGTGTGCCAAAATAAAGCGAATCAGCGAAAAATCGCCTGTATTGTACGCGATATCCAACAAATCACTGTGAATGACAACATAGCGTCTGTGTAAAGAGCATTTTGCCGCAAAAGCGTTTAAGACACCATTCCCGTTGATTAAATAAAGACGTGGCATCCTTAATTTTTTAGTGCCAAAGCCCATTTCTTTTGCCAAATCAATATACAAGGAATAAATTTCTGGTAACTGATTTTCTGTAATTTCCACTCCGTTAGAAGCAGTATCCATGTACATATAACGAATGGTAAAAAAAGCAATGACTGGCGCAATTGGTGCAATTAAGACAATTAATAACCAGTCAGGAATCGGCAAATCACTCAATATCAATAAAGCAACTAACCCCAATGCTAAAAACAATAAAACAAAACCAATGATAATCATTGGTACTTCAAAACGATAACGTAACTTAGCAACAGAAATTTCTTTCTTTTTTTCCTGCGGTTGACACATAAACATTCCTCCCCAAACATTTCCCAAACACTTTTTCAAATAAAATGACTTATCTGTTACTTCTAATATACCATTGGTTAATCGATAATGACAATGGTGGGAACTTGAATAAAGGTAATTATATCAAGTGATTAATGAAAGGGACTCGTTGTACGCGGGGAATTGGTCTATCTTGATTAAATAAAATTTTAATAATCTAACTGTTTTAGACGTAATAAAGTAGTTTCTGGAGTTAATTTTTTAATAACATACAAACGCAAAATCGCATGTTCAATTTTTTGTTCTTCTGGCGATAGCGCCGAATTTATATAGGATAACTTCTCGATTAAATAGGTTAAAAATGAGCCAGCACCTTGGCTGCCCACTAAAAAGCCCATTTCTTCCGTTTCGGTTAATTGTTGTTTTTTTAAGTGGTAAATTTCTTGTGCAAGTGCCCCCGAGATAATGATTTCATCTGTTTGCTTGTTCAAATTTGTTAGTAAGTCGCTTTTTGTTGCTACTGTAACAGTTTCCATTGCACTCATCCTTTGCTTTTATATGATACATCTAGTATAACATGGTCTCACTTTTTTTATTTTTCCTCTTGCTCTGGTACGCGTTTCATAAGGTAATCTAGGTGTATCAAAATATTGGAGGGCATGAAAATGAATGTTATAGTGGAGATAAGCGATAGACTTGGTATGGATTACTATTTTGTCTCGGTGACTACGACGGCCAAAAGTCTGCAGTTAAATAGTCCCAAAAAATACTATAAGATTTGGCATCAAGAAATTCCGTACCATCAGATAACGGAGTGGCACTTGACACAGCAGGAGGATATTCAGGAAATTTCTTTTGCTTGGCAGGAGACCTTTTATCGTTTTGTTGATTACGGGACAGGGATTGTGCCTTATTTAACTCAATTTTGTAAAGTAATGAGGTGAAAGTATGACAACAATTCGAGAAATTGCGCGCCTTTCAGGATCTTCAGTTACGACTGTTTCGCGTGTGATTAATCATCATCCGTATGTTTCTGAAGAAAAACGACTGAAAATCCAAGCAATTATCGATGAGTTGGGCTATAAGCCCAATATATTAGCGAGAAATCTTAGCTTTGGGAAAAGTAATACATTAGGTGTCATGGTTCCTTATACGAATCAACCTTATTTTGATGCTATTTTAAGTGGGATTATCCACCAAGCATTTCAGCAAGGGATGATGGTTAGTTTATTACCAACGGATTATGATAAAGAAGTTGAAAAAAGTTACTTGGAAAAAATGGCCACGGGTGCGTTTGATGGCATGATTGTTTTGTCAAAGGCAAATCCTTTAAGTGTGTTTGCTCCGTATAAAGAGCAAGTTGTTTTTTGTGAAAAAATAGAAGACCCTAGTTATGCTAGTATCTATATCGATCGTTTAACCGTTTATCGGCGGGTTTTCCAAGCGTTGAAACAACAAGGATGTAGTGAAGTGGCAATTACGATTAACCGTGCACCAGAAAAAAGTACAAGCGCACGCTATTTAGTTGACGCATATCAGGAAATTTATGGAGTGATTCCTGAAAATCGGTTATTTAAGGACTGTTTAACCTATGAAGATGGGTGTGAAGTAGGACGACACTGTGGGCAAGATCCAACGCTCCAAGCGGTTGTGACCAACGGTGATGAAATTGCTGCAGGGATTCAAGCCGTTATTGAAAGACCACTCTTTTTAGTGGGACAGGAGCAAACTTTATTAAGTGAAATTTTAAATTTTTCAACAATCTGTCATCCATTAATGGAATTAGGTGAAAAAGCCACACACTTATTTCAAGAAAAACGGCCGAAAACGATTCAATTGACTTCTACATTTATTAATCGACAACCAGATTTTTCTTTTTCTTAGAAAAAAGCTGGTTGTTTTTTCTTTGGTAGAATAAGGTTTTTCACTAAAAAATAAAAAAAACTTACAAAAAGTAAGACAAAAAGCTTTACTTACTTTTAGTAAGATAGTATAGTAAGCATGTAAACAAAATTAAATGAATTTACTGAGGAAATTCGAAAGGATGAACATATTATGTCAAAATTTACTGAAATGATGAAAAACCGTCGTTCAATCTATGCTTTAGGAGAAAACTTACCAATTTCAAAAGAAGAAGTAACTGCTTTAGTAAAAGAAGTTGTTAGAGAAAGTCCAACAGCTTTTAACTCTCAAACACAACGCGTTGTGTTCTTATTCGGCGATGCTCACAAAAAATTATGGGCAATGACTGAAGACGCCTTAAAACCATTAACTCCAGCGGAAGCATTTCCAAACACACAAGCTAAATTACAAGGTTTTGCAGCTGGTGCGGGCACAATTTTATTCTTTGAAGATACAGATATCGTGAAAAACTTACAAGATAGCTTCCCATTATATGCGGATAACTTTCCTGTTTGGTCTGAACAAGCAACTGGTTTAACACAAGCGAACGTTTGGACTGCCTTAGCGCAAGAAAATATCGGCGCAAACTTACAACACTACAACCCAGTCATTGACGAAGCGGTTGCTGCAGAATGGTCAATTCCTGCAAACTGGAATTTACGTGCACAAATGGTCGTTGGTTCCATTGAAGCGCCAGCTGGCGAAAAAGAATACATGGAAGATAGTGCTCGTTTTAAAGAATTCAACTAAATCATTGCTTTAGTAAAACGAAGAGGAAAGGAGTGAAAGCAAATGGTTCAAGCATTACCAAGTAATATTGGGATTCAACAAGTCACTTTGAAAGTGGCTGATTTAGATAAAATGGTAAACTTTTATACGAAAACAATTGGCTTAAAACTTTTAAAACAAGGAGAGGGACGTGCTTGGCTAGCGCCACAAGGCACCAACGATGCAATTCTTGTCTTAAAAGAACTAACAGCTGGGGAAGAAAATCAGGGTACCACTGGCTTGTACCATATTGCTTTCCTGCTACCAACCCGCAAAGATTTAGGCAATATGTTGCTGTGGCTTTTGCAAGAAAATGTGCAAATTGGCGCAGCAGATCATGGCTATAGTGAAGCCCTTTACTTAAGTGATCCAGAAAATAATGGCATCGAAATTTATTGGGATAAACCAGAAGAAGTCTGGGATATTCGTCCAAATGGTGAAATTATCGGTGTGACAGAAGAATTAGACGGTGATAGTTTAGCTGCAGAAGCTGACGGTCACTGGCTAGGAATTTCCGAAGGTTCTAAAATTGGGCACATTCATTTGAAAGTGGCCGATTTAGATACCACTGAAACGTTCTATAAAAATTTAGGGTTTGGCTTAAAGTCTAACTTTGGTCAACAAGCGAAGTTTTTTGCAGCGGGTCAGTACCATCATCATATTGGGACAAATACATGGAGCGGCAAACAGCTGCCAACGATTCAAGAAAATCAATTTGGCTTAGAAAATTACACCTTCCGTTTGCCAACTGCGGCAGATTTAGAGATAGTCCAAGCTAATGCGGAAGAAGCAAAGTTACATTTTATTGCCAAAGATCATTTACTTGCGTTAGAAGATCCTAGCGGGATGATTATTCAATTTACCTATTAAAACCACTCTCAAACTAGCCCTTCGTTAGAAAATGAAGGACTAGTTTTTTTTGTCTTTTTTTGCATTATTTTGCATTTGTTTGCAAAATAATGCAAAAGATGCTATCTTTACTTAGAAGAGGTGAGGAAGCATGTTGATTGAAGAACGTTTAGCCAAGATTCAAAAAATAGTGAATAAACAAAAAAGTATTTCCATGGAAGCGTTAGCGGAGCAAGTCTCCGTTTCAAAAGATACTATTCGGCGAGATTTAATTCGTTTAGAAAAGGAAGGACATTTAAAGAGAACGCACGGTGGCGCTATCTCAGTTCAGTCTGAAGCAACTATTTACGATTATGCTCAACGAATAATGAAGCATCCAGAGAAAAAACAAGCGATTGCCCAAAAAGTTTGGGCAAATATTCCCAAACAAGCGTCCATTTTTTTTGATTCATCAACCACGGTGGAAGCAGCTATTCGAGCGATGGAAAATAGTCCGATTCACGCGATCACGAACTCTCTCAGTCATGCGCTACTTCTAGCGCAAATGGATCAGACAAAAATTACAGTATTACCTGGGCAACTGCATAAACAACAACTCTTTTTGTTTGGGGCAGAAACAGTCGCTAAGGTTGGGGAATTTGCCCCCGACTATACATTATTAGGTGTGTTTGCGTTATCTGAACAAGGATTATTTATTCACACAGAAGAAGAAGGTCAAGTCAAACGGCGAATGATTCAACAAGGCAAACAAGTCATTGCCTTAGCAGACCAAACGAAATTAAACAAAACGGGTTTATTTAAAATTTGCGAATTAACAGAAATTGATTGTTTAGTGACAGATACACGACCTGATGAAAAATTCTGTGAGCAATTAGCGCAAGCAGGCGTAACGTTGATTGTCGCAGATGAATAATGGAGGATAATAATGAAGCGAAAAATTAATTATACACATATTGCTGAACCTACTGTTTTTGAGAATGTTTTTCCAACGTATTTGACGAATGAAACGATGATGGCGCGTAAGCAGAAAGTATTACAACGAATGGAAACAGAAAAATTCGATCAATTGGTCTTCTATGCAGACAAAGAGCATGGCAGTAATTTTGAATACTTAACTGGCTTTATTCCGAGGTTTGAAGAAGGACTCCTTGTGTTAAATAAGGATGGTGCGACGACACTTATTTTAGGCAATGAAAATTTAAAACTGTGCCAACATGCCCGCATCTCAGCCGATTTAATTCATTATCCAGCTTTTTCGCTACCGAATCAACCAATGGCTGGGGAACAAAAGTTGTCGCAGATTTTTGAAACGCTTCTCGATGAAACTGCTCAAAAAATAGGTATCGTTGGTTGGAAAATGTTTACGACACAACAGCAAGAACCCGCTACGATGTTTGATGTGCCACATTTTATTGTCGAAGCACTGAAAAAAGCGCTGCCGAAAGAAGCTCGTTTACTAAATGGGACCCACTTATTGATTGGAGCAAAGGGGGCCCGCACAACAAATAATGCCAACGAATTGGCGCACTATGAATATGGGGCGAATTTGGCTTCTCGCAGTATGTTAAAGGCCTTAAATGCAATTGAAGTAGGACAGCGTGAAACGGACATTGGGGCTTTGTTAAATGATGAAGGTCAAACGCCGACGGTAGTAACCATTGCGGCAACTGGTCAACGTTTTGAATATGCAAACATGTATCCGACTGCCAAAGAAATTCAGTTAGGTGATGCCTTATCATTAACTACAGGCTACAAAGGCGGCTTGTCTAGCCGAACAGGTTTTGTTATTGAAAACGAGCAGCAATTGCCAGAAGCGCAACGTGATTATTTAGAGCGCGTAGCAAAACCCTATTTTCAAGCTGTCGTTCACTGGCTTGAAACCATTCGAATCGGACTGTTAGGGCGAGAAATGTACCAAGCGATTGAAGAACAGTTACCAAAAGAAATCTATCACTGGCATTTGAATCCTGGGCATTTAGTTTCGGATGATGAATGGATGTCGTCGCCTATTTATCCAGATTCAGCCATTCGCTTGGAAAGTGGCATGCTCTTTCAAGTGGATATTATTCCTTCTGTACCTGGTTATACAGGGGTGAGTGCAGAAGAATGTGTGGCTTTGGCTGATGAAACATTGCAAAAAGAGATTCAGCAAACTTATCCAGACATGTGGCAACGGATTGCGACACGCAAAGCCTATTTAAAAGAGACATTGAAGATTGACTTACCAACGGAGGTTTTACCAATGTCTAATTTAGTTGGTTACTTACGGCCTTTTTATTTAGCTAAAGACAAAGCTTTGTGTGTAGAAAAACCAGCGCTTAAATGAATAGGCTCCTTTTTTTGAGTTTCTTTTGGGTCTTATTTATAATCAATATAGCGAAGGAAGAACACCAGAAGAGAGGCGTGATGGTAAATGCACTATCCTGAACATCTGAAAAAAGCAGTTTTAGCTAAAGCGAAAGACTTACCATTAGAAGGTTTTGTGGAAGGGCAAGGCCCGCAACAGCCAAAAGTGATGCTGATTGGGGAAGCCCCTGGAAAAGAAGAAATTAAAGAAAATGTGCCATTTATTGGTCGTTCAGGTCAATTGTTGATGGAACAATTACAACAAGTTGGCTTAAGTCGTGAAACGGTGTATATCACCAGTGCGGTTAGGAGTCGGCCTTTTTCTGTAAAAACGAAGCAGATTGCAAAAACGGGAGAAAGAGTAACCAAATTTCCTAATCGAACGCCAACCAAAGAAGAAATCAAAATTTTTGCGCCTTTGCTTGATTGGGAAATCGCTGTTTGCCAACCTGAACTAATTTTGACACTGGGGAATATTGGGTTGCAACGACTTTTAGGACCAAAGCCAACAATCACTGCAGTGCACGGAACGGTCATTCAGTCGCCCATTCAAACATTTGATGAGCAATCACAAAACTATCATTGGACGCAGAAAACCTATCAAATCATTCCACTCTTCCATCCAGCGGCTGTCTTTTATAATTATCGTTTAAAAGAAGTCGTGAAAGAAGATTGGCAAGTGGTTCAAAAACAACTGCAACTGCTTAAGAAAGTTTAAAATGAGAAAAATAGAAGGATGGTTGTTTTTTCGAAGAGAGAATGCTACCCTAGAAGTATCAATAAATAGACAGATTATTTAATCGCTGGGTTGAATAATTGAAGGATTCTGATTTTTGCGTAAGCCTTGAAGCAAAAAGAATGAGTCCTTTTTTTGTTAGAAGGAGATTTGGGTATGGAGCAAACACAGCAAAACCATTTTACTGCGTTGTTTTATAAAAATGTTCTGTTAGGAATTTTAAGTATGGCGGCGCAATCAATTTTTATTTTGGCGGACACATTTTTCATTGCAAATGGGATCGGCACCGAGGCGTTGGCGGGGCTTAACATTGTCTTACCACTCGTTAATATTATTAATGGATTAGGTTGGATGTTTGGCGTTGGCGGCGCTACGTTGTTTTCGACCACGGTTGCGCAAAAAGAAATCAAAAAAGCCAATCAGTATTTTAGTTTAACGATTGGGTTAGTTTTCGTTATAGGGAGTCTCTTTACTTTAGCGAGCTTGATTTTTTCCGATCAAATTATTCGGGGACTTCAGGGGACCGGTGTCTTGTTTGGTTTGGCAAAGGAATATTATATGATTTACCTTAGCTGTTCATTATTATTTATTTTAAACAATTGCCTGATTACTTTTTTAAGAAATGACCATAATCCTCGTTTGGCAACGATTGCTTTTGTCAGTGGGGGAATTGTCAATATTATTTTGGATTATGTCTTTATTTATCAATTTGGGTGGGGCATGGCAGGCGCGGCCATTGCAACGGTGATGTCACCGTTAACAAGCTTAATCCTGATTACGTTGCATAAGTGGTCGCCGCAACGAGTTTTACGTTTTGAAAAGTTTAAAGTGAAATTTCAGGATGTTCGAGAAATTATGTCGATTGGTTTTTCTTCCTTTTTAAATGAATTTTCTTCGGCCTTTGTCATGTTTTTATTTAATATTGTTTTGTTAAACTTAGTTGGTCATGTGGCGATTTCAGCTTATGCGATTGTTGCCAATCTCAATATTATTGTGATTGCCATTTTTACAGGGATTGGGCAAGGGGCGCAACCATTACTCAGCCGATACTATGGTTTAGGGGAAACGAAGGTGTTGCGTAAATTTGTTAAACTTAGCTTTATTACGTACTTGGTCGCCGGCTTCCTGTTCTTTTTAATCAGTCAAGTGTTTACGGGACAAATTATTGAGGTCTTTAATAGCGAAGGGAACGACCAGTTGGCGCAAATTGCTAGGACAGCCATCCGCTTATATGCGATTTCCTTCTTGTTTACAGGATTGAATTTTATGGGGATTTATTACTTTTCGGCAGTTCGTAAACCGAAAATGGCGCTAATGATTTCCTCTTTGCGTGGGTTCTTTTTAATTGTGCCAGTTTTATTTATTTTGGTGAAATTACTAGGATTAACCGGTGTTTGGCTAGCCATGCCCGTAGTTGAATTTGTTACGTTTGGACTAATGCTTGTGGGCTACTTTGCGTATCGAAACTATTTGAAAAAAAGAGAAGCAGTAACCTGATGTTGGTTACTGCTTCTTTTTTGCTTAGTTTACATAGCTTTCAGTTAAAGTCATGAATTGTTCCACATCTTTTAGGACTTGATCAATGCCGGCTTGCCAGAAATCAGGTTTTGTTAAGTCAACATTTAAATGTTTTTTCGCTAATTCTTCGCTTGTCATCGAAGCAGTGTCTCTTAATAACGCAATGTATTGGTCTTCAAAAGAGCTGCCTTGTTGATTAGCATACGCATAGATACCCATGCTGAATAGATAGCCAAAAGTATATGGGAAATTATAGAAAGGCACATCATCAATAAAGAAGTGCAATTTGCTCGCCCAGAAATGAGGATGATAACTGCCAAGACTATCTTTGTAGCTTTCTTTTTGCGCCGCTAACATTAATTCAGTAATATCTTCTTCCGCTACTAAACCTTTTTGGCGCGCTTGATAAAAATTATTTTCAAAGATAAAACGCGCATGAATGTTCATAAACATGGCAATGGCATTTTGCATTTTTGTGTCTAAAAGGTTAATCTTTTCAACGTCTGATTTGGCCTCTTTTAAGGTGGCGTCAGCAACAATCAATTCTGCAAAGGTACTAGCTGTTTCTGCTACGTTCATGGCATACTCTCGATTCAATGAAGGTAAATCCCACATCACGCTACTATGGAAAGCGTGACCTAATTCATGGGCTAAAGTAGCTACTTCGTTGATTGAATTGCCAAAGGTCATGAAAATCCGCGACTCTTGTGTTTCAGGTAATTCTGTACAATAACCCCCAGGACGTTTGCCTGGACGATCTTCAGCTTCAATCCAACTTTTTTCAAAAGCCATTTGGGCAAAATTAGCCATTTTCGGACTGAATTTACGGAAATTTTCTAAAATAAAGGCAGCGGCTTGATCAAAGGAATACGTTTTTTCTTCTAAATTACCTAAAATAATTGGTGCATCTTGGTCTTGCCAATCCATTTTTTCTTTGCCGAATAATTGCGCTTTGCGCGTTAGAAAGTCGACGAATGGTTGTTTATTTTTTTGGATGGTTTCCCACATAACCGTTAATGTTTCTTGACTCATTCGATTATAGTTTAAGGGATTTTCTAAATAATCTGTAGTGCCATGCAATTTGTAATCAGATAAACGGAACCCATCTAAGTGATTTAGGGTATCTGCTAAAATTGAAGCTTTGCCACTCCAAGCTTTCTCCCAAGCTGTAAACAAACGTTGACGAACCTCTTTGTCAGGATCTCCCATCATGCGGTTAAAGGCTTGGCCTGCAGATAGTTCTGTCACAGAGCCATCTTTTTCTTCAAAAGGAATCACAATGGAAGCAACAATCGTATCGTAATGTGTACTCCAAGCATTTAACCCATCTAGAGAAAGCGTATTGATGATATTTTCTTCTTGTTCGGAAAGCAGTTTTTTTCCATCACGGCGTAATTCATTTAAGCGAAAAGCCATTGTTTTGAACGGTTCTTCGGCTAACAGGGCTTGCCAATGTTCTGCTGAAATCTCGGTGATTTTTTTAGTAAAAATGGTTTCAGCTAATTGAATCGCTGGCAACAGATTGTATAAATCGCCTGATAAAATTTTGGCCTTGGTATCATTAGTATTAGCAGAAATTAAAGCAGTTAAAAAACTATTACATTGTGAAAAGCCATTTGAGATTTTCCCTTGTAACGTTAAGATTTCAGCAAATTGTTCTTTGCCTTGGGCACTTTCTGGTGTCCATTCTGTGATTAATTGATGGTACTCTTTTGTCTGTTCGGTTAATTGAGTCATTCGTTGGCTAAGTTCTTTGGACTCGCTCCCATTGGGGAAAATACTGTCTAAATCCCATGTAATAGAATAGGTCATATCCAATCCTTCTTTCATTTTTTTCTTTTCAGTATATCATAAGACCTAAGAGAAGTTGTTTCTTTTTCCCTCGAAACCGACTATAATAAAAAAGAATTTTCCGTGGCAGGCACGGGGTAACTTGAAACCAAGAAAAGAGGATTATATGAAAAATTATTTGAAAGATAGTAATTTATATTTAGTCATTGCGTTTGTTATTATGGCCATTTTATTTTTCAGTTCATCACAGACGTATGAACAGCAATCACAAGTTGGTCTTTTAGATAAACTTCTGAGCAGTCATCCTTTTGAAGAACAATTAAAAAACATTTCTTTTCAATATGCTGGCAGTGAAGTGAGCATTCAAGCTAGTGGTTATAGTAAATTTGTTGAATTTTTTATTCGTAAGGGAGCCCATTTTGGTACGTATTTTCTATTAGGTGGTAGTTGGTTCATTGGATTAGTGCCAAGAATCAAAGGTCTGTTTTTAACAGCTGTTGTTTCCTGGCTAGCTGCTACTGGCTATGCAGGTTTAGATGAATTTCATCAAATGATCACAGGCGGAAGGACCCCTCTTTTTCAAGATGTTATGTTGGATGCCATGGGTGCTTTGACAGCCATCGTTATTTGTTTGGTGGTTCATGGTTTGAAGAAAAATAAAAAAAGAAGACGCTAATTTAGAAGAGCTTCGTTTATTCGTCAGAAAGATGGATAAGCGAGGGTCTTTTTTTGGTAGCGCTTGTTCCTAACTGAAAAGAAGAGTAGAATAAAGGAGAATAGTAACGAAAAGTCAGGAGGAATCAAGGATGTCAGGACACAGCAAATGGAGCAACATTCAAGGGCGTAAAAATGCGCAAGATGCCAAACGTGGGAAAATTTTCCAAAAAGTTTCAAGGGAAATCTATATGGCGACAAAAGCAGGTGGCCCTGACCCCGCAATGAATCCTGCTTTACGTTTAGCAGTCGATAAAGCTAAGTCAGCCAATATGCCCAATGATAATATTGCGCGCGCCATAAAAAAAGCCAGTAGTGCTGGTGAAGGGGAACATTATGACGAGGTAACTTATGAAGGATACGGGCCAGGTGGCGTGGCAGTTTTAGTTCATGCACTAACAGATAACCGCAACCGAACGGCCACCAATGTTCGCGTCGCGTTTACTCGAAATGGTGGCTCTTTAGGTGAAACGGGTTCGGTGAATTATATGTTTGATCGTAAAGGCTATATTGTCATTAAGAGAGAAGATCATGCAATTGAGGAAGACGACATGCTAGAAGTCGTTTTGGAAGCAGGCGGCGAGGATTTAGAAACATCACCAGAAGTATTTGAAATTTACACAGCACCAGAAGATTTTACAGCGGTTCGCGATGCTTTAGAACAAGCAGGTTATTCATTAGCACAAGCTGAATTAACAATGGTTCCGCAAACCTTACTAACCTTGAACGAGGAACAAAAAGCGCAATTAGAGCGCTTGGTTGACAAGTTAGAAGACGATGATGATGTGTCAGAAGTATTTACCTCTGCAGAAAATCTATAAAATAAAGGGATGCTTGGCGTCCTTTTATTCATAAAATGAAAGCGGATACAGAATGGAGGGCATTTTGAAAAAGAGAATTTGTTTACAAGCAATCAGGGAAGAAGCGGAAGCCTATTATCGTAACGGTGATTTTTATTGCTCGGAAGCGATTGTGGCGACCATTCGGCAACACTTTGATGCGGAGATTCCCATTGAAGCTGTGGCCATGGCTTCTGGGTTTCCTGTAGGTGTTGGAGGAGCGAAGTGTATTTGTGGTGCTCTTTCAGGCGGGGTTATGTGTCTGGGCTACTTTTTTGGTCGGACAGAAGCCAAAGGAGAACAAGTAAATAAAACGATGACTTTAGCCAACGAATTGCATCAAAGTTTTCGACAAAAGCATCGAGTAGTTTGCTGCAGTATTTTGACAAGTAAAATGACGATGGGTTCACCTGAGCATATGGAACAATGCATTGGCTTTACTGGAGAAATCGCTGAAACAACCGCAAAAATTATTGCACGAGAACTTGCTTACGAATTAGTCTAGTAAAAAATGAGAGAGGAGCAACCAGATTCATTCACCTGAATCTGGTTGCTCCTCTCTCATTTAATGCGTAATCAATTAACCAAGTACTTTTTCATAAGCTTCCACTTGAGATAAGACACGTTGGAGCTGTAATTCATTTTCAATATAGTTGATTGAATTACCTAAATCTTCTTGGCGGTTTGTTTCTAAACGATCGACTTCTTTTTTTGCTTCGTTCAATAAGTGTAGAACTTCTTCCTTAGATAACATGTACTCACCTCCTTGCGCAGTTCATCTACTATTAGTGTACTCCTTTTTTTCAAAAAAGGGCAATAATAGGATATTAAAAAACAAAAATAGCGGTCCTAACCGCTATTTTTGTTTACTCATGGCGTTGTTGTGCTAAAATCGCTTCGATTCGTTCTCTTTGATCTGCCAAAAAGTGAGGCAAATAAAGGGGGATTTCATCAAAGTTTGAGCTTTGATTTTCATAGGCTTCGACATCTAGCAGGCCTTTTTGTGTGGCTACTTCAAATAATAAGTGGTTCGGTTCTCTAAAATACAATGATTTGAAAAATTCACGGTCTTTAATCCCTGAGTTTGTAAAATTCTTTTCATCCAACAGGCTGTCAACTTGCGTTAATTCTTGCGTATCTTCCACCCCAAAGGCGACGTGATGAACGCCACCAATCCCTTCAATGGCAAGCGGATTGGTACGGTCATCAATGATATGCACCTCTTGATAAAACTGTGGATGATGATTTTCCAGAACGGTTACTTCATGCGCAGTTTCAAAAAAAGGTACTGTTTCTTTTTCATGCCAATGTAAATAACCCACTAAAGGTTGTTTGGTAGCTGCGGCATATTGGACGCGTAATTGAATTGCATCAATGCCTAAAATTGCATGTTCTACTGGAATTTCGGAATGCTCAGCTGGAAAATAATCTTCCGCATTTTCAAATTCACGTAACGGAACAAGCGCCATTTGCGTATTATCGGGCGCTTCAAAACGCAAAATTGGGTGTTGGTTAAATGTTTCCACACCATAGTGGCAGATACCCGCTTGCTCAAGACGTTCTGCCCAAAAATCCAAAGAGGCGCGCGTTGGTACTTTTAAAATAGTTCGTTCAATTGTATTTGTCCCAAAGGATTGATCTTGGCCATCATTCAATTCAAAAAAAGTTAATTCGGTACCTGTTCGTTGCTCATTATCTGAGAAAAACAAGTGATACATGGTGTGGTCGTCTTGGTTGATCGTTTTCATTAGTAATTTTAATCCCAGTGTATTATGATAGAAGTCAAATGTAGGCTTTATCAATCGATTTAAAATAGAGATGTGATGAATTTGTGCATACATAGTAAAATTCCTTTCTTGGAGGTTTATTAAATGAAACAATTTTTTCAAAAAGGGTCGAAACCTAATCAATTAGTTGTCGCTTTCCATGGTACTGGTGGCAATGAATATCAATTATTAACCACCATCGCAACCCTTTATCCAGAAGCGAGTGTTCTAAGTTACTTAGGGACAGAAGGTGTAGGCGAACAGCGACGCTTTTTTGCGCCATTAGTCAATGGAGCATTACCTCGTGCTAACTTTGATGAGCGAGTGACGGCGTTTCTAGAAGAAGTTTGGCAACCGCAAAAGTTATACGATGAAGTTATTTTTATAGGGTACTCTAACGGTGCCAATTTTATTTTAGGCCTGTTAGAAAAGAACCCGACTATTGCTAACACTGTTATTTTACTGCATCCAAGCAATTTAGGCTATCAATATGTATCTGGTGAGTTTGCGACAAAAGTGATTGTCACAACAGGGGCTCAGGATGAGTTGAGTATTCCGGGACAAGTTCTTTCTTTAGCTAACCAATTAAAGAAACATTTTCCAGTCGACTTTTTACTAGTGGATGGCGGTCATGGCTTATCAGAAGAAGAAGTAACGAAAATAAAAGAAATTCTTTAAAAAACAAGCTGCAACCTTTGCTGATAAGTGGTTGCAGCTTGTTTTTTTCATGTGTGTTTAAATGATTTAGTTCTTTTTATTAATGAAAGCTTCCGTAAGGGCAAAGTCTCCTGCGTAAGGTTCATCTACGCCGTTTACTTTTTGATAAAGGTCGGCGCCTTTACCAGCTAAGACAATCGCATCATCAGCCGTTGTGCTTAAAGATAATGCGTGAGCAATTGCTTCGCCACGATCTAAAATGGTGTAAACAGGCATTTCTTTGGTAATATGGGCTTGAATTTCTTGGCAAATTTTTGCTGGATCTTCACTGGCTGGGTCATCGGTTGTTAGGACTGCAACATCAGCCAATTCAGAAAGAACCCTACCAAAGTCTTTGCGGCGAGAAATCGCTTTGTCTCCCGTACTACCGACAAGAACAATTAAGCGGCCGTCAGGATGTTCTTCACGGACAAAGGTTAAAAGATTCTTCAAACTGTCATAGTTATGAGCGTAATCAACATAGACGGTTGCACCGTTGGTATTCGTTAAAGATTCCATCCGGCCAGGGACGGTGGTTGCTGCGATCCCTTGTTGACACTCTTCTTTTGAAGCTCCCACAAGGACACTAGCAATCGCCGCACTTAACGCATTACCTTTGTTAAAATCACCACCTAAACGAAGGTGATAAGAGCCAGCCAATCCTAACGCATCTGCAGGACTTTCAACGATAAAACGTAAGGAATCCTCTGAAGAAACAGCGAATGAATAGTCAACTTCTGAAGCTGGCTGACTGCCATAGACAATGGCAGGGACTTTTTGCTGTTGTGCGGTTTCTTTAAGTAATGGAAAATAATCAGCTTCGTGATTCAACACAATGACTTTAGAATGTGTAATCAATTGACGTTTGCAATAAAAGTAATCGTCAAAGGTTGGATGTTCAATTGGACTGATATGGTCGGGGGTAATGTTTAAAAAAATGCCGACATCAAAAAATAACTTGTAGACACGATTAGTTTTGTAGGCTTGGGAAGAAACTTCCATAATAAAATGAGTCATCCCGTTAGCAACAGCGGTTGCCATCATTCGATACAAGTCCAAAGATTCGGGTGTAGTCAATGCAGATTTAAAGAATGTTTTGCCATCTAATGTCGAATTCATGGTAGAAAGCAAGGCTGTTTTTTGTTGTGTAGCAACATCTAAAATATATTTGGTGAAATAAGCCGCTGTTGTTTTACCTTTGGTTCCAGTAAAGCCAATCAGTTTTAATTTATTTTGTGGATAATCATAAAAAGCCATGCTTAACACAGCCATTGCTTTTTTAATGTCAGTCACGATAATTCCTAGTTGCGCCGGAACCTCATAAGGCACCTCAGAAACATAGATTTCTAGGCCGTCTTTTACAGCATTTTCTAAATAGATTTCTTTAAAGTTTAATCCTTTACAAAAAAAGAGTGTTTCTGCTGTTACGTCTCTCGAATCGTAAGAAAGAGCCGTTACTTCTCGTTGACCTAACGTGTCGGAAAGAGTCAAGTGCCAGCCTTCTGGTGAAATAAATTCTTTTAATAAATCTTCTTTTTCTAAGCAATCGCGAATTGCGAATAATGAAATCGTCACTTTTTTTGCCTCCAAACGTTTCAACGAAATTTCAAAACTGATGTCATTATAGCATTATTTTTCTTTTAAAAAAACCATCTCGTTAGCGTGAGAAAATCCATGAGAAATGTTAAAATAGGATAATTCTTCGAGAAAGTCGTTGCATATCCCAAGATGAACAATTAAAATAAAGAAAGCATACTCAAAGAATATTGGAGGACAAAATGATCAATCAACCAAATTCAGTTGATCAACCAATCCTGACGAACCAAGAAAAAATGGTCAAAGGCTCAGCTTGGATGACAGCTAGTAATATTATCTCCCGCATGTTAGGGGCGATTTACATCATCCCCTGGTACGCTTGGATGGGCGAGCACGGAAACGAAGCGAACAGTTTGTTTTCAATGGGGTATACGATTTATGCCTTATTCCTAATGATCTCTACCGCCGGAATTCCAGGTGCGATTGCCAAGCAGACCTCGCATTATAATTCATTGAACGAATATAAAATTAGTCGACAGCTTTTTTATCGTGCCTTACAACTAATGGGTGGCTTAGGTGTGGTTTTTGCTATTGTGATGTATTTGGCATCTCCGGCATTAGCAGCTTTGTCTGGCGGAGGTCCTGAATTAGTTCCAACAATGCGTTCATTAAGTTTAGCCGTTTTAGTTTTCCCAAGCATGAGTGTCATTCGCGGTTATTTCCAAGGAAATCAAGAAATGATGCCCTTTGCTTTATCACAAATTGTTGAACAAGTAGCACGAGTTTTTTACATGTTATTAACTGCTTTTATTATCATGAAAGTCTTTGAAGGTAATTACGTTACAGCGGTGACCCAAGCCACTTTTGCGGCATTTATTGGGATGCTCGCAAGTTTTGCGGTTTTAGGTTATTACATGTACAAACAAAAACCATTATTTGATTATTTAGAAGAACACAGCGCCAATGAACATGAAATTGCTCCAAAAGAGTTATTGATTGAAACTTTTAAAGAGGCGATTCCTTTTATCGTAGTTGGCTCAGGGGTAACGGTCTTTAAACTTGTCGATCAGTTTACTTTCTCAAACTTTATGCGTTTGTTTACGGATTATTCAGATACCCAATTACGAGAGCTTTTCGGTATTTTTAATGCCAATCCGGACAAATTAACCATGATTGTCGTGGCTTTAGCAACTTCGATTTCGGCTACTGGATTACCGTTGATTACAGAAGCGGTCACCTTAAAAAATCACCGTGAGTTAGCGCGTTTGATTAGTAATAATTTACAACTTTTTGTGTTTGTAATGTTGCCAGCAACGTTTGGTATGATTGTTTTAGCGCAACCACTATACACTGTTTTTTACATGCCAGATGCTTTAGGCACTTCTTTATTAGTGCAAGCTTGTTATGCTAGTTTATTCTTGGGCTTGTATATGTTAGTGTCAAATATGTTAATGGGGATGTATGAAAATCGTGACGCAATGCGTTATTTAGGAATTGGTTTAGCAGTGAAATTAATCGTGCAATTCCCCGCAATCCGTTTATTTGAAGTTTACGGTCCGTTATTAGCAACGATGATTGGCTTTACGGTTTCTTGCGTATTGATTCTAAGAAGAATTCGTCAAGTGACACGTTTTAATTACAAATTAACCTTACGGCGAACATTGTTAATGTTCTGTATTACAGTCATCATGATGATTATCGCTTTGATTTTCCGTCAGTTCTTGTATCTATTTTTAGATCCAACTAGACGTTTCCAAGCCTTCATTATCGTTGTAATTGTGGCTGCTGCAGGAGGCGCTTTTTATGGCTATTCGGTCTTGAAGATTCGCTTAGCTGATCGTTTATTAGGGAAAAATGCCGCAAAATTACGTGCAAAATTCAATATTAAATAATAGCTGATTGAACTCCTTTCAGCAGATTCTCTTAAGAGACAAGGCTTGAGACATCGATCGATTCGATTTATGTCCCAAGCTATTTTTTTAAAGGAAAGAGGAATGACGATGCGTTTAGATAAATTTTTAGCCGATGTTGGTATCGGTAGTCGTAAAGAAATCAAACAATTGTTAAAGAAAAAAGTCGTTACGGTGAATGGTGACGTCGTAAAAGAAGCCAAAACACAAGTAAATGAAGAAACAGATCAAATTGCCTTGATGGGAGAAATTCTTACGTATCAGAAATTCTTTTATTACATGTTGCATAAACCACAAGGTGTCATTTCTGCGACGGAAGATCAGCGAGATGAAACGGTAATTGACTTGTTAACTGATCAGGATTACCGTGCCGACTTGTTCCCAGTTGGTCGCTTGGATAAAGATACCGAAGGCTTGCTTCTGTTAACAAATGATGGTCAGTTAGCGCATCAATTATTATCACCCAAAAAGCATGTGGATAAAGAATATTTAGCTGAAGTTGAGGGACTTGTGACAGCGGAAGATTGTCAACTGTTTGCGCAAGGATTTGCCTTGAAAGATGGAGAAATGGTTAAACCAAGTCGTTTAGTCATTGAGACGATCAATGAGGAAGAAGGGACTTCCGTAGTCCGTTTAGTGATTCAAGAGGGGAAATTTCATCAAGTCAAACGGATGTTAGCCACTGTAGGCAAACCTGTGACGTATTTAAAACGATTACGAATGGGTGAACTATGGTTAGATGAAACGTTAGAACTAGGGGAATATCGGCCCTTAACAGAAGACGAATTGCAACAACTACAACCTAAACAATCATACCTCAATTAAAATAAACAAAAACCCAGCCCTTTCTGCGGAAAAGATAAAAAAATTCTCGAAAAATAGTGTCGGGTTTCTTTCTTTTTCTGCATAAAATGGTATGATTGACTATGTAGAACTTTATGAATAGGAGTGACAACAAATGACAATTGATTGGACAAAAGAAGTCGAAGCACGTAAAGACGACTTATTAGAAGATTTACAAAACTTATTACGGATCAACAGTGAACGTGATGATGCACAAGCAACACCTGAAGCGCCCTTTGGACCTGGGCCAGTTGCTGGCTTAAAACACATGTTAGCTTATGGTGAACGTGATGGCTTTACGGTGAAAAATGTCGACAATTACGCTGGACACATTGAATATGGTGAAGGCGACGAAACGTTAGGAATTTTTGGTCATATGGACGTTGTTCCTGCTGGTGATGGTTGGGAAACAGATCCTTATGAACCAGTCATTAAAGATGGCAAAATTTATGCACGTGGCGCAAGCGATGATAAAGGCCCAAGTATGGCTGCTTATTACGCAATGAAAATTATCAAAGAATTAGGCTTACCCGTGTCTAAAAAAATTCGTTTCGTAGTAGGAAGTGATGAAGAAAGCGGCTGGGGCGATATGGATTACTATTTCCAACATGAAGAAGCACCAGACTTCGGTTTCTCACCAGATGCTGAGTTCCCAATTATTAATGGGGAAAAAGGAAATGTGACTATTCGTTTAACTTTCCGAGGCGGTAACGGCGCTGATTATAAATTAGAAAGCTTCAAATCTGGTTTACGTGAAAACATGGTTCCGGGAACAGCAGATGCTGTTGTAACGGCTGCTTCAGCAGATGAAGCGGCTTCACTAGCTGCTAGCTTTGAAACATTCATCAAACAAGAAGCAAAAATTTCAGGTAACGCAGAACTTTCAGATAAAACAGTGACTTTCCATGTAGTTGGTAAAGGTGCTCACGGTGCTAGCCCACAATCTGGAATTAACGCAGCGACTTTCTTGGCAACTTTCTTAAATGATTACAGCTTTGCAGAAGGCGCATATAGCTTTATTAATACCATTGCTGAATTTATCCATGAAGATTTTTATGGCGAAAAATTAGGTGTGGCTTTTGAAGACGAAAAAATGGGTAAATTGACAATGAACGCTGGGATTGTTAACTTTGATCCAGAAAATCCTGAAAATAGCTTAGTAACATTAAACTTCCGCTATCCAAAAGGAACTTCAGCAGAAGAATTACAAGCAAAAGTTCAAGCAACAGTCGGTGAAACGGTCACTGCAACACAAGGAGATCGCAACCAAGAACCGCATTATGTGCCAGTTGATGATCCATTGGTGGCAACGTTACTACAAGTTTACGAAGACCATACAGGCGAAAAAGGCCAAGAACAAATCATTGGTGGCGGTACTTATGGCCGCTTATTAAAACGTGGTGTTGCCTATGGCGCAATGTTCCCTGGCTACACAGACACAATGCACCAAGCCAACGAATTTATGGAATTAGATGACTTATTCCGAGCAGCTGCTATTTATGCAGATGCGATTTATCGTTTAGCGAAGTAAAGTAAAAAAGCTGTTTTCGAAAATCGAAAACAGCTTTTTTTGCAATTTTTGCCTTTTAAAAACCCAAAATCAGAACCATCAATTTACTGAAAATTTCTTGCAAATCAAGGGATCCCACGATACGATAAATAGGAGAAAAGGCAATGAGTGAAACACTTATTGTTAACTATTTAATCAAAGGACGTGTGAAGATGAACGTAGAAGAATTAGTTCAAAAAGCAAAAGATTTAATTGGAGAAGGCAACGTGGAACATGCGCAACAATTCATTGAAGAACATAAAGATGAATTAGGCGAACACTATCATAAAATTACAGCGATGTTAGCTGATACAACGACCGATGGTTTGTTTGATAAAATTAAAGGATTGTTTCAATAGTTGAAAAAAATCTGAGATAAAAGTGTTTAGCTCCAAAAACCAAGTAGGTACGATGATTTCATCTGTTCATGCTTCACAGTGAAACATTGCAACTCTCGCCGTTTAACAGTTTTTGAGCGTGGAGCAAAAATCCAAAGTGATTTTTGTCCCACGCTCTTCTTTTTTTATTTAACTTTTAACCATTGTTTTGGCAACACATACGCAATTGGATTAAAAAGATAATCCGCTCCCCGTTTCACCACAGGCATATTCGTAATAGCTAAAATGAAGAGGGCTAAGAAGAAAAGTGCCAGGATTCGGAAAGTAAACCATTCTTTAAAGAGTGTGTCTAATTGCAAACCACTTTCCAACAGAATAATTAAGGGCATATGCAAGAGATAAGGGTAGAGGGTATCTTTTCCGAGGGCGCTTAAAGGTAACTTTCGTTTCGGCAATAATGCAAACCAAGAAAGAGACACCAATGCTGCAGCAACGTAAAAGAACAGCTGAATGAAACTACTGTATTCAAAGGCCGGACTAATTTCAGCGTAGGAAGCCCAACCAGTTAAGAAGCCCCAAAATTTCGTTGCCAATGACCATTGACTATTTACAAATAAAAAGGAGCTTAAAATTACGCCTATCGCTGCCCATTTGACTTTGCGATGATCTAAAAAGGTTTGCAGCTTTTGAATATCCATTAAGTAGCCACAATAAAAGAAAGGGAAGAAGCCCAGAGTCCGTCCTAAAGACAAGAAACCTTCCACAGGCAAATAGCCTGAGGCGCAGCCGATAACAATGATGATTGGCAACATGATTTTCGGCTGAACGCGCTGAAGAAAGATGGTAATTAAGTAGAAACTTGCTAAGGAAAGTAAGTACCAAGGAACGCCCGTTTCGTTCAGTAAATCAAAATTCATTTTATTTGCAAAGGCGAAATTAGCAAGCGTAATCAACAACTTCGCTAAGAGATAAAGCCAAACAAAGGAAAGTAAGCGTAGATATTTTCGTTGTTTAATTGCATGTTTACTAAAGAGTCCAGAGACAAAAATAAAGGCTGGCATATGGAATGAATAGATCCAAAAGTTGATTGTTTCCATGAGTCGTGAAGGAGAAGCTTCACGATCTAAAATATGCCCAAAAATCACTAAGAAAATTAAAAAAAGTTTCACGTTGTCCCATTTATAAATTCGCTTGTCGTTTTCCATAACGATCACTCCTTTTAGTAGAAAACAGTTCACTTTTGTTTAAGGCAGAAGAGGACAATTTTTCCATTCATTGAGTAGATAATTGTAGATACGAACCGGCAGCCGTTAAATGAGCCCCCACATACTTGCGCTTAAAACAAAAAATTAGGCAGGATGTTAGTCTTAAATTATACTGAAAGAGTGACGATCCTCCAAAGATTTTGTTTATTAAGAAGTGAAAGATGCGGTGAAAATAAATGATAAAATTTCAAAATGTTTCAAAAGTATATCAAGAAAATGCTGTTTTGTCCGATGTGAATTTAACAATCCAACAAGGCGAATTTTTTGTATTAGTAGGGCCGAGTGGTAGTGGAAAAACGACGACTTTGAAAATGATTAATCGGCTCATTGAGCCAACGACAGGTGAAGTGGCTCTCAATGAACAAGCGGTAACCAATTATCCTTTACGTGAATTACGACTAAAAATTGGCTATGTTCTTCAGCAAATTGCCTTATTTCCTAACTTAACCGTGGCGGAAAATATTGAGTTGATTCCTGAAATGAAAAAATGGCCCAAAGAGCAACGCAGAGAGCGAACCATTGAACTATTGAAAAAAGTTCAGCTGGATCCTGAGGAATATCTGCATCGTAAGCCAGCAGCGCTTTCAGGAGGCGAACAACAACGTATCGGGATTTTACGCGCCATTGCAGCCGAACCAGAAGTGATTTTAATGGATGAACCTTTTAGCGCGCTAGATCCGATTTCAAGACATCATCTTCAACGTTTGGTGAAAGAACTTCATCAGGAATTAGCGAGTACCATTGTTTTTGTGACCCATGATATGAATGAAGCTTTACTGTTAGGAGAGCGCATCTGTATTATGGACGCTGGCAAAATTATTCAAGTCGATACGCCAGAAGCCATTCAAAAACATCCGAAAAATAATTTTGTCGGTCAATTTTTCAAACAATCTTCGCCAGAACTAGCGAACTATTGTGGCGCTGACTTGACTGCATTTTTAGAAGCCGCAGATGAGACGATTGAGCCAGTGCCGACTGTTTTCATGGAAACCAATTTAAAAGAGATTGTCCAACTCATTAATGCGCAAGAGAAAGCAAATTTAGTAGAAAAACAACAAGTTTTAGGGTGTATCACCTCAAAAACGATTACTCGTTTTATGGAACAGCTGTTGGAAAGCGAGGAACAGTAGATGCAAGCACTGATTGAAACTTTTTTCGCTCGAAAAGAAGAATATCTGCAAGCGTTAATCGAGCATATGCAATTGTCCTTTATCTCGTTATTATTCGCTGCGTTGATTGCAATTCCTTTAGCCATTTATTTAACAAGTCATCGTAAGTTAGCGGAAAGTCTGTTACAAGTGACTGGGATTTTCCAAACCATCCCTTCTTTAGCCTTGCTAGGCTTACTGATTCCGTTAATTGGTATTGGTCGACCACCGGCAATTGTTGCGCTAGTGATTTATGCCTTATTCCCAATTTTACAAAACACCTATACTGGTTTGACGGAAATTGATCCTTCGTTAGAAGAAGCCGCAGAAGCATTTGGGATGAGTAAAAAAGAAAAACTGTTTAAGTTTGAGTTACAAATGGCATTACCATTTATTATTTCTGGGATTCGAACGGCTACCGTTTTAATTATTGGTACGGCCACGTTGGCGGCGTTAATTGGAGCAGGCGGTTTAGGGACCTTCATTTTATTAGGAATTGATCGAAATAATTTATCGTTGATTTTTATTGGAGCTCTTTCATCAGCTGCACTAGCAGTCTTATTTAATTATGGAATTCATTGGTTGGAAAAAGCGAATGGGCGGCGACTAATCATTGGTGGTACTATTTTAGGCCTTTTGTTAGGTGGTTCATTTTTCTGGAATCAACAAACTTCTTCAAAGGAAAAACAGCTGACAATTGCTGGCAAATTAGGAGCGGAACCAGATATTATTATTAATATGTATAAAGCCTTAATTGAAGAAAATAGCGACATTCAGGTGACGTTAAAGCCAAACTTTGGCAAGACTACTTTTTTATATAATGCCTTGAAATCAGATGAAATCGATCTTTATCCGGAATTTACAGGAACAGTGATCGAAACCTTTTTAAAAAATCCTCCTCAGCTAGACAATCAACCTCAAGTAGTCTATGAAGCGGCACGCGCTGGCTTGAAAAAACAAGAAAACCTTACTTTGTTGAAACCGATGCGCTATGAAAATACGTATGCCGTCGCAGTTAAACGCTCATTTGCAAAAGCGCATCAATTAAAAACGATTAGTGATTTACAGAAAATTAGCAATCAGTTGAAAGCAGGTTTTACGTTAGAATTTATTGATCGGCAAGATGGTTATAAGGGATTACAAGAAAAATATCATTTAAATCTGAATGTCCAATCGATGGAACCGGCGTTACGCTATCAAGCGATTAATAATGGTGAGGTAAATGTGATTGATGCTTATTCAACGGATAGTGAATTGAGACAATACGATTTAGTAACGTTAGAAGATGATCAAGCGCTATTTCCGCCTTATCAAGGAGCACCACTTATTAAAACAGCAACGTTGGAAAAATATCCAGAATTAGCAGAAATATTGAATAAATTGGCAGGAAAAATTAGCGAAGAAGAAATGAGTGAAATGAATTATCAAGTCAATGTGGAGGGGCAAGATCCTAGCATAGTGGCGAAAGACTATTTAAAAGAAAAGAATCTTCTTAAATAAGTATTTTTTACTGAAAAAGACTGGTATATAAACATTTATCCAGTCTTTTTCAGATAAATAAAGAGTTTAATGTGAAAAGTACCTGTATTTTTACTCATTTTTGGATATAATAAAAGAAATGAATGGAGAGGAGTGGTCTATATGAAAAAAGCAGAACGTCAACGTTTGATTAAACAATTAATTATGCAACAAGAAATTGAAACACAAGATGAATTAATCACTCGTTTGGAAGAACTTGGCGTCCGAGCCACTCAAGCGACTGTTTCAAGAGATATCCGTGAAATGAGTATTGTTAAAACACATGGTGCAGATGGTCGTGTCAAATATGCAATTTTTTCTCAAGCACAAGGCACAAGCAGTGAAGAGAAATTACGAGAATCAGTGAAAGATTCAGTTGTTCGAATGGAGCGAGTACAATTTATTGTCATCTTGCATACAGAGATGGGAAATGCCGATGTGGTGAGTAACTTTTTAGATGAAGTAGCTTATCCGGAAGTGGCGGGTACAGTGGCTGGTGCGGATACGATTATTGTGATTACACGTTCAGAAGAGGATGCGGAACACTTTATCGAACGCATCGAAAATATGATTTTTTAAAATTGAAAGCATCAATAGAAGGGAGTTTTTTTCTTGGTAGAATTGAAAGCGCTACAAAATGGTTCGGATATTCGGGGAATTGCTTTGGATACGGAAGAACAAACTGCAACATTAACCGTAACAGCAGTAGCTGAGATTGCGGTGGGCGTGGTTCGTTGGTTACAGGATAAAAAACAGCTGCCACGAAAGACACAACAGCGCCTGACAATTGCAATCGGACATGATAGTCGTCTAACGGCGGAGCCGATTAAGCAAGCATTAGTAGATACGTTTCTTTCATTAGGTATTCAGGTGATTGACGTTGGTTTAGCTACGACGCCTGCTATGTTTATGGCTACTCAATTTCCAACGCTTCAATGTGATGCAGCGATTATGATTACAGCTAGCCATTTGCCTTACTACTTTAATGGCTTGAAGTTCTTCACAGCAGAAGGTGGAGCAGAGAAAGAAGATATTCGGTATATTTTATCTCATACTGATCCGCTGACAGCCAATGAAAATGGCACACTGATGAAGCAAGAGTTACTGCCAATTTATGCGGAACATTTGGTGGCAAAAATCCGCCAAGGAATTCATTCGCTAGAAGAGAAACCTTTACAGGGCTTTCGAATTATCGTTGATGCGGGTAATGGGGCTGGGGGCTTCTTTGCGGAGCAGGTTCTTCAAGTTTTGGGCGCTGATACGACGGGATCACAGTTTTTAGAACCAGATGGGCATTTTCCTAATCATGTACCTAATCCAGATAATTCTGAAGCAATGAAAAGTATTCAAACAGCTGTTTTAGCTAATCAGGCAGATTTGGGCATTATTTTTGATACAGATGTAGATCGTTCGGCTGTGGTGGACCAATCAGGTGAGGTACTAAACCGAAATAATTTAATTGCTGTTTTAGCGGCAATTGTTTTAAAAGAAGCGCCTGGTAGTTATATTGTGACAAATTCGCCAACCTCAAGTCATTTAAAAACATTTATTGAAGAAAAAGGCGGCCAACAGATTCGTTATATTTCTGGTTACCGAAATGTCATTAATAAAATGATTGAATTGAATCATGGGGGCTTTCAGACACCGTTAGCCATTGAAACCAGTGGTCATGCAGCGTTTCAAGAAAACTACAATCTGGATGATGGTGCATATGTCGTGGCGAAAATTTTAATGTTGTTACCAGAATTGAAACAAAACAATCAAACGTTAGGAGATCTGATTGCTACATTGAAGCAACCGGCAGAAACCAACGAATTTCGCTTCAAAATTACTGCGGAGGATGTGACTTGTTATGGGCAACAAGTCTTGCGAGACTTTGAATTGTTTGTAGAAAATCAAGCAGACTTTGCTGTGGACCGTGAAAACCAAGAAGGTGTTCGGGGAAACGTGTCTGGTCAATATGGCAGTGGTTGGTTTTTGCTACGCTTAAGTCTGCATGAACCGTTGCTTGTTCTTCAGGTAGAGAATGACCAAAGCGATAAAAATGCGTGTGTCATCGAAAAAATTGCCACTTTTTTACAAAAATACGAGGAAATAGATAGTCAACAAATAGAAAAATAATCTAGGAAATTAAAGGTGTTCTTATGGAAAATGTCTTAAAAGGAAAACACGTTGGCTTTTCTCATTTTAGAGAAGAATATATCGAACATATTGCAAAGCAGCAATGGGATAATGAATTGCTTCGGCATTTGAGCTGGGATGCTTTACCTCCGTGGGGGCTTGAAGAATGGAAAGATTTCACAATTAATAAAGGAGAAGATGATCGATTTCTATTTGCTATTTTAGAAAATACGACAGAGGAATTTATTGGTTGGGTTTCGTTGTCTGATGTACAGTTGAAAAATAGAGGGGCCAATTTAGGGATTGCTATTTTACAAAAAGAGCAACGTGGTCAAGGATATGGCTTTGAGGCGGTGTCTTTAATTTGTAAATTTGCTTTTTATGAATTGGGTTTGCACAAAATCAGATTAGCTGTCAATAGTAACAATCAAAAAGCGATTCATGTTTATGAAAAAGTAGGCTTCAAAAAAGAAGGAATTGATAGAGAAGCGTTATTTCAAGATGGCCAATGGCTGGATATCTACAATTACGGAATTTTACAAAAAGAGTGGCTACAAATGATTAAGGCTGAGAGTTAGCTCAGGAACTGTTTAACACCAAGACACTGAGCAAACGCAGATATGCCGTTCTCAGCAGTGAATGTGCGGTAAAATAAAAAAAGCAGAAGAAATCGGCGGTTACCGTCCGATTTCTTCTGTTTTTTTACCATAGGCCAGGCGCTGCAGTCACAACGATTTGTTTTTTTGTAAACGGATGGAGTAAATGAAGTTGTGAAGCATGGAGCATTAAACGAGCTGCCTGCGATTTTGGGTTGTATAACGGATCACCAATAATTGGATGCCCTTCGCTAGCTAAATGGACCCGAATTTGGTGCGTCCGACCTGTTTCTAAAACACAGGTAACTGCGGTTTGATTGTTAGAAAGAGCTTGGACCACTTGGACATGTGTAATCGCTGAATCCCCTTTTTGAGGATCAATCCGTCGTTTCCGGCGATCATGTCGATCACGACCGATCGGCTGATTGATTGTCTGCTCTTTTTGGTTAAAGTGACCAGCTACAATCGCTTGATATTGGCGGTAAATTTGTTTTGTTTCTAATAAACGCCCTAAAATAGGTAAGACAAAAGGATTTTTAGCAAAGACAATCGCACCACTGGTTTCTTTATCTAATCGATGAACGACATAAGGGACCTGATTTTTCTCAGCTAAATAGGCAGCAACATGATTTAACAAGGTGTCTGTTTCCTGTGGCTGATTTGGATGGGTTTTAATGCCATAAGGTTTATTTACAATCATTAAATGTTCATCTTCATATAAAACCTTCACATGCGTTGCTTCCCCCAAATGAATAGTGGGACGTACATAATCGGTTTCTTCAAACGTTAAGGTGACACAATCGCCAGCTTGGACTGGAAAATGAAAAGCAGCTGTTTCTCCGTTGATTTTGACATTTTTTCGCGTGCGTAAAAAATGGCGCACTTTTCGAGGGACTAGCCACTCATTTTCTAATAGTTCTTTTACAGTCATTGTTGAAAAATTTTCAGGTAATCTCATTGAATATTCCACCAAATCCCACCTTTCACTGATTCGCTATTTAGTGTAACAAAGCTACTCAAAAGGTCAAGTCAGAACGGAAAAAAAGCTGAAATTTGTTAGAAAGGCAGTTCCTTGAGAGATTCTTAAACAAATTTACATAAAAAACGAAGAAAAGCATGATAGAATAGAGGCTAAATAAAGACTCGTTTCTAAGCGTAAGCAATTATTTACCTCTAGTGAAGGCCATATTTCCTTTGCTACAGCGAAAAGACCATTGAAATTGTTTTTCAAGAATTTTTCATGCTTTAGACCTAGGTCGTACCTGCAAGAATATGGTAGACTTAGCCAAGAAACGTAAACAGAGGGAGTACTATGGACAATCTTAAACAATTTTTTAGTAAAGTCGGTGTCGGATTACGTCATTTTTGGACGTGGATAAAGCCTTATTTAATACAATTCCATCAAGCCAGAAAGCGGATTTGGAAAAAGTATCAAATCAATAAAATTTTCTTGTTAATTGGTTTGGTAGTCGCTTTAGGTGCCAGTATTTATTTATTTTACTTAGCCAAGTCCGCAAACGTTGAGACCCTAAAATCGGGGCTAAGTGAATCAACACGTGTTTATGATGAATCAGGAGAGGAAGTCGGAAAGTTATTCGGGCAAAAAGGGACTTTTGTGGAACTGGATAATATTTCTCCTTATATTCAAGATGCGGTTATTTCAACTGAAGATCGCGGGTTTTATCAACATAAAGGGTATTCCATCAAAGGGATTGCCCGTGCGGTTGTTGGAAAATTGACCTTCGGGAAAATCGGTGGCGGTGGTGGCGGAAGTACAATTACGCAGCAATTAGCCAAAAATGCTTACTTAACGCAAGAGCAAACGTTAGATAGGAAAGCCAGAGAATTATTCTTAGCGATTGAAATCGAAAAGAAATATTCGAAAAAAGATATCTTGGCAATGTATTTAAATAATTCTTATTTTGGTAATGGTGTCTGGGGCGTGCAAGATGCAGCTCGTAAATACTTTGGCGTGGATGCGTCCCAAGTTACAGTGGGGGAAGCCGCAACGCTAGCGGGCATGTTAAAAGGGCCAGGAATTTATAACCCAATTGATTACATTGACAATGCCACAGCGCGACGGAATACCGTTTTACAACTAATGGTCGACAATAAAAAACTATCTCAAGAAGAAGCTAATCAAGAAGCGAGTGTTAACTTAGCGAGTCTATTAAATGACACCTATGTTGGCGACGAAAATAGTTACAAATATCCATATTATTTTGATGCGGTAATTGATGAAGCGGTCAATCGTTATAAATTTAAAGAAGAAGATATTTTAAATAAAGGCTACAAGATTTACACTTCTTTAAATCAGGGGTATCAAGATGCGATGGATGCAACTTATAAAAATGATGCACTATTTCCACCCAATGCAGAAGACGGTGCCATGGTTCAGAGTGGCTCTGTAGCCATTGATCCGAAAACCGGCGGCGTGCAAGCACTGGTGGGCGGTCGAGGGGAACACGTTTATCGAGGCTTTAACTTTGCAACGCAAACAAAACGTTCACCAGGCTCGTCCTTAAAACCAATTTCTGTCTATACACCAGCTTTAGAGGCCGGCTATAAACCAGACTCTATTTTAGAAGATAAAC
Source organism: Enterococcus sp. DIV2384 (assembly GCF_050534975.1). NCBI lineage: Bacteria > Bacillati > Bacillota > Bacilli > Lactobacillales > Enterococcaceae > Enterococcus > Enterococcus sp. DIV2384. The sequence goes on from NZ_CP172905.1 coordinate 435,619, forward strand.
CACAAGATTATTATCCAGCGCAAAACTATAGCCGCACGTACAGTGGAGAAGTTCCTATGTACCAAGCCTTAGGAGAAAGCTTAAATTTACCAGCGGTGTGGTTATTACATCAAATTGGTTTAGATAAAGGCTATGAAAAAACAGAGAAATTTGGCATTCCATTATCAGAAAAAGATCGATATTATGGTTTAGCACTTGGGGGATTACAAACGGGTGTTTCGCCACTAACCATGGCGGGAGCTTATAGTGCCTTTGCCAATGAAGGCTATAAAACTGAAACGCATTTAATTACAAAAATCGTCGACTCAACTGGTGCAATTGTAGTTGATAATACGAAAGTCAAGAAAGAACAAGTCATTACCAAAGATGTTGCAGATGGGATTACAAGTATGTTACTAGGGGTCTTTAGTTCTGGGAGCGGGGTCAACGCACAACCAGCAGGCTACGTAATGGCTGGTAAAACAGGTACGACAGAAACCAACTTCGATAGTAGTAAAACGAACGATCAGTGGGTGATTGGTTATACACCAGAAGTTGTCATTGCTACTTGGTTAGGCTTCCAAGAAACCAGTAAAACCCATTATCTGGAAGGTAGTAGCGCCACATATGCCTCTCAGGTGTTCAACAGTCAAGCCAGTGGCATCTTGCCACAAGTCAAACAAGCACAATTTCCTGTCGCGGATGCGTATGCCACAGGTGGGAAAGTTGTTGATAGCAACGATAGTTTAACCGGTGGTGCCAATTCTAATTGGCGGGATAACTTAAAAGACTTTGGAAACTCTGTTCAAGATGGCGCTAGCAATTTCGGAGATACATTGAATGAAGTTGGGGGACAAATTAAAGACGGCGCGAAAAAAGTCAAAGACAAGATTGAAGGAATTTTCGGAGGCTTATTAGGAAATTAGTTGGGAAAACCTAAGAGAAATGGTACAATAAAGATGAAACTATTGAGAAAAGAGGGATTCCATTGAGTAACATTTATGATACAGCCAATCAGATTGAACGTGAACTACGTGAGTTAGACGAATTTAAAGCATTACAAGCAGCGTATGAAGAAGTAAAAGCAGACGAAGCAGCTTACACATTGTTTAAAGAATTCCAAGGATTCCAGCAAGGACTACAAGAAAAACAAATGCGCGGCGAAGAATTCACAGATGAAGATGCTGAAAAAGCACAAAGCATTGCAACGAAAGTGCAAGAAACAGCAGTTATCAACGAATTAATGCAAAAAGAACAAGCGTTTAGCTTAGTTGTCAATGATTTAAACCGAATTATCATGACTCCTGTGCGTGATATGTATAACGATTAATTTACGTAATTGAACTCTGACAAGTTGTCTATAAGACAATTTGTCAGAGTTTTTCTTTTACTGAAAATAAAAAAACGAACAAATTTTCGTATGTTTTTACTGACCAAGCTGGCAGAAAATGATATGATAAAGGGAGGAGAAAAGGAGGGGAAACGATGAAACTATTGCATACAGCTGATTTACACATGGATCGGTCTTTTGAAGGGTTAACTGGGATCCCGACAGCCTTAGCGAAGCGCTTAAGAGAAGCTAATCAACAATTGTTAATGAATATCGTAACAGTTGCCATTCGAGAAGCGGTGGACTTGGTTATTTTTGCAGGAGATACGTTTCATCAAAGTCAGACCTCTATTTCAATGCAAGCCCAATTGATGGCCGCATTAGAACAGTTGAAACAAGCAGAAATCCCTGTGATTCTAACATTTGGGAATCATGATTACTATAAAAAAGACCGCTATTGGTTTTCTTTTCCGGACAATGTCTTTTTATTTGAAAAAGAAATGGTTGAGACACTGTATTTTGAAACGAAAGCGGGCGAACAAGTGGCTGTTTCAGGGTTTAGTTATGAGCATCCCTGGATTGATGAAAATAAAGCACTAGAATTTCCTATCAAACAAGCAGAATCTGATATTCATATTGGGATTTATCATGGAGACACCAGTCGGAAAGCGCAACAAAATTATGCTCCGTTTACATGGAAGGATTTAAAAGCCACTGGCTATAATTATTGGGCATTGGGCCACATTCATCAGCCGCAAATTGTTAGTGAACAACCGCTAATTGTTTATCCTGGAACACCTCAAGGGCACACGAAAAAAGAACAGTCTTTACAAGGGGTTGCAGTGGTCACACTTTCCCAAAATCAAGCGACTGTTCAATTTGAAAAAGTCGCAGAAATAGATTGGACGAATGAAGAAATATCTCTGGCGCAATGCCGTGACACCCAAAGCGTTTTGTCTTATCTTGAAACCAGTTTGCTGACGAAGTGGCATGCGCATCAGCAACAGCAATTGATGGAGTTGACACTGAAAGAAACGCAACATTTGGATGTGACCGTGGTGCAAGCCATTGTCAATGGTGAACTATTAAGCTACTTACAGCAGCAGCTTTTACAAAAAACGCAAGGTGATTTTTTTGTTTATCGCCTACTATTGCAAGCAGAGGAACCAACAAAAGAACCGATCTATTTAGCCGCTAGTCCTAACTTGTTAACGGCATTAGAAAAAACATACTTAGATCCAGTTATTTTTGAAGATACCACCAAGGAATTGTTACGTTATCCAGAATTTGCTGGAATTTTTTCAATGGATGAGCAGTGGCGATTAGAGAGCTTGCGCCTAGCACATGAGCAAATTAATGAAGACTTTACTATTCAGGAGGACCCACTATGAAATTACTTGCAGTAGAGATTGTGGGCTTTGGAAAATGGCAACAACAGAAAATTACATTTGAATCTGGTAATCAATTGCTGTACGGCGCAAATGAAGTTGGCAAGTCCACATTGTATCAATTCATTCAAGCAATGCTGTTTGGTTTTCCCACAAAGGGCAAAAGAAAACGCGATTACGCACCAAAAAATGGTGGTTCGTATGGTGGTCGTTTGTGGTTGGCACATCCTGTGTTTGGAGAAGTTCAAGTCGAGCGTTTTAAAGAAAAAAATAAAGGGCAAGCAATCATTTATTATCAACAACAAATGGGGGATGAAAAAACCTTACAGCAAATGTTACATCCGCTAACGAAAAAGTTATTTCAAGAGGTTTTTACTTTCCAACAAGAACAATTAATTACGAGTGACAAGTTAACAGAAGAGGAACTGCAAACATCCTTGTTAGCCATTGGTGTTTCTGGTAGTCAACAACTTTTGACTTACCGAAATGTGTACTTTAAAGAAGCACAAAAAATCTTTAAAGGTAAAGGACAGCAGCCATTACTCAATCAGAAGTTGGCGGCTTATCAAGAACTAAAAGAGCAAATTCAAGAGAAAGAAGCGCAGCAACAAACTTTTCAACAATTAGAAGAAACGATTCGCGAAACAGAACAACAGCGAGTGACACTGCAACAGCAATTAAAAGAAACGCAACAGGACTTGTTACAGGTTGCGGAACAGCAACGTCACTTTCCCTTGTACGAAGAATGGCAGTCGCTGCCTGAAGAAACAGAGAACGTTGTTTTAGTAAAAGAAGACCAAGTGCAATTAGAAGAAACCTTTCAAGAATATATGTACCTAGACAAAGAACGACAACGTTTGACCAAAGAGTTATCTCTTCAGTCAGAAGCGCTCGATGTTCCAGAAGGCTATGCTTTTTACCTAGAACAAGAATCATTAATTCAACAATTGTTGAATCAACGCTATGATATGCAACAATTGATGACGGAATCGGAATGGATGTCTCAAACCTTTGATCAAAATCGTCAAGAAATGGTCCTTTTAGAGAACGAATGGTTATGGTCGCCTGAACGACCACCACAGCTTTTTTATGACAACGAAACCGTTCAAAAGTGGCGTCAACAACAAGTTGCGTATACGCAAGCTCTTCAAAAAGGACAAGAACAGAAAGCATTCTTGGCTTCTCAAATTGAAAATCTGGAAGACCAGTTAACGGATTTTGAAAAAGCGCATGCCGCATTTTTTGGTGAAGCGACGCGTGCCCAAAAAGCGCAGAAAACAAGTCAACCACTTTGGTTATTGCTAGGAAGTATCCTTGCATTACTCGGTTTCTTTTTGCCAAGCCCTTTAAAATGGGGCCTAGTTCTCGTGGGAGTTAGTTTTATCGCGAAAGAAGTGCTTAGCTACGCCACTAGAAAAGAAGCTTCCTCTGATGAAGTGAAAGAAGAATGGCAGACGAAACTTTCGCAACTAGATTATTTAAATGAACAGTTCCAACAGGCGCTGAATCAAGAACGTGAGGCACAACTGCAAGTGGAACAACTTGAACAAGCAGTAGCGGAGCAAGCCCAAGTCCATCAATTAGGAAAAATGCAACAAATTGATACTTTAATGAATCAGCGGGAATTGATTACGCGCTATTTATTGCTTGTTCAAACAAATGAAGAACTCATGAGTCAATTGAAGGAAAATCAACAAAAACGCCAAGTATTTGAAGAACAAATCTTCCCATTGATGACGCATTTACCCTTGCAAGGAAAGAGCCTTTCCGAAAAGTTACACTTTTTAGAAGGGTTTGCTGAAGAAATGGAGAAAGTTCGCTTTGCTCAAGAGTATCAAGCAGATGGCTATCTCAAACAGCAGTTACGAGAGTTGAAAACTAAACAGCAAGAAGCATCAACACGAATTCAGCCTTTACTAATTCGTTATCGGATTCTATCAATCGCTGATGTTCCAATGAGGATTCAACAGCTGACCACTCAACAAGCTCAAGTTGGTCGTGGGCAAGAATTAGCGACACAATTAGGCAATCTGTTTCCAGAAGCGATAACAGAAGCAACGTTAAAAGCCCGTTCTTTACAACTGGCGCAGCAACAAGCACTGGAAGAAAGTCAGTTAAATAAAATACAAGAACAGTATCAAGCGCTGATTTATGAAAAACAACAATTAATGACAGATGGTACCTTAGATGAGTTGTATCAACGCCAAGCAATTTTAAAAGCGGAAATCAAAGAATTAGCTCAACGTTGGTCTGGGTATCAACTGGCGGGGCAACTGTTAATGGACCTATTAACAGAGCTTTCGGAACAACAATTGCCCAGCTTATTACAGTATGCATCAAGCTACTTTGCACTTTTAACAAGCCAGCGTTATCAATCAATCAAAGTAGCCGAAGGTCAACTAGTTGCGGTGACGAAAGAACAAGAAATGTTTTATTTACATGAATTATCAACTGGCACTAAAGATCAATTGATGATGGCTGTTCGTTTTGCCTTTTTAGCAGTCCAAGGCGAGCAACTGATTTGTCCAATTATCATTGATGATGGCTGGTTACACTATGATCATCAAAGAAAAGCCCAATTAGCTGAATTATTTACTAAGTTTGGTCAAAAACAGCAAGTCATTTGTTTTTCTTCTGACCAAGAAATGGTAAGCTATTATCAGGACTTACAACAAAGAGTAATTGCGTTAGAAGGAGGAAGCGTCAAGTGAAAAAATTACGTGAATTAACAGTAGAAGAACTTTTTGAATCATTTGTTCTAATTAAAAATGCCGATGTACGTGTAGCTAAAAATGGGAAAAAGTTTATTGCCTTTACCTTTCAAGACACATCTGGCACGATTGACGGAAAATATTGGGACGCCTCTGAGGATGAAATTACACGATTTACTGCGGGAAACGTTGTTTTACTGAATGGGAAACGAGAAGTTTATCAAAATAAACCCCAAGTAAAAATTTTACACATGCGTTTAGCGACAGCAGAGGAACCAAGCCAGCCAAGTTTATATATGGAACGAGCGCCTTTGAAAAAAGAAGAGATGGTTGAGGAAATCAATCAAGTGATTTTTGAAATTACCAATGCTCATTGGAATCGTATTGTGCGCTATCTCATGACGAAATACCAACAAGAATTTTATGAATTTCCTGCAGCTAAACGGAACCATCATGCTTTTGCGAATGGCTTAGCTTACCACACTGTCTCAATGTTGCGCCTAGGCAAAGCAATTGCTAAGGAATATCCTGAAATTAACACGTCACTATTATACGCGGGGATTATTTTACATGACTTAGGAAAAGTTTTAGAATTATCTGGTGCTATTACGACAGAATATACGGTGGCAGGGAACTTAATTGGTCATTTAGTTTTGGTGGATGAGGAAATTACCAAGGCGTGTTTGGCTTTGAAAATTGATGATCGAGAAGAAGACGTTGTCGTTCTTCGGCACATGGTCTTAGCCCACCATGGATTGTTGGAATATGGCTCACCTGTGCGACCAAGAATTATGGAAGCGGAAATCTTACATCAAATTGATACCATGGATGCGTCCATTCAAATGATGCTAGGGGCCATTCGTCAAACACAACCTGGGGAGTATACGGAACGAATCTTTGGTTTAGATAACCGCAGTTTCTATGTTCCAAAAGATAAATAAAAAAAGGGAGTGGTCAATCGACCACTCTCTTTTTTATGCTTATTTAGAAGAAGATTCTGTTGTTTTGCTTGAAGAATCTGTTGCTTTTTCAGAGTCGCTTGTTTTGGTATCACTTGTTTTAGAATCACTTGATTTTGATTCTTTTTTCTCTGAAGAAGCGCTTGAAGATTCAGTTTGCATGTAGCCTGCTAAAGCGTTCTTGAAGGCATCATCTTTAATTTTCACATTGGCCGCTTTTAATTCGTCACTAATAACTTTTGCTTGGAATGTTTGATCGGCTAATTTTGTCTCTTCAGCAATTTTCTTGATCTCTTTTTCATAAGGTTTCATGTCATTGCCTTTTGCTTTGTTTTTCGTCATTTTCACTACATAGTAAGTTGTTTGGTACGTTTGTGCGTTTGTTGCAGCAATTGGTTCTGATACTTCGCCGTCTTTTAGTTTGAAGGCAGCTTCTTTAACTTCGGCAGGAACAGTTGTTGATTGTGAATCAAATTTAATTTTACCGCCGTCTTTTTTCGTTGTAGCATCGGTTGATTTGTCTTTGGCAATTTTTGCGAAATCGCCGCCGTCAGTGATTTCTTTCTTGACAGCTTTGGCATCATCTTCTGAAGCAACTTGGATAATTTGTGCTTCTACTTCTGGATGGAAGCTTGCCCAAGCTGTTTTTAAGTCTTCATCTGTAATTTTCAAATGATCTTTCAAACCTACTTGCATTGCTTCAGCTTGTTTTAATTGTTTCTTGAATGATTTTTCAGTTAAACCAGCTTGTGTTAGTGCATCAGAGAATTTTCCGCCTTGCGCTTCCACTTGTTTTTTAGCGTCATCAAATTTCTTTTGAATGGCTTTGTCAGTTACTTTGTCGCCATATTTTTCTTCAAAGACTTTATAAATAACCATTTGGCTAAACGCTTGTTGGCTAGTGCTTTGTTCTTTAATTTGGTTATAAAAATCATCAACAGTAATTGTTGAACCTTTCATTGTTGCGATATCTTTTGAACCGCTTGAACACGCTGCTAAACTAAAAACGGCCATTGCGCCCGCTGCAGCTAAGATTAGTTTTTTCTTCATTCTCTTATGCACTCCTGTTTTTTTTAGTTTTATTTCTGTTATAACTATACCATACCTCATTTTGAAAAAGAAAGAGTCTCAGGCATAGTTTCAAACAAAATTCGTATTTACGTCACACTTTTTATTTTTTTAATAACAAAAGAAATAATTAACATCAAAGACTTTACTTTTGCTTGTTGGTTTGTGTGTCAGGTAATTCAGCTGTAATTTTGGCAATTTGTTCTTTAATTTGAGCAATCCGAGGTTCCGCTTGGAATTTGAAATCAGTGATTTCTTGTTGCAGGTCTTTTGAAAATTCAGTTGCCAGTGGAACGTTTTCTTCGACAACTCCCAAGTTTCGTTGCACCTGATCCCAGTCATTCGTGACTTGATTTTTCAGTGAACGATAGTCCTCTAGCTCATTGATTAAATGCTGACGTGTTTCTTTCCCGCTTCTTGGAGCAGCCAACAAACCGCCAATGGTACCGGCAGCTGCGCCAAAAAAGAGGCCTTTAATAAATTTTTTCATTTAGTTCACCTGCTTTGCAATGGTCTCAGCAATTTCTTGCATCGCTTCGGCGGAATAGTCCTCTTGATGGTTGCCAAAATGAATAGAGAAATCATCTTCTTTTGAATAACGGGGAATCAAATGAACGTGGGAATGGAAAACGGATTGATAAGCCACTTCCTTATTGTTATTTAAAATGTTTAATCCTTCCATTTCTGGAAAAGCTTTTTCTAATGCTCGTGCTACTTTAGGAATACGAGCAAAGACGTCACTTGCTAAAAGGTCATTATATTCAAAAATATCAGCAACGTGTTGTTTTGGAATCATTAAGGTATGTCCTTTGGTCACTTGTGTGATGTCTAAAAACGCGTAGACTTTCTCGTCTTCATAGACTTTATAACTTGGGATTTCGCCGTTGATAATTTTACAAAAAATACAAGCATTCATGAAAAATTCCTCTTTTCTCTAGGTTCTTTCCTTTACTTTACCACAAGTTGATTTCTCTGTGGATGAAAAAGTACGTGAGTTCGCTAAAAAGTTCGTTTCATTTCGTGTATAATAAGAGAAAGAAAAAAATCCATTTAATTAAGGGAGTAATTTTTGAATTCTTGGTTCGCTTAGGGTTTAATAATGGTAGAGAGAAAAGGTTGGAGGCAAAAGAAATGAGCTTAACAATTGAACATTTAACAGGAGGTTACGGCCATATTCCTGTCTTAAAAGATATTAATTTTGACGTCAAGTCTGGTGAAATGGTTGGTTTAATCGGCTTGAATGGTGCGGGGAAAAGTACCACCATCAAAAATATTATTGGGTTACTTACGCCGCAAAAAGGCAAAATTATGATTGACGGGGAAACATTGCAACAAGCCCCTGAAGAATATCGTAAAAAAATCGGGTATATTCCGGAAACACCTTCTTTATATGAAGAATTAACATTGAAAGAGCATATCGAAGTAACGGCCTTGGCTTATGATATTCCATTAGAAGAAGCGTTCAAACGAGCAGAACCATTACTAAAAACGTTCCGTTTAGACAATAAATTGGAATGGTTTCCTGCTAATTTTTCAAAAGGCATGAAACAAAAAGTCATGGTACTTTGTGCATTCTTAATTGAACCGAGTTTATATATTATTGATGAACCTTTTCTAGGCTTAGATCCTTTAGCAATTCATGCTTTATTAGAATTAATGGATACGATGCGTAAGCAAGGGGCAGCGATTTTAATGTCCACGCATATTTTAGCAACAGCTGAAAAATATTGTGATCGCTTTGTGGTGCTACACGAAGGAAAATTACGGGCAAACGGTACAATGGCTGAATTACGTGCAGAATTTAATTTACCAGAGTCTTCTTTAGATGATATTTATCTTGCCTTGACGAAGGAAGAAAAGGTGGGGTAACATGGGCGAATTTTTTAGTCAACGTTTGTCACGGCATTTCAAAAAAATGTCCAAGTACTTGCGCTATATTTTAAATGATCATTTTGTTTTAGTCTGTATGTTTTTATTAGGCGGATTAGGTCTGTACTATTCCCAGTTGTTAAAAGAATTACCTCGTGATTTTGTTTGGGGCAGACCGTTAATTCTGTTGGGCTGGCTGCTACTCATTCAAGTTGGTAAGTTGGCTACTTTGACAGAAGAGCCAGACAAGGTTTTTTTATTACCAAAAGAAAAACAATTCGCTGCTTATCTGAAACGAGCGCTGCGCTACTCTTTACTTTTACCGATTGTGGTCAGCTTTCTAGGAAGTGGCCTATTGATGCCGTTGATTGTAGTTACAACGGGTTGGTCGTTTCAAACCTTCTTTTTATTTTTGGTCATGCTAGTTTGTATGATTTATACACATCTTAGTTTACAAAGCTATGGGCTCTATCATCTTTCGTCAACCACTTACCGTAGTTGGTGGTTCGTTTGGTTGATCAGTAGTCTCTTGATTATGACGGGAGCCATTTACTGGACGCCTTGGGTTGGTGTGGTTGGTGGCATCATTCTGGCCGTTGGTTTATCGAGTATTTGGCAAAATAAGATGAAACAGAGTTTCTTGGATTGGGAAAAAATGATCCAAAAAGAACAAAACAGAATGCATAGAATTTATAAATTCATTCAGCTGTTTACAGATATTCCTGAAGTGAGTAGTACAGTAAAACGTCGTAAATACTTAGATCCTCTCCTCGGAGTAGTCAAAAAAACATCTGAGAACACGTATGCTTACTTATTCATTCGGAGCTTTTTACGAGGTAGCGAATATAGCGGCTTATTGTTTCGTTTGATTTTGGTTGGTGGTGTGCTACTTTTCTTTTTACAAGAATTCTGGATTGCGTTGGTAGTTGCTTTATTGTTTGTCTATTTAATCGGGTTCCAGTTGATTCCCATGTACACGCAATTTGATTATATGGTGATGACACAGCTATATCCAATTTCAATGGAAAAAAAACAAGCAGCAATTCGCCGGTTAATTAGCGGCGCATTATCTGTTGCGGCCATTATTTTTGGTGGGATTGTCTGCCTTCGTTTAGGCAGCTTGCAAAATAGCTTGATCATTCTGGGTGCCTTAATTGTAGAAGTTGTGATTTTCACTAAAATGTATGTTCCAATGCGCTTGAATAAGTTATAAAGATGAGAAAACCCAGCAAAATTTACAAAAGAACCACATAGAAGCTTGACGAAGCAAGGTTTGGCGACTAAAATGGTAATTGCTGTAAAAATTGCAATAAAATTGTGTTGAGATAGGAGATAATTTCCATGGAATTTCAGTTGGATAAAGACTGGCGTCTGCAGCCGATAAAGGGCGCAACTGGTCAAACATACATGGGAATAAAAGAAACAGAGAAAGTGTTCATTAAACGAAACACTTCTCCACTTCTTGCAGCATTGTCTAAAGAAGGGTTAGCCCCGAAGATGATTTGGACAAAGCGGACAGCGAATGGCGACGTACTAACAGCCCAAGAATGGCTGGAAGGACGTTTATTACATGCGGACGAAATTGGCAAACGCAATGACGTGATTGACGTGTTATACCAATTGCATCATTCCAATTTGCTGAAAGACATGTTGAAAAAAATTGGTGGCGAAGTTTGTACCCCGCTAACAATGTTGAAAGAGTATAAGCGTCAACTACCTAAAGAATTAAAACGAAACAGTTATTTAAAAGAAGTAATCACTTATTTATATAATCATTTACCAGAATATCCAGAGACTAGTTATGTAGCTGTCCACGGCGATGTGAATCATCGGAATTGGTTAGTCTCGAATAATTATCTCTATTTAGTAGATTGGGATTCTGTGATGGTCGCGGACCCAGCGGTAGATTTAGGAATGATTTTGAGTCATTATGTCCCTCGTTCCGGCTGGAATCAATGGTTACTATCTTATGGTTTAATCCCGAATGAAAGTACAGTTCAACGAATTTATTGGTATGGTTTATTTAGCTTTTTACAAGAGATTGTTCGTCATCACCAAGAGGGCGAAAGAAGAGCAATGACTGCAGAAATTTTACAATTAAAACGAATGTTTAGTAGTTAAACTAATTCATTTAACATCCACACAGGCTGGCGAATTTCACCAGTCTGTTTTTAAAAGAAAGGAATTTTAAATATGCGTGTAAGAAATAGACCCGGAGCAGCAGAATATATGGCAAAATATCCACAATATGTGGTAGAAGGTCCTGAAAAATGGCAAGGAAAATGGCAAGAACGTTTTGGCAATAATCATCCCATCCACATTGAAATTGGTTCAGGTAAAGGTCGTTTTATTTATGAAATGGCTAAAGCACATCCTGAAATTAATTATATTGGTATCGATATGCAATTAAGTATTTTATCGATTGCATTAGATAAGCTAGTGGCCGAGCCGTTACCTAATCTACAGTTATTGCGAGTAGACGGCGAAGCATTAACAGAATATTTTGCTGAAAATGAAGTAGATTTAATCTATTTAAATTTTTCAGATCCTTGGCCAAAGAAAAAACATGAAAAACGTCGTTTAACGTATAAAAACTTTTTAGCGACAGATGAAATTATCTTAAAACCAAATGGAGAAATTCATTTTAAAACGGATAATCAAGGGCTCTTCGAATACTCATTAAGTAGCTTTTCTAAATATGGCATGATTATTGAACGTGTATGGCTAGATTTGCATAATAGCGAGTTTGAAGGCAACATTATGACAGAATACGAAGAAAAATTTTCTAGTCGTGGTCAACGAATTTATCGAGTAGAAGCACGTTTTGTTGCAAAATAAAAACAAGCATTCCTTTATTTTAAGTGAAGGAATGCTTGTTTTTTATTATTTAAGAAAGCTTAAGTTGTCGTTCTTAAAGCATAGGCATCCAATAAAATTCTTGCCAGAATGGATAATGGTAACCGTGAACGCACTTCATAATCGGGGAAAAAGGAGCCTTCTGATTTGAAGCCTACGAACGGAATTTCAATGTATTTCATTAAACTAGAGTGTTTGCTTGCAGTTAAAAGGATAGTCCCAATTTCTGAGTCGTAACAGTTTTTACCAGCGACAACTAATTCTTGGGTTTCTCCATTTAAGGAAACAAAAAGAGCCACATCTTTTTTTGATAACTTTTTACTAATATTTTTAATAATTTCTGGGTCCGTATGCAGTTCACAGTATTTGCCAGCCAATTGAAACTTAACCATCATTTCCTGAGCAATTAATTCTGAAAAACCTCTAGCAAAGATAATAATCCGTCGAGAAGCTTTGATTTTTTGGATCGCATCTTCGATATTACCAATTTCAATCATGTTAATCGTGCGAGTTACTTCTTCTTCATTCTTTAAAATGGCCGTCCGAATTCCTCGGTCTACTTTTTCTAATGCTGAAAAATTTATATTTTGGTTTTCTTTATCTTTCAAGTGATGCTTGAAGGATGTGAAACCTTCATAGCCTTTCTTTTTCATGGTTCTTACAATCGTCGCAGTTGATACGTTGGCTCGTTCGCTTAATTTTACAATGGAATAATCAGGGATTTCTAAAATATGTGTTTCGATAAAATGCCAGAGATATTGCTCTGACTCACTCAATTTTTGTTCCATAATGGCTAGCCCTTCTTTCTTTCACTAAAAAAACATTTATAAGCCTATTTTTAATGAAAAAAAATAAAAAAGCTAGAGAAATTATGAAATTGTAAATGTTTTCTATATTTTTGCGAAAGAATGAAAACCTTTACATGGTATTTTGAGACATAATAAAGAGGAGAAAGGAGGAACTACAGTGACTATTTATACATGTACATTAAATTTAGCCATTGATTTATTTATCGAAACAGAAGAGCTAGTTCCTTTTGTCGTGAATCGCACGAAGGAAGATGATATTCAAGCAAACGGGAAAGGAGTCAATGTTTCCCTAATTTTAAAGATGTTAGGGATTGATAATACCGCTTTGGGAGTCAAAGCTGGTTTCACTGGGAACTATGTCGAGGATTATTTAAAAGAAAAAGAGATAACCACTGATTTTATCGAAGTCGCTGGCACAACGAGAATCAATGTGTTTACAAAAGTTACCCAAGATCAAAAGGAATACAAATTAGTCAATAAAGGACCAAAATTATCTGAAGAACATGTACAACGTTTTTTGAAAAAAATTTCAGAGTTACGTAAAGGGGATTATTTGTGCGTATCAGGAAGTTTACCACAAGGGGTTTCGCCAAGTATTTTGATTGAAATTAGCCGAATTTGTTTTGAAAAGCAGGTGTTCTTAATCTTAGACAGTAGTTATGAAGAAATTTTAGATTGTTTGCCTTATCAACCATTTTTATTGAAACCAAATGAAGAAGAACTTCAAGAGTGGTTTCATACAGAAGTGCAGACTAAGGACGATTACATTTTTTACGGACAAGAATTACTGAAGCGGGGAGCCAAAAATATTTTACTTTCTTTAGGTAGTGAAGGGGCTTTATTTATAAATAATGAAAAGGTTCTTTCAGGTAATTCACCAACTGGAATGGTTGTGAATACAGCTTGTTCAGGGGATGCAATGTTAGGTACCTTTTTAGCTGGCTGGCATCAAGGACTTTCATTGGAAAAAAATTTAAAAAGAAGTATTGCAGCAGGTAGTTCAACAGCATTTCGCAAAGGATTGACAGATTTTTCAGATGTTCAGGAGTTAGAGCAACAAATAAAGATTCAAGAGGAGGAATAAACAGATGGCTACGTATCAATTAATAGCTGCTACAGGTTGTCCGACGGGAATAGCGCACACGTATATGGCACAGGAGGCATTGGAACAAGCGGCGAAACGTAAAGGTATTACGATTAAGGTTGAAACACATGGTCAGATTGGTATAGAAAACGAGTTAACACCTGCAGAAATCCAAGGAGCGGAGGCAGTCATTATTGCCGCCGACAAAGACGTTCAAGCAGAACGTTTTGCTGGGAAACGAATCATTGATGTCCCTGTCAGCGTTGGTATTAAAGAAGCAGATCGCTTAATTGAAGAAGTGCTCGCAGGCAAAGGATCGATTGCGGCCGAAAACCAAGCAGTGGATGAACTTGAACAGGAAACACAGATTTCTTCAGGAAATGTTGGACATAGTATTTATAAAAACTTAATGAATGGCGTCTCTCACATGTTGCCGTTTGTAGTAGCAGGCGGCGTTTTAATTGCTCTTTCTTTTGCTATTTGGGGCATTTATTCATTTGATCCAGAAAGTAGTCAGTATAATGCTACCGCTGCTATGTTAAAAAGTATTGGTGATGCCTCAATGGGCATGATGGTGCCAATCTTATCTGCGTATATCGCAGAGGGGATTGCCAAACGACCTGGTTTGGTTGTGGGCTTTGTCGGTGGTTTGATTGCTAACACTGGTGGCACTGGCTTTTTAGGAGGGATATTATCTGGTTTTCTTGCTGGGTATTTCATTCTTTTATTACAAAGAGTATTTAAAGGTTTGCCTAAATCATTAGATGGTTTAAAAGCAATTTTCCTTTATCCAGTCATTGGCGTTGCAGTTATTGGTATCACTATGTCTTTACTAGCAGATCCGATGAAAGCTGTTAACGAAGGAATGATGAGCTTTTTAGCTAGTTTCCAAAACTCCAGTCCGTTGGTTTTAGGAATAATTGTGGGTTGTATGTGTGCCTTTGATATGGGAGGTCCAGTTAATAAAGCGGCCTATGTTACTGGGACGGCACTCTTAGCTCAAGGAAATACTTCTTTTATGGCAGGAGTTTCTGCTGCCTGCATAGCGCCACCTTTAATTACAGGCTTTGCTACATTATTCTTTGGAAAATACTTTGACACAAATGAACGCAATGCGGGGCTAGTGAACTTTATTTTAGGCTCCACACATATTACAGAAGGCGCTATTCCGTTTGCGGCAAAAGACCCATTGAAGGTTTTACCAATTATGATGCTCGGATCTTCAATTGCGGCAGTCCTAACGTATATGTTTGGGGTACAAGTGCCAGCACCTCATGGAGGATTTCTTGTTTTACCAGTTGTTACTCACGCTGTTCAATGGGTTCTGGCAATTTTAGCTGGTTCATTGGTAGGCGGTTTATTGCTAGGTTTTGTACAAAAAAGTAGAATCGCCAAACAAGAGCAATCGTTATCAAAAAAATGAAATAACAGGAATTAGGAGTGGATGGAATGGCTTTTATTAAAGAAAATCATATTTTTTTAAATCAACAGTTACAAACGCAAGAGGATGTTTTTCACTTTTTAGCAAAAAAATCAACAGAATTGGAAGTTGCTCAGGACGCACAGGAAGTTTTCGATAAACTGAACGAGCGAGAACAAGAAGGAACAACGGGGATGATGAATGGATTTGCGATACCTCATGCAAAAGCAGCAACGATTCAACAAGCGGCCATTATCATCGTTACCTTGGACCAAGGTGTTGAGTGGCAGAGTCTTGACAACCAATTAACGGAGTTTGTGATTGCGCTGTTTATTCCAGATGCCGAAGCTGGCACGACACATTTGAAATTACTCTCTTCTGTTGCGCGCCTCTTATTAAGAGAAGAAGTTACTTCTGGACTGAAACAAGCAAGTTCGCCAGCTGAAATTGCTACGTTACTAAATAATCAATTAGGAGAGGGAACAGAATGAAAAAAATTAGTGAACAAAAACGTAAACATTTAGAAAATCTGGTAGATGATCAAGGGATTATTGGAGCACTAGCCATTGATCAACGTGGGGCCTTAAAACGCATGATGGGAAAATACAAAGAGGTGACTGCGCAAGAAATCAGTGACTTTAAAGTATTAGTATCTCGTTGCTTAACACCAGAGACTTCAGCAATTTTGTTGGATCCAGAATATGGCCTAGCTGCTGCTGAAAATCGAGCACAGACTTCAGGTTTGTTACTTGCGTATGAAAAAACGGGCTACGATGCTTCGACACCAGGACGGTTACCCGATAGTCTTGATGTTTGGTCGGTTAAGCGTTTAAAAGAAGCGGGCGCAGACGCGTGTAAATTTTTACTTTATTACGATGTTGACGAAAGTGAAGCAATCAATGAACGAAAGAAAGCTTATATAGAACGGATTGGTTCAGAGTGTTTAGCCGAAGAAATTCCATTCTTTTTAGAAATTGTCTCTTATGATGCAAACAATTCGGATAGTGCTTCAAAAGAATACGCTAAAGTAAAACCGCACAAAGTAATTGAAGCGATGAAAGAATTTTCAAAGGATCGCTATAATGTTGATGTTTTAAAAGTAGAAGTCCCTGTGAACATGAATTTTGTAGAAGGTTTTGGCACTGAAAGTCTTTATAGCCAAGATGAAGCACAGGCCTTTTTCAACATGCAAAGTGAAGCAACACAACTTCCATTTATTTTCTTGAGTGCAGGGGTTAGTGCTACGATGTTTCAGGAAACATTGAAATTTGCAAAAAAAGCAGGTTCCTCGTTTAATGGAGTCTTATGTGGTCGCGCAACTTGGGCAGACGGCGTGCTTCCATTTGTTCAACAAGGTTCTGAAGCAGCCGTTGCGTGGCTTGAAACAACTGGTAAAACAAATGTTGAAGAATTGAATCAGGTTTTAAGAGAGAGCGCAGTATCAGTCTTTGAAAAAATCCAGTAATTAAGCTGAAAATATATACTGAATTTAAACTATTTGGTCATCTGAATTAAATTTTTTCAGAAATCGTCTTCTTTAAGTGAACTCAATGTACGCAAACTCAAAAGATATGATATAATTATTTTGATATCGATGTATGAACACCCAAAAAGTAACAGTGCTTTACTTTATTTGGGGAAAGTTGGGGTATTATGGGAATTCCTAAAGAAGGCGAGTTTGTAACCATTCAGAGTTATAAACATGACGGACATTTACATCGAACGTGGCGTGATACGATGGTACTAAAAACGAGCGAGTATTCTTTAATTGGTGTGAACGATCACACGTTAGTAACGGAATCCGACGGACGTCGGTGGGTGACTCGTGAACCAGCCATTGTTTATTTTCACAAGAAATATTGGTTCAATATAATAGCAATGATTAGAGAAAAGGGGGTTTCGTATTACTGCAATCTAGCTTCGCCATATGTTTTAGATGACGAAGCGTTGAAGTATATTGATTATGATTTAGATATCAAGGTTTTTCCAGATGGTGAAAAACGTTTACTAGACGTTGATGAATATGAATTTCATAGCAAACTAATGGATTATCCAGAAGATATTGACTTCATTTTAAAAGAAAATGTCAAGACTTTAGTGGATTGGATTAATAACGAAAAAGGCCCCTTCTCGCCCGAGTATGTAGATATCTGGTATCAACGTTATCAACAGCTATCAAAAAAATAGCCGATGTAAACAGCCCACAAAAGGAGCTTGGAGCATTAGCCAAAATGGCTAATGCTCCAAGCTCTAAATTTTCCGATTTAATTGGTGTTATAGTTCTTTATTCATTTCGTAGTGTTCAATGCCAGCATCCATAAAAGGTGCGCCTGTTTTTTGATAACCTAAACGTTCATAGAAGCCTACAGCGGTGACTTGTGCTCCTAGAGTAATCTTGTGGTAGCCTTGTTCTTTGGCAAAAGTTTCCGCCGCTTCCATAATCACTCGTCCATAGTCGGCGCCACGGTAAGCTTTTTCAACGGCCATTCGTTGTAATTTCATAACGCCATTTTCTAGTGGAAGCAAGCGACAAGTTGCGACAGCTACATGGTTCGTGTACAAAACAAAGTGAATACAACGTGCTTCATATTCATCGATTTCCATCTCTTCTGGTACCCCTTGTTCCGCTACGAATACGCGTTGACGAAGCCGGACAGCATCTAAATAAAGATCACTCATGGTATCTTTTGTTTGAGCTACATGCATAGAAAAACCCCCAAGTTCAGAATCTGTTTCTATTTTATTATACCACGAAAAAGTTCTAGCAATGAAGTATTCTCAATGACTGAGGGGGGAAGGTGTGATAAAATAAAACAGCAACAATTGAATAAAAATAAAGGAGGAGCCGATGTGATTAATCGATTTAAAGAATCGAAATTATTTTTCTGGTCAGTTGAATTACTTGTCGTGGCCATGCTATTATTTATTGCTTCGAAAATTAATTTCTTATTTGCACCGATTGGGACATTCTTTTCAACGTTGTTTGCCCCAGTCTTAGTAGCAGGCTTTTTGTATTATTTACTAAATCCTGTGGTCAATCTACTAATGAAGACGAAAATGAAACGAATTTATGCCGTCTTACTGGTATTTTTATTACTAATCATCGCATTAGTTCTGATCTTATTAACAATTATCCCTAAGTTGGCAGATCAGCTAGCTAGTTTAGCATCAAGTATGCCGGATTTCTTTAAACAAGTGGAGACCTGGATTTATGAGATTGCGGAGTTACCTATTTTTAAACAAATTGATTTAACAAGCTATATTGAAAAAATGGATATTTCTTATGCAAATATTATCCAACAATTTTTAAGTAGTTTATCAAGTAGCTTAGGTTCAATCGTATCAACGGTGGCGTCAACCACCATTGTTTTGGTCACTGCGCCATTTATTTTATTTTATATGTTAAAAGATGGAGATAAGCTAGTACCAGCGATCCAACGCTTTTTACCTGAGAAAAGAAAAGATGATATTGTGGATCTTTTAGGACAATTGAACCAAACCTTATCCAGTTATATTAGTGGACAAGCGATTGAATGTTTATTTGTCGGTACATTTACGATTATTGGGTATTCATTGCTTGGCGTTCGTTATGCCTTTTTATTTGGTGTCATTGCCGGCTTTACGAATTTGATTCCCTATCTAGGACCTTATCTAGGATTAGCGCCTGCTGTCTTAGTGACCATCTTTAATGAACCCGTCAAAGCAGCCTTATGTTGTTTAGTGGTGCTAGTGGTTCAACAATTGGACGGAAATATTATTTATCCAAACGTTATCGGAAAATCTCTAAAAATCCATCCATTAACGATTATTTTAATTTTATTGGTAGCAGGAAATTTAGCAGGTTTGCTAGGTATTTTCCTCGGTGTCCCATTTTACGCAATCTGCCGGACCATTATCTACTATGTTATTGATATGGTCAAAGCGGGTCGTAGTGAAAAAGTTACCAATGCCGTTCTTTTAGGGAATGAAACAAATACGAAAGAAAATAACGGTTAATGATTGAATCCGCTAATCTTTCGTGCTATGATTTTATGGATTAGGATAGAAAATAACCTGTCATAATACTGATTGTGTCTGTTTCTAAGCCTAACCATAAAAAGAGGAAGAACGTTAAAAGAGTACGAAAGTACAGCCTCGGAATTATCAACAATTAAGGAGAGAGAGAACATTATGAATAATGCTGACCCTGAGAGTCAGTCGCTAATTGCGCAACTTCTATTATTAGTCGTGTTGACGTTTATCAATGCCTTTTTGGCAGCGGCGGAAATTGCAGTCGTATCTGTTAACAAGAATCGTGTGGAACAAAAAGCGGAAGACGGCGACGCAAAAGCTCAAAAATTGCTTAAGGTATTGCAAGACCCCAATAACTTTTTATCCACAATCCAAGTAGGGATTACTTTGGTTAATATCCTATCTGGTGCTTCATTAGCAGAGACTTTATCTAGTCGTTTGGCCCCTGTATTAGGTGGCGGCGCCGCAGCTAAGAGTCTTGCCAGTATCATTATCTTAGCATTGTTAACGTACGTTTCTATTGTATTTGGTGAATTATACCCTAAACGAATTGCTATGAATAAATCAGAAGAAGTCGCTCAATTGACTTCTGGTGCAGTCCGCTTTTTAGGAGTTATCGCGCGTCCCTTCGTTTGGTTGCTATCGGCTTCGACCGATTTATTATCCAAAATCACACCAATGACTTTCGATGATGCTGATTCGAAGATGACACGAGATGAAATGCGCTATATGCTTGAAACAGAAGGTGTTTTGGAAAACGAAGAACTAGAAATGTTACAAGGTGTCTTTTCATTAGATACAAAAGTGGCACGAGAAGTAATGGTTCCTCGGACAGACGCATTCATGGTTGATATCCAAGATGATGTCCAAGAAAACATCAATTTAATTTTAGGAGAAAATTATTCTCGGATTCCTGTTTATAGTGAAGACAAAGATAAAATTGTTGGTATTTTACATACCAAAACGTTACTAAAAGCTGCACGTAATTTAGGCTTTGAAAACATTGAATTAGGCGCGATTATCCAAGAACCATTATTTGTCCCAGAAACCATTTTTATTGATGATTTACTTTATGAGTTAAAACGAACACAAAACCAAATGGCGATTTTACTAGATGAATATGGCGGTGTTGTCGGTTTAGCAACACTTGAAGATTTACTAGAAGAGATCGTTGGTGAAATTGACGATGAAACAGATGAAGTAGAAAATTTATATACACAAGTGGCCGACAATGAATATTTGGTTCAAGGACGCATGTTAATTGACGAATTTAATGAAGTATTTGAAACAGATTTACACATGAGCGATGTTGATACAATGGCAGGTTACTTAATTACAGCATTAGGAACCATTCCTGATGAAGGGGAAAAACCTTCTTTTGAAGTGGGCAATATTAAGTTAACTGCTGAAGAAATGGAAGGCACACGTTTGCTAGTCTTACGCGTTCATTTCTACGATGAAGAAACTGTCGATGAAGAACCAGAAGAAAATCGTCGTTTTTTCCGTAAAGAAATGGAAGATGACGAACCAAGACGTTAAAAATAACCTGTGACATCAGTCGTTTTGACTAATGTCACAGGTTTTCCTTTTAAAAAACAGCCAACAGCAGCTCTTTATTCTCAAGGCTTGACATGATATACTAGCAAAGGTTAATCAAAAATTATGCTGAAGAAAATAAATAAATAAACATCACAAGTGATAAGGAGATTTTTATGACGATCAATCAAAAAGAAGCAGTCGATAGTCGCCGTACGTTTGCGATTATTTCCCATCCGGATGCTGGGAAAACAACGATTACTGAACAATTATTATTATTTGGGGGCGCCATCCGCCAAGCTGGAACCGTCAAAGGGAAAAAAACAGGGAACTTTGCCAAATCTGACTGGATGGAAATTGAAAAACAACGGGGAATTTCGGTAACGAGTTCTGTGATGCAATTTGACTATCAAGACAAACGGATTAATATCTTGGACACCCCAGGGCATGAGGATTTCTCAGAGGATACGTATCGGACCTTAATGGCCGTGGATAGTGCTGTGATGGTTATTGATAGTGCCAAAGGGATTGAAGCACAAACGAAAAAACTTTTCCAAGTTGTTAAAAAACGTGGTATTCCAATTTTTACTTTTATTAACAAATTGGACCGTGACGGACGGGAACCATTGGAACTTTTAGAAGAATTGGAAGAACTATTGGATATTGAATCTTATCCAATGAACTGGCCAATTGGTATGGGAAAAGGCCTAGAAGGTCTATACGATATTTATAATGAACGTGTGGAATTATATCGTCCAGAAAATAATGGCGGGGAGCGTTTTATTCCTTTAAAAGATGGCGATATCCCAAGCGATTTACCATTGCACAATAACAGCGTTTATCAACAAGTGTTGGAAGATGTTGAGTTATTGGTAGAAGCAGGCGATGAATTTAGCGAGGAAAAAATCGCTCGTGGTGATCAAACGCCAGTCTTCTTCGGTTCTGCTTTGACAAACTTTGGGGTTCAAACATTTTTAGAAACCTTCTTACAATTTGCGCCTGCGCCACATGCGCATAAAACAGAAGAGGGTGGCGAAGTAAGTCCTTACGAAAAAGAATTTTCAGGCTTTGTCTTTAAAATTCAAGCGAATATGAACCCAGCCCATCGTGATCGAATTGCCTTTGTTCGAATCTGTTCAGGTGTTTTTGAAAGAGGCATGGACGTGACTTTAGGTAGAACAGGCAAAAAAGTCAAATTAAGTAACGTGACGCAATTTATGGCGGATGCCCGTGAAAACGTCACAGAAGCTGTTGCAGGCGATATTATCGGTGTGTACGACACAGGAAATTACCAAATTGGCGATACTTTGTATGAAGGGAAAATGAATGTTCAATACGAAGAGTTGCCGTCATTTACCCCTGAATTATTCATGAAAGTGACTGCCAAAAACGTGATGAAACAAAAATCTTTCCATAAAGGAATTTACCAACTGGTTCAAGAAGGAGCCATTCAATTATACAAAACATATTTAACAGAAGAATATATCATTGGCGCCGTAGGTCAATTGCAGTTTGAAGTTTTCCAATACCGAATGTCCAATGAATACAATGCTGAAGTGGTAATGACGCCAATGGGTTCTAAAATTGCCCGCTGGATTAATCCAGAAGATTTAGATGAACGCATGAGCTCTAGCCGAAACATTTTGGCACGGGACCGCTTCGACCAACCATTGTTCTTATTTGAAAACCAATTTGCGGAACGCTGGTTTGCTGATAAATATCCAGATGTTGAACTGAAAAGTTTGATGTAAAATTAATTTGTAATCAATCAGTAGCTGAATCTTTAGAAGATTGAAGCTCGCATCTTTAGCAAAAATCTACTAAGATGCGTTGGTTTGCAAGAAGTCCTTTTTTATCAAAATTTGATAAGAAGGGACTTTTTTCTATGAATTGGGAGGATATTATTTTAGAATTTTGTATGGATATTACAGTGAGAGGTTTTTCAAAAATAACAATCAAAAATTATAAATCAAAATTAAGAAACACAGCAAATTTTTTCAAATCAATAAATGTTAAACCGTCACAGCTTGAAAAGAAACATATAAAAAGCTGGATAATAGATATGCAAGAAAAAGAAATGCAAGCATCGACAATCAATGTCAGTGTTAGCAGATTAAAGAAGTTATTTGACTATATGTTAATTGAAAAATATATTGAGTATAATCCGTTTGTTGATATTGAAAGATTAAAAGAACAAAGAAAAGTAATCTATCCTTTGAATGACTGTGAAATTAAACAAATGCTGACAGTTGCTAAAAAACACCCATACAAACATATAGCACAAAGAAATGTTGTGATATTGATGTTGATGATTGAATGTGGGTTGAGGATTAGCGAAGTTTGCGAGATACGAGATGAAGACATTATGAATAATCAAATCATTATTAGAAAATCAAAAAATAATAAGGATAGAGCCGTCGCTGTCAGTCCAATTCTCAAAAAAGAAATAATAAAATATTATCGAATTAAGAAAAGAAAATATGGCTCGTTAGAAGGGAATCCTTTTATTATCAGTAATCTAGGTAAAAAATTGAATGAAAAAAGTATTTGGCAGATTATGCAAGAAATAAAGAAGCAAATTGATATAAGAGATTGTGTCCGTTTTTCAGGTCATACGTTAAGACATACTTATGCAAGTATGCAATTACGGAACGGATTAGATATTTATACGTTAAGTTTAAATATGGGGCATAGTTCAATTGAAATGACTCAAAGATATGTTCAGACGTTAAGTAGTGAAGATTTTATAGAGAAGTCTATTAAAACGAGTACTTTGATGAATTTGAGGTGATTAAGTTATTTAACGTTTCTTTAAAGTACAAAATTATTTAATAAACCCAGTTAGGATTTCCTAACGGGGTTTAATGAATTTTAAACCTTTGTGTCTATAATATTAGAGTTAGTGATTATAAATTTTTGAACGAGATTTGTACTCTGCGGATTTAAGATAATTTTCATTCATTTTAGTTTGTGCTATAGGGGTGAAACATTCTCCATAACTTTCTAAAATAGGTAAGTAGTCAGATGTAGCCGCACATATAATTCTATTTAAATCATTGCTTTTTAATTCCCCCATTTTAAGTCTGACTTCTTTAATAGCTAACTTATTAAATCCTTTTTCAAAGAATAAGAAATTAGTTGTTCCAGTTACCATAGACTTATACGCTATACAATCTGGTTTTGCATGATTTATTTTGGTTATCAAGATATTATCTTCACTAGATAATGGAATATTATTGTCGCATTTTTCTAAAATATCCTCAAAACCGAATCGTATTCCATCAATAATAATTAGAGGTTCTTCATTTTCTAATGTTGGAAAAGTGCTTGTCAAATCATCATAAGCCCAGAATGTAACTATATTTTTACTAGAACCATGTTTTAAAATTTCTTTACGGGAAGTATCTGGTGTGTCCGACCAATAAGATAATTTTTGATTTGGAAATAATTGAGAATATCTATTTGATGAGTTACTATCTCTTAGATTGCCATGAAACAGCTCGCTGGCAGTTTTTTCATAAAAATTTTGATTGAATTCAACGCATCTAAAGAAATCGAATTCTTTAGTTATCAGTATAGGCAGTGTGCTATGTTTCAAAACTTTAGATAGATGAGAGTGATTGGAATATAATTTGCTCAATGGTCTATTACTCCTTAAACTTAATATTTTATAAATACTTATGCTATAACAATAATATAATAAATGTTTAGAAGAGAGAATATGAATTGATAATTATAGTTTAGAATTTTTAATTTCTGTAAACTGTAAGTATTATAAGTTATGATATTTCATATGATTTTTAATAGTCAATAAGATTTGAGAAGTATTAATCTATAATTTGACCATCAGAATTCATTTTTTCAATTTCAACTATTTGTTGTTCATAGAATGGCGAGGTAGCTATTTTAATCTTTTTATCTGTTGAAATCGTTAAAGAAGAAATATAATGAGGAGTTACTGCCACTTTAGCAGATGTTTCTGACAACGTAATTAATAATGATTGATTGTCGCCAAAAGTAGTATATTCAGAAACAATAGCAACTAATCCATCTTGATTTGTTAGTATCGACAAATACTTAGGAGCTTCGATAATCCATCCAAATTGCATCTTGTGAGTATTCATTATATGTTCCAACTCTCTATTTGTTTTTTTGTTAGTATAATAGTAACTTAAAAAAAGAAAAAGTGCGAGATAAGAAAATCTTTATAGTTTATTTCTAGAAACACTGATAAAAATGGCTGTAAAAAATTGATATATCAGTATTTATTTTTTAGTGCCGGCAAGAGATATCTTTCTTACTTAATAGCACTATCTAGGTTCAGTAAAATAGCTAAAATTTACGCTCTAGATATATTTATATAACGAAATAGTGATAATTCATTGTTGCTTTAGTTGAATTATTTGTTTTTTTGAAATCAACTAGAACTATCTTCATATTTAGAATATATAGGTAAAGTTATATTTTTATTTTGTTTAGATATGTAGTGTTAAAATAACGTAGTATGGAATTTAAATAGCCTGTGTTATTGTTTAGGAGTTTTAAAAAATTAATACTTAATATTTTAGAAACGCTTAGAATGTAATTCAGGCAGCATACAATCGATTCTGGAGATTTTGAATATATTTTTAGAAGAGAGGAAGTGTGGTCGGGCTTCTGTGAATATTAATTTAAGTTAATAGTAAGAAAAGTATGGATTATACGAGTTTTTTATATCTATTTTAAGTTGATTTTTCTTATAAGTTTGAGATAATATTGTATGATTGGAAAATTTAGAAGAACGGAATATAAAATAGAGTAATTTTATTTGTTATTTGATTATGGAACCGTATTCTCTAAAATATTGTTCTTTATTATTGTGATAATTCAAAAAATACACTCAAAGATAAAAAAATAAGTCAACTATGCAAGGAGATATGATATGGTGGAAAGAGGATTTCAACCGTTAATTACTATCAAAGAAGCTATTGAAAATATAGACAAAAATATTTATCTATTACCTGCTATCCAAAGAAAATTTGTATGGAGCCCAGAGCAGATAGAATCATTGTTTGATAGTATCATGAGAAAGTATCCTATAAATTCGTTA
This sequence comes from Enterococcus sp. DIV2384, assembly GCF_050534975.1. Taxonomy (NCBI): domain Bacteria; kingdom Bacillati; phylum Bacillota; class Bacilli; order Lactobacillales; family Enterococcaceae; genus Enterococcus; species Enterococcus sp. DIV2384. Next base: position 461,728 of record NZ_CP172905.1, read on the forward strand.
ATGTTATGGCAAATTACTTCAGATGAAATAAAAAATAATTATAGATTTTATTCTTTTTTGAGAAAATATAAACAACGTTTTGGAGAAATGAATGAATATTATAATTCTATGGGACGAACAGACAATTTTTTTGCAGTAATTGATGGACAACAGAGGTTGAACAGCTTATATATTGGACTAAAAGGAAGCTATGCAGTTAAATTAAATCACAAACGATGGGTGGACAATGAAGACAATTTTCCTCCAATGAAGTTATACTTAAATATAAAAAATACCTATAAGCAAGAAACAAAAATTGATAAAGAATATGAATTCAAATTTTTACGTAGAGATAAAGTAGAGAAAGAAAATAAATTAGGTGAAAAATATTGGTTTGAAGTAGGAAGTATTTTAGGCTTGTCAGATGAAAAAAATCGATGTTCTTATTTAGAAAAAGTGGGTTTAGAAAATAATGAATACTCCAAAGATATATTAAATCTGTTATATGAGACTATCAACGAAGAAAAAGTTTTAAATTATTACTTGGAAGATGAACAAAATCTTGATAAGGTATTAGATATTTTTATTCGAACTAATGATGGCGGGACGAAACTTACTTTTTCAGATTTGTTGATGTCTTTTTTAACAGTTCATTGGTCTGATGCGAGGGAAAATTTTGAGGAATTAATTAGAGAAGTTAACCAGTTCGGTGATTTTTCTATCACAATAGACTTCATTTTGAAAAATATGTTAGTTTTATATGCAGATGACATAAAGAGTAGAGTGAAAAATTTTAATGAAGATGTAATTAATAAAATTAAAACTAATTGGGAAAGGATTCGTAAATCAATTCTTAATGCTTTTGAGATGTTCTATAGATTGGGTTTTGAAAACAGAACGTTTCCTGCTAAAAATGCTGCTATACCAATTGTTTATTATATCTATGAAAACAAACTTGAGGATGAAGTTATAAAAAATAGATTCTTAGATTCCAACACGCAAAACGCCAATTCTCAACTCATGAAAAAATGGTTATTATTAGTGTTTTTGAAACGTATTTTTGGTGGGCAATCAGATAGTATCCTTCGAGAAATTCGTAAAATAATTGATGACTCTTCCTCTGGTGTCTTTCCTTTAAAAGAAATAATCAATAGTGCTAAAAGCAATCCTACAAAAAATTATTCTTTTGATGATGCAATAATTGAAGGCTTATTTGAAGTACAATGTGGTTCTGATGACGCATTTTTTGTATTGTCTTTATTCTATCCAGATTTAGATTATTTCAATCAAAATTTCGATATTGACCATATTCACCCAAAATCAAAATTTCAAAATAAAACATTTATGGAAAACCATTTTAGTAAAGAAGAAATTGAGAGGATTGGTAATAATTGGAATAAAATTGGAAATTTACAATTATTAAACAAGGAAAAAAATATTTTGAAGAAAGATAAGAGTTTGTCAGAATGGATGGAAATCAATCACTTGAATAACTCATTTTTATTTATTGATGAAGATATCAAATTAGATATAGAAAATTTTGAATTGTTTTATGAAAATAGAGTTGCCAAGATGAAACAAGATTTAAAGGAGCTTGTTAAATAATACCTTAGTGGCTTGTAATTCAACTTATTATCAGGTAGGTGTTATTATGAAAGATTTCGAAATTGGTTTACCTAAAGACGCATCGTTATTGGTAAATGTTACCGATAAAAATTTATACAATTATGATTTTACATCTTATTCATTATTGCCATTGCAAAGAATAGCTTCAAAATCGATAGCGGTAAAAATTAAAAACAGTTTATTTTCAAATATTTCAGAAATGAGTTTGATTGAAAATTTGTCTAATCAGAAAGAAACAGAATACGTAGCTAGGATACCTGATTTTGCAAAGGAAAAGATAGATTCTGGAGAATGGTCATTTGGCGTAAGAAAAAAAACAGGTGAAACATATGCTGTCATTAAGGATAATTTAAGTGGGGAAAATAAAAGTTTTGTTACTCTTGATAAGAAAATTGTAAAAGAGTTAGGTGTTCTACCAGAGTTATCAGCAATCCAAGGTCAGTTAGCATCAATTTCAGAGCAAATTGAGGGATTAAATCAAATTATACAAAGGGTAGAGAAGGGTCAGTATAATGATAGATATGCGGGATTTTTTTCATCCAGACAATTAGTTGTTGAAGGATTAGCTTCAGAGAATGAATCGAACAAAAGAGAGCTATTGATTAGTTCTATCAAAATTGCTAATGAAACAATTAGCAAGCTAATGCTTTCTATTCACGAAGATGCAGCTCTTTTAATTGATTCAAAAACAAAATCAAAAGATGCACGTAGAATTGATAATTTATTGCAAACATCTTTAGGATATTTAAATTCTGCAGTCCAACTAAACCTAATAGCGTATACAGCTTTGGGAGAAAAACAATCTTTATTTGCAACACTGACAAACTATCACTCGTTTGTTAAACAAGTGTTAATGAAAGAAAACGAAAGCGGAAGAACTATTGCGTGGTTATTGGATAATGCTCACGTGGGTGATGATGGAAGAATTCAGGAATTAACTAATGATTTGTCTACAAAAATTGAAGTGCTCATAGCAACTTATAATAATGAAAGGACAGACGTGACTGAAAATGAAAGAATCGAAAATTAAGACTTGTAAGTACCCAAATTGTAATAAAGAAGTTCCATCAGATAAATCTTTATTTTGCATGGAACATAGTCGTAGCTTAAAGGAAAAAAGAAATTTAGTTGGAACTGCTTTAGGTAGCGTAGCTATTCTAGGAGTGACTACTTTAGCAAACAGTATTATCAAGAAAAAGATTTAGTTGGAATGTTTAATCATGTTATAGTCAATAAATGGATTTAGTAGAAAGCTTACCTCCTTTGGAGATAATTGACTAAAATTTAGAGTGTTTATAATAAAAAGCCTTTATTAGGCTTTTTATTGTAACTATGTGCTCGTATAGCTGAAAGGATGAAAATTAAATTGTATAATAATTATAATAATATTGAAAGAATTTTTTATAAAAACTTACGAAAAGAAAACCTAGATAATAAATTAGAAAAATCTGTAATTCATAGTAGATATATGGATTCTTCTCAAAGTATAATCGTTCCAGAGAATGAAACACTTACTATAGCTAAGTTTCCACCAAATAGATTTTCTGAGAAAATAGGAACACATCCAGATTTTATTGATGAAAGTTTACTTCCAAAGACACAGTATATCTGCTCCATTTTTTTAGATATTAAAGGTTCCACTAGATTGGCACTTAAATATGATTTAGAGACTGTTCAGAAAATAAAAAATGCTGTTCTTTCAACTGGAATTGAAATTATTAGATATTTTGGTGGTCATATCCACCGACTTCAAGGAGATGCAATTTTTGCTTTTACTGGACATAGTAAACTTTTAAAAAGTGATGCAATAATTCAAGCTATAAATGCTGCTTCAGTGATACAATACATGAATCAAAATATTTTGAAAAAATATTTTGAGAATGTTTTAGGTGTATCATCATTAAAAATAAGAATTGGTATAGATTTTGGGGATGATGATGAAGTTCTTTGGTCTAAATATGGCATTGATAATATTAATGAAGTTACTGTGACTAGTTTACATGCTGATTTGTCATCTAAGCTCCAAAATAAGGCTTCTGAAAATAGTATTATGGTTGGAGAAAATGTTTTTTCATACTTGCAATTACCAGATGATTTGCTCAGTGATATCTACATTAAAGGTAGCTCTGAAGAAAAAGACTATTATATTATGAAACACAATTCATTTAATTATAAAATGAAAAATTTTGATTGGTCAAAATATTTAGAAAGAATAGCCCATTTTGAATCGTATGAGGGAGATTTTCAAATAAAATGTTACTATTTATCAGAAAACGAAAGGCGGATACCTTACTATTCAGAAAAAGCATTAGAAAAAGATACAGATATAGTTTATCAAATTGAAGCTAGTCAGTCGTTGCTACATAAAATTAACAGTGTAGAATGGACTGTTTCAAACTCTGGTATTGAAGCTTCGAAAGAAGAAGAATTAGACTATGTAGTCCCAAAGGAAGCTTTCACGGATGAAGATAATGCTGTTTTTCGATGTAAGAGACATACTGCTTTTAATGGACTGCATTATATGATTTGTAAGATAAAAGCTGAAGGAAATATTACCAAAAATAAATATTTTAGTTTATATGTTAATGATAATGATTTATCTAAGAGTTACTTAAAAAAAGCTGAATTGGAGTGATATTTACATGGCATCATCAAAAAAAGACTTTGTTTATTCACAAAATGACTATCTAAACAATTATATACAGTTTGCAGATACTAAATCAGCAGTATTTATAACTGTAAACGGTGTATTGATGGGATTTTTATATACTCAAATTAAAGATAATATGCCTTTCGAATTTGAAAAATCGAAAAATCTTTTTTTATTAGCGAGTATTGGACTTTTACTTGTGGCTTATGTTTTTTTATTTTTAGTTATTTTTCCACGTAGAAGCTATAGAAATGGCAACGGAATTGTTTTTTGGGAAGACGTAGCTACCTATAAAGATGCAGAATCTTATAAAATGAAAGTATCTGAAATCCCTCAAGGTAGTTTTGAAGAAGTCATGATTGAACAAAATTATTATCTGGCAAAGACAGCAACGAAAAAGTATAAAAACTTACACTGGAGTTTTATTTTTTCGATAGCTTCTTATATATCTGTAGTTGTTTTTTCTATCCTGAATGTATTGAAATGATTAAAATTAGGTTCCATTGATAAAACAGAAAAGTCACATTAAATAACATATAATTTTCAACTTTTGTTTTGTGATACTTGTCTAATCAATTTTCCTACTAAAATTAATGATTAAGAAGTAATAGGTGTATTGAGAAAAATAAAGGTTGAACATTGCGTTGGTTTGTAGTAGAAATGGATTGCTTTCTAAGATTATTTATTGTATGATGAATCCTGATAAAAAGGGACTTTCGCTTATTTGAAAACCAATTTGCGGAACGCTGGTTTGCTGATAAATATCCAGATGTTGAACTGAAAAGTTTGATGTAAAATTAATTTGTAATCAATCAGTAGCTGAATCTTTAGAAGATTGAAGCTCGGCGCAGTCATTCTCAAGATGATTGCGCTGAGCTTTTTCTTCTTATAAGGCACTAAAGCAGGCGTGATTGTTTTTTTTGAGATAGAATACTTATTATAACTAACCTATCAAGGAGTGGACAAGAACATGAATTTTTATGGCATCGAGTATTTAAAAAGCCAATCTAATTTAAATGATTACTTAAAGTATTTTTTTATTTTTGCTTTGTTAATCGGGCTAGTCATTGTGTTTAGTTTTTATGTGCGACATCAAATTCAAACGAAATATCGTGAATTAAGTATTATTATTTTTTTATCATTATTATTTGTTTTAGGGGTTCAATATTCCAATTATCAACTGAACCAAAATCAGCATTCACAATCTTCACAAATGGTACATTTTGTCGAACAAGTGGCACAGGAAAAAAAGGTTTCTCCAGAAAAAGTTTATGTCAATGGTACACAATTGGCTGACGGAACTATAGTTAAAATTGACGAAGTGTTTTATAAAATGAGTTTAAGTACGGATCAGCAGTCTTATACGTTACAAGAAACGTATTTATTAACACCAACGATTGAAATCATAAAGTAAAGTGAGGGAAAATTAATGCAGTTTTATAGTCCAATTATTATTAAATTTGCTTTAGGTATTATTTGTTTAATTGTCCAAATTAATTTGATGGGAAAAGGCAATTTGGCGCCCACATCGGCCATGGACCAAGTGCAAAACTATGTATTGGGGGGCATTATTGGTGGTGTTATTTATAATGATTCAATTACGGTGCTCCAATTTGTATTAGTGTTAATTTTGTGGACATTATTAGTCTTAATTTTAAAATTTGCAAAAGAGCACAATCGCTATGTGAAACAAATTGTGGATGGTAAACCCATTACTTTAATTAAGGATGGACAGGTTGTGGTGAAGGAATGTTTGAAAAATGGTATTTCTGCAAATGATCTAATGTTTAAATTACGAGCAAATGGTATTTATGAAGTCCAGCTTGTTAAACGGGCGGTTTTAGAACAAAATGGTCAATTAACAATCGTCGAATATGGCGATGAAAGTATTCGTTATCCGATTATTGTGGACGGTCAAGCCAACATGGATGTCCTAGAGTTAATCAAAAAAGATGAGCACTGGCTATTAACGCAAATCCAAGAACAAGGCTTCCAAAGATTACAGGAAATCTATTTAGGGGAGTATTTATCTGGACAGTTAAGTTTATCGCCGTATGAAGAAAAAACGATTGCTTAGCTATACTTTTCATTCTACTTATATTAAAATTAAATGGTAATTCAATGAGTTTTAAAAGGAGGGAAAATGAAAACTAAAAAGATAGTTGTCGGGTTATTTTGTTCAATGATTATTTTAATGGGGTGCCAACCAGATCAACGAACTGAAAAAATGAAAGAAAGTACTGAAGCAGAAGCAGTCCAAGTAACGAGTGGTGCCTCGGCAGCCACTAATGCCACTTCTGTAAAGCAGGAGGAGCAGACAAACACGAATGATCAACCGAAGGAGAGTGCTGCCAAAGTGAGTTATGAGCGTAATGGACATACCTTTGAAGTTGATGCTGTTTCTGGCGCTACAGTAGAAGCTAATAATGGACAATCAGGAATTAGTCCAGAAGAAAAAGCTCAAAAGATGTATTGGTCAGGTCGTCCAGAAATCGGGGAAGTTCAAGGGGATTATTATCATCATGAAGTCGTGTTTGATGGCGGCTATACGGCTTTAATTGATGTCGTTGTTAAGGATCAACAAATTCAGTTAGTGGAATTTGATGAACGTGGACCTAAAAACTATTATTCTGAAGAATGGGCAGGAGTGACAAAACGTTTATCCGGCTATGCAAATTTTCAAGCGAACAACGCCCGAACTGATCAATCGTTAGTGACCGTTGTTAATACGATGACTTTTCTAGAAAATCAAATGGTTGCTGAAAATCGCCTAGATGGCGCATTCCAGACAGCCAAAGGTCAATCCAATAGCGCTAATAATGGCTATCTTCCTGCTGCTAGGGCTTTAGCCAAGGAAATCAAAGAACCTTCAAAAGAACATTATACAAGTCTAACAGAAGATTTTGGGGAGGGGCTTTCTGGACGTTTAACTGTTATTACGTTAAAAGATTCAGGGAAAATAACCGATCTTCGTTATGATGAATATTTTGCAGATACAGAAGAAGAGATTAAAGATGCGAAACTGAAGGCTTATTCTCGCCAATCAAAATATTTTTCAAAAGATTATGCTCAAAAATCGGGGGAAAATTTCAAAAAAGAAGTGGATGACTTAAGAAAAAAAGCAATCGAGGAAAATAAATTAGTCAGTCCGACAAATGAGGAAGCCTGGTCGAAAAATTATCAAAGGCTTGTAAAAAAAATAACGTCACAATAAATTAAAAAAACTGCCGAAGTGGGGAAACTTCGGCAGTTTTTTTAATTTTCCATGAGGGAAACTTTTAATGGAACAGACACTTCGGTCACATGGTTTAACTCAATGATAGAAATTTCATCTGGGTCATAAGCCTCTTTAGGTAATCGTTTTAACAGTTTTGCTAAAATTTCTTTTACTTCTGTCGGACGAATGCGACGATTTTTATTCATAATCAGAACTTCCACATGGTGAGCTGCTTCTGAATAGACAGCGGTCGTGTTTCCTGCTGAGTAGACTTTTACAAAGTAAGCATCCGTGTTTTCCAATTGTTTATTTACTAATTGTTTGTAGCTATTGGTCACATTCACTAATTTCATTTTATCACCTCATTATAGTTGTGTGCTGCAAAAGAGCGTTTCCAATTATGTACAGGAGTTCCAGATTGAATTTTTTCTATGAGGAACAAGTATACGAATATCTTTCTTCTATTATAGTTTTTTTTGATGAAAATAAAAAGTGAAAAGCATAAAAAAATCCGCACGCATTGTTATTAATGCGTGTGGATTTTTGATTATTCTGCTTGGTCAGATGTTGAAGTTTCTGTTTTAGTCACTTCTTGTGCGCCAGTTACGATAATTTTACCTTCGTTATCTAACGCTGCGACTAATTGATGATTTTCAGGATGATCTAGATAGTATTCAGCAATGCCGTCTTCAATTTGTTCTTGAATTGTTCGACGTAAAGGACGAGCGCCCATTGCAGGATCATAACCTAAATCAACGAGTTTCTCTTTGACTTCTGTTGGAACCTCAATGTGTAATTTTTGTTTAGCTAATAAGCCATTTACTTCTTCTAACATCAAGCTGACAATGTTCATCAGGTTTTCTTTGCTTAATGCTTTGAATTCGATAATACCATCGAAACGGTTAAGGAATTCGGGGGTGAAGAAGTTGTTCAATTGACCTAAAACAGATTTAGTCACACCTTCACGGGCAGCACCGAAGCCAACGTTGGCTTCCACAGCTCCTGTTCCAGCATTACTTGTCATGATAATGATGGTGTCTTTAAAGCTGACTGTACGACCTTGTGCATCTGTTAAACGACCATCGTCGAGAATTTGTAAAAACATGTGTAAAACATCAGGATGCGCTTTTTCAATTTCATCCAATAAAATTAAACTATAAGGATTACGACGGACTTTTTCTGTGAGTTGTCCAGCTTCGTCATACCCAACATAGCCTGGAGGAGAACCAATCAGTTTAGAAACACTGTGTTTTTCCATGTACTCACTCATATCAAAACGAACCATCGAATCTTCTGAACCGAATAGCTCAAAAGCTAATTGTTTTGCTAATTCTGTTTTACCAACGCCTGTTGGCCCAACAAATAAGAAGGAACCAATTGGGCGGTTTTGTTTGCCTAGGCCTACACGATTGCGACGAATCGCTTTAGCTACTTTATCGACAGCATCATCTTGTCCGACAACGTGAGCTTTTAAGTCAACAGCTAAATTTTTCAATTGGGTTTGTTCTTTTTCTTTTAAGTCACCGACAGGAATGCCAGTTTTTTGTTCCACAATGGCTTCAATATCTTTTTCAGTGATGACGGGTGTTTCTTCATCGCTGATTTGTTTTTCTTTCATTGCTTGTAATTTATTGATTTGATCACGATAGTAAGCCGCTTTTTCAAAATCTTCTTCTGCGGAAGCTTGTTGTTTTTGTTGTTCCGCTTCTGCTAATTTTTTATCAATTGTTTTTGGATCGACGAGTTGGATAGTTAGATTCATTTTTGAACCAGATTCATCTAACAAGTCAATCGCTTTATCTGGTAAAAAGCGATCTTGAATGTAACGGTTGGATAAGTTTGCTGCTGCGTTAATCGCTTCATCTGTATATTTGACATGATGATAATCTTCATAACGTTTTTGCAGACCATGTAAAATCGTTATGGTTTCGGCAACGGTTGGCTCATCTACTTGGACTGGTTGCATCCGACGTTCTAAGGCAGCGTCTTTTTCAATAATACGGTACTCATTTAAAGTTGTGGCACCGACTAATTGTAATTCACCACGTGCTAAGGCCGGTTTTAAAATATTGCCAGCATCCATATTGCCATCACCAGCAGCACCAGCACCCACAATTTCATGGACTTCATCAATAAATAAAATGACATTTTCAGCTTCAGTGATTTCTTCAATCAATTTTTGCATCCGTTCTTCAAATTGTCCGCGAATACCAGTTCCTTGAACAAGTGAAACCACATCTAAACGAATGACTTCTTTGTCCAATAATTTTTGGGGCACATCGCCATCGACAATTTTTTGGGCTAAACCTTCGACAACGGCTGTTTTACCAACACCTGGTTCACCGATTAAAACGGGGTTGTTTTTTGTACGGCGATTTAAGATTTCAATGACACGCTTAATTTCTTGGTCACGTCCTACCACAGGATCGATATCTCCTTGGCGTGCCGCTTCGGTGATGTTAATCCCATACTCGCCTAGCAAACCTTGACCAGCGCTAGCGCCTCCGCGAGGGGGTTGACCTCCATTACCACCATCACCAAATTGAGTGGGTGGTGTTTGTTGTTCATAAGGATTACCTTGTTGCATTTGGCGAGAAAGAGAACGATATAAATCGTCTAAACTCCCAAAGCCAAAAGGGTCTTGTCCCATATTTTGAGGGGAATTATTCGCTTGATTTTTTAATTTTTGATAGCAGCTTTGGCAATAGTCCAGTTGTTTTCTTTGACCATTCACATTTGCATATAAATGAATTGTTGCTTCATTTTGTTGACAATTTTGACAAATCATTGAATGAAACACATCCTTTCAAAATAACTGAGGCCAGAAAAATAGTTGTTTGTTCTATTATTTCTAGTAAACAAACCATTTTTTCTCAAACCAGCCAAGTACTAGATAGCAGGAATAAATTCTGTCTACAAAACCACTTGACCATTTTTGACCTTTGAGGTTATTATAGCATTTTTTGTAAGAGAATCAAGTAAAAGACCTTGTTTAAAAAAAGACAAAGATTCGATTTTTTTACAGACAATTGCGCCATTTTCAAGTAAACTATAAGAGTTGATATTTAAGAGAAAGAGTGGTGAAATCAATGGCTGAAAATCCTTTTGTAGAAAAAATTGCTTCATTAAAAGCTGGAGAAATCTCTGAATTAATCGTGGAGCAAAATGAATTTTTCCAATTTCGTGATGCTTGGATTTCTTTACCTGACCGCGCGGAAATTGTTGGAGAAGCGGGGTTAAATGGACGAATCATTTATCGTTACCAAAAAGAGGAAGAATAGTCAGTGCAAAACATCACGAAATTTAAGCAAAAAGTGTTGTGTAAGATAGAAAAAAATGGTAATCTTAGAAACTGAAAGGGTCTTTTTTCGAGTAGACGTTTGATTTTAGCGTATCAAGAAAGGAAAACCCTAACATAAAAATTTTTTATTTACGAAGGAGACCGATTTATATGGAAAAGAAAGAATTTCACATTGTAGCAGAAACAGGAATTCACGCACGTCCAGCTACTTTATTAGTACAAACTGCAAGCAAATTTAACTCAGATATTAACTTAGAATACAAAGGTAAATCTGTTAACTTAAAATCAATCATGGGCGTTATGTCTTTAGGCGTTGGTCAAGGTTCTGACGTAACAATCACTGTTGATGGTGCTGACGAAGCTGAAGGAATGGCAGCAATCGTTGAAACATTACAAAAAGAAGGATTGGCTGAATAATGTCTGAGATGCTAAAAGGGATTGCCGCAAGTGATGGCGTTGCTGTTGCTAAAGCTTACCTGCTAGTTCAACCTGACTTGTCTTTCAACAAAACTTCCGTAGAAGATACTGATGCAGAAGCAACTCGCTTAGACGATGCTTTAGCAAAATCTACTGAAGAGTTGCAAGCAATTCGCGACAAAGCAGCTCAAAGCCTTGGTGAAGCAGAAGCGCAAGTTTTCGATGCTCATTTAATGGTTTTATCTGACCCAGAAATGGTTGGTCAAATCAAACAAAATATCCAAGACAACAAAGTCAATGCAGAAGCTGCCTTGAAAGAAGTTACGGATATGTATATTGGTATGTTTGAAGCAATGGACGACAATGCTTACATGCAAGAGCGTGCAGCAGATATTCGTGACGTTGCCAAACGTATCTTAGCACATTTATTAGGTGTGACTCTTCCAAATCCTTCAATGATTAACGAAGAAGTAATCGTGGTTGCCCATGACTTAACACCTAGTGATACTGCACAATTAGACCGTACGTATGTTAAAGCCTTTGTGACAGACATCGGCGGACGTACTTCTCACTCAGCCATCATGGCTCGTTCGTTAGAAATCCCTGCAATCGTTGGTACAAAAGAAATTACTGACAAAGTAAAAGCAGGCGATATTTTAGCAGTGAACGGAATCATTGGGGATGTTATTATTGACCCAACAGATGCTGAAAAATCTGAATTTGAAGCAGAAGCAAAAGCTTATGCAGATCAAAAAGCAGAATGGGATAAACTAAAAAATGCAGAAACAGTGACAGCTGACGGCAAACATGTTGAGTTAGCTGCAAACATTGGTACACCAAAAGATTTAGAAGGCGTACACAAAAACGGCGGCGAAGCTGTTGGTTTATATCGTACAGAATTCTTATACATGGATTCATCTGACTTTCCAACTGAAGAGGACCAATACCAAGCGTATAAAGCAGTTCTTGAAGGAATGGAAGGAAAACCAGTTGTGGTTCGTACAATGGATATTGGTGGGGACAAAGAGCTTCCTTACCTAACATTACCACACGAAATGAACCCATTCTTAGGTTACCGTGCATTACGTATTAGCTTATCAGAACTAGGTGACGGCATGTTCCGTACACAAATGCGTGCATTATTACGTGCGTCTGTTCATGGTAACTTACGTATCATGTTCCCAATGGTTGCTACTTTGAAAGAATTTAGAGCAGCGAAAGCAATCTTTGAAGACGAAAAACAAAAATTAGTCAACGAAGGTGTTGAAGTTTCAAACGATATCCAAGTAGGTATTATGATTGAAATTCCAGCAGCTGCCGTATTAGCTGATAAATTTGCCAAAGAAGTTGACTTCTTTAGTGTTGGAACTAACGACTTAATCCAATACACAATGGCGGCAGACCGTATGAACGAACGCGTTTCTTACTTATACCAACCATACAACCCATCAATCTTACGTTTAATTAAAAATGTAATTGATGCAGCACACGCTGAAGGTAAATGGGCTGGTATGTGTGGTGAAATGGCGGGCGATCAAACAGCTGTTCCATTACTATTGGGTATGGGCTTAGATGAGTTCTCAATGAGTGCTACATCTATCCTTAAAACACGTAGCTTGATGAAACGTCTAGACACAACTAAAATGGCTGAACTTGCTGACCGCGCATTAAAAGAATGCGACACGATGGAAGAAGTCGTTGCATTAGTTGAAGAATATACAAAATAATTAAGTGATTATGAAAGCACATCGACAATTGTCGATGTGCTTTTTTATTGTTGCGATTCACGTATTTTTTTCTTGAAATAATAAATCGTGCTTCCCAAAATGAATAGAAAAACCAGCGTGATGCTACTCACCAGTTTCCAAGGGAAATTGGTGTGTTTTTCAGGTGGGAGGTTGACGGCGGTAGCATTGTATTTTTTAGCTTCTTTTTCTTGGATGACTAAGTGTTTTTCCCACGAATAGTCTTGATAGCCATCGTTTGCTTTGATTTTTACAGTATAATTTCCAGGAACAAAAGGTTGTTCCTTTAAGTCAATCCGATAATTAAAATTTGTATTAGGAGCCATTGTTAACGACTCTTGGTGATTTTCGTAGCGAGGTTTGGTTTCTTTTTCATAATACAAAGAGGCATCGACTTGTAATTTTTTAATCATAGCCGCTTGTTTGTTTTGGAGATTCATTAATACGCGGTTACGACCGTTAGCTTGATCGGTTTTTACTTCATTTAAAGATAATTCTGGCTGAACAGGTTCATCTGTTTCACTAAGTAAGACACCGACTACATAAGAAAAACGATTATTGATGGCCACACCGTTTTCTGAGTGAGCAGGTTGTTCATCTGACTTTTGTTCAAAGTAGAGTCCTCCTAAAACGTACCCATTAAATGGTTTTTCCGGTAAAGTAAGCTGACATTCAACAGTCTTGGTTGAGTGTTTAGGTAGGTGGATTTCTTTTGGCAATTGCGCAATCTCATTAAAAGTAAAAGGTGCAGACGGATCTTTTTTTGTTTCAGCATGAGAATAATCTGCCAAGCCATTATCATTAGTAATCGCTGCATTGGCTGAAGCTAGCACGGTAATGTCGTTGGCTGTTTGATTCGTTAGTTCGATTTGTAGCTTTTGTGTTTGGTTTGGAGCGACACGTAAATCAAAATAACTTGTCTCTTTGGTTCGTTGATTGTCGGGTAAAATGGCTTTTACAGAAAAAGTCATTTCGCTTGCTTCTACAGAATAAGAGCCAATAAAAAATAAAAAAATGATGACGCTAATAGCATGGAGCCATTTAAAAAGCTGCTGATTCATAGTGTGCACTCCTTTTTGACAATTTTTTATAACAAGGTATTGCATGAAGTTGTTTCATGCAATACCTTGTTTGTTTTCTTTTAAAGTGGTGTATCATCCAAAATCCAAGTAAGCGTTATTTTATATTGTTTAGCTGCAACTTTTTTCGTTGTCGCAGGAACAGTTAATTGAATGCCTTGAGCAGCGGTCGCTCCGCTACCAAAAGCTAATGTCCAAGTGCCCATTCCTGTTGAAAGAGCGGCAGTCGCCACAGGAGAAGTGGCGGCACCAGTTGGATCCAAGGTTACTGGGACCGTTAATGGCGCCAAAGAAAGTAACTGTGTTGAATTGGGTGTTGCTGCTAAAAAGGTCAAGGATGCATTATCCAAAACAGCGGGTGTTGAATCACTTGTAGCAAATTGCGCACTCTGTTTAACTGATAATTTCCAGCCAAGATTTAGACCACGTTTGTCAGTTACTTGAACATAGTTTGGCACGCTAATTAAATCGCCAGTACTATTTTGCACTTGATCCAGTTGTGCCGAATAGATCGCTGTTCCGGCTTGAATTTGTTTTGATCCAAAATGGATATTTGAAACATAGTCAATACTAAGGGGTCCGGCTGTACCAGGTTGATGAGGATCAGCAGGATTAGGTGTCACAGGCTGAGAAGGGTTCGTCGGGTTGACAGGTGGCGTGACAGTATTATCAAGAGCAAACGTAATATCAGCGTTGGATTGAATAGAAGCGACTTGAGCTGCTTCAACTTTTGGACTATTTAAAAGCATAAGAGGCGTAGCAACGAACAAAATGCTTGAAATGCGCACGATCTTTTTCATTTTTTATTCCTTCTTTCTTGTTTATTTTTAACTTTTAAAAAAGCTAAATCCTAATTAGAGGGGTGTATCAGAAAGAATCCATTGTAATTCGGCAGTGTAAGATTCTTTGACCGTTAAATTAAGGTCAGGAGCAACGCTTAAAAAAAGTCCATTTTGTTGGTTCCAAGGAATTTCTACATTGTTATCGTCCGTTGCGGTGTATTGATAAACTTCGGTTGCTAAAGAGGAGATAGGAAAATCACTGCCATTTTTTCGATAAATGAAAGCTTGCTGGATCGTTTTATTTGTAGAAGTTGAATGCATGGGCTGACTCTCTCTTACCAACAAATGCCATGGTGTTTTTGCAACACGACCATCGGCAATGAGGAAAGGAGCGCTAATGGTCGATGGTGAGTAGAGGGTTCGTTTGCTGGGAAAAGGTAAATTTTTAAAGGAAACTGTAGTTGGCATCTGCACAAAACGGAGGGTACCGTTTTTGATAGGTAAAGACTGTTCCTTAGTGATTGGCGTAATTGGCGTTCCGCCACCATCATTGCCAGTAACCGTGCTAGAAAATAAAAGAAATTGGTTTATCCATTCTTCTGTAACCGTTGCTGTATATTGTAAGGTGAATTGTGTATTGGCTTCCGTAAAATTATCTGCTGGCAGCGAATTGTGATAACTCCAATACGGCAAACCAGTGGAACTATCAGTTAAAAGTTGAAGCCCAGCTATTGGCGTACTTAAACCTACTGCTGATTGTTTTGTTAATGTAGCAGCTGAAAGTTGGGACAGTCCTTTAGGCACCGTTGCTCGTAATTGCTGATTCATCCACGTTGCTGGTTGATTGGTTAAACGTGTGGTTAACGTAAAACGAATGATTTGACCACTTACGACAGAGTTTGCAGCTTCCCAGAGCCCTTGTGCATTTTTCCGCTCAATGATTTGCGTGACCGTTAGTTGAGGCACAGGATAAGCAACTGTTTGAGAAACAGTAGAACTGGTTAGCAAAGGCAGGCCAGTGCGATTGCTGAGCCCTTGGACCCACAAGCTGACCGTTTCTCCCCCTTGGAAAGTGGGTAAATTAGCAAATTGAAAATGGCCATTGGAATCTAAGGACGTTGTGTAAATAGAACCACCATTTATTTGTACTTTAACTTGATAGGTTCCGTTAGATACTTGAGAAGCTTTACCTGAAAGTTGAGTTGAGCCGGCATTGGCGACTACGTTTGTGACTGGTTGGATTGACCAATTGACACTTTGGTCAGCTGAGGGGCTGCTTTGAATATAGTCGGTTGACGTTTTGGAACGAGCAAAGACAATTGTAGAGAGCATGTCGCCATATTCTAATGGTGAAGCTAAAGAGGTCGAGAAATTTCCAGCTGCATCAACAGAAATTCCCTTCACCACTATGGGGGTAGTGGTTCCATCATGGTGGTTCAAGGTTAATTGAACAGAGTAGCTATAGTTTGGGTCTTGCACTTGTTGAATAGTCCCTGTTACAGTAGTGTCCAGATGATTTGGTTGAGTTAGTTTGGCTGGTGTGACTTGAGGAACGGGATAATTACCTAAACTAAGTTGAGCTTTGCTAATTACGCCTGTTTTTGTATTGTTTCCAATAATAATATTAATTGCACCTAATCCAGTGCCGACATCTGTAAAGGTTCCTCGAATCGGATAGTCTTTGCCGTTAAGAGCAGGAGGGATTGAAATTCCTCGTTTATAAAGTGCGCCCACATCAAACGAAATGGCGGTAGACCATTTGGTTCCGGGAAGTAACACCAAGGTGCTACTTGGAAAAGTCAGATAAACAGAATGATAAGTGCTACTATAAGAGAGACTGACGCCGTTAGTTGAACTGTGAATATCTTGAGTGGCTGTTCCTGGATAACTGACAGTCCCTGTTAAAAGAGTCAGAAAATCTTGTTGCTTTAGAGTGTCGTTATCTAACTGGCTTGAAATTTCTGTAGGAAGTTGAATAGCAATAATCGGTCGATCATTAATTGCTAAGCCGATAAGTGTCACACTGTATTCATACGAAAGTGTGATAATATCTTGGTTATACGTTCCCGTGCTTAAGGTACTTTTTAAGGTGCTATTACCAACAGAAACACTAGCTGGCGTAGGTGCCATAGGTTCATCGTTTTCAGAGGAAGCATGGGTTTGCTCGGTTTCTTGTTCCACGATATCGGTTGCTTGAGTTGTTTGTTGTTCTGTTGAAACTGAAGTAAATGTTTCACTAAAAGTAGAGGCGTGAGTTGTAGGGTTCAGTGTTTCAGAATGAGCTATCAAAGGTTGAGTCAGCGATAAAAAAAGCCATGATATGATGCAAGAAAAGATTCCCCAGACGAACTTATTCAAAACCATCCTCTCCTTTTTTGATATTATATGTATAATGACGAAAATATATAATGAGTAAATATTGAGTACATACATTCTATAATGGGCCATTCATAAAGTAAAGCGATTACATCCGATTGTGAACAAGATATTTTGTTCACAATCTTTTAGTGTTTTAAGAAGGAAATTTCTCGAAATTCTATGCTTTTTTAATCCGAAAAAATTAAAAAACTGATAGTTTGCTAAAAATCGAGTCTTTCTTTCACTTCTTAGCACTTAAAATATTTACATTTTCCTAGGGATAGTGTACTATTTAAAGGTATGCATAAATAAAGTTTGATGTATAAAATTAAATGTTATTCGGAGGGAAACAAATGTCTGCGAAATGGGAAAAAAAAGGCACTAATGATGGTGTATTAACTTTTTCAATCGAACAAGCAGTAATCGAAAAAGGATTAACGCAAGCGTTCAATAAAGTGAAAAAAAACTTAAACGTACCTGGTTTCCGTAAAGGAAAAGTATCACGTACTGTTTTTAACCGTATGTATGGAGAAGAAGCGTTATACGAAGATGCGTTAAACGCTGTTTTACCAGAAGCATATGAAGCGGCTGTTTTAGAAGCAGGAATTGAACCAGTAGCACAACCAAAAATTGATGTTGAAAGCATGAATAAAGGGGAAGACTGGGTTATCACTGCTGAAGTAACTGTAAAACCTGAAGTAAAATTAGGCGAATACAAAAACTTAACAGTGTCTAAACAAGACCGTGAAGTAACAGATGAAGATGTGGAAGCACGTTTGAAACGCGAACAAGAATCTCAAGCTGAATTAGTAATCAAAGAAGATGCCGCTGCTGAAAATGGCGACACTGTAGTTATCGACTTTGAAGGCTTCTTAGGCGACGAAGCATTTGAAGGCGGCAAAGGAGAAAATTACTCATTAGAATTAGGTTCTAATTCATTTATTCCAGGCTTTGAAGACCAATTAGTTGGCAAAAAAGCTGGCGAAGAAGTAGAAGTAAACGTTACTTTCCCTGAAGATTACCAAGCAGAAGATTTAGCTGGTAAAGAAGCAGTCTTCAAAGTAACTGTTCATGAAGTAAAAGCAAAAGAATTACCAGAATTGGATGATGAATTTGCAAAAGACGTTGACGATTCAGTAGAATCATTAGACGAATTAAAAGAAAAATTCCGTAAAGAATTGACAGAAGCAAAAGAAGCAGCAGCTGAAGAAGCAAAAGACGAAGAAGCAATTCGTTTAGCTGTTGAAAATGCTGAAATCGTTGAATTACCACACGTAATGGTTCACGACGAAGTTCACCGTTCAATGGATGAATTCTTAAACAACATGCAACGCCAAGGAATTTCTCCTGAAATGTACTACCAATTAACTGGTTCTACAGAAGAAGATTTACACAAACAATTTGAAGGCGAAGCAGAAACACGCACAAAAACAAACTTAGTGATTGAAGCAGTTGCCAAAGCTGAAAACATCGAAGTAACACAAGAAGACATCGATGCTGAAGTGAAAGATTTAGCAGAACAATACAACATGCCTGAAGCACAAGTACGTAAAGTATTAAACAACGACATGTTAGAACACGATATTCGTATGAAACGTGCTGTTGAAACAATTACTGAAACAGCTGTTGAAAAATAAACATTTTTAATAAGCTCTTCATTCGATAGAGTTTTCTAAAACTGTAGATGGAAGGTGTCTTTCATCTACAGTTTTTTTCATATAAAATAACTTTTGAAAGGGTGTGTCAAAATGGATAAAAATTATTCGAAAATTAAATATGGATTAGTGGTGTTTGGCATCTTATGCTTGACGTACAATCTCTGGGAATTTTTTACGGCTAAGTATTCAACAAAACAAGGTGTGACGTTTGTTATCGAATGTTTACTTGGAATTGGTCTAATCTTTTTACCGGATCTTGTCAATAAATTTTTAAAAATTATTATGCCACCGACTATCGTTTATTTTTACTGGTTTTTCTTATTTATTTCAGTATTCCTAGGAACCTCGTTGCATATGATCTCAATCATTTCGTTCTGGGATAAAATTTTACACTTTGTTAGTCCGATGCTGTTAACTGCTGTTGGTTATGGTATTGCTGGTTTCCTATTGAAGAAAACGAAGTACGCCGATGTTTCCCCGTGGTTATTTTTATTATTTGGGTTTGCATTTGCAGGGCTTTGTGGCGTCTTCTGGGAATTCTGGGAATTTATCTGCGATTCACTAGGGAACATGAACTTACAACGCTATAATATGTCCAACGGCCAACCATTTATTGGGCGTGCTGCTTTAATGGATACGATGGGGGATTTATTTACCAATACCCTTGGGGCCTTTGTGATGGGCGTGTATACGTATATCAGAAGCAAAGGAAATCCTGAGTATTTAGAAAATTATGCGATAAAGAGAAAATAATAAAAAAGCGATTCAACCATGGTTGAATCGCTTTTTTGCTGTTTTTTTAAGCAGGTACTTCGACAGGTTTTTTCAAAAGTCCGTAGACAATTCCTGAAATAATCGCCCCAATTAAGATGAACAATAGATATAGTAATGGATTACTTAATAGGAAGACGACGAAGATTCCTCCATGTGGTGCCAATAATTTGATACCAAACGCACCAACCAACGCACCAGTAAAGGCAGAACCTACCACGAAACTTGGAATCACACGTAATGGGTCAGCTGCTGCAAAAGGAATTGCCCCTTCAGTGACAAAAGAAAGTCCCATTACAATATTGGTTAAGCCGGCATCTTGTTGATCTTTTGTAAATTTATTTTTAAATAAACGAGTTGCTACGAAAATTGCTAATGGAGGAACCATTCCGCCAGCCATTACAGAAGCCATGACCACGCTGCCACCTTCTGCAACAGTACTTGCTAGCGTAGCTGTACCGAAAACATAAGCAGCTTTGTTAACTGGTCCACCTAAGTCGATGGCCATCATACCAGCTAATAAGGCACCAAGTAAAGCAGCATTTGTGCCATCTAAGCCAAGTAGGAAATGATTTAACGCATCATTAATTGCTTTCATCGGGATGTTAATGACTAACATTAATAAGCCCGTAATAATCAAACCAAAAACTGGATAGAATAAAATGGTTTTAATTCCATCTAATGATTTTGGCAAGCCTTTGAAGACTTTACGTAAAAGAACCACTACATAACCAGCTAAGAAACCACCGATTAAGGCCCCAAGGAATCCAGCTCCGCCAGCATTTGCTAATGCACCAGCCGCGAAACCAGCAACTAAGCCTGGACGATCCCCGATACTAGAAGCAATAAAACCAGCTAAGACAGGTAACATAAAGCCAAATGCTGCGCCACCAATTTGGTTAAACCAGCTAGCTACGTCATTGTAATTCCCTAAATTGGCTAATTGATCTTGAGGAACCCCGATAAATTGATCAATCATAAAGGAAAGAGCAATGGCAATTCCGCCACCAATAACGAAAGGTAACATATGAGAAACACCATTCATTAAATCTTTATAGATACGAGAACCGATTGAACCTTCCGCTGAATCCTCTTGATTGCTTGCAGCCGAGTCACTGCCATGGAAAGTAGGAGCTTCACCACTAATGGCTAAGTTAATTAGTTCTTCGGTTTTACGAATTCCATCACTGACGGGACGATTGACTAATTTTTTACCATCAAATCGATTCATTTCTACTTTTTTATCGGCTGCGACAATCACGCCATCAGCACGAGCAATATCTTCAGCAGTTAAACGATTTTTAATTCCTTCTGAACCGTTTGTTTCTACTTTAATGTCTACGCCCATTTCTTTTGCTTTTTTCTTCAGCGCATCTTCGGCCATGTAAGTATGAGCAATTCCTGTAGGACAAGCAGTCACAGCAATAATATATTTACGATTGCTTTCTGGTGCTGGTGTTGTTTGTTCTTGTTCTGCTTTTTCTTCCGCTTCTTTTTGATTTTCCGCTGCTTTGAAAAGTGCTTGTACTGCTTCTGGAGTTTCCGCTTCTTTCAATTTGCCAACAAAGTCTGGATCGATAAGTAATCGAGAAAGGGCCGCAAGCGCTTGGAGATGTGTATCATTGGCGCCTTCTGGAGCAGCAATCATGAAGAATAGATAAGTAGGTTGTCCATCTAGTGCTTCATAATCAACACCTTTTTTACTTTTAGCGAAAAGAACTGTCGGTTCTTTTACGGCACTGTTTTTTGCGTGAGGCATAGCGATGCCGTCGCCTAAACCAGTCGATGTTTGTGCTTCGCGTTTTAAAATTCCTTCTTTGTAAGTGTCAATGTCAGAGATGCGGCCACCATCGTATAATTTTTGGACCATTTCATCAATCGCGCCTTTTTTATCAGTAGCTTGTAAATCCATAATCATGACATCTTTTATTAATAAATCATTAATGTTCACTCTATTTTCCTCCCTTAGTGGATTTATTCTGAAATTTTTTCAATTGTTACTTCGTGAATAAGTTCTTGGATAAAATCTTCTGAGGCTAAATCATCAGAAAATGCGGTCGCGCTACCGCAAGCGACACCCCATTTGAAAGCCTCTAAAGGATCTTGTGTTTTTGAAAAGTTGCCAATAAAACCAGCAATCATTGAGTCGCCAGCGCCGACAGAATTTTTCAGTGGACGTTTTAAAACGTTGGAACGATAAACACCTTCTGTTGTGAAAAGTAATGCACCATCACCAGCCATTGAGATAATTACGTGTTGCGCTCCTTCTTCTAGTAACCGATGTCCATAAGGTAAAATATCTTCAACACTTGTAAAGGTTGTATGATATAATTCTGCCAACTCATGATTATTTGGCTTGACCATTAAAGGCTTTTGTGACAAAGCGTTCATTAAATCTTCACCTGTCGTATCAATAACAAATTCTGCGCCTTTTTCCTTCACAATTTGGATTAACTCTTCGTAAAATCCTTTGCGTAGAGAAGCAGGTGTACTTCCTGAAAGAACAACAATATCACCAGCCTGAACACGACTAACTGCTTGTTTTAGTTCTTGAATTTCTTCGTTTGTTAGGGCAGGTCCTAAGCCGTTAATTTCTGTTTCAGTATCTGATTTCAATTTAATGTTGATTCGTGTATCAGCAGACACGGGAGTGAAATTCGTTTGGATTTCTTCTTTTTTCAACCAATCGGCAATGAATGAGCCTGTAAAACCACCTAAAAAACCTAAGGCAGTGGATTCTGTTTCCATACGTTTTAAAATACGTGAAACGTTGATTCCTTTGCCGCCAGGTAATTTAAAATCATTCGTCATCCGATTCAAATCACCAATTTGTAGATGATCGACGTGAACGATAAAGTCGATAGAAGGGTTTAAAGTCACTGTGTAAATCATTTGTTTGCCTCCATTAAAATAGTTTTTTGCTGGAATCCTTGAAGCGATTCAGCAGGGCAGTAGTCAGTTAGTAAAGTAACTGACTCTAATTCTTCCACTTTGGTAAACGTTACTTCATTAAATTTTGTATGATCCAGTAAAACATAGGCTGTTTCTGCTTGATGAATAGCCAAGGCTTTTAGCGCTGCTTCTTCGGGATCAGGCGTCGTTAAACCAAATTCTAAATGTGCGCCGTTAGTTCCTAAAAAAGCTTTGTTAAAACGAAAATGTTGTAGCTGTTCCATACTAGTGGCACCAATGATTGCTTTAGTGGAGAGCTTCAAAGTACCACCGAGCATAATAGTGGGAATTTCCATATCGCTAAGTTTTGCAGCGTGATGCACGGAATTCGTCACTACATGGATTTGTTTCCCAACTAAAAAAGGGATCATTTCTAACGTGGTTGAACCAGCATCTAAATAGATCATATCGCCATCTTGTACACAACTAGCGGCTAAAGAAGCAATTTTTTGCTTTTCGTGCGTGTTTTTGATTGATTTTTCCGTCATGTTTTGTTCAAAGCCTAAATTAAGAATACGCTTAGCGCCGCCGTGAATGCGTTCTAACAAATTGGCGTCTTCTAATTCTTGTAAATCGCGGCGGATTGTGGATTCTGAAGCATTGAATAAGCTAGCAAGTTCTTGTGATTTGACGACTGATTTTTGATCTAACAATTGTAAAATTTTTTGATGTCGTTCTTCCGTAAGCATTTTCATCCCTCATTTCATGGATATAATAGCACAAATGAAAACGCTAATCAATCTAAAACGGTCAAAAACATTCAAAAAAATTAAAAAACAGTCATAAGAAAAAAAGAAAGCTGCTGAACTCAGGTTCAGCAGCTTTCTTTAATTCACTAAATCATTCGGTAAAGTTTTTTGATAAATTTCTTTCTTGACTTGGTAAGCGAGTTTTTCATCGGTCAAAATAATAAGCACATCGCCAACATGCATAACAGTATCACCATGTGTTAAAATTTCCGATTCGCCACGGCGAATGGAAGTGAGCAACATTTGTTTAGGCCAGACAAAATCACGTACCATCGTATCATCTAAGGAACTTTCTGCAGTGATAGGTAATTCAATAATCGTTTTGTGGCCACGAATATTACTTACTTTAGAAGGAACCAAACGTTCTAATAAGCTTTCATAAATTGGCTTGCCGCCAAGACTATCGATGGTAATATAACTAACTAAAGCGACAACCCCTAAAGACATTAAATGAGAAAAATTGCCGACCATTTCTGTTACTAAAATAATCGCTGTTAACGGTGCTTTACCAATCGCAGTAAAATAACCAGCCATGGCAAAAATTAAAAAGTTTTTCACAAAAATTGGATCCATCCCTACGTATTGGACAAGTAGACTACCATACAATGTTCCGATAATGGCACCTAAAGTTAGAATAGGCAAGAAAATACCACCAGGGAGATTCGATCCGTAAGAAACCATTGAAAAAACAAAACGTAAAACCAGTAAGCCGACTAAAACCCAAATCGTGGCCGGTTGATTGCCTAAAGCTAAAACAATTTGATTCCCACCGCCAAGTAAATGTGGAAAGAAATAACCAATCGGTAAAATCAAAATAAAAGGAACAAAACCATAATAATTAGAAGAAAGGCCTTTGATTTTTCCATATACTTTTGGTAAGGACAACAATGTTTTTTGATATATCCAACCTAATAATCCTAGCAAAACGCCCAGCAGGACTAATGTCCAATAGTACTCTAAAGGCAAAGATTTAACCGGACCAATATAAAGAACTGGCTGCAATCCGAAGAAATGCAAAGAAACAAAGTTAGCGGAAATGGCCGCAGAAAAAGAGGTTAACCAAACTAAAGGTGAAAAGGAATGGTGAACCTCTTCTAGAACAAATAAAAGTCCTGCGATTGGTGCGTTAAAAGCGGCGGCTAAACCAGCACTGGCACCACTACTGATTAAAATTTTTTCTTCAGACTTGGTGCTTTGCCGCCATTGACTATAGCCTTGTCCAACCACTGCACCTAGTTGAATTGAAGGACCTTCACGTCCCAAAAATAGCCCAGGACTAATCGCTAAGATCCCACCGATAAATTTTTTCCAAAGCACTGGAAACCAATGAATTTCTAATTGACCTTGAAGTTGTCCTTCCACTTGGGGAATGCCACTGCCTTTAATTGCTGGTTCGCTCTTAATCAGTCGTCCTAATAAATAAGCAAGCACGAGAGAAAATAAGAACCAAGGAATCATCCAAAAGGGTTTTTCGTGAAACGTTTGATACAGATGAACGACTTGTTCGCCAATTTTTTCAATGCCTAAGCGAAATAAGCTGACAACAAAGCCGACCAGAATTCCGACGACGATGCCTTTAAGGATAAAGCCGATTCGGGTACCATCTAATTGTTTAATTTCATG
The DNA here is from genome assembly GCF_050534975.1 of Enterococcus sp. DIV2384. NCBI lineage: Bacteria > Bacillati > Bacillota > Bacilli > Lactobacillales > Enterococcaceae > Enterococcus > Enterococcus sp. DIV2384. The sequence goes on from NZ_CP172905.1 coordinate 486,635, forward strand.
TACATCATTATTCATTTCATTTTTAGCCTCCATCACTACTTACTAATGTACTGCGGTTTGACTTGATTTACAAGAAAATTTCATATAAAAAGAAAAAGATTTTTTGTTCTTTTCTAAAGAACTTCAAAGGGATTTTTGGTATACTGTATAAGATTGAAAAAAGAGAGAGGACGTTTAATATGACACAAAAACATGCCTTGGTTCAGGGAATGAATCCTCGACAAGAAGAAGCCGTTTTGCATACAGAAGGACCACTGTTAGTCATGGCTGGTGCTGGTAGTGGAAAAACGCGGGTTTTAACACACCGAATTGCCTATCTAATTGAGGAAAAAGAAGTAAATCCATGGAATATTTTGGCGATTACGTTTACCAATAAAGCTGCTAAAGAAATGAAAGAGCGTGTAAATAAATTACTGGAAACGGGTGGCGAAGATGTATGGGTCTCCACTTTTCACTCCATGTGTGTAAGAATTTTACGTCGTGATGTGGATCAGATTGGTTACAACCGTAATTTTACAATCATTGACCCATCGGAACAAAAAACATTAATGAAACGCATCTTAAACGACTTAAATATTGATTCAAAAAAATATGATCCTCGCTCAATTTTAGGTACGATTAGCAATGCCAAAAATGAATTACAAACGCCTGAAAAAGTTGCTGAAATGCAAGGTTCCTTATATGAAGAAATTGTCGCAAAATGCTACGAAGCCTATCAAAAAGAATTACGCAAAAACCAATGTATGGATTTTGATGATTTGATTATGAATACGATTCGTTTATTCAATGAACAACCAGATACGTTGGCTTTCTACCAAAATAAATTTCACTATATTCATGTGGATGAATACCAAGATACCAATCATGCACAATATACCTTAGTCAATTTATTGGCTGCACGTTTCAAAAATCTGTGTGTCGTAGGTGATGCCGACCAAAGTATCTATGGTTGGCGCGGGGCGGATATGCAAAATATCTTGGATTTTGAAAAAGATTATCCAGATGCCAGTGTAATTTTGCTAGAACAAAATTATCGATCCACCAAAAACATTTTGGCGGCTGCGAATGATGTCATCAAAAATAACCGTAACCGCCGCGAGAAAGAACTGTGGACAGAAAATATAGACGGTGAAAAAATTGTCTATTATCGCGGGGACACAGAACGGGATGAAACACAATTTATTGTGAGCCAAATCCAAAAAGAAATGCGGGAAAATGACCGAATTTATGGTGATTTTGCGGTATTATATCGGACCAATGCCCAATCCCGTGTAGTGGAAGAAATGCTCTTGAAATCTAATATTCCGTATACCATGGTGGGCGGACATAAATTCTACGACCGTAAAGAAATTAAAGATATCTTGGCTTATTTAAGTTTGATTGCCAATCCAGATGATTCGATCAGCTTTGAACGAATTGTCAATGAACCAAAACGAGGAATCGGTAAAAGTTCAATTGAAAAATTACGGCTATTTGCGGATACGCATGGTTGGGCTTTGCTGGAAGCTGCCCAAAATGTTGATTTGGCAAATATTTCAGGAAAAGCGGGTAAAGAGCTTGGTAATTTTGGCATGATGATTCAAGACTTAACGAAAACAGTGCCCTATTTAACGATTACAGAATTGGTGAAAGAAACTTTACAGCGTAGTGGTTATCGGGAAGCTTTGATGGCGCAAAATAATTTAGAGTCTCAAGCTCGCTTAGAAAACTTGGACGAATTTTTATCTGTGACACAAGAATTTGATAAACGTTTTGAAGCGCAAAATAACGACGATCCAAATGGCGAAGAAACAAAATTGGCGGATTTTTTAACAGATTTAGCCTTGGTTTCTGATTTAGATAATTTAGAAGAGAGCTCTTCACAAGTAACCTTAATGACGTTGCATGCGGCCAAAGGACTGGAATTTCCAGTGGTCTTTTTAATGGGCTTAGAAGAAGGGGTTTTCCCATTATCACGTGCCATGCTAGAAGAAAGTGAACTGGAAGAAGAACGGCGCTTGGCTTATGTTGGTATCACACGAGCGGAAGAAGCCCTGTTTTTAACGAATGCTTATTCGAGAACATTATATGGTCGCACGCAATATAATCGACCAAGTCGCTTTTTAGAAGAAATTGAGGCGGAACGTTTAGTGAAACAAGGGGCGGCGGCCAATTTACAGAAAGCTCCAGCGCGCACCTTTGATCCTAAAGTATTTAAGCCCAGCGCAAGTAAACCAGCTTATACACAGCCAGCTACAAAATCAGTTAGTAACAAAGTGGCAAGTGGTGGCGAAAAAGTTTCTTGGCAAGCAGGTGATAAGGTCCAACATAAAGCATGGGGCGTTGGTACAGTCGTTCGTGTAGGCGGTTCGGCCAAAGACTTAGAGTTGGACATTGCTTTCCCTGAAAAAGGCATAAAACGGTTGTTAGCGGCATTTGCACCTATTGAAAAAATTTAACATGCAAAATAGGTCAGCGATTTAATGAGAAATCATCATTAGTTAAATTCTTTTTATTTTCTATCTTAGTGTAAATGTGTTAAAAAGACGATAAGAGCATTACACTTATGAGGAGGAGTTCTACGATGGAACAACAACCATTAACATTAACGGCGGCGACAACTCGTGCGCAAGAATTAAGAAAACAACTCAATCAATATTCCCATGAATATTATGTCAAAGATCAACCATCCGTAGAAGATTATGTTTACGATCGTTTGTATAAAGAGTTAGTCGATATTGAAACGGAGTTTCCTGATTTAATCACGCCAGATTCGCCGACACAACGTGTAGGTGGCAAAGTTTTATCTGGTTTTGAAAAAGCTCCGCATGACATTCCAATGTATAGTTTAAATGATGGGTTTAGCAAGGAAGACATTTTTGCTTTTGATGAACGTGTTCGTAAGGCGATTGGTAAACCCGTTGCTTACTGTTGCGAGTTGAAAATTGATGGGTTAGCAATTTCATTACGTTATGAAAACGGGGTGTTTGTACGCGGAGCAACACGAGGCGATGGAACGGTTGGTGAAAACATTACAGAGAACTTACGAACGGTTCGCTCTGTGCCAATGCGTTTAACGGAGCCCATTTCAGTGGAAGTTCGTGGCGAGTGCTACATGCCTAAACAATCCTTTGTCGCATTGAATGAAGAACGTGAAGAAAATGGCCAAGATATTTTTGCCAATCCTCGGAATGCAGCGGCGGGAAGCTTGCGCCAATTAGACACAAAAATTGTGGCAAAACGGAACTTAAATACGTTTTTATACACAGTTGCTGACTTTGGACCAATGAAAGCGAAGACGCAGTTTGAGGCATTAGAAGAGCTTTCTGCAATTGGTTTTAGAACCAATCCCGAACGGCAATTATGTCAGTCAATCGATGAAGTTTGGGCCTACATTGAAGAATACCATGAAAAGCGGAGCACTTTGCCATACGAAATCGATGGAATTGTGATTAAAGTGAACGAATTTGCGTTGCAAGATGAATTAGGTTTCACTGTCAAAGCACCTCGCTGGGCGATTGCCTACAAATTTCCACCAGAAGAAGCAGAAACAGTAGTGGAAGATATTGAATGGACAATTGGGCGCACGGGGGTGGTCACTCCTACTGCAGTCATGGCTCCTGTACGAGTCGCGGGAACCACGGTTAGTCGGGCAAGTTTGCATAATGCAGATTTTATTCAAATGAAAGATATCCGTTTAAATGATCATGTTATTATTTACAAAGCCGGCGATATTATCCCAGAAGTAGCGCAAGTCCTAGTTGAAAAACGTGCAGCCGATAGTCAGCCTTATGAAATGCCGACACATTGTCCAATTTGTCATAGTGAGTTGGTGCATTTAGATGAGGAAGTGGCGTTACGTTGTATTAATCCAAAATGCCCTGCGCAAATTAAAGAAGGGCTGAATCACTTTGTCTCACGAAACGCAATGAACATTGATGGCTTGGGGCCACGAGTGTTAGCACAAATGTATGACAAAGGATTAGTGAAAGACGTAGCGGATCTGTATTTCTTAACAGAAGAACAATTAATGACTTTGGATAAAATCAAAGAAAAATCAGCAAACAACATTTATACTGCCATTCAAGGGAGTAAAGAAAACTCTGTCGAACGTTTGATTTTTGGCTTAGGGATTCGCCATGTGGGGGCGAAAGCGGCGAAAATTTTAGCGGAGCATTTTGGTGATTTACCAACCTTAAGTCGTGCAACCGCGGAAGAAATTGTGGCTTTGGATTCAATTGGCGAAACAATCGCAGACAGCGTTGTGACGTATTTTGAAAATGAGGAAGTTCATGAATTAATGGCTGAACTGGAAAAAGCCCAAGTGAACTTGACATATAAAGGTCTCCGGACAGAACAATTAGCAGAAGTGGAGTCACCTTTCAAAGACAAAACAGTTGTTTTAACAGGAAAATTAACGCAGTACACTCGCGAAGAAGCCAAAGAAAAAATTGAAAATCTTGGTGGAAAAGTTACAGGGAGTGTTTCGAAAAAAACTGACATTGTGGTTGCTGGCGAAGATGCAGGCAGTAAATTAACCAAAGCTGAAAGCTTAGGCGTGACCGTTTGGAATGAACAAGAAATGGTCGATGCGTTAGATGCAAGTCATTTTTAAGAAGAAAAATTAACGTTGTCAGATTTTATGTAGTAATTTGATGGTATGCTTATTTTAGTCATAAAAGTTATATGAACGAGAACTTTCTGAGTTGAGAAAGGAGGTTGATGCTTATGCGCAATTCTTCTTACTTTAACGAAAGGAGCAATGTTTTTGTCCGTTGAAGCAGCGCTAGGACTGATGATTGGTTTTGCAACACTTGTTGTGACCATTATCTTCGGTATCTTAGCGCTTGTCTTAGACAACAAAAATAACCGTTCATAAGCTTTGAGGAGCTGAACGGTTAAGCGTTTGAAATAAAACCAATAACTCAGTAAGCCGCTAGTTCTTATAACTAGTAGTGGCTACTAGAGAGGTATGTTCCTGCATATCTCTCTTTTCATTTTCATAATAACATGTTTCCATCATTTTTGCGAGCGACAAATTATCAATGAAATTCAAGGTTTCATCTAAAATATCCGACCATTTTATGGTAGAATAGGAACAGAGTGAACAGCTGTGCTAAGCTGTTTAAAGAAATACAATCCAATTGATTAATCTGAAAATGAAAATTTCAGTAAATGATAGAAAGAAGGGTATCTATGGCAATTACAGAAGAACAAGTCAAACATGTCGCTAAATTATCAAAATTATCTTTCTCCGAAGAAGAATTAGCGGACTTTACCAATCAACTAGATAAAATTATTGATATGGTGGAATTACTAGAAGAAGTAGATACAACAGGGGTTCCTTTTACTTCAAATGTGAATGAATCAATCAATGTCATGCGTGAAGACGTAGCGACACCAGGAATGGACCGTAAAGAATTAATGCGGAATGTTCCGGAATCAGAGAATGGTTACATTAAAGTGCCTGCAATTATGGATAACGGGGAGGCAGGAGCCTAATGGAAAAATTATACGACAAATCGTTAACAGAGTTACATGATTTATTGGTCTCAAAAGAAATCACTGCAGTTGATTTAACCGAAGAAACATTAAATCGTATTCAAGATACAGAAGAACAACTAGGTTCTTTTATCACAGTTAGTGAAGAAAAAGCAATGGCATTAGCCAAAGCGATTGACTTAAAAGGCATCACTGAAAGTAATCCATTAGCTGGGATTCCTATTGGGATTAAAGACAACATTGTCACAAAAGATATTTTAACAACAGCTGGCTCAAAAATGTTACACAATTTTGACCCAATTTATGATGCGACCGTGATGGATAAAGTCTATCAAGCAGATATGATTCCTGTCGGAAAATTGAACATGGATGAATTTGCCATGGGCGGAAGTACGGAAACGTCTTACTTCAAGAAAACAAAAAATGCTTGGGATCAAACCAAAGTTCCTGGCGGTTCTTCTGGTGGTTCAGCTTCTGCTGTCGCAGCCGGACAAGTCCCAGTTTCTTTAGGGAGCGATACAGGTGGCAGTATCCGCCAACCAGCCGCATTCAACGGTATTGTGGGCTTGAAGCCAACTTATGGACGTGTGTCTCGTTTTGGCTTGATTGCTTTTGCTTCAAGTTTAGACCAAATTGGTCCATTGACACGAAACGTTAAAGACAATGCCTTAGCTTTAAATGCAATTAGTGGTTATGACGAAAAAGACGGCACTTCTGCAGGCGTTTCTGTTCCTGATTTTACGGCAGATTTAACTGGCGACATCAAAGGCATGAAAATTGCTTTACCAAAAGAATACTTAGGTGAAGGGGTACAATCGGATGTTCGTGAAGCGGTATTAAAAGCAGCAGAAACATTTAAATCTTTAGGAGCAACGGTGGAAGAAGTTAGTTTGCCATATTCTAAATACGGCGTAGCGGTTTATTATATTATTGCCTCTTCAGAAGCAAGTTCAAACTTACAACGCTTTGATGGTATTCGTTATGGTTACCGTTCCGAAAATGTCCAAAATCTAGAAGATGTCTATGTTAATTCACGTTCTGAAGGTTTCGGAACAGAAGTTAAACGTCGGATTATGTTAGGAACCTTCTCTTTAAGTGCTGGTTATTATGATGCGCACTTTAAAAAGGCTGGTCAAGTCCGTACACTAATCAAACAAGATTTTGAGAATGTCTTTGCGGATTATGACTTAATCATTGGCCCATCCACACCAACAGTTGCCTTTGGTCTAGGGGAAAACATCAATGATCCAATCACAATGTATATGAATGATATTTTAACCATTCCTGTCAACTTAGCAGGACTACCAGGCATGTCCATTCCAGCAGGCTTCTCAGAAGGCTTGCCAGTTGGTTTACAAATTATTGGAAAACATTTTGACGAACATACAATGTATAAAGCAGCCTATGCTTTTGAACAAGCGACAGATTTCCATACGAAAAAACCAGTCATTTTAGGGGGGAACGATTAATGAACTTTGAAACTGTCATTGGATTAGAAGTCCACGTAGAATTGAAAACCAACTCTAAAATTTTCTCCTCTGCGCCAGCGCATTTCGGAGCAGAACCAAACAGCAACACAAATGTGGTTGACTGGAGTTACCCAGGTGTTTTGCCTGTCATGAATAAAGGTGCCTTAGAATTTGGCATGAAAGCAGCACTTGCCTTGAACTGTGAAATTTCAAAAGAAACACATTTTGACCGTAAAAACTATTTTTACCCAGATAACCCGAAAGCATACCAAATTTCTCAATTTGATCAACCAATCGGACATGATGGTTGGATTGAAATTGAAGTCGAAGGCAAAAAGAAAAAAATCCGGATTGAACGTGTGCATTTAGAAGAAGATGCTGGGAAAAATATTCACGGCACAGATGGCTATTCTTATGTAGACTTGAATCGTCAAGGCACGCCTTTAATTGAAATCGTTTCTGAAGCAGACATGCGTTCACCAGAAGAAGCGTATGCTTACTTAGAAGCGTTGCGTTCAATTATCCAATTTACAGAAGTTTCTGATGTGAAAATGGAAGAAGGTTCTATGCGTTGTGATGCCAATATTTCTTTACGTCCGTATGGTCAAGAAGAATTTGGTACTAAAGCGGAATTAAAGAACTTGAACTCTATGAACTTTGTAAAAAAAGGTTTAGCTTATGAAGAAAAACGCCAAGCCAAAGTCCTATTATCTGGTGGCGAAATTCAACAAGAAACACGCCGCTTTGATGAAGCAACTAGTACAACGTTGCTTATGCGTGTTAAAGAAGGCTCAAGTGACTACCGTTACTTTCCAGAGCCAGATGTTCCTCGTTTTTCAATTGATGATGAATGGATTGAAAAAGTTCGCGCTAGTTTGCCAGAAATGCCAGCCTCACGTCGTGCCCGTTATATCAGTGAATTAGGTTTACCTGAATACGACGCAATGGTCTTGACTTTAACGAAAGAAATGTCAGATTTCTTTGAAGCAACTTTAGCAAACGGTGCAGATGCGAAACAAGCATCAAACTGGTTAATGGGCGAAGTTTCTGCTTACTTAAACAGTGAAAAAGTTGAATTAGCCGATACTAAACTGACACCAGAAAATCTAGCGGGTATGATTACTTTGATTAACGATGGCACAATCAGCTCGAAAATTGCGAAGAAAGTGTTCAAAGAGTTAATTGAAAATGGTGGAGACGCTAAAGAAGTTGTCGAAGCAAAAGGCCTTGTTCAATTATCTGATCCAGCGCAATTATTACCAATGATTAACGAAGTATTAGACAACAACCAACAATCAATTGATGACTTTAAAAACGGCAAAGACCGTGCAGTTGGTTTCCTTGTTGGACAAATTATGAAAGCAACTCGTGGACAAGCAAACCCAGGTGTGGTTAACAAGTTATTGCAAGAAGAGCTTTCAAAACGATAAGAAAGTAGCAGGCAAACCATGAAAAAAGCTAGAGTGATTTATAATCCAACGTCAGGAAAAGAGTTAATCAAAAAGAACTTAGCCGATATTTTATCTATTTTAGAAGAATGTGGTTATGAAGCCAGTGCATTTGCGACCACACCAGAAGAAAATTCAGCACGCAATGAAGCACATCGTGCTGCGCGGGCAGGATTTGATTTACTAGTAGCTGCAGGTGGAGATGGGACCATTAATGAAGTCGTGAATGGGATTGCTCCGTTGAAGCGGCGCCCTAAAATGGCTATTATTCCTGCTGGAACGACGAATGACTATGCACGGGCATTGAAGATTCCTCGTGATAATATCGTTAAGGCAGCAGAAGTGATTAAAAAAAATCAGACTGTCAAAATGGATATTGGCCAAGCCGGCAAAAATTACTTTATCAATATTGCGGCGGGTGGTCATTTAACGGAACTGACTTATGAAGTTCCATCAGAGTTGAAAAGTATTTTTGGTTACTTAGCGTACTTAGCTAAAGGAGCCGAAATGTTGCCGCGAGTGAAGCCGATTAAAATGCGCATGACATATGATGAAGGTGTATACGAAGGCAACGCATCAATGTTTTTCCTAGGTCTGACTAACTCGGTGGGTGGTTTCGAGCAAATCGTACCAGACGCTAAATTAGATGATGGTAAGTTTTCATTAATCATTGTAAAAACAGCCAATATTTTTGAGATTCTTCATTTAGTTGCGTTAATGTTAAATGGTGGAAAGCATGTTGAAGATCATCGACTAATCTATACAAAGACCAGCTATTTACATGCAGAAACGTTAGAAAAGAACAATAAAATGATGATTAATTTAGATGGTGAATATGGAGGCGATGCTCCAATGACCTTTAAAAATATGCATCAACACATTGAAATTTTTGCAAATGGTGATGCACTGCCGTCCAATGCAATTATGGGTTCTGTCTTAACTGGTAGCGATGAGATTGTCGTAGAATCAGAAGACGAAGAGGAAGAAGCATATAACGAAGCCAGCAAAGAATTTGTCAAAGAAGTTGAACGACTAACAGACGAAGATATTGATGGCGATGGAAAGATTGCCGAAAAAGAAAAGCACTAGGTAGTCCGTGAATAGCTAATGAAAGATTTAGTTGATAAGATCTTTCATTGGCTATTTTTTGAATAAGGGAAAGGATCTCATTCTTTTATTTACCCAAAAAGCTCAAACGGAATTGCTAAATCGCCATGAAAATTCGTTGTTGCTTTTCTTAGGTATTTTCATTAGAATGAGTGAAGTGTATAAAAAGAAGGAGCGACTTATGAAAAATTATCCAGTAAAGAAAAATGACGTCATTGAAGTAGAAATCATTGACTTGACGCATGAAGGTTTAGGCGTGGCAAAAGTGGACCATTATCCATTGTTTATTGAAAATGCCTTACCAGGTGAAAAACTTGAAATCAAAGTCTTAAAAACAGGCAAAAGTTTTGGTTATGGGAAAGTATTGACTGTCCTAAAAAGCAGTGAACAGCGTGTGCCCGTGAAAGATGAAAACTTTACAAAAGTCGGGATTAGTCCGTTGCAACATTTAGCGTACGGCGCCCAACTATCATTTAAAACACAACAAGTAGAAAATGTTATGCAACGTGTCGCTAAATTGCAAGAAGTCCCTGTTTTACCAACAATTGGGATGAACGATCCGTGGCATTACCGGAACAAAGCACAAATTCCCGTGCGTAAAATTGACAACCAACTACAAACAGGTTTTTTCCGGAAAAATAGCCATGATTTAATTCCGATGGAACATTTCTATATTCAAGACCCAGAAATTGATGCAGCAATTGTTAAAATCCGTGACATTATGCGTAAATATAGCGTAAAACCTTATAACGAATCTGATAATACAGGGAACTTACGCCATATTGTCGTTCGTCGTGGCTACCATACTGGGGAGATGATGGTTGTTCTAATTACGAGAACACCGAAATTATTCCCAATTAGTAAAATTGTGCCAGATATTTTGGAAGCTATTCCGGAAGTAGTCAGCATTGTACAAAATGTAAATCCAAAACGAACCAATGTCATTTTTGGCGACGAAACCATCTTATTACATGGGTCTGAAAAAATTACAGATACTATTTTTGATTTGAAATTTGAAATTTCCGCGCGTTCATTTTATCAAGTAAATCCACAACAAACAGAAGTGATGTATCAAAAAGTTAAAGAGTATGCGGCTTTAACAGGCAATGAAATTGTGGTGGATGCCTATTGCGGGATTGGGACGATTGGCTTAACTTTAGCCCAAGATGCAAAGCAAGTTTACGGTATTGAAGTAATTGAAGAAGCGGTCAAAGATGCAGAAAATAATGCTAAATTAAACAACATTGAGAATGCCACTTTCACGGCTGGTTTAGCGGAAGAATTATTGCCAAAATTAGTTGAAAATGGCTTGCAACCAGATGTTGTGGTGGTGGATCCACCACGGAAAGGGTTAGACGGTCAATTAGTAAACACATTAATTGAAACGCAACCTGAACGAATTGTTTATGTCAGCTGTAATCCAGCCACACTCGCTCGCGACATTGCATTATTAACAGAAGGTGGCTATGAAGCAAAAGAAATTCAACCAGTGGATAATTTCCCACAAACGACCCACATTGAATCTGTCACGTTATTAACAAAGGCGGTGGATTAAATGAATGAAAAAGAAAAAATGTTAGAATTAATTAAAAAGAAACAAGGTGGTGGCCGTTCTAAAAAAATGGAAACTCCCAAAAATGATCGTAAAAACATGCGCAAAGGGCCTAAAATTTTTAATAAATAAGCGGTTATTAGTAAAAAGTTGTCGCCCATTAATGAAATGGGCGACAACTTTTTTGTTAAAGCATTCCTAGCCAAACAAATAAGTTGTTATTTTGCTAGTAAATCTGTTATTTTAGACAAAAGACAAGGAGGGCTATTCAGTGGAATATGTAACAACATTAGAAGAATTAGAAGAAAAAATTACAGACAATCGTCTACAAGCCGTCTTTTTGACAGCAAAAAATTGTAGTGTTTGTACAGTTGATAAACCGATTGTCGAAAAAATTGCAACAAAATATGAATTTCCTACATACATTGCAGAAGCTGATAAAAGTCCAGAAATAATTGGACAATTAAATGCTTTTTCTGCACCGACCATTATCTTATACTATGAAGGAAAAGAAATTCATCGCCAAGCTAAAATTATTAACTTTCAAGAAATTGAAAAGAGAGTTCGACAAGTACAAGAAAATAGTTAATCAAAAAGGAAGCCACCGATCACGGAGAGGCTTCCTTTTTAATTATCTCGCTAAATGTTCAGTTTGTTGTTGAGAAAAAAGTTGATAACTGACAAAAACTTCTGCTCTTTTGCTTACTTCTAATTTAACGAAAATATTGTGGATATGTGTTTTTACTGTCCCGATTGATAGGAATAGTTCGTTGGCTATATCTTGATTTGTTTTGCACTCTAAAAGTAACGAAAGCACTTCTCGTTCTCGCTGCGTTAATTGATAGGCATCACAAAAAGGCGCCAAAAGTACGGGTTCATCTGATTGATTTTCTTCCAATTTAGCAGCGTCTTTTTCAAGAACCGACAGAGGAAAATCACGATTACAGAAGTAGATAATGGCGATCGAGAGAATGATTGTATAAATATCTTCAGAAACGTTTCGGTTGTTAATTTTAAAGACAATATCAGAATATTGGTCAATGTTAAAAATAACGAAGGTATCTTCCAAAAGAATCGCCACACCGAAACCAATGCTTAGCCAACCAATAAAACGAAGATATTTTTTCGCAAGGGCTGATAAAGGATCTATTCGTAATTGATAGAGCGCATAGCATCCAAGGTAAATTAAAAATAGCTGATTGGGTAAATAGTACAACCAAACTTTTAAGGCGGAATTTTGTGAAAATGGAATAGCTAGCATCCATAAACCAATTAAAAATAACCAGACAAATTGATAATTTTTAAAAGGACGACCACTAATAGTATTGATAATAGCCAGATAGGCAAAATTACAACAAATAAAAATGATGGTCTTTAAAAAAGGTGCGGTCATAAAGGTCTGATTATATTCGGTTGCAAACGAATTAATGAACTCAGTCATATAAACAATCACATTGTCACAAATAAAAATAACCATTAAAAAGAGAAGCAATAAAAAAATCGGTTGTTTATTTTTCAAGTAAAGATTTAAGGTAAAGGTTGAAGTAAACGAATATAAAATAATCAACAAGATGTTATAAATAAAAACAAATGTCACGATTGGAAACCCCTTTCATCTTTTATTTTAAGTGAATGATTTTTCAAAATAATTATACCATTTTCAAATCTATGATTGGTCAGAAATTAGAGAGAAATCCGCCTAAACTTTTATAAACCCCTGGTGTACCAACGGTTTATAACCATAAATAAACTTTTTTTAATGAAAAATTACGCCAAAAAAGAAAGCGTTTTCTGACTTTTGGCGGATAGTAAACTCTTCGCTAAACTTGGTAAAGTCGATGTGTAAACAAAAACAACTTTTAGGAGGAACACATCATGAAAAGAGATTACGTTACAACAGAAACATATACGAAAGAGGAAATGCACTATTTAGTCGATTTATCATTAAAAATTAAAGAAGCGATTAAAAATGGGTATTATCCGCAACTGTTAAAAAACAAATCTTTAGGAATGATTTTCCAACAATCTTCAACTCGAACACGAGTATCTTTTGAAACTGCAATGGAACAATTAGGTGGACATGGCGAATATTTAGCACCTGGTCAAATTCAATTAGGGGGACATGAAACGATTGAAGATACCAGCCGCGTATTGTCACGTTTAGTAGATATTTTGATGGCTCGTGTGGAACGTCACCATAGTATTGTTGATTTAGCTAATTGTGCTACCATCCCAGTCATTAACGGTATGTCTGATTACAATCATCCAACCCAAGAATTAGGTGATTTGTGTACCATGGTTGAGCATTTACCAGAAGGCAAAAAATTAGAAGATTGTAAAGTTGTCTTTGTTGGAGATGCAACACAAGTTTGTTTTTCTTTAGGATTAATCACAACAAAAATGGGCATGAATTTTGTTCACTTCGGTCCAGAAGGTTTCCAATTAAATGAAGAGCATCAAGCGAAATTAGCAAAAAATTGTGAAGTTTCAGGCGGTAGCTTTTTGGTCACAGATGATGCAAGTTCTGTTGAAGGCGCTGATTTCTTGTACACGGATGTTTGGTATGGCTTGTACGAAGCGGAATTATCTGAAGAAGAACGTATGAAGGTTTTCTATCCAAAATATCAAGTGAATCAAGAAATGATGGATCGGGCAGGTGCCAATTGTAAATTCATGCACTGTTTACCAGCAACACGTGGGGAAGAAGTAACTGATGAAGTGATTGACGGTAAAAATTCTATTTGTTTCGATGAAGCAGAAAACCGTTTAACATCTATTCGTGGCTTATTAGTATATCTTATGAATGATTATGAAGCAAAAAATCCTTATGATTTAATCAAGCAAGCAGAAGCGAAAAAAGAACTAGAAGTTTTCTTAGACACTCAAAGCATTTAACGGCCAACTGTCCACTGATTGAAAAAATGAATCAGTGGACAGTTTATAAAGAGAGGAAGAGTCTTCATGGAGGGGAAAAAGAAATTTAGTTTAACGAGTGCCATTTTATCAGTGATCTGTGTGGTTTTCGTTGCTGAAGCAGCGGCGCCTGTTGCTGCAATTGGTAATTCTCAGTTTTTTTGGTGGATTTTCTTATTAATTGCATTCCTATTGCCATATGGGTTAATTTCATCAGAATTAGGAACAACTTATATTGGTGAAGGGGGCATCTATGATTGGGTGACCAAAGCATATGGTCATCGTTGGGGTGCCAGAGTTTCTTGGTATTATTGGATTAATTATCCATTGTGGCTAGCTTCATTAGCCGTTATGACGCCAGAACTATTAACGACAATTACAGGTATTAAGTTTTCAACACCGATGATGATTATTGTTGAATTAATTTTTACTTGGATTGTGGTTTGGATTAGTTTTTATCCAGTCAGCGACAGTATCTGGATTCTAAATGGAGCTGCCGTAATCAAGATGGTTTTAGCAGTCTTAATTGGTGGGCTAGGGTTGTATGTAGCCTTGACGAAAGGTGTTGCCAATGAATTTACCTTGAAATCAATGCTGCCAACGTTTGACTTAAGGAGTTTATCTTTTATTTCTGTAATCATTTTTAATTTGTTAGGGTTTGAAGTCATCTGTACGTTTGCAGATGATATGGAAAATCCTAAGAAGCAAATTCCACAAGCTATTGTAGCAGCGGGGTTAGTCATTGCGGCCATTTATATTTTTTCAGCCTTTGGAATTGGGGTAGCGATTCCCACCGATCAAATTAGTACCGGCAGTGGTATGATGGATAGCTTTAAACTATTGACAGGCTCGACAGAAGGTTGGTTCATTATGTTGATGGCTTTCCTATTCCTTCTTACGCTGTTCGGCAACATGATTTCTTGGTCATTAGGAGTCAATAATACAGCTTGTTATGCTGCTGAAAATGGTGACATGCCTAAATTTTTTGAAAAACGTAGTAAGAAAAATGACATGCCAATTGGGGCTGCTTTGATGAATGGCATTGTGGCATCGGTGGTCATTGTATTAGCACCAATTTTACCTAATCAAGATTTATTCTGGGCCTTTTTCTCCTTGAATGTCGTCCTATTCTTGTTATCGTATATCCCAGTTTTCCCAGCTTTTTATAAGCTTAGAAAAATTGATCCCGATACACCACGTCCGTTTAAAGTTAACGGAAAACCAGGATTTTTAAAAGTTTTAGTGGTTTTGCCAATGATTATGATTATTATTTCACTGATTTTCACAGCAGTGCCTTTAGATTTTAGTCCCGCAGCATTAAATGAAAAATTACCAATCACAATTGGGGCAATCATTTTTATTCTGTTTGGTGAAGTAATTATTTACGTGAAAAAAATTAAGAAGGGAACGAAAGAAAATGGCTAAACGAATTGTAGGAAGTACCCCTAAACAAGATGGCTTTAGAATGCCAGGAGAATTTGAACCACAAGAGAAAGTTTGGATGATTTGGCCAGAAAGACCGGATAATTGGCGCGATGGTGGTAAACCTGTCCAAGAAGCTTTTACTAATGTGGCCAAAGCAATTAGTCAGTTTACACCGATGAATGTGGTGGTTTCTCAACAACAATTTCAAAATTGCCGTCGCCAATTGCCGCCAGAAATTACGGTTTACGAAATGTCAAACAATGATGCCTGGGTCCGTGATTGTGGACCATCATTTGTCATTAACGACCATGGAGAAATCCGTGGTGTGGATTGGACATTCAATGCTTGGGGGGGATTAGTAGATGGTTTATATTTCCCTTGGGACCAAGACGATTTGGTTGCACAAAAAATTTGTGAAATTGAGCATGTAGATTCTTATCGTACAGATGATTTTGTTTTAGAAGGCGGTTCATTCCACGTAGATGGACAAGGAACAGTCTTGACTACAGAAATGTGCTTATTAAGTGAAGGTCGAAATCCACAACTTTCAAAAGAAGCAATCGAACAAAAATTATGCGACTATTTAAATGTTGAAAAAGTTCTTTGGCTAGGTGATGGAATTGACCCAGAAGAAACCAATGGTCATGTGGATGATGTAGCTTGTTTTATTGCACCTGGTGAAGTGGCTTGTATTTACACCGAAGATCAAAATAGCCCATTTTATGAAGCGGCACAAGATGCGTATCAACGTTTGCTTAAAATGACTGATGCTAAGGGACGCCAATTAAAAGTCCACAAATTATGCTGTCCTGTCAAAAATGTAACCATTAAAGGCTCCTTCAAAATTGATTTCGTGGAAGGAACCATGCCACGAGAAGATGGCGATATTTGTATCGCATCCTATATGAACTTTTTAATTACAAATGATGGCGTGATTGTGCCACAGTATGGTGATGAAAATGATCGTTTGGCTTTAGAGCAAGTTCAAACGATGTTCCCAGATAAAAAAATTGTCGGCGTTAATACGGTAGAAGTTGTTTATGGGGGCGGCAATATTCATTGTATCACACAACAAGAACCAAAGCGCTAGGAGGGAAATAGATGTCAAAAATAGTGATTGCATTAGGTGGAAATGCGTTAGGAAATTCTTCGAAAGAACAATTGGCAAAAGCACAAACCGCTGCAAAATCCATTGTTGATTTAATTGAACAAGGCCATCAAGTGGTGATTGCTCATGGCAACGGGCCACAAGTTGGCAAAATTCGCTTAGCTTTTGAGGAAACGAGTCAATCTCCAGAAGATGTCGTGCCGTTTCCTGAATGCACAGCAATGAGCCAAGGCTATATTGGCTATCATTTACAACAAGCAATTGATGAAGAACTAGTAGCCAGAAATTTAGGGGAACAACCAGTTGTTACGTTAATTACACAAGTCGTGGTGGATCCGAAAGACCCAGCGTTTACAAAACCAACAAAACCAATTGGTGGTTATTATGACGAAGAAACAGCCAAACAGTTGATGGCGGAAACTGGGAACGTCTATCAAGAAGATGCGGGTCGAGGCTGGCGACGGGTAGTTCCTTCACCAAAACCAGTCGATATTTACGAAAAAGTTAGCTTGCGAACACTTGTTGATGCAGGACAAATCGTAATTGCTTGTGGTGGTGGCGGGGTTCCTATTGCCTATGATGGTCCAGTCTATCATGGTGTAGATGCAGTCATTGATAAAGACTTTGCGGCAGCAAAAATGGCTGAACTCATTGAAGCAGATGTTTTTGTGGTATTAACTGCAGTAGAACATGTTTTTGTTAACTTTGGTCAAGCAAATCAACAAGCTTTGACTGATGTTACGGTTACGGCAATGCAACAATATATAGAAGAAAATCAATTTGCGCCAGGTAGTATGTTACCTAAGGTGGAAGCGGCCATCAGTTTTGCAGAAAGTAAACCAAACCGCCAGGCGATTATCGGGCTTTTAGAATTAGCTTCGGAAGCAATCAAAGGAGAAAGTGGTACACGAATTACACAATAAATTCTCAGTATTTAATTTTCACAAAAGACTAAAACAAACGCATTTAGCGGACTATCTTAATCGTTAGAGAGTAGGACATCGGTCGTTTTGACGGATGTCCTACTCTTTATTTTGTCTTTTTAACGAACAAAACTGTTAGTTGTCATGCAAAAATAAACATAGTAAGATAATCTTTAAATGGTATAGGAGGATAAAAATGTCTAAATTTTTAAAAGTAATCGGAATAATTGCTGTTTTGTTAGTCATAATAGGAGCTGCAGCGTATTGGTTTATACTCAAAAAGTTCACTCCTGAGGCAGAAACCCCAGCAATGTACAATCAAGAGAGAATCGTTAAAACGATTGAAGACCAATTAAAAGAAACAGATGTACAAAAAGCTCGGACCAAAGCACCGTTGATTATTGAAAAAAATATCACTGAATTACAGCAAGCGATTGCCAACGGAACATTGACCTATGAAGAACTTACGGCGTTTTATTTGGACCGTATTTTACAGTTCGATCAAATAGATAATGGCATGAACAGCATCTCTGAAATCAATCCGCAAGCAATTAAGGAAGCCAAGGCATTTGACCAGCAAGCCTCTCAAACACCGAAAAAGCCTTTGTATGGTATTCCTGTGACTTTGAAAGAAAATATAAATACGACCAACATGATTTCGAGTGCAGGAGCTTATGCCTTACGCACGTTCAAGCCTAAGGAAGATGCGGAAGTAGTTAAGAAGTTAACAGAGGCGCAAGCTTTGATTTTAGGAAAAGTAAACTTATCTGAACTAGCGAATTATATGTCAATGAAAGCACCAAGTGGCTATAGTTCCAAACATGGACAAACACTTAATCCTTATGGGCCACTCAAAATAACACCTTCAGGTTCAAGTTCTGGGAGTGCGGCTAGTGTGACGATGAATATCGGCGCCTTCTCTTTAGGCACTGAGACGATGGGATCGATTGTTTCCCCCGCTTCTCATCAATCAGTGGTTGGTTTTAAACCGACCCACAGTTCAGTAAGTGGCGAAGGTGTTTTGCCATTGGCACCGTCATTAGATACAGTTGGCCCGATTGCCCGAAGTGTCGTTGATGCTGCGCAAGGCTATAATGCGTTTAAGAAAGACACGGTTCCGAGCATTGATTCAACGAAATTTACTAAAAATAACTTACAAGGTCAACGCATTGGTTTGCTAGAAATGCCGAGTGCTGAAGAAGAATTTGCGACTGCTAAAAAGGCCCTCCAAAAAGCTGGAGCAGAAGTGATTCCGGTAACACCAGACATGGAAGGGATTGATGGCGGGAAAGTTATTTCCAATGAATTTAAGTTTGCATTGGAAGAATTTGCGAAACGTTATGACTTACCATTTAAAACACTGGAGGAACTAATTGCGTATAATCAACAAGATAAAAAGGTTCGTGCCAAGTATGGGCAAGATTTATTAGAAGCAGATGTTAAAAAGAAACAACCAGATAAAGAAATCATTCAAACAACCATTAAAAAAGCACAGCAAACGTTTGATGCGTTGCTAAAAAAACAACAATTAGACGGATATGCCTTTATTGATTCTGAAGGTACGGGTTTAAGTGCTGTGGCAGGATATCCTGAATTGACTGTTCCTTTGGCGAAAAACAGTGAAGGACAACCTTATGGGCTGACTTTTACACAAACTGCCAATAAAGAGCAAACGTTATTTGAGCAAGCTTACAGCTTTGAACAAAGTACCAAAGGACGGATAGTACTTTCAGACAACGAGCTGTTGGCAAACAGTAAAAAAATAAATAGAGATGATCAGTAAAGGGAAACTAGGAATGGCGAAACATCCGTATCAAACCTAATAAAGATAATCGACCTACAAATGAAAGGAATTGTTTGTAGGTCGATTATTTAGGTTAGTCGTTTTTTTTTTTGCTTTTTTAGGCGAATGTTTTCATGTAATAAGTTAATAAGTGGCCAGATTCGAGAAATAAGGCCGTCAATTTTTAAGCATATCAATAAAAAGAGTGAACGATGGCTGTGTTTGAAGCATGAATATGTGTGGTTGCTTCCGCTTTCACAACATTAATTTGGAGCGCTACCGTCGTAAAGGGTTCTGCTGCAGGAATTATTAGATGGAAACAAATCCATGAATACATAGAAGATTAAAACAAGATGAAGAAAATATTGTGGCAATAAAGGATATCAGAAAGCTTGCGAAATAACTATATGTAGTATTTTATTATTTTACCAATCAATATATAGTATTAAAATCTTCTTTTTATTCCAAAATCTGATTGACTTGTTTTTTAAAACGGAGTACTCTTATTGAGACGTCAACAGAGAAAAGTTTGGTTTTAGGAAGGTCGGAAATTTGTCGTGAATAAGAATTTTTTGGTGAATGATTTTAAAGGTTGGGAAACGAGAAGTTACTTGTTTTTAGCTTTGATGGTGGGGGTACAGTTGATTGCATTTGCTATCAATCCATCGAATTGGATTACGTTAGTAGGTGGTTTAGCCGGCATCATTTGTGTGAATTTAATTGCCCAAGGAAAAGTCAGCAATTACATTTTTGGGTTAATCAGTGCAGTGATTATTGGCTATTTTGGGTTAGTGACACGGGTATATGCGGAAGTTCTTTTACAAAGCTTCTATATTATTATGGACATTACAGGGCTTTATGCTTGGCTTCGGGCTAGCGAAGATGGCTCGGGTCAAGTAACCGAAGTAAAAGTTTTAAAAGGTATTCAGTGGTTGTATGCCTTTTTCACGTGGCTGCTCATTGGCGTAGCTGCATATATTTTGTTAGGTTTTGTAAATGATGCGCAACAAACATTAGATGCAATCACGTTCAGTGTTTCAGCGACAGGGATGTTATTGATGATTAAACGTTATCAATCGCAATTCGTGTTTTGGCTACTAGGAAATATTTTTTCAATTTTGTTATGGTTCCGAGCAGGGACGCACGCTGGTGGTGATTATGCGATATTTGTTATGTATTGTATGTATACTTTTAACTCAATTTTTGGTATGTTTAATTGGTTGAAGATAAAAAATAAAATGGAAAAAAATAGGTAGGGAGTTCGATGGCAGTGATTGTTTTAGCAGGTACGATTGGCGCTGGTAAATCTAGTTTAACAGCTTTAATTGCAAACCGTTTAGGTTCAGAAGCCTTTTACGAATCAGTTGATGATAATGAGGTATTACCTTTATTTTATGCGGAACCGGAAAAGTACGCATTTTTATTACAAATTTATTTTTTAAATAAACGTTTTGATAGTATTAAACAAGCATTAACGCATGAAAATAATGTATTGGATCGCTCGATTTATGAAGATTCATTACTTTTTCATTTAAATGCAGATTTAGGTCGTGCCAACGAAACAGAGGTCAAAGTGTACGATGACTTATTACAAAATATGCTCCAAGAATTGCCTTATGCTGCGCATAAAAAAAGACCTGATTTGTTAGTTCACATTCGTATTTCATTTCCCAAAATGTTAGAACGCATCAAAAAACGTGGCCGTCCTTATGAACAAATTGAGACAGATCCAACGTTGTATGATTACTATCAAATGTTGAACGAGCGTTATGATCAATGGTACGAAGACTATGATGAAAGTCCTAAAATTCAAATTGATGGCGATAAATATGATTTTGTCGAAGATCCTGAAGCGTGTCAATATGTCTTGGCGTTAATTGAGAAGAAAATTGAAGAATTAGAAAGATAAATAAAAAGAAGCAAGTCCGGACTTGCTTCTTTTTGACTTAAAATGTGGATAGATAGGCTAAAGTTGCTACTAAATAAAGGAGTGTAGTGCTAAATTATAGAATCGGATTTTAACCTTCCCCTAAGTTAAAATCGGATAATCTATCCATCGACAGTTTAAGTTTGTATAAAATAGCGGTAGCTATTATCAACGAAGTCATTCATCGGTTGACCTGACTTCTCTAGAAGTATACCATCGAAAATAACCGACAGTTGTTCAAAATTTGGACTTAGTAAGTGTAAATTTTGATTGAAAGTTTCTGTAAATCAATCATTTATTCAAAAAATAATACTCGAAAGAAGGAAGATAAATGGGCCAAATTTGGTTTGAACGCATTCTACGTTGGCGCAAAAAAGCGCAACGATTTTTACAAGGACGTTATGCCCGGTTCGATGAATTGAATCGAACGCTGTTGCTAACAAGTGTCGTGCTGGCGCTCATCAATATTTTTACTGGCTATCTTTGGGTTCGGTTATTGATTTTAATCACAGTCGCCTACGTGTATTATCGCTTTTTTTCAAAACATATTCACCCGCGATTGAATGAAAATCAACGGTTTATTCTTCGAAAACAACGCCTAATGCAAAAGGTTCATGCTTTTCGCAAGCGACACCTGACTCAGAAAGAGTATCGTTATTTTAAATGTCCAAAATGTCAGCAGTCATTACGTGCGCCGAAAGGACGAGGAACAATCAAAGTCACTTGTTCAAACTGCCAAAATCAATTTATCAAAAAAGTCTGACCTTCTGTATTTTTTGGTCTAGGCAACTTTCGGACTTGTGGTATACTTGAGAAAAGAACCATTGGATATTCTAAAAGGGGAATATCTTGTTAAAAAAGGAGAGAAAAAACAATGGAAATTAAACGCCAACAAGAAATTGTTGAAGCGTATCACTATGATATGCGAGTACCTGATTCAGAAGTAGAGACAGATTTACGTGTCAGTTTTTCACCAATTGAAGTAGAAGAAGAAAATTATCCAGAAAACAGCTCAGCACTTGTTGCTCGCTTAGAATTTCGAATTGTCTTTGACGAATTTGTTTTATCAGGGGCGATTAGCCAAATTAATCACATTATTGATCGTAAAATTGAAAAACAAGAAGATATTTCGCAAGAAGAAGTCGATGAACTTGTGCGTCCTTTATTTAGCATCGTCGAACGTTTATCTTATGAAGTAACTGAAATTGCTCTGGATCGTCCAGGTGTTCAATTGAATTTTCAACAATCAGAAGAAGCTTAAACTTTGAAAACAGCGTTTATAACGGATTCCGTTATAAACGCTGTTTTTATTCTTGTGAAGATTTAGCAACCAAAGCTTTTTTAAACTGTTCATAATTTTTTGTAGCGATATCCACATAAGCAATCGGCTGACCAACTTTGGTGATTTTTTCGGGAAGATAGGGAGCGAGCATTTCATTGTACAAAATGAACGCAGCTTCTGGTACTTCCTCTGAAAGAACATCATAACTGATAAAGTCAATTTCATAGGTTGGTTGAAAAAAGGCTTTGATGTTTTGCTGCTCTTTATTTGAAAAGAGCCAAGGACCCGCATTTGCAGGGCTTCCCACAAATAACGTCGCTCCATCACGGTTGACAGAAAGGATCCAACAAATTTTTTGCATACGCTTACACCTCCTAGAACTAAGTATACCACGTCAGCTTAAAAGAAAGAGGACAAAAAACAAATTATTTTTACAGTGACTAGTAAAACAACACTTGGTGATAGTTTTAAACTATCGCAACGGTTATTTTCTATCAAAAAGTAAGCAAATTATCCCACTATTTGCTATAAAATAAGGTACAATAGAACTATCACTGGAAACAGTCTGCTGTTTTCAGGGTATTTACTGGAGAGTGAGTACCGGGAACCTTTACTTCCTTTGATGTACTTGTCATTAAAAACATAGGGAGGAACTAAAATGACAACATTCATCACTGTATTAGTGATCCTTGCATTTATTGCTGTGTTATTCGGTTTCTACCAAATGCAAAAGAAACATTTAAAATTCTCAACACGTGTCTTTTCAGCATTGGGCGTGGGGATTGTTTTAGGTGCAATTATTCAATTTGCTTTTGGTACAGACAGTAAAATTACTACGCAATCAATGGAATGGATCGGAATTGTAGGTAATGGTTATGTAGCGTTTCTACAAATGCTCGTAATTCCGTTAGTATTTGTATCTATCGTAGGTGCATTTACAAAAATGAAAGAATCCAATAAATTAGGAAAAATTAGCTTTAATGTGTTAGCCACCTTACTAGGAACAACAGCAGTAGCTGCCTTGGTGGGGATTGGAACAACCTTAGCGTTTGGCCTTCAAGGGGCAAAATTCACGCAAGGTGCTGCAGAAACGTCAAGAATTGCCGAGTTAGCGACGCGTCAAGATGCGATTCAAGATTTGACGATTCCACAACAAATCGTTTCATTTATTCCTAAAAATGTCTTTGCTGACTTTGCGGGAACACGACCAATGAGTACCATTGGGGTAGTAATCTTTGCTGCGTTTGTTGGTGTCGCTTATTTAGGCGTTCGTCGTAAAGCGCCAAAAGAAGCTGAATTTTTTGCAAATTTAATTGATAGTTTATATAAAATTACCATGCGAATTGTTACCTTAGTTTTACGCTTGACCCCTTATGGCGTGTTAGCGTTAATGATTAATGTTGTAGCAACAAGTGATTTTGTTGCGATTATTAACTTAGGTAAATTTGTGTTGGCATCGTATGTGGCCTTAATTATTGTTTTTGCCATTCACATGTTGATTTTAATTACTTTAAAAGTCAACCCAGTTACGTATCTAAAAAAAGTTTTTCCAGTCTTGAGCTTTGCTTTTACTTCTCGTTCAAGTGCAGGAGCTTTACCATTAAATATTGAAACACAAACCAAAGCATTAGGTGTCGATGATGCCACAGCAAACTTTGCTGGTAGTTTCGGTTTATCTATTGGACAAAATGGTTGTGCCGGCGTTTATCCAGCTATGTTAGCAACCATCGTTGCACCAACTGTTGGAATTGATGTCTTTAGTTTACAATTTATTTTAATGTTAGTAGCAGTTGTCACAATCAGTTCATTTGGCGTAGCCGGTGTCGGCGGCGGAGCAACCTTTGCTTCTCTAATCGTTTTAGGCGCAATGAACTTACCAGTTGCAATTGTTGGTTTAGTAATTTCAGTTGAACCACTTATTGACATGGCGCGGACAGCTGTTAACGTTAACGATAGTATGGTTGCAGGCGTGTTAACAAGTGCTCGTATTCATGAATTAGATCGTGATGTCTTAAATGATCGCGACGTTGTCTTAGATGCAAATATCTAAATCAATAAAACGAAAAGTGTTTGAGCAATGTCTTGCTCAAACACTTTTATTTTGATTTTAAGCGAAAGTGCAGTAATTATTTAAAAGAACGTATATAATAAGTTGTTAACTAAATTCAAAAGGACGTGAAGGAATGTTTTCAAACCAAGTAAAGATTATGTTATATGTGAATAATGTTGAGGAATCTAGTCAATTTTGGCAAACGTTTGGCTTTGTTGAAAAGGAAAGAGAGGAAGTTGACGGCACATTGGTGGTAGAAATTGCGCCAAGTGAATCAGCAGAGACGATTATTGTTTTATATGATTTGGCCTTTATTCAAAAACATTCACCAGAAGTGGCGGGGAATACCCCTTCTTTAATGTTTGCTAGCGATGATATCATTGGTCTCTATAAAAAAATGCAAGAGGCTGGCGTTACTGTTGGTGAAATGGTTCAATTGCCAACAGGCTTAGTTTTTAATTTTGCAGATAACGATGATAATTACTTTGCTGTGATGGGGCAAGAAAGTAAATAAAAAACAGCTTGGCACTGGAATCTAGATTGATTCTGGTGCCAAGCTGTTTTTTATAAAAGTTGAAAGTTTTATAAATTTTACTAAAATCTGTAATTTTCATGAAAATATAGCGTATGATAATGCTGTTAATAGAATAGGCGGAGGTAAGCGGTATGCGTAAACGACATGCAAAGAAAAGACATGGAGGAGTGAATTGGCTTTTTATAGTGTGTTTGTTGGTGGTGATTGGTGGTAGTGGTTATTTAATAAAAACGTTCTTTTTCACTAGAGATTCACAAGTTAGTCAAGAATCGAAAGTGGTCTTGGAAGAAGATCGCCGAAGTGATAATTATGCGAATTTAACGAAAGAAATAGTTGCACCAGATAGTGGCGAACTTGATCAAAAAATTCAAGAAACAAATTATATTGGTTCGGCTTTGATCATTAAAGATGGTCAGGTTTTAGTAAATAAAGGATATGGCTTTGCCAATTTTGAAAAGCAACAAGCCAACACGCCAAACACAAGGTTTCAGATTGGCTCGATTCAAAAATCTTTTACCACAACCTTGATCTTAAAAGCGATTGAAGAAGGTAAACTTACATTAGATACAAAACTTGCTACGTTTTATCCGCAAGTTCAAGGTGCTGGAGACATTACGATTAGCGATATGTTGAATATGACAAGCGGTTTGAAGTTATCAGCAATGCCTAATGATATCGTTACCGATGAAGAAATTATTCAATTTGTTAAACAAAATACCATTCAAGTCAATAAAGGAAAATACAATTATTCCCCAGTAAATTTTGTCCTTTTAGCAGGAATGTTAGAGAAAATGTATCAACGTACCTATCAAGAATTATTTAATAATTTTTATCACAAAACGGCTGGTTTAAAGAATTTTGGCTTCTATGAAACCTTATTGGAACAGCCCAATAATTCAACAAGTTATAAATGGACAGAAGATAATTCATATAACCAAGTGCTCTCAATTCCTGCAGCTAGTTTTGCCCATGAATTTGGGACTGGTAATGTGGATATGACGACAGGTGATTTGTATTGGTACTTACATCAATTAACGAGTGGACATTTAGTTTCCACCGCACTTTTGCAAAAATTATGGACGTCTTCTCAGCAAAGCTCTTATCATGGCGGCATCTATGTTCATGATAATTATTTACGTTTACACGGAGTTGAAGCGGGTCAACAAGCCCTAGCTTTATTTTCAAAAGATATGAAAACTGGGATCATATTGCTAACTAATTGTGTGAATCCAGCGAAATACAAAGAATTAATTGGTTCGTTGTTCCATGATGTAACCAATTTAACTGTTAAATTTTAAAGCAGAAGCAACAACGATCACTCCAAAGCCTTTTTAGGTTTCTTCTGAGAGACTTTATATTAAAATAAAGGGAAGAACAATCAAAGGGAGTGACGAAGATGAAGCGATCAAAAAATAAACAAGTTGTTATTGGTGAATCAACGAAAAAAAACATTTATCTTCAAGATATAGAACAGGAAACGCAAGCTTTTATTCTCCAAAACAATCCACAATTGACAGCTGAATCGATGATTACATTGGCGGAGTTACTTAATTATCGTTTGGATTACATGAAACAATTGGTCGCAAATGATTCTGAAAAAATCCAACAACTGAATGAATTGGTGGTTCAACATATCAAAGAAGATAAGCTGATTTCCAATAATATGAATGAAAAGATGGAAAAGAAATTAACCTTTGGCCAACGAGCAGCGGATACCATTGCTAAATTTGGCGGTAGCTGGGTGTTTATTGGCTTCTTTTGCTTCGTGTTGATTGCTTGGATCGTGATTAACTCTACCACTTTATTGGGACAACCATTTGACAAATATCCTTATATTTTGCTAAATCTCGCCTTATCTTGTTTAGCAGCTATCCAAGCACCGATTATTATGATGAGTCAAAACAGACAAGAAGCCCGTGATAGAGAACAAGCGAATAATGATTATAAAATTAACTTAAAAGCAGAAGTAGAAATTAATTTATTACATGAGAAAATGGATTATATTATCAATAATCAACTAGAAAATTTGGTAAAAATCCAAAATATTCAAATTGAACTTTTAGGTGAATTGCAAGAACAACTCGCCGCGACTTCTGAAAAGGAGTAGTATATAGAAGAGGTCGGGACAGAACCGTTTAGCTCCGAGAAATAAGAAGAAATTTCCGAAAATTGCTCTTTAATTTTTGGAGAATTTCGGCTTATTTCCGAAGGAGTTGGTTCTGTTCCCGCCGTTTATCAGGCTTTTTTTATTGTGTGTAAATACACAAGCAAAATAATCGCTTTCCCTTTTTCATTCACCGTATAATGGGATAGAATGACTTTATACAAAAGGGGAAAACAAGATGAAATACCAAGTATTACTTTATTACAAATATACAACAATTGAAGATCCAGAAGCTTTTGCGAAAGAGCATCTAGCCTTTTGCAAATCATTAAACTTAAAAGGCCGTATTTTAGTAGCGACAGAAGGGATTAACGGAACGTTATCTGGTACTGTCGAAGAAACAGAAAAGTATATGGAAGCAATGCAAGCAGATGAGCGCTTTAAGGATACATTCTTTAAAATTGATCCAGCAGAAGAAATGGCGTTCCGCAAAATGTTTGTTCGCCCACGTTCTGAATTAGTGGCGTTGAACTTAGAAGAAGACGTTGATCCATTAGAAATGACGGGGAAATATTTGGAACCTGCAGAATTTAAAGAAGCCTTATTAGACGAAGACACTGTTGTAATCGATGCTCGTAACGATTATGAATATGATTTAGGTCATTTCCGTGGTGCCGTGCGCCCAGATATCCGTAGCTTCCGTGAATTACCACAATGGATTCGCGAGAACAAAGAACAATTTATGGATAAAAAAATTGTTACCTATTGTACTGGCGGGATTCGCTGTGAAAAATTTTCTGGCTGGTTATTAAAAGAAGGATTTGAAGATGTTGCTCAATTGCATGGTGGTATCGCCAACTATGGAAAAAATCCAGAAACACGTGGCGAACTTTGGGACGGCAAAATGTATGTCTTTGATGACCGAATCAGTGTCGAAATTAATCATGTTGATAAAAAAGTTATTGGGAAAGACTGGTTTGATGGGACACCTTGCGAACGCTACATTAACTGTGCAAACCCAGAATGTAATCGTCAAATCTTAACTTCAGAAGAAAATGAACATAAACATTTAGGTGGCTGCTCATTAGAATGTAGCCAGCATCCTGCCAACCGTTATGTAAAAAAACATAATTTAACAGAAGCAGAAGTTGCTGAACGTTTAGCTTTGTTAGAAGCGGTTGAAGTATAAAAATAATAAAAAAATAAACAAAAAAACTTCGAAAATTATTTTTCGAAGTTTTTTTGTTTATTTTTTTGTCTTTAAAAGTGTTGATTTTAAAGCTTTCTTAGCTAAAACCATTTTATTTTTTAAAAGCGTCTGAAAAAAATAAAAAAATCTAATAAATATTTCTTTTATATAATGTTTATTGGCTGGGCCAGTCAATGTTGAAAATGGGGAAGGAGGAATTCAGATGAAAATCATAAAAAGGTTTAGTTTGGTATGTTTAGGGCTATTGATCATTGGGTTGCAAACAAAAAGCGTTATGGCTGAAGAAAATAATTATGAATCAAATGGTCAAGCGAGCTTCTATGGTACCTACGTTTATGAGAATGAAAAAGAGTCAAATGACGTAGCGTATACCCAACAATCAGAAGAACAGGGAAGAAACAATTTAGCTGCTTCTGGACAAGCAGTTTTACCTAAAACAGGCGAGTCTGAAAATCCGCTGTATTCCTTGATAGGAGTTAGTTTGTTGGGGATAGTCATTTATTTAATTAATAAAATGAAACGAGAGAAGGAGTTTATTTAATGAAAAAAACTGTTTTACTTACATCGGCAACCATACTTTTAGGCGTAGGGTTTCAAGCAATAAACGCATCAGCAGCAGAAACTTTTCCGAAAGAATACAATACAGAAGGCACAATTACTTTTGAAGCAGGTGATAATGAAATCACACCGCCTGTTGATCCAGAAAATCCCGATCCTACTGATCCAGTAGACCCAATTGATCCTCCAGGGCCAGGAACGGGTGGTGCCTTATCAATTGATTATGGGTCAAAATTTAAATTTGGTACACAAAAGATTTCTACGGCAGATCAAACGTATTATGCTGCGCCAGATGAAATGAAAGATGGTTCAAAAAAACCAACCTATGTACAAGTAACTGATAAAAGAGGAACGTTAGCAGGATGGAAACTAACGCTTTCCCAACCTGAACAATTTAAAACAGCTACTGGAGAAGAACTAGTCGGCGCTCAATTGACGTTTACAAAGGCAGAAGCTGCCTCAATGGTGGATGAAAAATATAAACCTACTGAAGTCAGTAGTACTATTTCCTTAACACCTGGTGTAAATAATAATCTAGCGATGAACGCTAAAAAAGAAACAGGTGTTGGGACTTGGGTTTATCGCTTTGGTTCAAATGAAGCAACAAATAAAGAAGCTGTCCAACTATTCGTTCCCGGAAAATCTGTAAAGCTTGCACAACAATATTCAACGAAGTTAGTTTGGGCATTAGAAGATACTCCCGCTAATAATTAAATAAAGGAGAAAAGCAATGAAAAAACAATTCACAGGAATCGTTCTATGCAGTACATTTGCAGTTGCTGGTTGGTCCTTACAAGCGAAGGCAGAGGAGCCAAAAGAGTATCGTTCGAATGGTTTAGTAGAATTTATTCCGAACGTAGATCCGACAGAGCCGGTTGATCCAGAAAATCCCGATCCAGAAAAGCCAGTCAAACCAATTGATCCGACAGACCCAGAAGGTCCCAATCCTGGTACCCAAGGACCGCTGTCTATTGATTATGCTTCAAGTTTTGACTTTGGGAAAAATCGTATTTCGAATAAAGACCAAGTATATTTTGCAAGAGCACAGCAATATCAAGAAAATCAAAAAGAAACACCAAATTTTGTGCAAATTTCTGATAATAGAGGAACCAATAGTGGTTGGTCTTTAACGGTTACGCAAAAGGAGCAATTTAAAGCAACAAAGGCGACTTTAAATAGTCAGTTGACAGGTGCGCAAATTTCTTTAGCTAACCCGACCGTTAATAGTAATGCGCAAAATGTTGTGAAACCAGAGGCAACAAATAAGATTGCCCTTGTTCCAGGAACCGCATCGCTAGTGGCAGCTGCGAAGCAAGGAACCGGTGCAGGAACCTGGGCTACTTATTGGGGCAAAGTAGAAGTTGTTGCAGAACGCGATGAAACCAATACGGTACACAATGTTAATGTTACAAAAGATGTTGCGCTATCAGTACCAGGGTCAACCCCTAAAGATGCCGTGAAATATCAAACAAAATTATTGTGGACGTTGACGGATGTACCAGGAATTTAAAAAGTAGAGGTGAAGAGAGATGCGAAACAAACAAAGCCTAGTCTTTTTGGCAAGTAGTTTATTCTTACTAATCCTTGCGCCTATTACTAGCGAAGCGATTAGTAATCCTTCGACAAATATCAACGAAGTCAATCGGGAAATAGTGGAGGAATCGGCCAATGATCAGGCAACTAGCGCTCCTTCTCACTCGGAAACATTAGAGCAAGAACCTTCCCTAGAAACGACAACAACAACCGATAATCATCCAGCAGAAACAGACCAATCAACGGCTACTTTAGAACCTAGCGAACAACAAAAGGATGACGATAACAGTGCAACGGAATCGGCGATAGTTGAACCACAGCCGCGCATGTTGGCTGCGCCATACGCTACTTCATTGCCTGATGATCCTAATATCATTCCAATCGACAAGGTATTTCAAGAGCCAATTGGAAATGCAACAAGTATTTTAGAAGGTGGGAAGTTATTACAACTAAACCCAGCTGTTAAATCACAAAAAGGAGCTATTTGGTCAAAAAAACCAATCAGTTTATTGTCGGATT
Source organism: Enterococcus sp. DIV2384 (assembly GCF_050534975.1). Classification (NCBI taxonomy): domain Bacteria; kingdom Bacillati; phylum Bacillota; class Bacilli; order Lactobacillales; family Enterococcaceae; genus Enterococcus; species Enterococcus sp. DIV2384. The sequence goes on from NZ_CP172905.1 coordinate 517,562, forward strand.
TTACCTTTAAAAGTTATTTGTATTTAGGAAACGAGTATGCAAATGCTGGTGATGGTATGACCTTTACCTTAACGAATGATCCTAGAATGTCCACAACGCCTCAAGAAGTCATTGGTTCACCTGGGATGGGAATCGGTGCATACTCCACGAAAGCTGGTCAACCTTATGTTAGAAATGCCTTATCGATTGAGTTTGATACCTATAAAAATACTGGTAGTTCCAACCGAATGGACCGAGAAATTTCACAAGATAAGGGAAATGGACATTTAGCTTTTGTCACTCCGAAAGCTAATAACAATAGCTATACAGGGGAGCATTCAGGTGTCACCGTTGCGCCAACCTATCTATCTAATGGAACCTGGCGCATGTTGACTGTTCATTGGAATGCCGCAGCCAAAGCATTAACATATGATTTAGAAGGTGTGGGCACGAATACGTATGTAGTTTCAGATTTAAATGCACAATTTGGCGCAACAACGGTTTATTGGGGCTTTACATCATCCACAGGTGGCAAATACCAAGAGAATGCTTTAGCAATGACACAAATTCCTACCAACGTTACGTCACAAGCAGCCCTTAGCGTGAATGGTCAGGAATTTAGCTCAGCTGTTGAAGCAGTGAAAAATGATCAGGTGAGACTACGGAATACGTTGAATATTGACAATGACTTTATCGAAGATCGTCAACCGCAAGTAAGCATTGACTTACCTGATGAATTAGCATATGAAGAAAATTCATTAACGATTGATGGTAAAAAGGTAGCAGCCAAAGATCTGACACAAACAGGGAATCACTTAACAATTGCTTTAAATGACTACCTAGTTTTAAAGAAGGACATGATTATTGAATTAAAAACAACCCTTCAAGATAATACGCCCGAAAAAGTTTTAACTATGAACTTTGACTATTATGAAGAAGGAACCTTACTGCAAAAGTCAAATAATGTAACGATTACTATTCCTAAACCAACAGAAAAAACAGTAACCGTTTTTTATAAAGACGCGGAAGGTAAAGATATTGCTCCACCTAAAAGTGTAACAGGGAAAATTGGTGCACCCTATCAAGAAAAACCCCTAGATATTTCTGGCTATGTTTTTACAAAAGACTCGGGCAATGCGGAAGGAACAATGACAGAGGAAACAAAAGATATTTATTTTTACTATCGTTTAGGGGAACTATATTTTAAAGAGGCACCAAAACAGATTACTTTTGGTACGGAAAAGATACGTAATCAACCACTAATTAAACTTGGGCATCCCACCGAAGGACTCAAAGTCGTGGATGAACGTAACGCAAATAATTGGCGCCTGCAACTAAAGCAAACGCAACCGTTAACAAATGATTCAATTGTAATGCCAGATGTTTTTTCTTTCGTTTCAACTGCTGGAAGCTCTCAGATTACAAATGAGGCAATTACGCTTTTAGAAAGTAATCAGAAAGGTGAAACAGATTTAACAGCATTACTTGATGAATCAAAACAACAAGGAATTCAAATCAATGTTCCTGTAGCTTATCAAAGAGTTGGAACATTTAAAGCTCGTTTATCTTGGGCGTTAGAAGATGTGCCAGGAAATTAAAGAAAAGAATGGAGAAAAGAAAATGAAAAAAGTAACAACAGTATGTTTATCCACATTTATTTTAGGGAGCTTAGGTATGACTTCTCAAGCCTTTGCAGAAGATGGCGGTAGTTATACATCTAATGGTATCGTAGAATTTACACCAAGTGAAGAGCCAACTAATCCGGTTGACCCAACGGATCCAACTAATCCAGTTGATCCTATTGACCCAACAGATCCTGAAGGTCCTAATCCAGGAACAAACGGTCCGTTGTCAATTGATTATGCGTCAAGTCTAGACTTCGGTGTTCAAAAAATCACGTCGAAGGATCAGACTTATTTTGCTGCTACCCAAAAATACAAGACAGTAGGCGCAACCGATGAAGTCAAAGAAGGGCCTAACTATGTCCAAGTAACAGATAACCGTGGAACCGAAGCTGGCTGGTCATTAAAAGTGAAACAAGAAGGACAATTTAAATCAACTTCTGGTAAAGAATTGACTGGGGCAGCTATCACGTTTAAAAACGGAAATGTAGTGACTGCTTCAGATTCAGGCAAACCAACAGGCCCAGCCACAATCACGCTAAATTCAGATGGTAGTCAATCAGATGTAATGAGTGCAGCGAAAGGAAACGGTGCAGGAACTTATTTATTTGATTGGGGAACAGATGCAACTACAGCTGCTAAAAGTATTGAGTTAACTGTTCCAGGTTCTACAACCAAATACGCTGAAAAATACGCCACAAAATTAACATGGACGTTGACAGACGCTCCAGGAAATTAAACGAGTTTTAAAAAGAAGAATAGCGGGGAACATGGTTACCTGCTATTCACTACATATAGAAAAGGAGTAAATAATTTGAACAGAAAAAAACAACGATTTCTTTTTTTTCCGATACTACTAATTCTTTTAGCGTTAGTACCTAGCAATGGTTTTGCCAGTGAATTTAATTTTGCGGTTACGCCTATTCCATCAGAAAAACAAGTAGATAAAGAAAAAACTTACTTTGATTTATTACTAGCACCAAATGAAGAAACTGAGTTGAAAGTGAACTTGCGCAATGATACAGATAAAGAAGTAAAGGTAGGTATTTCCATCAATAGTGCCATTACCAATTCAAATGTAATCGTGGAGTATGGTGAAAATAAGGGGAAAAAAGATCAAAGTTTAGCGTTTGATATAAAAGACTACGTTCAATACCCTAGCTCAGTTCGTTTAAAACCGAAAAGTGAACAAACGGTTTCTATTAACGTCAAAATGCCTAATACACCCTTTGATGGAGTGTTAGCTAGTGGTATCACTTTTAAAGAAGAAACGTCGGATGAAGGCAAACGCCAAGACGATAAGAGTCAGGGGTTATCCATTAAAAATGAATATTCGTATGTCGTTGCATTATTGATGCAACAAAACAAAAAAAAGGTTGAGCCGAATTTACTTTTGAAAAAAGTCTCACCAGGACAGATTAATGCTAGAAATGTGATTTTAGTCAATCTACAAAATGATCAAAAAACATATATTAACCAAGTTGCCTTTTCGGCAGAGATTACCAAAAAGGGACATGAAGAAGTTTTATATAAAGAGGAAAAAGCAAACATGCAAATTGCACCAAATACCAATTTTTCTGTTCCCATTGCGCTAAAAGGGCAACCACTTAAGCCAGGAGATTACCATTTGTCTATGACCGTTGTTGGGAATAAAGATGCTGCAGGCTCATTTAAAAAATCAATAAACAATGAATCGATATCTTTTAGAAATCAATGGCAATTTGAAAAAGACTTTACAATTAATGGTGAAGTTGCCAAAGAATTAAATGAAAAAGATGTCACCTTAAAAGAAAATCATTCGAATTTATATTTGATGATTGGCTTACTACTATTATTGATAGTGATTTTAATCATTGCCTGGTTGATTTGGCGAAAAAAGAAACAGGAAAAAAACGAAAGAGAAATATAAAGAGTAGTTAATTTTTGATTTGATCATCGGCAACGTTTTTGTTTGTTTTTGCTTATCAAACATGCAGTTTATTCAACAAACCTAACTCAAAAAAAGAAATAATAAGAAGGAGTATTGTTAAATATCGTCTGATACCACTTTACTAGTTATATTTTTTGTTTTGTTATGTAGCTAAAGTATTTGGCAATATATGTGAGAAAAATGGATAAATACAAACATTTACTATTATGGAGTACATTGTTACTCTCGTTTTTTCAAGTAACCAATGTGCAAGCAGCAGAAGAACGGAATCCAATTTATAATCCGACCAATCCAACAGAAGAAATTTATCCGATTGAGAATACTGGCACACCAGAAAAAATGGAAGAAACAAATGAAAGTACTATGACTAGCGAAACGCAAGCGGAAGAAAGTAGCGAAGACGTTAGTAAAAAAGAAGTGACAACCAATAATCCAAAAACAAATGAAGAAAGGCCTTCTTCCAAGAAAAGTCAGCATCAAGTATTTTTCACGGATGAATTATTTGATGCTAGCCATATCACCATTGTACCAAATAGCACAGGCGGTGCTGGAACGGAGGGGCAAAACACTTTTTACTTGAATTTCATACGGGAATTAGTAGGAACGGCTATTTATGGGAGAAAGAACTGATAAATGATGAATTATGAAATTTTTTTAAATAAAGAAGATCAACGAAGTTATTCCTTGCTAAGGCATTTAGAAGAAAGTCCCACGCTATCAGGTACTTTTATTGCACTTCGCGAAGAATTATCAATGTCGAATTTTTTAGTCAAAAAAACATTAGAAAAATTAAAAGCAGATATTGACAATCTAAAGTTAAGCGACAGCTTAACTTTAGTCGTTTCTGATGTAGATGTTACACTTGAAATTGATGGAAACTATTCAAGTAAACTTTTGCTCACGAAATACTTAACAGAATCGCTCTCTTTTAAATTAGTGTTGTCTTACTTTAGAGGAAATTATAGTTTGACAAAGTTTGCTGAATGTAATCATGTCAGCACCTCTGTGGCGTATAGTACCTTACAGCGGCTAAAAAAAGCCTTAAAGGAGTATCAGATCTATTTTAGTAAACGGGAAATTGTCGGCAATCAAAAAGCAATTTCATTTTTTTTGTATAAATTGTTCACGCTTTCCAATCAACCAATTTCCGAACTATATTCGGTAAAAGTTTATAATGAAGCGAAACGTGTATTACAGTCTGTTGAGTTAAACTATACTTTCACCACCTATGAGCGACGCAATTTTTTCCATTATTTAGCTATTATGATTAACAACGAAGGACGTGCGGTGGAAGGGATCGATACGCGTGCACTGAATACATTTTCAGAGGAACTAATAAAAAAATCGCAAGTGGCATGGGCATTGGCCTCAAAATCATTAACGTATACGATTGTTTTTTTCTTGTATTTGCATGGCAAACTAGAGAAAAAATATGTCATTCACGAAGATCCTACGATTGAAAGCCTAACTCGTGTTTTCATTGGAAGTTTTGAAAAAGCATTTAATTGTTTAGAGGAGTCAACAAGGAATACTCTAGAAGAAGGGTTAGCAATTATTCATTTCAATGTTATTTACTTTCCGATTAATATGTTTGACGATTTTGAAATGGATTTACAGTTTTTTAAGCAAACATATCCGGAATTTTATTTTTATTTAATTGAATATATTCGTTGGTTAACAGCAAAACATAAAAAAATTGCGAAAGCCAATCACTGTTTGTTTTTTAACTATCTATTGTTGCTAATTAATCATGTTCCGGTTCATTTAATTGCAGAGCCAGCCAAGGTCCTAATTGATTTTTCTTATGGAAAAGAGTATAACCAATTCATCAAAAAAAATTTATCCGTCTATGTGAATTTAAATGTAGAAATTATTGACCCGTTATCAGATACCTTACCAGATGTGGTGATTACCAATTTAAATAACTTGTATCAAGAAGAACAGAGTAAAGTTATGGTTTGGCTGGATCCACCTCGTTCGATTGATTGGGTCAATTTAACGCAATCATTATTGACTATTCAAGAAGAAAAATATCAACAACAAAAAGAATCAACAAAGACAAGCGGTGATCCTATCGAATAGAATCATCGCTTGTCTTTGTGTTTAAGTCTTTACAAAACCACCCAAGTGTTTTATAATATGAATATACATTCATATGAATATAAAAACATTAATGAGGAGGCGCATAACAATGTCAAAACAAACAGGTGCACACACACATGAAGAAAAAGGTAAAAACGTTCCAGTTATTCTCTTTTTTACAGGATTGGCTCTTTTCTTTATCGGTTTATTTTTAGGGAACATGCTCTTAGTGAAAAATATTCTTTTCTCGTTAGCTGCTATTTTAGCTGGTTATCATATTATTGGGGAAGGCTTTGGAGATACGTATCGGGATACGAAAAACAATCGAAAGTTTTCGCCTAATATTCATTTGTTAATGACCTTAGCTGCAGTTGGTTCAGCATTAATGGGAAGTTTTGAAGAATCAGCATTGTTGATTTTGATTTTTGCGGCGGCGCATTTCCTTGAAGATTATGCCCAAGGCAAAAGCCAACGTGAAATTACAAAACTATTAAATTTAAATCCAACAGAAGCTCGCCTGATAACAGACGACGGCTCAATTCAAACTGTGTCAGTTGAACAATTGAAGATTGGTGACCGCGTGCAAGTCCTCAATGGTGCGCAAATTCCGACAGATGGCGTCGTGATTGAAGGAAGTACCGCTGTGGATGAATCATCTATTAATGGGGAAAGTATTCCCAAAGAAAAAAATAGTGGGGACCCAGTTTTTGGTAGTACTATGAACGGTTCAGGCACAATTGTTGTTGAAGTAACGAAAGATAGTTCAGAAACAGTTTTTGCAAAAATCGTACAGCTCGTGAACCAATCACAAGAAAATCAATCGGAAATTGCAAGCAAAATTAAACGATTTGAACCAAAATATGTCACACTAGTTTTAGCAGTTTTTCCACTAATTGTTTTAGGTGGCGCATTACTTTTCCAATTGACTTGGGCTGAAAGTTTTTACAGAGGCTTGGTCTTCTTAATTGCTGCCTCCCCTTGTGCATTAGCAGCGAGTGCCGTTCCGGCAACTTTATCAGGAATTTCCAATTTAGCAAAACAAGGCGTTTTGTTTAAAGGTGGCTCATTCTTATCAAATTTAGCTGAAGTGAAAGCACTCGCTTTTGATAAAACAGGCACACTAACAAAAGGCAAACCTGAGGTCACAGATTATCTTTTTGTTGATGGCTTAGAAGATCGCCAAGACGAATTAGTAGCTGTTTTAACAAATATGGAGAAAAAATCCAATCATCCATTGGCGACGGCGATTGTTAATCGCTTTGAAGCAGAAACAACGGCTTTAAATTTAGAAGTAGAAAATATTGTCGGGGTGGGTTTAGTAACGACCATTGCAGACACAACTTTTAGAATTGGTAAACCATCTAGTTTCGAACAAGTGCCAACAATCATTGAGAAACAAACAACGAAATTAGCGAGTGAAGGCAAAACGGTAGTGTACTTTGCCGAAAATGAACAAGTGATTGGTTTAGTGGCATTGATGGATGTTCCTAATGAAGAAGCAATGAACGCCATTCACTATTTCAAGTCACAAAATATTGAAACAACAATGATTACAGGAGATGCAAAACTTACGGGTGAAGCAGTTGGTCGCTTAGTAGGCGTGGACCAAGTTTTTGCTAATGTTTTACCTGAGGAAAAATCAGCGATTGTTGATCAATTAAAACGCGAAGTAGGAATGACAGGGATGGTTGGTGATGGCATTAACGATGCGCCCGCTTTAGTGAATGCTGACATCGGAGTGGCGATGGGGGATGGTACAGACATTGCTATCGATGTTGCAGACGTGGTAGTGATGAAAAATGATCTTTCTAAATTAGGCTATGCTCACCGTGTCTCAAAACGCTTGAATAAAATTGTGCAGCAAAATATTATTTTTTCAATGTTAGTGGTAGCAACGTTAATTATCTTGAACTTTTTAGGTATTGCGAATATCGCATTTAGCGTACTTATTCATGAAGGAAGTACCTTAGTGGTCATTTTTAATGGCTTGCGTTTATTAGTTAATACAAAATAAGTCAAATAGTCACTTGCAAGAAAGGAGAGAAAGCGATGAATTCTTTAAAAATGATTGAACTTTCTCTCACCGACGTTGTCATTCGGATGGCTCTAGCCGTGGTTTTTGGAGCTTTGATTGGGTTAGAAAGAAGTATTAAAAGAAAAGGCTTCGGTATCAGTAGTAATGCCATTTTATGTTTGGCCTCCTGTACGATTTCCATTTTACAGATTCAATCGGTGGATATTTTAGTCGATGTGGTGAAACAAAATAGCGCCTTGGCGTCCATTATTTCTATGGATATTACACGATATGGCGCCCAAGTGATTAGTGGCGTAGGCTTTCTCGGTGCGGGGATTATCGTTTTTAGAGAAAGGAAAGTCTCTGGGTTAACGACAGCAGTAATGATGTGGAATGTTACTATTATTGGTTTAGTCATTGGGATGGGCTTTTTAACCATTGCGTTTATCAATCTCGTGGCAACTTTGCTAGTATTAGCTCTGGCCCATTTTAAACGAAAAACTCCTTTAAAACGATTGCAGCTTATCGTAAAAATGAAGGAACCCATGATTAAAGAAAGCCGACTGCATGAACAACTTCAAGCTTCTTTAGAAAAAGGGGAGCGCTTAGTAGAATTGACTTTGGAATCCGAACAAGAGGCAGTAACAGCAAAGATTTCTTATGTAGGCAAAGAAGATTTCTGGCATTCCAACTTGCACCATCTCTTAAAAGAAAAAGGGCACGTTCAATCTGTCTCTGTCACGGAAACAATTTAATCATAAAATAAAGCACTTGGGCGCTAGCGCGCGCCAAGTGCTTTTGTTTAAATATTTAATACTTTATCTAAGAAATCTTTTGTTCGAGGGTTTTGAGGATTTTCAAAGACTTGCTCTGGCGAACCATCTTCTAGGAAGTTACCGCCATCAATGAACATTACTCGATTAGCCACTTCTTTTGCAAAGCCCATTTCGTGAGTAACGATGACCATTGTCATTCCTTGTTTTGCTAAATCTTTCATTACACCAAGAACATCGCCAACCATTTCTGGATCAAGAGCTGATGTTGGCTCATCGAAAAGCATAATATCAGGATTCATCGCTAACGCACGTGCAATTGCGACACGTTGTTTTTGACCACCAGATAAAGAATCTGGATAGGCATCTTTTTTATCTGCCAACCCAACACGTTCTAAAAGTTCTAACGCTTTTTTCTCCGCTTCGTCTTTTGATAAGCGACCTAAATCGGTTGGTGCTAAAACAATATTTTCTAAAATAGATAAATGTGGAAACAAATTGAAATGTTGGAAAACCATGCCGATATGTTGACGGACTTGGTTGATGTCCGTATTTTTATCTGTCAAGTTCGCACCATCAATAATAATGTCTCCGCTAGAAGCTTCTTCTAATTGATTCAAGCAACGTAAAAAAGTACTTTTACCAGAACCAGAAGGACCGATGACGCAGACTACGTCGCCTTCGTTAATAGAAACATTAATGTCGTTTAAGACCGTGTTGTCACCATATTTTTTTACTAAATGTTCAACTAAGATTTTTTCAGTCATATTAGTTCACCTTCTTTTCAAGGTTTTTCGCTAATTTAGTTAAGCTAGTAATTAAAATTAAGTAGATTAACGCAATAACGAAGTAAACCATTGTACTTTGTAATGTCCGAGCAACAATAATTTTTCCTGTTTGTAGTAGTTCGATTAAGCCAATTGCTGAAAGGATAGTTGTATCTTTCAATGAAATAACAAATTGGTTAATGAATGAAGGAATCATAATGCGAATCGCTTGTGGTAAAATAATTTTTTGCATTGTCCGATTATAGGAAAGACCTAAACTTCTTGAAGCTTCCATTTGGCCAACTGGAACAGCTTTGATTCCGCCGCGCACAATTTCAGAAATATAGGCACTGGCATTTAAAGTTAATGTGATAATCCCAGCAATGAAGACCGGGATATTAAAGCCCAGCACACCAGGTAATCCGAAATAGATGAAGAACGCTAAGACCATTAAAGGAATTCCACGAATTAAATCAACATAAATAGTTGAAAGTACACGTAATGCTTTGATTGGTGAAACGCTGAATAGCCCAAAAATAACGCCGACAATTAAAGCAAGTACGAAGGAAATCAACGTTAATAGAATCGTCATCCATAAACCGTGTAACAATTGTTTCCAGTTGTTTTGCATGAAGCCAACAAACGTAGATTCGTCAGCTGTTTCTTCTTTGGCTTCGTTGCCATCTTTCACGTAAGTGCCGATAATTTTATCGTATTCACCTGTACGTTTCATTTCTTTTAAGCCTTCGTTAAACATTTCAAGTAGTTCAGGATTTTGCCCTTTTTTGACAGCAAAACCGTAAGAACCACCTTTTTCACGAGGAATTGGTGTCGCTAGTGGTTGATTTTGCGCAACCCCATAGCCAATGACAGGATAATCATCCATCATGGCATCAACTTCGCCAATTTCTAATGCACTGTATAATGCATCAGTTGTGTCTAAATACTTAATTGAGTAATCATATTTCTTTTTATTTTTTTCTAAGAAATCAGCACTTTCAGTACCAATTTTTACGCCGACTTTTTTGCCTTTTAAATCATCATACGATTTAATTTTGTCATTGCCTTTTTTGACCGCAATTTGAATACCGCTATCAAAGTAAGGAACAGAGAAGTCGAAGGCTTTTTTACGATCATCCGTAATCGTCATGCCTGCAACCATCCCATCTGCTTGACCAGATTCAACAGCTTGGACAGCAGAACTAAAACCAATAAATTTAAATTCAACAGTAAAACCTTGCAATTCAGCTGCACGTTTGACTAAATCTACATCAATTCCGACATAATCGCCTTGGGCATTTTGAAACTCAAACGGAGCAAACGTAGAATCACTAGCAATCACATATTTCTCTTTTTTAGGAGTGATTTTTTTCATCTGTTCGCCAGCGTCTTGTGTGTTTGTTTCATCACCTGTCGCTAAGTAGTTGTTTAAAATTTTATCATAAGTACCATTGTCTTTAAGATTTTTCAAACCAGCGTTGAACTTTTTGATTAATTCAGGGTTTTGACCTTTTTTCACTGCGAAACCATAAGAACTGCCTGTTTCTTTATCGCCAACTAATTGTAATTTTTGGCCATTTTTCACTGCGTAGCCCAATACAGGATAATCATCAACGATTGCATCCGCTTCGCCGTTTTCTAAGGCTTTATAAAGACCCGTTGCATCGTCAAAATTTTTGATGGTGTAGTCATATTTCTCTTTATTTTTTTCAAGGAAGTTGGCACTTTCAGTTCCAACTTTAGCCGCAACCGTTTTGCCTTTTAAATCATCATATGATTTAATTTTGTCGTTTCCTTTTTTAACCGCTAATTGTAAACCGCTATCGAAGTATGGATCTGAAAAATCAAAGGATTTTTTTCGCTCATCCGTAATACTCATTCCAGCAATCATGCCATCAATTTGTTTAGATTGAATCGCTTGGACTGCACTATCGAAGCCTAATGGTTTTAAATCCACTTCAAAATCTTGATCTTTGGCAATCGCATCTAATAAATCAACGTCAATACCAATGTATTTTCCTTTTGAGTCTTGGAATTCAAAAGGGGCGAATGTTAAATCCGTTCCAATTGTATATTTCTTTCCTTCTGCATGTGCTGAAGTGCCACTAATGAATGTTAGCAGAGTTACCATCATCACAAAGAAAGAAAGTAAAAAGTGTTTCCTTTTCATAAAATACCTCCTAGTTTTGCATATTGAACAATTATATAGTAAGAAATAGGAAGCTGACAAGTATTTGAACGCTAAAAAGAGAAAAAAACTCTAATTTCCTTACATTTCATGTTATAAAATATGACATAGAAATCAAGAACAAAAGATTAAGATCAGTTGAAGTCCGAAACAGCAAAAGTGGCGAAAATATGTTCGGTATGTTAAACTAATAAGTGGACATTCTGCCAGAATGGGCCGATAATTTAAGAGAAATTAAACACTTTGAGGGGGAGTTATAAATGATCGAAAGAGAAACTTCCAATACCTTTCATTTGGCTTCTAAATATGAGCCTGCCGGAGATCAGCCAGCCGCTATTGCTGAACTAGTTGACGGTGTCAAAGGTGGAGAAAAAGCTCAAATTTTACTTGGAGCGACCGGAACAGGTAAAACATTTACAATCTCTAATGTGATTCAAGAAGTGAACAAACCAACATTAGTGATTGCACATAATAAAACACTAGCTGGACAATTATACGGGGAATTTAAAGAATTTTTCCCAGATAATGCGGTCGAGTATTTTGTCAGTTACTATGATTATTATCAACCAGAAGCATATGTACCCTCAAGTGATACATATATTGAAAAAGATTCCAGTATTAATGATGAAATTGATAAACTACGCCATTCAGCGACAAGTTCTTTATTGGAACGAAACGATGTCATCGTGGTAGCGTCAGTTTCTTGTATTTTTGGTTTAGGGGATCCGCGGGAATACAGTCAACAAGTTGTTTCATTACGTGTGGGAATGGAAATGGATCGTAATGAGTTACTAAAAAGCTTAGTCGATATTCAATTCGAACGAAATGATATTGATTTTCAACGGGGGCGTTTTCGTGTCCGCGGTGATGTGGTTGAGATATTCCCAGCTTCACGGGATGAGCATGCGCTACGTGTTGAATTTTTCGGAGACGAAATTGATCGAATTCGTGAAGTAGATGCGTTAACTGGTGAAATTGTCGGCGAAACAGAGCATGTAGCTATTTTTCCGGCAACACACTTTGTGACGAACGAAGAACATATGGAACATGCCATATCGCAGATCCAAGAAGAATTAGAGGCACGTTTGAAAGTGCTTCGCAGTGAAAACAAATTATTGGAAGCTCAACGTTTGGAACAGCGAACCAACTATGATATTGAGATGATGAGAGAGATGGGCTATACGTCAGGGATTGAGAATTACTCTCGACATATGGACGGTCGCCAAGAAGGAGAGCCGCCGTATACGCTGTTGGACTTTTTCCCAGATGACTTCTTACTTGTAATCGATGAGTCTCATGTAACAATGCCGCAAATTAGAGGAATGTATAATGGCGACCGAGCACGGAAACAAATGTTAGTGGACTATGGTTTCCGTTTACCAAGTGCACTTGATAACCGACCGCTTCGTTTAGAAGAATTTGAACAACATGTAAACCAAATTGTTTATGTATCGGCAACACCAGGCCCTTATGAAATGGAACAAACAGAGACTGTTGTTCAACAAATCATTCGACCAACAGGTTTACTAGATCCAGAAGTAGAAATCCGCCCAATTATGGGTCAAATTGATGACTTGGTGGGCGAAATTCATGAACGGATCGAAAAAGATCAGCGAGTGTTTGTCACAACCTTAACGAAGAAAATGGCCGAAGATTTAACCGACTATTTCAAAGAATTAGGCTTAAAAGTTAAATATTTGCATAGTGATATAAAAACACTGGAAAGAACGGAGATTATTCGCGATTTACGATTAGGTGAATTTGATATTCTAATAGGTATTAACTTATTACGTGAAGGAATCGATGTGCCAGAAGTTTCCTTAATTGCGATTCTAGATGCGGATAAAGAAGGCTTCTTACGTAGTGAACGCTCATTAGTGCAAACGATGGGACGGGCTGCCCGGAACGCCGAAGGAAAAGTCATTATGTATGCAGATAAAATCACCGATTCGATGCAACGAGCTATGGATGAAACGGCACGACGTCGGGCAATCCAAGAAGCATATAATGAAGAACATGGTATTGAACCAAAAACAATTATTAAAGAAATTCGTGATTTGATTTCTATTTCCAAAACAGCTGATAAAGATGAAACCGTGGTTCAATTGGATAAATCATATGAAGATTTATCAAGACAAGAAAAAGCTGATTTATTAATGAAACTTGAAAGAGAAATGAAAGATGCGGCCAAAGCGTTAGACTTCGAAACTGCAGCCACATTACGAGATACCATTCTTGAATTGAAAGCTGCCAAATAAGTCAACCAACGGATTAAGTAAAAGATACGATGAACCATCGTATCTTTTACTAATCTTTTCTCTATAGAATGACTTGAAATGATTTGACGTAAGAGATTTAGTAAAAGGAGAACATATATGGCAAATGATAAAATTGTGATTCATGGTGCACGCGCCCATAACTTAAAAAATATTGATGTCACGATTCCTCGTGACAAAATGGTTGTTGTAACTGGACTATCTGGTTCTGGCAAAAGTTCATTAGCGTTTGATACGCTTTACGCAGAAGGGCAACGACGTTATGTAGAGAGTCTCTCTGCTTATGCGCGACAATTTTTGGGACAGATGGATAAACCAGATGTTGACAGCATCGATGGTTTAAGTCCAGCTATTTCAATTGATCAAAAGACGACAAGTAAAAACCCGCGCTCAACGGTGGGGACGGTCACAGAAATCAATGATTATTTACGATTGTTATTTGCTCGGGTAGGTCATCCAATTTGTCCTAACGATCATATTGAAATTACCAGTCAGTCTGTTGAACAGATGGTTGATAAAGTTTTAGAGCTACCAGAGCGAACAAAAATTCAAATTTTGGCGCCTGTTGTGGTCAAGAAAAAAGGCCAACATAAAAAAGTGTTTGAAATGATCCAACGTGAAGGGTATGTCAGAATGCGGGTGGATGGTGAAACCTATGATGTTAGTGAGGCACCAGAACTTGAAAAAAATAAAAAACATGATATTGCGATTGTGATTGACCGTATCGTTGTGAAAGAAGGTATTCGCTCTCGCTTGTTTGATTCGTTTGAAGCGGCTTTGCGTTTAGCTGAAGGTTACGCAATTGTTGATGTGATTGGTCAAGAAGAGATGTTGTTTAGTGAACATTATGCTTGTCCTTATTGTGGGTTCACAGTCGGTGAATTGGAACCGCGCTTGTTTTCATTTAATGCACCATTTGGCGCTTGTCCCGATTGTGATGGTTTAGGTGTTAAATTAGAAGTGGACAAAGACTTAGTGATTCCAGATCCCACTAAAACCTTGAGAGAAGGAGCCATTGTTCCGTGGAACCCTATTAGTTCCCAATATTATCCACAAATGTTGGAACAAGCAGCCACCAGTTTTGGGATTGATATGGATACGCCGTTTGAAGAATTACCTGCAGACCAACAAGAAATTATTTTAAATGGTTCTGGCGAGAAAAACTTTCATTTTCATTATGAAAATGACTTTGGTGGTGTTCGTGATGTGGAAGTGCCATTTGAAGGGATTTTAAAAAATATTAAACGACGTTATCATGAAACAAATAGCGATTTTACACGAGATCAAATGCGGTTATACATGACAGAATTGACTTGTCGAAGCTGTCAAGGGTATCGTTTGAATCCGCAAGCTTTAGCTGTAAAAATCAATGGCACGCACATTGGTGAAGTCAGTGAATTAGCAATAAAAAATGCGGTCCAATTTTTTGAAGGTGTGTCTTTATCTGAACAAGAAACAACGATTGCTCGGCCAATTTTAAAAGAAGTCGAAGATCGGTTAACCTTCTTAAAAAATGTCGGGTTAGATTACTTAACCTTAAGTCGAGCTGCTGGTACACTTTCTGGCGGAGAAGCACAAAGAATTCGCTTAGCAACACAAATTGGATCAAACTTATCAGGCGTCCTTTACATTTTAGATGAACCATCAATTGGTTTGCATCAACGAGATAACGACCGCTTGATTGACTCATTGAAAAAAATGCGGGACTTAGGCAATACATTAATTGTGGTGGAACATGATGAAGATACAATGATGGCTTCGGATTACTTGATTGATGTGGGACCTGGCGCTGGACATCTGGGCGGTGAAATTGTAGCCGCTGGTACGCCGGAAGAGGTTGCTAAAAATCCGCATTCATTGACTGGACAATATCTTTCTGGGAAAAAAGTGATTCCTGTGCCAAAAGAACGTCGCAAAGGTAATGGCAAAGCGATCAAAGTCACTGGTGCCAGTGAAAATAATTTGAAAAATGTCAGTGTTGAATTTCCGCTGGGTGAATTTGTTGCTGTCACAGGCGTTTCAGGTTCAGGGAAAAGTACTTTAGTCAATCAAATTTTAAAAAAAGCGCTGGCCCAAAAATTAAATCGTAATTCCAATAAACCCGGGAAACACAAAAGCATCACTGGTTATGAAGCCATTGAAAAGATTGTTGACATTGACCAAAGTCCAATTGGTCGAACACCAAGAAGTAATCCAGCGACTTATACTAGTGTTTTTGATGACATTCGCGATTTGTTTGCCCAAACAAATGAAGCCAAGGTTCGTGGCTATAAAAAAGGTCGCTTTAGTTTTAACGTCAAAGGTGGCCGTTGTGAAGCTTGTCGCGGGGATGGTATCATCAAAATTGAAATGCACTTTTTACCTGATGTCTATGTGCCTTGCGAAGTTTGTCATGGCAAACGTTATAATTCTGAGACGTTAGAAGTTCATTATAAAGGCAAAAACATTTCTGATATTTTAGATATGACGGTGGAAGATGCCGTAGAATTTTTCAAACATATTCCTAAAATTCATCGTAAATTGCAAACAATTGTGGATGTAGGCTTAGGCTATGTGACATTGGGGCAGCCAGCAACTACTTTATCTGGTGGGGAAGCACAGCGGATGAAGCTAGCGAGTGAACTTCATAAAAATTCTAATGGGAAAAACTTTTATATTCTGGATGAACCAACAACAGGCTTGCATACCGATGATATTGCGCGGTTGCTTCTAGTATTAGAGCGTTTAGTGGAAGCGGGCAATACCGTTTTAGTGATTGAACATAACTTGGATGTCATCAAATCTGCGGATCATGTGATTGATCTAGGGCCAGAAGGTGGCGACGGTGGTGGGACGATCGTGGCGACAGGAACACCAGAAGAAGTTGCTAAAGTCAAAGACAGTTACACAGGATATTATTTAAAACGTGTTCTGAAATAAACATTAATGATTAGATAAAGAACCTTGTTTTTATGGGAAACAAGGTTCTTTTATTATAAAATAACAAATATTTTTTAATAAAAATTAAAAATAAATGTTGACTTAATGTGTAATTAAAAGATATACTATGTTTGTTAACAAAATAACAATGAACACGAAGGGAAGTCTTAAATGAAAAACAAAAAAATAACAACAAGTTTATTAACAGCAGGAATGGTCTTAGCTATCGGAATCACACCTTTTGTACATAGTAACACAATGGAAGCAGCGACCTTAATTTCACAATCAGACCATGAAAAAGTAATGAGCTTTACCAAGAAAGACTTAAAAGAAGCAACGGGCATTCAATTGGAGCCGGCGACAGTACAAGCCGTTCATCAGGAATTAAAGCAACAAATCACCTGGGAAACATTAGGCTATTCCACAATTGATGCGCAAAATATTGCGACACGTTTTACACAAAATACATATCAGGCTCTGGGGATTTTAACAGATATCGCCAACCATTCAGACCTTCAATTGAAAGTCATTACCATTAATAATCCCTATCTAGCAACAGCTAAAATTGGTACCTTTAAGTGGGAAACCGTAACTCCTGAAGTTGGTGGGGACCATGAAACAGCAGACAATGAACTAACCACACCGACACCAACTGTTGTCAGTCTTCAAGAGATTGACGTAGAAATCGAATACGACGAAAATGAAATTGAGTTCACCTATGAAATAAAATCGAACGGAACAATTGAAGCAACGTATGAAGATGAATCTGCTGATTTAGAATTAGAAGGTAAGGCAGCACAAGACAAAATCATGACTCTTTTAGATGGATTGTCAATCAAAACAGCTACAAATGAACAAATTAAAGAACACATTACGAAAAAGTTAGCCGTGAATGAACAAGTAAAACAATTTGAGTTTGAAGCTAATTTTACTGATAAAACAGAAATTAAGTTTGTATTAAAATAACACAGAGTTATATAGTATAATTCAGCAATTAAAACAGCATTGACATTTTTGTCAATGCTGTTTTTCTATGAAAGAATAGAAATCTTTATAAGAATGATTGAAAAGCTTTCTTTGATACGCCCGGGGTGTTATAATATAGTGATGCAAGTGAAGGGAGTGTTGAATATGCCAGAAAATTTACAACTGGTTATTATTACAGGAATGAGTGGCGCTGGAAAAACAGTCGCTGTTCAAAGCTTTGAAGACATGGGCTATTTCTGTATCGACAATTTACCACCAAGCTTAATCCCAAAATTTTGGGAATTAATTAAAGAATCTGGAAAAGTTACCAAGATTGCGTTAGTGATCGATTTACGTTCACGGACCTTCTTTAGAGAAATTCAGGATATGTTAGTCGAACTTGAAAATACTAATTTTATTGATACAACGATTTTATTTTTAGATGCCACCGATGAAGAGTTAGTTTCTCGTTATAAAGAGACACGGCGTGCGCATCCAATGGCGATGGATGGTTTAGTGACAGAAGGTATTCGTAAAGAACGTGCAATGCTGGAAGAAATCAAGGCGGATGCTCAGTTGGTCATTGACACTACGGACTTGTCCCCTCGTCAATTGCGGGAACGTTTGAATAAAGAACTAGCAACGAGAGAGACACACGAATTTCGAGTGGAAATGGTGTCCTTCGGCTTTAAATATGGGTTGCCGATTGATGCAGATATCGTCATGGATGTTCGCTTTTTACCTAATCCCCATTATATTGATGAACTACGGCCGTTAACTGGAATGGATCAACCTGTTTATGATTATGTGATGGGCTTCCCAGAAACAGATGAATTTTATACAAAATTTATCGATTTACTGCGAACAGTCTTACCTGGATATAAAAAAGAAGGTAAAAGTAGCGTCACCATTGCAATTGGCTGTACTGGCGGACAACATCGCTCTGTTGCATTGACAGAACGTGTTGGCGCTGAATTAAAAGAGGAAGATTACCATGTTAATATTACCCACCGCGACCGCTTAAAAAGAAAAGAAACGGTTAATCGCTCTTAATGAAAACCTATCGAATTCGTAAACCGAAGATCGTGGTTGTTGGTGGTGGAACAGGCTTGCCAGTAATTTTAAAAAGTTTAAGAAATCAAAGTGTTGATATTACTGCCGTCGTAACGGTCGCTGATGACGGCGGTAGTAGTGGCGAGCTTCGTTCATCTATTAATAACATGACACCTCCGGGAGATTTAAGAAATGTTTTAGTGGCACTGTCAGATATGCCACAATTATATGAAGATATTTTTCAATATCGTTTTGATAAATCAGATAGTCATTTTGCCAATCATGCAATCGGTAATTTAATCATTGCTGCTGTCTCAGAAATGAGAGGAAGTACGTATGAAGCCATTCAATTGCTTTCAAAAATGATGCATGTTGATGGACGGATTTATCCATCATCAGAACGGCCATTAACGTTACATGCCGTATTTAAAGATGGCTCAGTGGCGGTGGGAGAATCAAAAATTGCACTGGATCGCAAGACGATTGACCATGTGTTTGTAACAAATACACACGGAGAAGAACAGCCAAGAGCTGCGCGTAAAGTCGTCAAAGCAATTGAAGAAGCAGACATGGTCGTGTTAGGACCGGGGAGTCTTTTTACAAGTATTTTACCTAATTTAGTTATTACAGAAATTGGTGAAGCCATCAAACAAACGGCAGCGGAAGTAGTCTATATTTGTAACATCATGACCCAAAAAGGGGAAACGGAACATTTTACGGATGCAGATCATGTTCGTGTCTTAAACGAGCATCTACAAGCGCAGTTTGTTGATACAGTGCTGGTTAACACAGAAAAAGTACCAGAAAATTACATGGATCCTGAAATTTATGATGAATATTTAGTTCAAGTAAAGCATGATTTTCAAGGATTACGTGAAGAAGGATGCCGAGTCATTTCGACAGACTTTTTAGAATTAAGAGATGGCGGAGTTTTTCATGATGGGGAAAAAGTTGTTGAAGAACTTTTCCGTATCGTATTTGGAACGAAATATTAATTAATCAAAAGAATCAAGAGAGGAGGAGCTTAGATGTCTTTTGCCTCGGATGTCAAAAAAGAGTTAACTGGTTTAGAAGTCCATCGAGAACACGCGAAAGCAGAATTAGCAGCATTAATTCGGATGAATGGCTCACTTAGCTTAGTTAATCAACAGTTTGTCTTGAATGTACAAACGGAAAATGCTGCAATTGCTCGTCGAATGTATTCATTGCTGAAAGATCATTACCATGCACAAGCAGAATTATTAGTTCGTAAAAAAATGAAACTAAAGAAAAATAATGTTTACATTGTGCGTCTAAAACAAGATACACAAAAAATTCTAGCTGATTTGGATATTATGGATGGGGTCGTTTTTAATGGCAATGTGTCAAATGAAATCATGGGTAACGCGCAAAAAATGCGTTCCTATTTACGTGGGGCCTTCATGGCTTCTGGCTCAGTTAATAATCCGGAAACAAGTCGCTATCATTTAGAAATTTTTTCAATTTATGAAGAACACAATAATGATATTTGTAAGATGTTGAATTACTATGACTTAAACGCTCGAACATTGGGACGCCGAAATGGGTATATTTGTTATTTAAAAGGTGCTGAAAAAATTGCCGACTTTTTAACGTTAATTGGTGCCACGAACTCTATGTTGAAATTTGAAGATGTCCGGATTGTCCGTGATATGCGGAATTCAGTAAATCGTTTAGTAAATTGCGAAACAGCGAATTTAAATAAAACCATTGATGCGGCTTCAAAACAAATTGAAAATATTCAATTTATTGAAAGTACAGTAGGGCTGACATCATTACCGGAGAAACTTCAGGAAATCGCAGAATTACGGTTAGAGTATCCGGAAGTTAGTCTCAAAGAACTAGGGGAAATGATTCCTTCAGGAGCTATTTCTAAGTCAGGTATTAATCATCGTATTCGCAAAATTAATGAATTTGCAGAAAAATTACGAGAAAAAAGTGCGTAACTTTTCTGCTCCAGAAGTGAAGAATAACATTTCCGTTTGAAGTGCTATCCTTCACTTTTTCTTTAAGCGTGTAAAAAAAATAAAGTGTGCAAAAAGTGTGTAGCGCTGAAATGTAGTGTTGACCTGTGGTTTAAAGAAACGACGTTGGCACGAATGTTGCATGTAATAAAATGCAAGCGATTACTTATTGCTGTTTTTAACTAAAACATTAAAAACTATTGGAGGGGTCAAAATGGTTCAACGATTAATTAGTGCAAATGCATCAGAAATCAAACGGATGTCAAAAGAAGAGCTGTTTCAGAGTATTAAAGCGAGCGAAGGGCGCGTAATTTTATCGGAAAATGTGGTAGTTCATCCATCCGTAGCAGGTGATATCACTTGTGCGGAAATGTCAAAAGCATATGGCGCAGACATGATTTTATTGAATGTTTTCGATGTTAATAAACCGATTGTAGTAGCCGCTTATGAAGGGCAATATACTGCGGAAACATGTGTCCCTAATGATGAGGTTGTTCATCGTTTGAAAGAACTAGTCGGTTTACCGATTGGCATGAATGTCGAACCTGTTGATGAAAATTTAGACTTAGCTTCAACGAGAGTTTCGATTGAACCAGGTAGAAAAGCATCAGCAGCTACTTTCAAAAAAGCCAATGAACTGGGTTTGGATTTTATCTTATTGACAGGTAATCCAGGAACTGGCGTGACCAACGACTTGATTGCTAAGAACGTGGCCTTAGCCAAAAAACATTTTGACGGCATCATTATTGCCGGAAAAATGCACAGTTCAGGCGTAGATGAACCAGTGGTCAGTTTAAAATCAGCTGAACAATTTATTGAAGCGGGCGCTGATATTGTCTTAGTCCCAGCAGTCGGTACGGTTTGGGGCATCGATGATCAACAAGTCAAAGAAGTTGTGGATTTTGCACATTCAAAAGGAAAATTAGTTATGAGTGCCATTGGAACTTCACAAGAAAGTGCTCAACCTGAAGTTATCCAAGCAATCGGCATTAGAAATAAAATTTTAGGCGTAGATATTCAACATATTGGCGATGCCAATATGGGCTTAGTTGGTATTGAAAATATTAAAGAGCTTTCTGATGCGATACGCGGGAAAAGACATACTGTTGCTAGAATGGCTCGTTCGATTAATCGTTAAAAAAGTGAACAGAGGCACGAATTCAGAAAATTTGAATTCGTGTCTTATGATTTTTTTATTGAAAAACGGTATACTAAAAGAGAAATAAAGGTTTGAAAGGATGAGGTTTTTTATGGATATTTCAGTAATTGATGCAACAAAAGTTAACACAGAAACAGGGCTTCACATTGGTGAGCGCAATGCCCCTGTCAAAATGATAGAATTTATCAATGTTCGCTGTCCTTATTGCAGAAAATGGTTTGAAGAGTCTGAGGAACTGTTAGCACAATCTGTCAAAAGTGGTAAAGTTGAACGTATCATTAAGTTGTTTGATAAAGAAAAAGAAAGTTTACAACGCGGCAATGTGATGCATCACTACATTGACTATTCAGCGCCTGAACAAGCACTGTCAGCATTGCATAAAATGTTTGCTACGCAAGATGAATGGGGAAACTTAACCTTAGAAGAAGTAGCGACGTATGCTGAAAAAAATCTTGGTTTAAAAGAACAAACAGATGCAACGCTTGTTTCCGCAGTGATTGCTGAAGCCAATGCGGCGCACATTCAATTTGTGCCAACGATCGTCATTGGTGAGCATATCTTTGACGAAAGTGTTACTGAAGAAGAATTACGAGGATACATTGAAAAATAAAAAAATGGAAACAGCGACTGTCGCTGTTTCCATTTTTTATTTTTAATTTAAGGCGCTACTATTTTCCATTACTTCATCGATTAAACCATATTCTTTTGCTTGTTCGGCAGTCATATAGTTATCACGATCGGTATCACGTTCAATCACTTCAATAGGTTGGCCAGTTCGTTCAGCTAAAATTGAATTTAAACGTTGACGAGTGTCTAAAATGTGACGAGCAGCAATTTCAATTTCTGTTGCTTGCCCTTGAGCGCCACCAAGTGGTTGGTGAATCATGATTTCCGCATTTGGTAAAGCGAAACGTTTGCCTTTTTGACCAGCTGTTAATAAGAAGCTACCCATAGAAGCCGCCATTCCTAATACGATAGTTTGGACATCCGCTTTAACGAAATTCATGGTATCGAAAATCGCTAAGCCTGCAGAAACGCTGCCACCAGGAGAGTTAATGTACAAGTAAATGTCTTTTTCTGAATCTTGGGCATCTAAGAATAATAACTGTGCAATCACTGAGTTTGCCACATTATCATCGATAGGGCCGCTTAGCATAATGATGCGGTCTTTTAATAAACGAGAGTAAATGTCATAAGCACGTTCACCGCGAGATGATTGTTCAATAACTGTTGGAATTAAATTCATAAGTAAATCCTCCTATATAAAGAAACTTTTAAAGTCATTCTATCACAAAGCACTTTGAATGCCTATGAAAAGTATACCTCTTTGGTCAATAAAGGTCAACGAAGTCGCTTGAAAAATTTTGTGTCATTTTTTATCCGAAACTTTTGGATTATGTTATACTAAAATGGAAAATTAGAAAAGAGCGAGGGGAAAAATATGTTTGTTTTTATCGCCGGAATGGTCGGTGTAATCGTCGGTGCGCTAATAGTCACAGCAAGTGCCGCCTTACATTCATCTTACAAAGAGCGAAAAGAAGTACGTTATCGTGAACTAGAACATTTGGTTAAAGAAATTGAATCATTGAATTTATTAAATAAAAAAGTCAAAGAAATTTTACAAAAGCGTGAATTATATATAGACAGATCAATTGAATACTTATCGATGGATGATTGTTTCATCAGCATCGATGATTTTATTTATTTGGAATCATTTTCTGCTCAAAATAATTTTTACTTACCGACGTACTTAATTGAAGAATTTTTCAAAAAAATTGCGCATCGTAAAGTCATTTTAACGGCCAGCGAAGTTGCTGAAATGGGTGGACACACCTATAAAGGTGGCCGTGTTATTTTAGAAAATTTTTCAGACGAGATTTTAGCAATTATTGAAGATAAAAAACGTAAAATGCAGCGTTTGTCTAACGAACCACTTCATTATTTTAAAGCGATTAAATAAAAAAAGAACCAGCGTACCCGCTAATTTTTTGGGGTAGCTGGTTCTTTTTCTTGTTGTTCCATATCGGTCATAGTGTCTTCAATTTCTTTATGTAAGAAATAAGAAATAACTGTACGGATGATCACCAAGGTTGCCAATTTCAAAATATCTTGAAAAGTTGGTTTGACAATAGATTCAATAATATCAGCAGCAATTAAAATTTCTAAACTTAACAGAATGTAGCTACCAAGGAAGTTTTTGATGAACGTATTCATTTTGGTTAAGGTAAAGCGGCTTTGATTTTGTCGTTCACTTTTAATGAAATCTTTTCCTGCTAAACAAACACCCCAAACTAAAACAATAATCGAAAAAACATTCAGACCTAAAATACATAGCTCAAAAAGTGGGGTTAAAAGCATCATTAACTGATGGGGCCACTCATTCATCGTATTCACTCCTACCAAAAAGCCTTTTCTTTAACTATAACGAAACGGCTGACTAACGTCAAATATTGTTGAAATAAACGGGCTAAACTATTCAGCTTATAGAAAAAACTAAGAAAATTATGAATAGCATCTAACAATTAAGTAAAAGGATTGTAAAGGTTCTTTTACTTTTTTTGTGTAAAAAAAGACTTTTAAAAGGAATCAGGTGTCAAAAAGTAAGTGAAAGCCAACTTTGTTAGTAGATAGTCTTTTCATTAATTTTTAAAAGACAAATTTTACGTTTTCAAGAGCCGAATACTGCCAATTTTTAGCCTATAAAGGTGATAGAATCAGAAATTGAGTAAGAGATGTGTCACAAAAACAAGGAGACACATCGACTTGATGAAAGATTTAAGGAGCTGTAGTTGAAGTAAAGAGAAGCAAGTGTCCCAAACACTAGCGAAAGAAAATAGGGAGGATTAAAATGTTTAAGAAAGCAACGAAATTATTATCGACAATGGTGATTGTCGCTGGAACAGTTGTGGGAAATTTCAGTCCCACATTGGCTTTAGCTGAAGGAGCGGTTAAAGCAGGAGATACAGAAGGAATGACCAATACGGTGAAAGTTCAAGATGAAAGCTTAGCCGATTGTAAACGAATATTAGAAGGGGAAGCTGCATTTCCAGTCGTTGCAGGGGAAACGGAACCAGTCGATTTAGTCGTCGTTGAAGATGCTAGCGGAAGCTTTTCAGACAATTTTCCAATGGTTCGCTCAGCGATTGATGAAGTGGTTCAAGGCTTAACAGACAAAGATCGTGTCATGCTTACTTCTTATCGTGGTGGACGCCAATTTATGTTTCCTGATGGAACGACAAAAATCAATGACGGAGACAAAGAGTTAAATGTTCGTGTAAATACACCATTAACATTTGATAAAAGTCAATTTGTGTCAAATTTTGGAGATGTTCGAACTTATGGTGGAACACCGACTGCACAAGGCATGAAATTAGCCTTAGATGAATATAATGCGACACATGGTGACTTAACGAATCGAAAAACTTATTTTTTGTTAGTAACGGATGGAGTTGCTAATACTCGATTAGATGGTTACTTACACAAAACCAATACAAATGATAAAATTAATGAATATCCAGATCCAAATCATCAATTAGGTACTTGGGGAGCTAGCAATTATATATCTGTGGAATATAGTAATGACTATCAAGGTGCAGCAGAAGAAGTTTTAGCGTTGAATCAAGAAGTTACAAATGAAGGGTATGAAATGATTAATGCCTTTTGGGAAAGTGTCGATTCTTTAAGTTCAGTTAATTCTTATTATGATAAATACCAATCAGAAGTTGGTCCTTTTGTAAAACAAGAGCTACAAAAAGGTGCCAGCACACCAGAAGATTTTATTACTAGCCAATCTATTGATGATTTTACAGCACAATTAAAACAAATTGTCCAAGATCGCGTGGGACAATCAGCGCCAGCTAATGCCTCGCTAACAGTTGCTGATCAATTTGACATTCAATCAGCAACGGCTACGGATGATGCCGGAAATGATGTGCCTGTTCAAATTAACGGACAAACCATTTCAGCTGTCAGTGTAGCAGGCTATGTGGGGAATATTACCATTCATTATACTGTTAAAGAAAATACAGCAATTGATGCCGATACAGTAGTTAGCTCAGGATCAATGACTCAAGGTGAGGTAGCTAAAGACTTTCCTGAAGCAACCATTCCTAAAAATGACCATGCCCATGACTGTGATGTGACGCCAGAAGATCCAGAAATTACTAAGGATATTGAAAATCAAGAACATTTAGATTTAACGAATCGGGATGATTCCTTTGATTGGCATGTAAAAGCTGATTTTGGTAATCAAACAAACGATTGGACCCAAGCAAGTATTACAGATGACATTAATTCATTGTTAGATATTCAAAAAGTCGTTGTCACCGATGAAAATGGAACAGATGTAACAGCTGAAGGAACATTAACTACTGATAACAACAACATTGTTTTTAAAATAAATAAGCAAGACGACAGTTATGCCTATCTAGCTGGTCACACATACACAATGACCATTACAACTAAAATTAAAGCCGGCACAACGGACGAAGAATTAGCCCCTTATATCCAACAAGGTGGGGTTCCCAACCAAGCCGACTTGAACTTTGGCAATGAAGGAGACTTGTTACATTCCAACAAACCAACCGTAACACCACCGCCAGTTGATCCAAATATTACTAAAGACGTCGAAGGTCAAGATCATTTAGACTTAACCAACCGCGACCAAGCATTCAAATGGAACGTCAAAGCAGCTTTCGGCAACGAAACAAGCACATGGACCCAAGCCAGCATGGTAGATGAAATTAATAAAGTGTTAGACATTACAGACGTGAAAGTCACTGACGAAACTGGCAAAGATGTTACAACTAACGGCAAAGTAACACAAGAAAATAACAAAGTAACCTTTACTATGAACAAAAAAGATGACAGCTACTCATACTTAGCTGGACATACCTATAGCATGACCATTACAACCAAAATTAAAGCTGACGCAACGGACGAAGAATTAGCCCCTTATATTGAACAAGGTGGGATTCCCAACCAAGCGGACTTAAACTTTGGCAACGAAGGGGACGTGTTACACTCCAACAAACCAACCGTAACACCACCGCCAGTTGATCCAACGATTACAAAAGATGTAGAAGGTCAAGAACATTTAGATCTAACCAACCGCGACCAAGAATTTAAATGGAACGTCAAAGCAGCTTTCGGCAACGAAACAAGCACTTGGACCCAAGCCAGCATGGTAGATGACATTAATAAAGTGTTAGACATTACAGACGTGAAAGTCACTGATGAAAATGGTAAAGATGTTACAGCCAATGGCACAGTAACACAAGAAAATAACAGAGTAACTTTTGAAATGAACAAACAAGCAGACAGTTATGCCTATTTGAGTGGTCATACGTACACAATGACCATTACTACTAAAATCAAAGCTAGCGCAACGGACGAAGAATTAGCCCCTTATATTGAACAAGGTGGGATTCCCAACCAAGCGGACTTAAACTTTGGCAATGAAGGTGACGTGTTACATTCCAACAAACCAACCGTAACACCACCGCCAGTTGATCCAACGATTACAAAAGATGTAGAAGGTCAAGAACATTTAGATTTAACCAACCGCGACCAAGCATTCAAATGGAACGTCAAAGCAGCTTTCGGCAACGAAACAAGCACATGGACCCAAACCAGCATGGTAGATGACATTAATAAAGTGTTAGACATTACAGACGTGAAGGTCACTGATGAAAATGGTAAAGATGTTACAGCCAATGGCAAAGTAGCGCAAGAAAATAACAAAGTAACCTTTACTATGAACAAAAAAGATGACAGCTACTCATACTTAGCTGGACATACCTATACCATGACCATTACAACCAAAA
Source organism: Enterococcus sp. DIV2384 (assembly GCF_050534975.1). Taxonomy (NCBI): domain Bacteria; kingdom Bacillati; phylum Bacillota; class Bacilli; order Lactobacillales; family Enterococcaceae; genus Enterococcus; species Enterococcus sp. DIV2384. Next base: position 545,097 of record NZ_CP172905.1, read on the forward strand.
TTAAAGCTGACGCAACGGACGAAGAATTAGCGCCTTATATTGAACAAGGTGGCATTCCCAACCAAGCCGACTTGAACTTTGGCAACGAAGGGGACGTGTTACACTCCAACAAACCAACCGTAACACCACCGCCAGTTGATCCAAATATTACTAAAGACGTCGAAGGTCAAGAACATTTAGATCTAACCAACCGCGACCAAGAATTTAAATGGAACGTCAAAGCAGCTTTCGGCAACGAAACAAGCACATGGACCCAAGCCAGCATGGTAGATGAAATTAATAAAGTGTTAGACATTACAGACGTGAAAGTCACTGACGAAACTGGCAAAGATGTTACAACTAACGGCAAAGTAGCGCAAGAAAATAACAAAGTAACCTTTACTATGAACAAAAAAGATGACAGCTACTCATACTTAGCTGGACATACCTATACCATGACCATTACAACCAAAATTAAAGCTGACGCAACGGACGAAGAATTAGCCCCTTATATTGAACAAGGTGGGATTCCCAACCAAGCCGACTTGAACTTTGGCAATGAAGGAGACGTGTTACACTCCAACAAACCAACCGTAACGCCGCCTGCGCCAACACCAGAAGATCCAAAAAAACCTGAACCTAAACAACCGCTAAAACCGAAGAAACCGTTGACGCCTACAAATCATCAAGCGCCAACGAACCCAGTCAATTTTGGAAAATCAGCAAGTAAAGGAATTCATTTACCAATGACTAATACAACAGTAAATCCACTTTACATGATTGCAGGTTTAATTGTCCTTATAGTGGCTATTAGCTTTGGCATAACAAAAAATAAAAAAAGAAAAAATTAAACAAACTAAAAAGGAAGAAAAAACATGAATAAAAAAATTTCGTTCAGTCTGTTAATTTTGTTACTTAGTTTGTTGGTAGGTTTTACATTTATTCCGCATAAAAAGGAATTAAGTTTTAATGAGTATCAAGAAAAAAAAACACTCTGGCGAAACATTTTATGTTGTTTTAAAAAAGAAAAACTGTTCAGATTGTCAGGATTTCGAGAAACTATTACAAGCACCTAAACAGGTTTACTATGTAGAATTAACCAACAAAGAGACCATGAAGGAATGGTCAACATTTATCCGAGAAAATAAAGTTTTACATGTGCCATCTATGTTTAAAATAGATAACGGCCATCTCAAGAAAATTGATGGAGAAGGAGATGCGAATCAATTATTCGCAAACTATCAAAAAATAATGAAGTAAAAAGAATAAAAAGACAAGCCAAGTTTCCTAAATAAAGGAAACTTGGCTTGTCTTTTTTATAGTAATAGTCGTTTATTAAATAACATGTGAAATGTTTTACAAATCCATTTTGGTTTGATAAAATAAACGCGAACATATGAATTTTTTTTCATTTGTTTTGGGAGGAGGAACGAATGATTGAATTGATTTTACTTTTGTCGGTGATTCTTTTAGGTTTATTGATTGGAAATAAAAGAGTTGATAAGTGGCTTTTTCTTAAGGCATTACTTTTGTTTTCTGTTATGCTAAGTGTGAGCATCTTAATTTCGGTAGCTATGTATTTATTATTAACAATAGGCGTTGCAAACGTAATAGGGCAGCGGTTAGAGTCGTTATTTCTTTTAGGGATAGTCGTTATCATCAGTACGAGTCTTTTGTTATATTTTTTATTGAATTTAACGACGAAAAAAATTGTTTTACCCATCGTTTTAATGAAAATAATTGAATATTATATTCAATGGGTATTGATTTATGTTACTATTTATCAAGTGATTTTTGATCAGTTTATTATTTCTTCAGAAGTAAAAAATACGTTACAAGGAACTATTGATGAGCCAGTCGCAATCATTATTGTTATTTTGCCATCATTTATTTCAATTTGGATTGCCGTTGTTTTATTTAGGATTCGTATGGAAGAACTTTAATCAGATACTTTTAGAATGGAGGAGTTTGTATGTCTGCTTGGCAAACATTTAAAAATGGAACAAGGCAATTTTTTAAAGACATCTTGCAGTACTTATGGTTATTTTTTACTTTAAATGTCTTATTATTATTGGTGGGTGGGGCTTTTAGTTGGGCTACTTCCAACGCACTAAAAACTCAAGGTATTCCTTATCTTTCGTTTAATAACCTGAATTTACTGTTAGAAAAGCCGCTTGCTCTGGTGTTATTAATTCTCTTGTTGTTACTTTTTTTAGGTGCAGTTTTTTATCAGTTTACCTTTTTATTATTAGGGATTTTTCAAATACGGCAAGACCATCGCTTTCATTTTAAAGGAGTTACCAAGGCATCTTTTAAGGTTCTTAAAAAGCAAGGTGCCCGTTCGTGGTTATTCTTTTTCGGTTATTTTGTTGTCATTGTCCCTTTTGGTAACCTGATTTTCCAAAGTAATCTATTGACGAAATTTGTGATTCCAGATTTTATTGTTGAATTTTTGTCCCAACGAATTCCTTACTTGGTTGGGTTACTGGCCTTTGGGTTATTAGTCTGGTATTTAGCTATTCGTTTCATTTACACGCTTCCATTAATGATTCTGGAGAGAAAAAAAGCGGGCGAGGCAGTTAAGGCTAGTTGGTCAATGACAAACAAACGATTATGGTTCATTATTCGTAATATTGCATTTGTGACGATCGCGGTATTTGTTTCAACGTATGTTATTTATGTGTTACTTTATCTTCTACAGTTGAAGTTAGATACCTTGAGCGATACCATTAGCTTGCTAGGTGGGATTTTAAATTTAACCGTTGTCCAATTTTTACAGTTTGTCTCTAATGCTTGGCTTTCAGTATTACTGATTAATTTCTTATATACACAATTAAATGTTCAAGTAGAAACGACGACAAAAGTTGCCTTTGACAAAGAAACGAAACGTAATAAATTAGTGACTATCGGAATGGGCCTAGGACTATTCACCATTTTTGGCGGCTATATAATTTTCAACGCTGTTTACTTAACAGGGCTATTAGAATCAAAACCTTTGATTATTTCGCATCGAGGGGTCACCAATAGTAATGGCGTACAAAATACCATTCCTGCTATGGAAAGAACCATTAAATTTAAACCAGATTATATTGAAATTGATGTTCAAGAAACCAAAGACCATCAATTTGTTGTGATGCATGATGCAAACCTTCAAGAACTCGCCGGCGTTGATGGCACGCCACAAGAATTTACGTTGGCTGAATTAACAAAAATGACCGTTAAAGAAAATGGCCAAGAAGCACCAATTGCCAGTTTTGATGATTATTTAGCGAAAGCAAACCAAGCCAAACAAAAATTACTAGTAGAAATTAAAACGTCTAAACAAGATAGTCAAGGTGCTCTTTCTAACTTTATTGAAAAATATGAACGTCCTTTGATAAAGAATAACCATCAGGTTCAATCTCTCGACTACAATGTGATCAAAGCGTTTAAAAAAGCCAAATCAAAAGTAAAAGTTAGTTTTATTTTGCCCTATAATTTCACTTTTCCAGAAACACAAGCTGATTTGTATACAATGGAAGCTACTACGTTGAATGATACCTTCATTTTAAAAGCTGACCAACAGAAAAAAGCAGTTTATGCTTGGACAGTTAATGACTCAGAGGTATTAAGTAAAATGCTCTTTATGGACGTTGCCGGAGTGATTACCGATGATTTGGAGTTAGTCAATGAAGAAGTCAATGACTTTGAAAAAAATCCGTCGTATGCGGATCGTATTTTGCATTATATTTTTATGTTGCCAAGTGTGGCTTCTCAATAAAAAATGAAGAAGAGGGTTAAATGAAGTGAAAAAAGAATTTTCGCGAGTACTTCTTAAAAATCAATCAGATGAAATTCTTATCTTAAAAGATCGGCCAGACACATGGAATTTCCCTGGCGGAAAACAAGAACTTGGTGAATCAGCGCTGGAATGTGCGATTCGTGAAATGAAAGAAGAATTAGCAGTGGAAATTACTGAACTTGAAGAAATTTTTACTGGACCACTTGTTTTTGATTCAATCGTTTGGCAAGGACATTTTTATTTTGCCAAACAAGCCCAAGGAAAAGTTACGATGAACGAACCAAATAAAATTAAAGGCGTACAATTTATTAAGCGGTTTGAGGAAGTAAATTTTTCACCAGGATTAGCTCCGCTATTTGATTATTTAGCGCGTAGTGATTATTTAAAGTTAAATAAAACTAACTGGAAATAGAGAGAATAGGAGTGTTTTTTGCTAGGGCTTTGTCAAGCGCATCTTTGATTATTTTAGAAAGTCCAAGGGAAAGTCGTGGGCATTGTTTATTTCTAATAAATATGTTATAGTAATTAAGTAATCAATTTTGATAAGTAATTTGAGTTATATATTTAAAAACTATACTTCTCCTTTTGCCACTCAACATTTTTTGCAATAACTTGCATATTTTTATGCACTAGGAGGAAATATATATGAACAACGGTACAGTAAAATGGTTTAACGCAGACAAAGGTTTTGGATTTATTACAGGTGAAGATGGCAATGATGTATTTGCACATTTTTCAGCTATTCAATCAGATGGATTTAAAACTTTAGACGAAGGCCAAGCAGTAACTTTTGATACTGAAGAAGGTCCACGCGGTTTACAAGCAACGAACATCGTAAAAGCTTAATAATGAATGAAAACGGACCACGTGTTGGTTCGTTTTTTTGATAGCTGTTGTCTGATCTCGTCATTAATTACATAGCAAAACAAAGCAGATGCCATTTAAAGGAGGAGAATCTGAAGACGACCTTAACTGAGCTGTTACTTGTAAGTGGATTATTTTGGCTAGTAATCATAATTGGTGTGATTGCTGGTAGTATATTTCTAATTAAGTATTTTAGAGGTCGGAGCTGAACGGTTCTGTTCCCGCCAATTATCAGGTTTTAAGCCTGGGATAAAAATCCAAAGTGATTTTTGCCCCAGGTTCTTTATTTAATTAGGGTATTAAGTTTTAGGTAAAATAATTAACAAATTAAAAGCAATTTACTATATAATCAGAAAGGGATCTTTAAGAGAGAAGCAGGTGTTTACTTGTCGTAATACTTTGTTTAGCTGATAGAAAAAGGAAACGTTATGCGTTACAATAGGAACGGAGGAATTTTAACCTTATTGGATTTGTAGCTGAAGCAGAACAAATGTTGTCGCGTTAAGTGCAATTGAGCTTGCCACAAGCAACATTTGAAAAAACTACGGATAGAAAAATCATTCCTAAACAAGAAAAAAACACTCTTTAGATGAATAAAGAGTGTCCAGAAACGTTGATAAATCAACATATTTAAATAACGCGCCCTGAGGGAATCGAACCCCCGTCTCAAGAACCGGAATCTTACGTGATATCCACTACACTAAGGGCGCGGCACGAATACTAGTTTAGCTGATATTGACAAAAATTACAAGAGGGAGGACGAAAATAATGAAATTTGAGCAACGAATGTCCCAACAACAAAAACAAGTCCAGAAGTTGGCCATGACTCAACAGCTTCAACAATCCATTCAAATTTTACAATTTAACACGGAAGAACTCGCTGCCTTTGTTGAAGCGAAAGCACTAGAGAATCCATTGATTGATTTACAAGTAGATACGCAGTACACCACAGATTTTCCGATAACTAGTCGTTCTTACACCAACCAAGACGAAGAAAATAATTATATGAATCAAATTCCAGACTATCATTTATCATTATTTGAGTCTTTAATTGATCAAATTCATTTGAATTACCGCGATACATACTTGCGAACATTGGTTTTGTTTTTAGTAGAATATATAGACGTGAATGGTTATTTAACGATTTCGTTAGAAGAAGCGGCAGAAAAAACCGAAGCAAGCGCCATTCAAATGCTAGATGCATTAACTTTGTTACAACAGCTAGATCCAGCAGGTGTGGGGGCACGCAATTTACAAGAATGTTTGATGCTACAAACAGAACGAGACGATACCGCGCCTAATTTAGCGTATATTTTATTGGAGGAAGAGTTTGATGCCTTAGTGAGTCGTAAATGGGGCCCGTTAGCTAAAAAATTCGGGATTGAATTAGCAGAAATTCAATTGATCTTTGATTATATACAAACGTTATCGCCAGCGCCAGGGAATATTTTTGATGCGACCGAGGAATTGTATATTCGACCAGATTTAACTGTCCGAATCAAGGAAGATCGAATAGTGGTGATTTCCAACAAAGCTGGTCGACCGACATTAAATTTTCAAGAAAATTATTTCAAACGAATGCAAGAGACTGACGACAAAGAAGTCCAAGAATATATTAAGGATAAGAAAAACGAATTTGAATGGTTAGAGCGCGCAGTGAATCAGCGGGGGGATACAATTTTACGTGTAGGGCAAGAAATTGTGCGCCGTCAAGAAGCCTTCTTTTTAGAAGCAGATCGGCCATTAAAACCAATGACTTTAAAAGAAATTGCGGATGCTTTGTCTATTCATGAATCGACAGTTAGTCGTGCGGTCAATGGAAAATATCTAGAAACCACGTTTGGCGTCTTTGAATTGCGCTCATTCTTCTCCACAAGTATTCTTTCATCAGAAGAAGATGGCGAGGATGTCTCAACAACGATGGTTAAAAAGCAACTACAAAAATTAATTGATGAAGAAGTAAAAAGTAAACCGTTATCTGATCAAAAATTAGTCGAGCGATTAAAAGATTCAGGCATGGAAATATCCCGGCGAACGGTGGCAAAGTATCGTGAAGCCTTAGGGATTCCATCTTCATCTAAACGAAAACGATATGAGTAAACAACCAAAGCTTATGAGTGATTTTCATAAGCTTTGGTTGTTTTTTTACAATTTAAAAAATGTTGGTTTTTTGAATTGTAAAAAAAGCCTAAAGGAGACAAAGTTTGCTTGCCATTTCCTAGGAAAAAACGTATATTAAAGTTACTTGCTTCTTTAAATAAAGGAAAAGAATAATTTTATAGAAAAGTTGGAAAGCACAAATGAATCAGACAGCAAATAGCAAGAAAAAACGCTATATTACAGGTTTTGATGGCATTCGGACGATCGCTGTAATTGGCGTGATTTTGTATCACCTTTTTCCCCAAGTCATGCGAGGTGGCTACTTAGGTGTTCCGATTTTCTTTGTTGTTTCAGGTTATCTTATTAACGACTTGTTGCGGCAAGAATGGGCAGAAAATCAGACCATTGATTTAAAAGGATTTTATGTGCGAAGGATGAAACGGCTGTATCCAGCATTAATTGTGATGCTTTTAAGTGCAGTTAGTTATATTACACTCTTTCAGCAGGATTTATTAAACAATATTCGCAGCGTTGTCGCTAGTAGTGTTTTTTATTACAACAACTGGTGGCAAATTTTTAAAGGGTTTTCTTATTTTGATGGATTTGCGACACAATCGCCATTTGTACATATTTGGTCATTGGCAGTTGAAGCGCAAAATTATTTGATTTGGCCATTACTTTTTATTCTTCTGGAACGCTTTGTTCGTAAGCGCGGTCGAATTTTCAGTTTAGTTTTGATCGGCGCCTTAATTTCGGTGACGCTGATGGCCGTTTTATATGTTCCTGGCGCAGATCCTACACGTGTCTATTATGGAACAGACACACGTGTTTTTTCTATTTTACTAGGTAGTGCATTGGCGTATGTTTGGCCAAGCACACGTTTGAAAGAAGAAATTCCAGAAGCCTCTAAAAAAATCTTAAATGGCGCTGGTTTAAGTGCCTTAATTCTTTTAGTATTAGCCTTTTTAACATTATCAGATCATACAAATTTTGTTTATTATGGCGGCATGTTTTTAATTAGTTTGGCAGCCACTGTCTTAGTGGCCGTCACTGCACATCCAGGGGCAGATATGAATCGTTGGTTAACGAATCCAGTCTTTACGTGGATAGGTAAACGGAGTTATGGCATTTACTTGTATCAATTCCCCATCATGATTTTTTATGAGGCCAAAATTAAGACCTTATCGGACCATGTTTTTCTACATTCATTGGTTGAAATAGCATTAATTTTAGTCGTGAGCGAATTGTCTTATCGTTTTATCGAACATCCACTGACACGATTGTCTTATAAGGATGTCTGGACTCAATTCACTGAGTTCTTACGGAAACCGTGGGACCTTCGTGAAAAAGGGACAATGGCCTTTATGACAGTGATTAGCGTGATTGCAGTATTCGGTTTAATTGTGGCTCCAGCAAACGCTAAAAGTGCGCAACAAGAGCAACTAGAAAAAAATATTGCGAAAAATCAGCAAAAAATTGAAGAACGTAAAAAAGAAGTCCAAGAAAGTGGCACGAAAAATAGTAGCACGTCCACAGAAAGTAGTACAAAACCGAGTGAAAGCCAAGACGTTCTACCCACACAACTCACACCAGAGCAAGTAAAAAAAGCGCAGAATTTAGAAATCACAACTATTGGTGATTCTGTTATTCTAGATGGTGCTAGCGGGTTACAAGATATTTTCCCTAAAATGATTATCGATGGGGAAGTGGGCCGTCAATTGTATAGTAGCATTTCACTAATTGGTGAACTAGACAAAAAGAAAATGCTTAAAAATACTGTTTTAGTGAGTTTAGGTACGAATGGTCCTTTTACAGAGGCACAATTTGATGAATTTATGAAAGCGTTAGGTAATCGAAAAGTTTATTGGATTAATGTTCGCGTCCCAACTAGAAGATGGCAAAATCAAGTGAATAGTTTACTTAGTCAAATGGACAAAAAATACGATAACTTAACGGTCATTGACTGGTTTAATTATAGTAACGCCCATGATGATTGGTTTTATGATGACCGAGTTCATCCAAATGTGGCAGGTGGCGAGCAATACACACACTTTATCGCGGAGAAAATTTTACAGTAGCAAGAAACTTCCAGCTCAGATGAAAGGGGCTGGAAGTTTTTTGTTATAGGAAAAGCAAATATAGGTAATTTAATGATTTTCTTGAAAACCTAAGCTTTTTTTTTAGATATCTGGTATACTGTTTTTGTTACAAGTTCCCGAAAGGATTTAGCAAGTAATTGTCGTTACTTACTAAAGATGCCTTGTAACCGAAACTATTTAGGGGGAATAACATTATGACAGAAAGACATTTATTTACATCAGAATCCGTTTCAGAAGGACATCCAGATAAGGTAGCTGACCAAGTCAGTGATGCAATTTTAGATGCGATTTTGGAGAAAGATCCGATGGCCCGCGTGGCATGTGAAACATCCGTAACAACTGGTTTAGTCCTAGTATTTGGAGAAATTTCTACAACAGCTTATGTAGATATCCAAAAAATTGTTCGTCAAACTGTGAAAGATATTGGTTATACACGAGCAAAATATGGATTTGATGGAGAGACTGTCGCAGTTCTTGTAGCAATCGATGAGCAATCACCTGATATCGCTCAAGGGGTTGACGCAGCCTTAGAAGTGCGTGATCAAGATGAAAAAGACGATATTGGCGCTGGTGACCAAGGCTTAATGTTTGGTTTTGCTGTTGACGAAACACCGGAATTAATGCCATTACCGATCGCGTTAAGTCATCGTTTGGTTCGCCGTTTAGCAGAATTGCGGAAGGAAAAAGTCTTACCTTACTTACGTCCTGATGCAAAATCTCAAGTAACAGTGGAATATGATGATCAAGGTCAACCACAACGTGTGGATACGATCGTCATCAGTACACAACATGATGATGAAACAACCTTAGAACAAATCGAAAAAGATATTAAAGAACAAGTAATCAATGAGGTGATTCCTCATGAACTTTTAGATGATGAAACAAAATACTTTATCAACCCAACTGGTCGCTTTGTAATCGGTGGCCCTCAAGGAGATGCCGGCTTAACTGGTCGTAAAATTATCGTTGATACTTATGGCGGTTATGCTCGTCATGGCGGCGGTGCTTTTTCTGGAAAAGATGCAACCAAAGTTGACCGCTCTGCTAGTTATGCTGCGCGTTATATCGCGAAAAACATTGTTGCTGCTGGTTTGGCGAAAAAAGTAGAAGTCCAATTAGCTTATGCAATTGGTGTGGCGCAACCAGTGTCTATTTCTATTAATACGTTTGGTACGAGTGATCTTCCAGAAAGTAAATTAATCGAAGCAGTTCGTAAAAACTTTGATTTACGTCCAGCAGGTATTATTGAAATGCTAGATTTACGTCGCCCAATTTATAAACAAACTGCGGCTTATGGTCATTTTGGTCGAACAGATATTGATTTACCTTGGGAACAAACAGATAAAGTTGAAGCGTTAAAAGCTAGTTTAGCTGAATAATTAAATAAAAAAAACAAGAAGTCAGCCAATACTTGGCTGACTTCTTGTTTTTTTTTGTAATAATTTTTTTATGAAAAAGCATTTTTTTAAGACATTTTGTTCTTTTTTGTATAGAATAGCTATGGAGCAATTTAGAAAATTGACAATTGAATAGAAAAGGATGTGAACAAATGGCAAAAGAAACAAATGTTAAGTTAGTCACGGTGAGTGTTTTTGTGGCAACATTTATGACAGCCATTGAAGGGACCATTGTGTCTACTGCGATGCCAACGATTGTCGGCTCGTTACATGGCATGGAAATTATGAACTGGGTATTTTCAATTTATTTATTAACGAATGCGATGTTAACACCGATTTATGGGAAACTTGCGGATAAAATTGGTCGTAAACCTGTCTTCATGATTGGCATTATCATTTTTATTTTGGGCTCCTCGTTGTGTGGCTTTGCTCAAGATATGTTGACTTTAATTATTGCCCGCGCAATTCAAGGTGTGGGGGCAGGCGCAATTTTACCAGTTGCGTTAACGATTATTGCCGATATGTATACATTGGACAAGCGAGCGAAAATTTTAGGTTTAAACAGTGCCGCCTGGGGAATTGCTAGTATTTTTGGTCCGTTAGCAGGTGGTTTTATTGTAGATACAGTCGGTTGGCATTGGATTTTCTTCATTAATGTTCCTATTGGACTTGTTTTATTGGGCTTGATTAGTATTTTCTTAGTTGAACCAAAGCGGGAACGGACCAAGATGCCAATGGATATTTTGGGCAGCGTTACTTTGATGGCAGTGCTGCTAACGTTATTGCTAGGTTTTCAAATGATTAGCGATAATGGTTTTACATTAGTAACATTTGGTTGTTTGAGTTTGAGTGTGCTCTTTTTTGTAGCATTTGTGATGATAGAAAAACGCGCGCAAGACCCAGTGATTGATTTGCATTTATTTAATCAACCAACGTTTGTTTTAGTAAATCTTATTGCAGCGCTTATTAGCGGTTTCTTAATGGGGATTGATGTCTACATTCCGATGTGGATGCAAGGTGTCTTAGGAAAAAGTGCAGGAATTGGTGGCTTAGTTTTAGCGCCTATGTCGTTACTTTGGATGGCTGGATCATTTATAGCAAGTAGCTTCATGGAAAAATATGCTATGAAAAAAGTCTTAACGATTGGGTTATCGATTCTATTAGTCGGGGCCATCTTTTTAGTGGTAATGCCAATGGCCGTTCCGTTTTGGCTTTTCTTTGTAGTGTCTTCTGTCTTAGGAGTTGGTTTTGGGATTACTATCACAACGACTACGGTCACCGCACAAAGTACAGTGGAGCCTGAAAAAATGGGGGTTGCAACATCGTTTAATACGTTGGTGCGTACAATTGGGCAGACTGTGATGGTGTCAATTTTTGGTGTGATTTTAAACGCAGGAATGTTTGCAAAATTGGAAGCGAGCGCGTTAAACGTCGATGCAGATGTCATGAATCAATTAGTGAATCCACATACTGCAAATTTAATTCCAGCTGCGTTGTTAAAACCATTACGCGGTATCCTCTATGCAGGTCTGCATAATGTTTACTTAGTCGGTGCGGGCTTAGTTGTTGTCGCTCTTTTGTTAAATATTTTCGCAAAAGCGCAACGAGCGAAGGTTTAGTGGTACACTAATAGAAAGAGTATTGGAGGGAAAAGTAGATGGCCTTTTTACAAGCAAATATTTATTCAAATGTATTGGAAATGGAAGTGAATGTGAACGTAATTTTACCACAAGAAACGGTAAAAAAAGTGGGCACAAGTACCCAAGCAGCATTGACAGATATTCCCGTGTTGTATTTATTACATGGGATGGGAGGGAATCACAGTGTCTGGGCTCGCAGAACCTCTATTGAGCGGTATGTCGCTGATTTGGGGATTGCTGTCATTATGCCGTCCACGGATTTAGCTTGGTATACGGACACACAATACGATATGAACTATTGGACGTTTATCTCAGAAGAATTACCGAAAATTTGTCATCAACTCTTTCCACAGTTAAGTACAAAACGAGAAAAAACCTTTGCCGCTGGTTTGTCAATGGGTGGTTATGGCGCCTTGAAATTAGGATTAGCGAAACCAGAATCTTTTGCAGCCGTTGCTTCTTTGTCTGGGGCAGTTAGTTTATCATCCACTAGTTTTGGGGAATTATTAAAAGTCCGTAAGCGAAGCTATTGGGAAGGTATTTTTGGCCCGTTAGATCAAATTGAAGGTTCCATTCACGATCCGCTGTATTTATTACAACAATTAGTAGAAAGCCAAACAGAAATGCCCCAATTTTACCTTTGTTGTGGGGAGCAAGATATGTTACTTTCTGCTAATCAACAGATGGCTCAAGCGTTGGAACAGGCACAGGCAAGTTACACTTTTGAAACTGGACCAGGAGAACATGACTGGGTGTTCTGGGATGAATGGATTCAAAAAGCCTTGGCTTGGCTACCAATACCAAAATAGACAAAGTAGTTTTCAATATTTATTTTAAAAGTTAGCCCTTGGTCCGTCAGTCGAAATGACTGACGGACCAAGGGCTTTTTTTATTTAGATGAAGAGGTGTTGTCTGCTTGCAACCCATCTAAGTAGGTTTTAACGGCTTGAATAAAGGCGGATTTTTGGTGGATGGAGTGTCGAAATTGAATGCTTTCCTCCATGTACGTTAACTCATTGTCGGAGACATATTGTTTCATGTGCAACACTTGTTCTTTTAAATAGTCATCTCCGTTCAACACTTGCGAAACGAGCTGTTTTTCCTCCGTTGCGTCCATAATCATCCCAAATAAAAGATGTTGTAAAGACGTTACTGCTAAATGAGTCATTTCTGGTGAAAAACCTGCTTCTCTTAAAATGCCCATCATTTGATTCAAATGGCGTAATCGTTGGGGATAGGCAGGGACGGTTTGGATTTCGATAGCTACGGCACAGGGAAATTGTTGATAGAGATCATAATAGTTTTCCATGAAGGCCAGTAAGTCAGAATACCATTCACCACATAATGCAGGTTCTTGAAAGTGCTCTTCAATCGCTTCAGCCATACTTTGAAGTAAGGCTTGCTTATTTTTAAAATACCAATAAATTGCGGGCGCCTGTACACCAAGCTGTTTGGCGACTTTACGCATAGAAAGTTGTTCTAAAGTGGGACTTTTTTCTAACAAAGAAAATGCGGCTGCAATAATCGTGTCTTTTGATAATTTCGGTTCCATGATTTTAGCTCCTATTAAACGTTATCTTCGTAAGTTTATCAAAAAGAAGGTACACTTTATGATAGGAAAAACTTGTGAAAAATTAACTTGTTCGCTTGTATTTTACCACTAAAAATGGTAAATTATGAATCGGCCTTATTTTACAGTGTTAAATTGGTGAAGTCAATGAGCAAATTGATTTTTTTGTAATGGGGAAGAATTCGCAGACCAACACTGAAGAAGCAGGGAACTATTTTAAGAAAGTAGGGATAAGATGGACCTTATTATTCAACACGCCAAAAAATACAAAGGCTCGGTAGTTATTGCCTTGTTGGCGGTGATCGTAATGGTTGTCTCAGCACTTTGGCAACCAAAATTGTTACAACAAGTGTTGGAAGCAATTATGAATGACGATAGCGACAAAATGAAAAACTTAGGGATTCAATTAATTGCCATTGCAGGATTAGGACTCGTTGCAGGGGTTATTAATACAATTTTTTCTGCCAAAGTTGCCCAAGGTGTCAGTGCTGACATTCGTGAAGCAACTTTCCGCAAAATCCAAACCTTTTCATTTGGCAATATCGAAAAATTTTCAGCAGGTAACTTAGTTGTTCGTTTAACAAATGACGTTACTCAAATTCAAAATGTCATTATGATTGCGTTGCAGACACTTTTTAGAATTCCTTTTTTATTTATCGGGAGTTTTATTTTAGCGATGCTAACCTTGCCACAACTATGGTGGGTGATTGTTGCACTTGTCATCGCAGTTATTTTGATTTCTATGCTGTCCTTTTCGCAAATGGGCAAGCATTTCATGATTATTCAAAACTTGATTGATAAGATTAATGGTATCGCAAAAGAAAATTTGTTAGGCATTCGTGTCGTCAAATCATTTGTTCAAGAAAAAAATCAATTGTCACGTTTTACAAAAGTGAGTGAAGAATTAACCACCCATAACTTAATCGTAGGTAGCTTATTTGCTGTGATGATTCCAGCGTTTATGTTGGTGGCGAACTTAGCCGTTGTAGGCTCGATTTTCTTTGTGAGTAACTTAGTCAAGGATGATCCAACTTTAATCGGTGGTGTCGCTTCCTTTATGAACTATTTAATGCAAATCATGATGGCGATTATTATCGGCGGAATGATGATGATGATGACTTCTCGTGCCGCTGTTTCCATTAAGCGGATTAAAGAAGTGATGGAAACAGAACCAGATGTTACCTACAAAAAAGTCCCAGAACAAGAGTTAATTGGTAGTGTTGAGTTTGATCACGTATCTTTCCGTTATCCTGGGGATGAAGAAGATACCTTGAAAGACATCTCTTTCTCTATTCAGCCAGGTGAAATGATTGGGATTGTGGGCGCAACTGGCGCTGGTAAATCTACATTGGCACAATTAATTCCACGTTTGTTTGATCCGACAGAAGGAAAGATTGAAGTTGGTGGTGTCGATTTACGAGAAGTGAACGAACACAGTTTACGAAAAACAGTTTCCTTTGTATTGCAAAAAGCAATCCTGTTCTCTGGAACGATTGCGCAAAATCTACGCCATGGTAAACGTGACGCTTCTGAAGCGGATATGGAACGGGCTTCAGGCATCGCCCAAGCCAAGGAATTTATTGAAAAATTAGCAGAAGGTTATGATGCACCCGTCGAAGAACGGAGTAATAACTTTTCTGGTGGACAAAAACAACGGTTATCAATTACAAGAGGTGTGATTGGTGAACCTAAAATTTTGATTTTAGATGATAGTACCAGCGCGTTGGATGCTCGTTCGGAGCGGTTAGTCCGAGAAGCGTTGGATAAAGAGTTAAAAGAGACTACCACGATCGTTATTGCCCAAAAAATTTCTTCTGTTGTCCATGCAGATCGTATTTTAGTATTGGATAATGGACGTTTAGTCGGGGAAGGCACGCATGAAGAATTAGCAGCTACGAACCCCGTGTATCAAGAAATTTATGAAACTCAAAAAGGAAAGGAGGAAGCTTAATGACTGATTTAATAAAAGCTAGTAAATTTTTCTATCATTATTTAAAGCGTTACAAAGTTTCTTTCCTCTTTATTTTCTTAGCAATTTTCGCAGCGACTTATTTACAAGTCAAAGCGCCGCAATTCGTTGGGGAAGCTATTCAGGAATTAGCGAAATATGCGGTTAATGTGATGCAAGGAAAAGACGATAAAAGTGCGTTCGTTTCTGTCATTTGGAAACTACTCATTTTTTATGTCTTAACTAGTGCCGCTAGTTTCATTTATAGTATTCTCTTTACACAAGTCGTGGGGAAATCGACAAACCGCATGCGGATTGGTTTGTTTAACAAATTAGAAAAATTGACGATTCGTTTCTTTGATTCTCATCAAGATGGTGAAATTTTAAGTCGTTTTACTAGTGACTTAGACAACATACAAAACAGTTTAAACCAAGCGTTGCTACAAGTGTTAACCAATATTGCCTTATTGGTTGGTGTCTTAATCATGATGTTCCGTCAAAATGTGGAACTGGCATGGGCTACAATTGCTTCTACGCCGATTGCGATTTTAATTGCGGTCTTTGTGATTAGCAAGGCGCGCAAATATGTCGATTTACAGCAAGATGAAGTGGGTAAATTAAATGGCTATATGGATGAAAAAATTAGTGGGCAACGTGTGATTATCACTAATGGCTTACAAGAAGAAACCATTGACGGCTTTTTAGAGCAAAATGAAAAAGTTCGTGCAGCTACGTATAAAGGTCAAGTGTATTCAGGATTACTTTTCCCAATGATGCAAGGAATGTCATTAGTCAATACGGCAATTGTTATTTTCTTTGGTGGTTGGTTAGCAATCAATGGTTCTGTTGATCGTGCCGCTGCGCTAGGTTTAGTCGTTATGTTTGTCCAATATTCCCAACAATATTATCAACCATTGATGCAAATTTCTTCAGGTTATAGCATGATTCAATTAGCTGTTACAGGCGCTCGTCGTTTAAATGAGATGTTTGATGAACCAGATGAAATTCGTCCCGAAAATGGCGAAAAATTAGAAGAGATTAACAAAGCTGTGGCTTTAAATCATGTTGTTTTTGGCTATAATCCAGAAACGCCTGTGTTGAAAGATGTTTCTATTCATGTGGATAAAGGTGAAATGGTCGCTTTAGTCGGACCGACAGGCTCAGGAAAAACAACGATTATGAATTTAATGAATCGCTTTTATGATGTGAATGAAGGCGCCGTGACGTTTGATGGTGTGGACATTCGTGAAATGGATTTAGATAGCTTGCGTTCACATGTAGGCATTGTTTTGCAAGAGTCCGTTCTATTTTCAGGAACAATTCGTGAGAATATTGCTTTTGGTAAGCCAGAGGCCACGGATGAAGAAATTGTTCAAGCAGCGAAACAAGCGAATATCCATGAATTTATTGTAAATCTTGAGCAAGGCTATGATACTGAGATTACGGAAGAGAATAACCTTTTCAGTACGGGGCAAAAGCAATTAGTAAGTATTGCACGAACGATTATTACCAATCCAGAATTATTAATTTTGGATGAAGCAACAAGTAATGTTGATACAGTAACAGAAGCTAAAATCCAAAAAGCGATGGACGAAGCAATTAAAGGGCGCACCAGTTTTGTGATTGCCCATCGTTTGAAAACGATTCTAAATGCGGATCGGATTATTGTTTTACGAGACGGTGAAGTCATTGAAGAAGGCAACCACCATGAACTAGTTGAACAAGATGGATTCTATGCGGAACTTTATAAAAATCAATTTGTTTTTGAATAAGTTGAAAAAGAAGCAAAATGAGTCATTCTCATTTGCTTCTTTTTTTGCTATGCTAAATAGAAAAAGGAGATATATCAATGGGGAAAATGAGGAATGTACGGCAATTACGGCGCACGTTTTTGGTGCTAAATACTTTATTTGTACTGAGTGTATTCAGAGAGAATCGATGGACAAAATCGGCACTGCTTTTTTGGTTGTTGGCTAATAGTTTTTTTATGGACTGCAGTAGTTGATTTATCTTGGGGGCGAAAAAGGCTGGCTGATACATCTGCAGCGGTGGTATTATTGCGCGGTTCTTCTCCAAATAGTAGGCACATTGATTGTATATTTTTCGTTTTTTGTATAAAGGTCTCTCGTTTCTTGCCGGAGAATATGCTAAAATAAAAAGCAGCAGGGGGCGAGAAAACCATGGAAAAGCCAAATAAACGCAAAGCTGATTTAGAACGTACACGGCAAATTATTTTGTCTGTCGCTTCTGAATTATTCATGACAAAGGGGTTCAAAAATACCTCCACTCGTGAAATTGCTTTAAAAGCGAACATTACCCAACCGAATCTCTATCACCATTTTAAAAATAAAAAAGAACTGTATTTAGCTGTGATTGAAGAATTAACGTCCCGTGTTCAGGAAGAATTAGTCCCAATTGTTTCTGGAAATGCATCAGTAGAAGAAAAACTTTATCAATTAATCAAAGTTTTGTTAGATGAACATCCGACCAATCTTTTCTTAATGTTGAACGATATGTTTCAAGAAATGGGCCCTGATTACAATCGTACGCTGTATCAAATTTTCAAAAAAACCTATATCAATAATATTGCGGCTATTTTTGAAAGTGAACCTGAAACCAATTGCTTACAAGAGGGCATCAGTGTAGATGATGCAACTCGGTTTATTTTATATAACGTTAGTGCATTATTAAGTATTGAAAAAACGTACCAGCGAAAAACAGTGGATGACGATGTCAAAAAATTTATTCAATTTATGCTACATGGCGTTCTGAAAAGTCACAAATAAAAAATAGAGAAGCCCTGTTGAAAAACAGACTTCTCTATTTTTTTTGTAAAATTCACTTATCAATCGATAAATAATTATTGATTTATCGATTGATAAGTGATATAGTTTATTTCGAAAAGAAGAAAGAGGTGAACCATTCATGTTTTTAGGATTTAATGAAATGAAGTATTCAAAAGGACGGTACGTCCTTGTAGTCTTAGTAATGGTCTTGATTGCTTGGTTAATTTTTATTTTGTCAGGTTTAGCGAACGGTTTAGCTCAAGGAAATCGTTTAGCCGTAGATCAATGGCAAGCGAATCAAGTGGTTTTATCAAAAGAGGCCAATAGTAATTTAAATGTATCAGTGTTAGATGAAAACGTGAAAGAAACGATTTCAGGAGGCAAAATTGCACCGATTGGTCAACAATCTTTAGCCATCCGCCCAGCAGATGACAAAAAGGCTGAATTAACGAATGTTAGCTTATTTGGGATTGAAAAAGAAAGTTTTTTAATGCCAAAAGTGATTGAAGGAAACGCATTTACTGATAAAAATCAAGTGATTGCTTCAGAAACATTGAAAAATCAAGGATTTAAAATTGGCGACAAATTAACTGCAGGGAAATATGATGAGCAATTAGAAATTGTCGGCTTTATTTCTAAAAGTAGCTATAACATTGTGCCAGTTATTTACACTTCTCTGGATACATGGCGGTCAATTAAATATGGTGACAATCCAGCAATGGCCAAAATGGTTAATGGTTTCATTGTTCGCAGCAAGGACAACGCGGAAGTTAAAACGACTAATAAAGACAGCCAAGTTCTTTCAATTTCAGATTTTATTGAAAAACTGCCAGGATACAGCGCTCAAAACTTGACCTTGGATGGCATGATTTATTTCTTGATTGTGATTGCAGCGTTCATTATCGGTATTTTTATCTTTGTGATGACTTTACAGAAAACAGCAATGTTCGGTGTCTTAAAAGTTCAAGGGGTGCCGACTAGTTTCTTAGCAAAGGCAGTCATGCTACAAACCGCTTTATTGGCTGTTCTAGGAGTGGCGATTGGTCTTGCTTTAACGGGAATTACCGTGCTCTTTTTACCAGAAGCGATGCCTTATGCAACTAATGGACCACGCATGATTTTGTTTAGTATACTATTGATTTTATCTGCATTAATTGGCGGGGCATTTTCAATTCGAACGATTGCTAAAATTGATCCGTTAATCGCGATTGGAGGTTAAAGACATGGCAAATGTTTTAGAAATGAAAAATATTTATAAAAAATATGGTGAAAAACATACAGAAGTGATCGCGTTAAAAGAATTATCTTTTGCGGTTCAGCCAGGTGAATTTGTCGCAGTAATTGGTCCTTCTGGTTCTGGTAAAAGTACCTTTTTAACGATTGCAGCTGGTTTACAGGCACCGACAAGTGGTGAAGTCATTGTTGGCGGGCAATCACTAAATAAGTTAACGAAAAAGCAACGTTTGGCGCAACGTTTTCAAAAAATCGGCTTTATTTTACAAAGCTCTAATTTGGTGCCATTTTTAACAGTGGAAGATCAATTTCACTTAATTGAAAAAGTTGATAAGTCACGTAAAAATAGTGAATTAAAAGAGCAATTGTTAGAGACGTTGGGTTTAAAAGAATTACGAAATAGTTATCCTCGTGATCTCTCTGGTGGGGAAAGACAACGGGTAGCCATTGCGTGTGCATTGTATCATGAGCCAGACGTAATTTTGGCAGATGAACCAACGGCTAGTTTAGATACAGAAAAGGCATTTGATGTTGTCCAATTACTAGCGAAAGAGGCCAAAGAGAAAGATAAAGGGATTATCATGGTGACACATGATGAGCGTTTGTTGAAATACTGTGATCGAGTGGTTCGTATTCGTGATGGTGAATTGACAGAGTAACAAAACAAATAAAAGAGAACATGATCGGATTGCTGGAGACAATCCGACCATGTTCTCTTATTTCTTTTCAATACAGAAAAGAACAGGTGGCTGATTTTTTTGATTGATAAACTCATAACGTAAGACACTGTAAACATCTTGTGGTAAGGCTTGCGTGTAATTCGTGACCAAATCAAGTTCCTCTGAACCACCTTCGTGGCCATAATAAACGACTAAAATAATGCGACTTCCTTTTACCAAATGAGGCAGTAACCCATCTAACGCCTGTTTAGTCGTAGCGGGTTTTGTAATAATTTCCTTATTACTTTTAGGTAAATAGCCTAAGTTAAAAATAGCGGCAGTGATTTCTGTTTCTTCATCTAGGACAGCATGAAGATGTTCATGTCCTAATGGAAATAACGTAGTTTGTGAGAGTAAATTAAGTTCTGTTAACTTTTGTTCTGTATTGATCAACGCTTCTTTTTGGATATCAAAGGCGAAAACTTCACCAGAAGGGCCAACCAGCTCTGCTAAGAATGCTGTATCATGACCATTTCCCATTGTTGCATCAATGACGAAGTCGCCAGGTTCCACCACTTCTTTTAAAAGTTGGTGACTAAAATGTAGGGCTGTTTGTAGCATTAATTGAAAACTTCCTTTCCTGAAATGACAGTATATTTTCCTTGATAACTGTTGCGGCGTTTCATTTCCGTATCAATCGCATTGAGAACTTCCCATTTTTTCAAGCTCCACATCGGTCCGATAATTGTTTCAAAGGGAGCATCGCCTGTCAAGCGATGAATAATAATTTCGGGTGGAATCATTTCTAACTGATCACAAATCACTGAAACATAGGCTTCTTTGCTCATCAATTGTAAGCGTCCTTCATTATAATCCCGCATCATTTTGGTATTTGTCATTAAATGAAGTAAGTGCAGTTTAATCCCTTGGATATCTGAATCCTGAATAGTTCGCCGCACATTTTCGCGCATCATAGCGGGGGTTTCACCAGGTAGCCCGTTAATTAAATGTGTACAGACCCGAATCCCGTGTTTCCGTAATTTAGCCACACCATCTAGATATGTTTGATAATCATGGGCGCGATTAATGGCAGCGCTAGTTTCCTCAAACGTGGTTTGCAAACCCAACTCTACCCATAAATAAAAGCGTTCATTTAATTCGGCTAAATAGTTCACTACCTCATCAGGCAAACAATCAGGACGGGTACCAATGGATAAACCAACGACGCCTTTTTCATTGACTACTTGTTCAAACCGATGACGAATAACGTCAACTGGCGCATGTGTATTGGTGAAATTTTGGAAGTAAACAATGTATTGATCGACAGTTGGCCATTTTTGATGCATCAATTGGATTTCTTTTTGAAATTGAAGCGGCAGGGGATCGCTAGGTGCAACAATCATGTCGCCTGAGCCAGAAACACTACAGAACGTACAACCACCTTTGGCAACGGTCCCATCACGATTGGGGCAATCAAAGCCACCATCAATTGGCACTTTAAAAATTTTTTCACCAAACTGTTGACGAAGTGCATAGTTCCAAGTGTGATAGCGTTTATTTGGATCATCTGAATAAGGAAAAATTTGCATAATCAAGACTTCTTTCTAGCGTTGTTTGCTTTGAAATCGCCAAACAAAGCGTTTTTCTAAATAAATAGGGTAACTTAATAACAACCAAGCTAAACCAAGACAAAAACCACCTAAGATATCGCTAGGGAAATGGACACCTAAATAGATTCGACTAACCCCAATCATGAAAATCCCAATACCTAGTAAAATTTGCACACAAAGGCGGACCGTTTTATTTTTAATGAAAATTGGCAGAATCAATAAAATAGTGCCGTAGAACAAGGTGCTTCCTACAGCATGTCCGCTAGGAAAACTATACGTATGTTCAGTTACTAAATGCTCCAAAGTAGGACGTTGGCGCATAAAGAATAATTTTAATAAAGAATTACCTACGCCAGCAATTAAGGCAGTATTAATAAAGAGCCATAATGCTTCAGCATAATATTTCCAAACAATAAATAGAGCAATGACAACGATCGCTAAGATGATAATCGTCAATGAATTGGCAAATTTGGTGTACCAAATAAAAAAGTTATTTAGCTGTGGAAAAGGACGACGAACAAAGGAAGTAATCGTTTGATCAAAGCCTTTGAGCCAGGTTGGATAAAAACGAACAACATAGCCTAAAAACATAAATACTAAAAGAAAACAACTACCTGCAAATTGATAATAAAGTTTGTTTTTCATAAAAAATCCTTTCAAAAATTAATCGCAACAATCCGTATTATACCATCAAAAGGGTAAAAAATTAAAAGATAATTTCATTGCCTGATTTGGAGGGGATACAGATATTAAAAAAGTTCTGGCACCACAATCTCTCATTGTGGTACCAGAACAGATGTTTTAACTGGCACATGTTTATTGATTATCATCATCAGGAGTATCAACGGTAATATCGCCGAATTCGCTAGAAAGGTTAAACTCTGTATTCGCACGACCATTCTTATAAGATGTTCGCTCTTTGTTTAAAAGTTGAACATCGCCTAATTTTGATTCACCTTTGATTGAAATGTTACGCAAAATTTCTCCAGAATTTACATAAATATCTCCATGGACAAGAGCGACAGTTAATTTTTTAGGCACAGCAGGCATGTCTAAAGAAAAATCACCATTTTCACTTGAAAAGTTAGCTTCTCCTTTGAAATCATAGACGCTAATATCGCCATCTGTCGTTGTTGCTTGGATGTTTCCACGAGCATTTTGCACTCGAATATCACCAGAAGTAGTCGTATTTTTGATTTCATCGAAATAGGCTGAATCCAACGTTATATCGCCGTCAGTGGTTTCAACTGTTGCTGTTTTAGCGGAAGTATCCGCTGAAAGGTAGATACCATCTGAAGAGTTAAGCGTCATTTTTTTGGCTTTAACACCCGATAGACTAACATAAGAATTTGGTAGATTAGTTGTTAATTCGTCTACGTTAAAAGCATTCAATGAAACTTGTGAATGGGTTGAGCCATCAATCACTAACTTTTTCACATTATTAGGAATCTGGACACTCACGTTCGGTGTGAGGTCATTAAAAATGCCAATATTAAAAAATGACAACTCGGGTTGGTTTTGTGTACGAGTGGTATTGATGGTTGCTGTTATTTTATTTTTTTCTTCTTTGACATCTAAGGTGCCTTCAGCTTTTGAATAAAAGGCATTATTCGGTGATCGTAACCCCATTTTGTTACTATCAGTTTTATAAATGGTATACGGGCCTTTGCCTTTTAAGGATAAGTGAAGTTCTTCGCCTGCTTGTTTATTTTTTAGTGTATAACTTTCTTTTAGCGGTGTGACTGATTTTTCCGCTTGCTTGTAATAATAGACGGCGCCAGATCCACCAATTAGCATCGCTAAGACAGCAATGGATAAGAGAATCCCTGTTGTTTTTTTCATTAGATATCACCTCGTAAAACAGCAATGTTCCATTGGAAATAACGCTTAAAGACATGTGCTGAAAATTTTAAAATTGGTAGAAACAGTAACCAACCAATGATTGATGCACCAAATAAAAAGAGACTCATAGATAATTGGAAAAAGGAAGCGGCATTTGCTTGGGTAATAACACTATAAATACCATAAATTGGTGAAAATAAAGTTGCAGCTCCGGCAATGCCACAACCGACGTACATTAAGGCAATCCCTAAAATAACCCAAAACATGAAGAAAAAATTTAAACAGAAAATACCAAGCACTTGGAAAAATCGGGTTAGCGGCCGATGCTGTGGTCGTTGATAGTATGGAGAATCATTATCATAGTAAAATTCAGATTCTTCTTCATAGGGATGATCATAAGCAGGTGTAGCCGCTGGAATTTCTTGCCAGCCATTATTTTCAATTTTTCGTTCCGTCAATTCAATGCCTTGTTCTTTTAAAATTTCTTCTGCGATAACCCGTGGTTTCCCCAATGATTTTGCCACTTGTTCTTCTGTTTCGCCTTCCGCAACACGAGCATCAAATAACGCCTTGTATTTCGCAAGAATAATAGCTTGATCTTTTGGATTTAATGCTTTTAAATAAATTTTCAGCTCAATAATAAAATGTTCTTTATTCATTCCGCTCCCTCTTTCTACACGATTCATTTCTCATCTTAAACTATAATTTCTTTTTGGGCGAATAACAAGAGAAATTAAAAAAATCAGACTAAGGTAAAGAAGCGTCTACAACTAAAGTCGCAGTTTTTTCCGAGTAGTAACAAGAGAGTATATCCGTGTTAAAAAACATTACTTCTTTACAATCTAGTTACAGTAATATGAAATTTTGTTGAAGTGTTTTTAATTCGCCAGAAAAAAAGGTATACTTGTTATAATAACAAAACTAAAAAATTACATTTACATATAAGTTAAAAAAGGAAAGTTGGGGACGTATCAATGAAGAAAGAATCAATGTCACGTATCGAAAGAAGGAAAGCACAACAAAGAAAGAAAACGCCAGTACAATGGAAGAAGAGCACTACTTTATTCAGCTCGGCGTTAATTGTTTCATCTGTAGGAACGCCCGTTGCGTTACTACCAGTGACTGCTGAGGCAACAGAAGAGCAGCCAACAAATGCGGAAGTTGCCCAAGCACCTACTACGGAAACTGGCTTAGTAGAGACACCAACAACAGAAACTACGCCAGGAACTACGGAACAACCGACAACGGATTCGTCAACAACGACTGAATCGACAACTGAATCATCAAAAGAAACACCAACAACACCAAGTACCGAGCAACCAACAGTTGATTCAACTACACCTGTGGAATCAGGAACGACTGATTCTTCAGTAGCAGAAATCACGCCAGTAGCTCCTTCAACAACCGAGTCTGAAGCAGCGCCTGCGGTTACACCCGATGATGAAATAAAAGTACCAGAAGCTAGAGTAGCTTCTGCGCAAACTTTTTCAGCGTTATCACCGACGCAAAGTCCTTCAGAATTTATTGCCGAGTTAGCTCGTTGTGCACAACCTATTGCGCAAGCCAATGATTTATATGCATCAGTGATGATGGCTCAAGCAATCGTTGAAAGTGGTTGGGGGGCAAGTACGTTATCTAAGGCACCAAACTATAACTTATTTGGGATTAAAGGCAGCTACAATGGACAATCTGTCTATATGGATACATGGGAATATTTAAACGGCAAATGGTTAGTTAAAAAAGAACCTTTCCGTAAATATCCTTCTTACATGGAATCATTCCAAGATAATGCGCACGTGCTAAAAACAACTTCTTTCCAAGCGGGCGTTTACTATTATGCTGGGGCTTGGAAAAGCAATACAAGCTCGTACCGCGATGCAACTGCTTGGTTAACAGGTCGTTATGCGACAGATCCTAGCTACAATGCTAAATTAAATAATGTCATTACCGCATATAACTTAACTCAATATGATACACCATCTTCTGGTGGAAATACTGGGGGCGGAACAGTTAATCCAGGAACAGGCGGCTCGAACAATCAATCAGGAACGAACACGTACTATACTGTAAAATCAGGAGATACCTTGAATAAAATTGCCGCGCAATATGGTGTGAGCGTTGCTAATTTACGCTCATGGAACGGCATCTCTGGCGATTTAATTTTCGTTGGTCAAAAGCTCATCGTGAAAAAAGGTGCTTCAGGTAACACTGGTGGCTCAGGCAACGGTGGTTCTAACAATAATCAATCAGGAACGAATACGTACTACACAATTAAATCAGGCGATACCTTGAACAAAATTGCCGCGCAATATGGCGTGAGTGTTGCTAATTTACGCTCATGGAATGGCATTTCTGGTGATTTAATCTTCGCTGGTCAAAAAATTATTGTGAAAAAAGGTACTTCAGGTAACACCGGTGGCTCAGGCAACGGTGGCTCTAACAATAATCAATCAGGAACGAATACGTACTACACAATTAAATCAGGCGATACCTTGAACAAAATTGCCGCGCAATATGGCGTGAGTGTTGCTAATTTACGCTCATGGAATGGCATTTCTGGCGATTTAATCTTCGCTGGTCAAAAAATTATTGTGAAAAAAGGTACTTCAGGTAACACCGGTGGCTCAGGCAACGGTGGCTCTAACAATAATCAATCAGGAACGAATACGTACTACACAATTAAATCAGGGGATACCTTGAACAAAATTTCTGCACAATTCGGTGTTAGTGTGGCTAACTTACAAGCCTGGAATAACATCAGCGGTAGTTTGATTTTTGCTGGTCAAAAGATTATCGTGAAAAAAGGCGCCAACTCAGGTTCAACGAATACGAACAAGCCTACGAATAATGGTGGCGGTGCGACAACATCCTACACGATTAAATCAGGCGATACGTTGAATAAAATTTCTGCACAGTTTGGCGTGAGTGTTGCTAATCTACGTTCATGGAACGGAATCAAAGGCGATTTAATTTTTGCTGGTCAAACAATCATCGTGAAAAAAGGCGCTTCTGCAGGTGGCAATGCTTCTTCAACAAATAGTGCATCAGGCAAACGCCATACAGTTAAAAGCGGTGATTCACTTTGGGGCTTATCAATGCAATACGGAATCAGCATCCAAAAAATCAAACAATTAAATGGCTTAAGCGGGGATACAATTTATATTGGTCAAACTTTAAAAGTTGGTTAATTTAAGATTGAAAAAAATAGCTATCTTTGGTAACATGAGTCTTATAATAGAAAAAAACAATGAGAAGGAATAGTAGAAAGAACCATGTGATAGAGAGCGTATGGCTGGTGGAAATACGTACAGAAGCTTTTGAACTCGCCTTTAAGTTACTTTTTTGAACAAACCAAGTAGGAAAAGTCGGTGACGATCGTTAAGACGTTTGAGGTTAAGGTGACGGTGACTGACCGTTTCTTTGACGAATTTAGGTGGTACCACGTTGCATTTGTATGTTCACGTCCTATAGGAATTTTTCCTATAGGACTTTTTTTTTATCACTAAGTGGCTAGTTTAAGTCAGAATAGTGACAATGGCTGCAGGTGGCAAATTTTAAGAATGAAAAATTTTATATTACTAGGAGGAATAACATGAGCTACAATCACAAAGAGATTGAGAAAAAATGGCAAAAATATTGGGCTAAGAACAATTGTTTCAATACATTGGACGACCCAAATAAAGAAAAATTTTATGCACTAGATATGTTTCCCTATCCATCTGGACAAGGCTTACACGTAGGTCACCCGGAAGGCTATACAGCAACCGATATTCTTTCACGTATGAAACGTGCGCAAGGCTATAATGTGTTGCATCCAATGGGCTGGGATGCGTTTGGTTTGCCAGCAGAGCAATATGCGTTAGATACAGGAAATGACCCAGCTGAATTTACTAAGAAAAATATCGAAACATTCCGTCGCCAAATTAATTCACTAGGATTCAGCTATGATTGGAATCGTGAAATTAATACCACTGATCCTGAATATTACAAATGGACACAATGGATATTTACAAAATTATATGAAAAAGGGTTAGCTTATGAAGCAGAAGTTGCGGTTAACTGGGTCCCTGAATTAGGAACTGTTATTTCAAATGAAGAAGTCATTGATGGAAAAAGTGAACGTGGTGGTTATGATGTGGTTCGCCGACCAATGCGTCAATGGATGCTGAAAATTACTGCTTATGCAGATCGCTTATTAGAAGATTTAGAGCTTGTTGATTGGCCAGAGAGTATTAAAGATATGCAACGAAATTGGATTGGACGTTCTGAAGGAGCCAATGTGACCTTTAAAGTCGCTGGCACAGAAGAAAGTTTCACGGTGTTTACAACCCGTCCTGATACCTTGTTTGGTGCAACCTATACTGTTCTAGCTCCTGAACTAGAACTAGTTAAAAAAATTACGACACCTGAACAAACAGCAGCTGTAGAAGCATATATTGAAGAAACCTCAAAAAAATCTGATTTAAATAGAACGGATTTAGCAAAAGAAAAAACAGGTGTTTTCACAGGTGCGTATGCTATAAATCCAGTCAATGGCCAAGAAATTCCAATTTGGATTGGCGATTATGTTTTAGCAAGCTATGGCACAGGCGCAATCATGGCGGTCCCAGCGCATGATGAACGGGATTACGAATTTGCGAAAACATTTGGCATTGATATCCTACCAGTAATCGCAGGTGGCGACATTACAACAGAAGCCTATACAGGGGATGGACCGCATATCAATTCTGATTTCTTAAATGGATTAAACAAAGCAGAAGCCATCGCTAAAATGAATGAGTGGCTAGAAGAAAATCACGTAGGGAAAAAAGAAGTATCTTATCGTTTACGTGACTGGTTATTCTCTCGTCAACGCTACTGGGGTGAACCAATTCCTGTGATCCATTGGGAAGATGGAACAACCACAACGGTTCCTGAATCTGAGTTACCTCTACGTTTACCAGTAACATCGGATATTCGCCCAAGTGGAACTGGGGAATCGCCATTAGCAAACATTGATGAATGGGTCAATGTCGTCGACCCTGAAACTGGCATGAAGGGAAAACGTGAAACGAATACTATGCCACAATGGGCTGGAAGCTCTTGGTATTACTTACGATTCATTGATCCTCATAATAAAAATGAAATTGCTGATTTTGAAAAATTAAAACGTTGGTTACCAGTTGATATCTATATTGGTGGTGCCGAACATGCGGTGTTGCATTTACTTTATGCTCGTTTTTGGCATAAATTCTTATATGATATTGGTGTGGTTCCTACCAAAGAACCTTTCCAAAAATTATACAACCAAGGTATGATTTTAGGAGAAAACAACGAAAAAATGTCTAAATCACGTGGCAATGTTGTAAATCCCGATGATGTGGTGGCTAAATATGGTGCGGATACGTTACGTCTTTATGAAATGTTCATGGGCCCATTAGATGCTTCCATTGCTTGGAATGAAAATGGCTTAGAAGGAAGTCGTAAATTCTTAGATCGCGTTTGGCGTCTGATTGTTGATGAAGAAGGCAAAATGCGTGACCGAATTACCACAATTAATGATGGCCGTTTAACGAAAGTTTATCATCAAACGGTTAAAAAAGTGACAGAAGATATGGCAAACTTGCACTTTAATACAGCGATTTCTCAATTAATGGTTTTTGTGAATGAAGCCAATAAAGTGGATGCCTTACCTTATGAATATGTGGAAGGATTTGTCCAATTACTTGCGCCAATCGCGCCACATATTGGTGAAGAACTATGGCAAATTTTAGGTAACGAGGAAAGTTTAACTTATGTCCCTTGGCCAACCTATGATGAAGCAGCCTTAGTAGAAGATGAAGTGGAAGTAGTTTTCCAAGTGAACGGAAAATTACGTGGCAAACAAAATGTCGCTCGTGGGTTAAGCAAAGAAGAATTAGAACAAATTGCAATGAACCATGAAGCTGTTAAAGAATTTATTGAAGGAAAAACAGTGCGCAAAGTGATTGCTGTTCCAGATAAATTAGTAAATATTGTTGCAAATTAAGTTTACATGTTTTTATTAAAAAAAGAGCCGGACGTGTCAAAACGTCTGGCTCTTTTTAAGGTTGTTTTGTTTTACCTTTTTGATTCATATGTTCTTTACATGTGATTGTTATAACTGAAAGCAAGGCGATGAAGAGAAAAAAGTAACCGAGCGGCGTACAGAAAAAGGCGGGTTCTTTTAAAAGTCCATCGCTAGATAATGTTGATCCAACTAAAATAGAGATCATAAATAATAAAAGACTAATCAAGCCAAGAAATAAGCTAACACGATATTTTTTCAACTTCAGTTCCTCCTTTAATGAACTATCACTAAGATAAATCAAAAAGGTTAACTTTTTTTTAGGCAACTGTTAAAACTTAGATAAGAAATCTATTTTCTAAGTTTGTCGTTGTTGGTAATTGGTTAAGATCATACGTGAAAAGGGACCGACAATCAGCAATTGATAAGGAAGGGCAACAATAAAGTTCAGGCCCCAAGCTTGGAAATACGCACTTAGTGACAACGTCTGGCCTTCCATTAATAAGCCAAATAAAGACATACAAGTCACCATGCCGATAATCATGAGACTCGAAATGGTCAGAATAAGTAATAGCCGTTTTTCTTTATTAAAGGGTAAAGAAAAAGCGATTTTCTTAGCTAAGACACCAACGATGAAAACGTCTAAAATAAAAGCAACGATAAATCCAGGAAGCAAACCTTTTGATAAGGCGTACAATGAAAATTCTCCATGCAATAATAAATTATAGGTGCTCATTCCGAAAACCATCAGAAAGCACATTAACGTAGTAAAAAGCATTCCTTCTTTTTTATTAGTAGGCATTTTTTTCTCCTTTCATTTATTGAGAGTAATGATTGTTCTAGGCAGAAAAAGGACAAATTCTCTCGACTTTTACTAGTGTAGCAAAAATAAAAGTTCTTCATAAGTTAGAATTTGCTAAGAATTTGATTCAAATAAAAAGGTGTACTAAGTCAGCAGTACACCTTTTTATTCGTTATTTAGTTTATTTTTGTGTTATTTGTAACATCCTCTCCAAACCATTTTTGAGAAATTTTACTAAGGGTGCCATCTTTTCGTAACGTTTCAAAGGCAGTATTGATTTTTTGGACTAATTGATTGTCTGATTTGCGGACGCCCACAGCAAAATCTTCATTGTCATAGCCGACATGAGAAATAGTATAGTTTTTTAAATTATCTTCGTGGGAAAGATAGTAGTTGGCGTAGACGCGATCAATTAGGAGCCCATCAATTCGGCCAGATTTTAAATCTAAGAAAGCTTCATTAAAGCCGTCATATAAAATAGGCGTTTGGTCTTTAACAAATTTTTTCAAAACGTCAGGCTGACTTTCGAAGCCATCATAGCCAGAAGAGCCATTTTGAACCCCTAAAATTTTGCCTTGCATGTCGCTCGCTGTTGCAATGTTTTTTTCTTTTAAAGAAACAAGTACTTGGTCGTTCGTCATGTAAGGTTGTGTGAATTGAACTTTTTCGGCCCGCTCGCTCGTTTTAGTGTAGCCGTTCCAAATAAGATCAATGGTTTGATTTTGTAATTCTGTTTCTTTCATAGACCAATCAATCGGTTGGAAGTCAACGGAAATGCCATAAAGTTTAAAAACCGCTTTGGCTAAGTCGACATCAAAGCCGACAATTTTGCCTGATTTATCTTGAAAACCCATGGGCACAAAGGAGTCATCTAAGCCAATAATAATCCGTTTTTCTTCGTTAATCCGTGTCCATTGATCTTCGTTGCTTTTTCTTTTACCACAACCTGCAAATAGGAGTAAACTACAACAGATAACCAGCAAGGCTAAAGAATATTTCTTTTTCATCATAAACTCCTTTCTATTGGACGGGGGCAACCGTCAAAAGGTTGTCTGCAATTTTTTCAGCGAAAGCCATATCGTGGGTCACGACAATCTGTGTCATGCCTTGTTTCCGTAAATCTAAAATAACTTCTTCCACTTGTTGGCGTAAAGCTGGATCTAGCGCGCTCGTTGGTTCATCGTACCCAAGAACTTTTGGCTTCATTGCTAAGGCACGAGCAAGTGCAACTCGTTGTTTTTGTCCACCGGAAAGTTGGTACGGATAGAGTTTTTCTTTACCAGCCAAGCCCAATTTTTCCAGTAATTCTAAAGCTTCTTGCTGACTTTTTGCTTTTTCTTCTTTTAGTACTAATGTAGGTGCTAAGGTAATGTTTTCTAAAACTGATAAGTGAGGGAAAAGTTGGAAATCCTGGAAAACGACCCCAACCACTTGATCGGCATTGTCCATTTCAACAGGATTGAAAGGAACACCATCCAACAAAAGCTCACCAGAATCAATGGTTTCTAAACCAGCCAAACAACGAAGTAAAGTGGTTTTTCCGCCGCCTGAAGGACCAACAATCGTTAAAATTTTACCCTCTGGAATTTCTAAATTTAAGTGATCAATAATGGTCCGGTTGTCAAAATGTTTGGTTAAATTTTTAATAGTTAACATGGTAGAGTCCTCCTATTTATAATATTGATAGAATTTTTCAATTTTCTTAGAAGCAACAGTCAAAATTGCCGTAAAGAGTAAATAAATCACTCCCACTAAAGCTAATGGCACTAATGTAACATCGCGGCTCATCGCAATTTTACCAGCACGTAAAAGATCGCCTAAGCCAAGAACATAAATAAGAGAAGTATCCTTGACCAAATTGATAATTTCATTTCCTACGGAAGGCAGCACGATTTTAACAACTTGTGGCAAAATAATCCGGGTGACTGTTTGAAAACGTGTTAAACGTAAAACCTTAGCAGCTTCATATTGACCTTGGGGAATTGCTTGAATCCCCCCGCGGAAAATTTCAGCAAAGTACGCAGCATAATTTAAAATAAATGCGAATAAGGCCGCATCATAACGTTCAAAGACAATACCAATTAATGGTAAGCCGTAAAAAACAAAAATTAATTGTAACAATAGCGGAGTGCCGCGCATTAACCAAATGTAGAGGTTAATTAAGTAACGTAAAGGTTTAAACGAACTTTGTAAAATAAAGGCAATGATGATCCCCAGTGGAATCGAGCCAAGGAGCGTAAAGAAAAAGACTTTCAGTGTCATGCCAGCTCCGCTAACTAAAGCAGGTAAAATTTCTAAAATATAATCCATCATTTTTTCCTCCAACAATTTTTATTAAAAAACAAAAAAGCCTCTTGGCTGTGAGCCAAGAGGACGAATCGCATTCGTGGTGCCACCTCAATTTACTTATCTTTCACAAGATAAGCCTTATGTAGTTGCGTTGACAACTACTCTCTGTTAACGATAGAGTCACCGGTTTTTCTTACTAAAGGATTCAGAAAAACATCTTTTAGGTGTGAGTAAAGAAGAATCCATCTTTTTCTTTCAGCCAATGAAAAAGTCTCTGTAAAGGAAGAGCTAAATTACTATGTCCTAAGCCTTGATTTGTAAGTATGAAATTGTTCGAACGGAACAGAAAACCTGTTGCTTTTCTAGATTATCCCATTAAGCATATGGAAAAGAGGACAACAGACTTGAGCAGTTGAGGCACTCTCTCAGATTGAAAAATGCATCTAAAAAAACAAAAAAGTCCTTTGGCTGACTAGCCAAAGGACGAATAATCAATTATCGTGGTTCCACCTTAGTTTATTCGTGTTTCGCAACACGAACCTTATGAAGTTCATAACTTCGCCTGTTAACGAGTGGTCCCGGACTTTCCTACTAAGGGTTCAAAAAGTCAACTCCCAGATGTGGTTCGCTGTTTCTTTACGTCTTTTTCCACCAACCAAAGACTCTCTTCACTAAAGGAAACAGTTACTCTTCTGTTCTCTGTTTTTCAATACTGTACCACCAGAAAAAATATCTGTCAACTCTTATTCTTAAAAAAATATTTTTCTTTCAAAAAGTAAGTGCTGAAAAAGGACAAATGTATGGAAAATCATGTAAAATGTAAGTAAGTTGTTTGAACAGAAGGAGGAGTTTTGGTATGAAACAGAAAAAGTGGTTAATCGGACTTGTTGCACTGGGCTTGGTTTTAGCAGCATGTGGAAGTGGCGGTTCGAAAACGACCTCAAACGAACCAGCTACACAGAAAATTAACGTCGCATCTGGTGGTGAACTCTCGACATTAGACAGCGCTCATTATACAGATGTCTATAGTTCCGATATGATTGGTCAAGTAGTTGAAGGCTTGTATCGACAAGATAAAAACGGAGATCCTGAGCTAGCTATGGCGAAAGCAGAGCCACAAGTTAGTGAAGACGGGTTAGTCTATACATTCAAGTTACGAGAAGCAAAATGGACAAACGGGGATCCAGTTAAAGCAGGGGATTTTGTAGTTGCGTTTAGAAACGTGGTCGATCCAGCATACGGTTCAAGTAGCAGTAATCAAATGGATATTTTTAAAAATGGGCGTGCGGTGCGGGAAGGACAAGCCACGATGGAAGAATTTGGTGTCAAAGCAATCGATGACCAGACACTAGAACTAACATTGGAAAATCCAATTCCTTATTTAGCCCAAGTCTTGGTTGGGACACCTTTTATGCCTAAAAATGAAGCCTTTGCCAAAGAAAAAGGTACTGCCTATGGGACTTCTGCAGATAATTTTGTTGGCAATGGGCCGTTTGTAATTTCAGGCTGGGATGGCAATTCCGAAACCTGGAAATTGAAGAAGAATGATCATTATTGGGATAAAGAACACGTAAAATTGAATGAAATTGATGTTCAAGTAGTGAAAGAAATTGGCACAGGAGCCAATCTTTTTGATAATGGCGATTTAGATTACACTGTTTTAGCAGATACTTATGCACTTCAGTATAAAGAGTCAAAACAAGCGCATTTTGTGCCTAAAGCCATGGTAGGTTATTTAAGCCCAAATCATCGCCGTGAAATTACCGGCAACGAACATGTTCGAAAAGCTTTTTTACAAGCGATTGACAAAGAAACTTTTGCAAAAGAAATTTTAGGAGATGGCTCGACAGCTTTAAATGGTTTTGTACCAGCTAATTTTGCAAAAAATCCAGATACAGGTGAAGATTTCCGCAAAGAAAATGGTGATTTATTGCCATATAATATTAAAGAAGCCCAAGCTAACTGGACCAAAGCGAAAGAAGAGTTGGGCAAAGATAAAATTGAATTGGAACTAATCTCAGCAGACTCAGCGATTGCTAAGAAAACCATTGAATTTGTTCAAGGGCAATTGCAACAAAATTTACCAGGTTTAACAATCAAATTAAAATCACTGCCTTTGCAAAATCGTTTGGATTTACAAACAGCAGGTAATTACGATTTAGCCTTTGGAACATGGACACCTGACTATGCTGATCCCATTAATTTTTTAGAATTTTATGACTCAAAAAGTGGCTTAAATACTTCTGGTTATAACGATTCAGCGTATGATGCGGGTCTCCAAAAAGTTAGAAAAGATTACGCCAATGAACCTGAAAAACGCTGGAATGAATTACTAAGTTTAGAAAAAACATTAATTGAAAAAGATGCCGGTGTTTTACCCTTATTCCAAGGAGCCATTGGTTACTTGAAATCAGATCGCTTACAAGGCTTGCAAGTATTTTCTTTTGGTCGCACAGTATCCTATCGTTTAGCTTATGTAGAAGAATAAATTGACTTCTGAAAAGTCCTATCTTTTGAAAAAGTCTGCTTTCTGTTTTATCCTTAAAGAAGGAAAATTAACTAAAAAAATCAACTATGAAAGGTAGGTTTTTCAAATGTTTAGCTTTCTATGGGCATTAATTGTCGGAGGAATTATTGGCGCAATTGCTGGCGCAATTTTAGGAAAAGACGTGCCAGGTGGCATTATTGGAAATATTATCGTGGGCTTTTTAGGAAGTTGGGTAGCATCACTCTTGTTGCCTTCTTTAGGACCAGTCATCGGCGGGTTTCCAATTATCTCAGCGTTGCTAGGAGCGATTATCTGTATCGCTATTTACTCTTTTATTGTAAACCGCAAGGCGTAAAATTGTATCAAAATGATATCTTGAAAAGCATCATAAAACTTGTGAAGGTTAATCAGACCATTACTTTTGATGTCTTTTCTCTCATATTTTAAGTCTATGACAAAAATCTCTTTGGATTTTTGTCATAGACTCTTTTTTTTAAAAATATTTATTATGAGAATTTCCTGCGTTAGACTGCTTATTTTTCATTTATTATTCATTTTTGATAAAGGAAGTTTTGTTGGATAAAGTGAATAGCTCAAGGCTCAACAAAAATAAAGAAAAAATTAATATGTTAAGTTCAAGGGAAGTGAAATTCTGCTCTCATAATACGTCGTTTTATTCATTAAACGATAGTTGAAAAAAATAAGTGCCCTTGTTATTCTTTGAATTAAACTAATGGGGGCGAAAAGCATGGAATCGTTAAAAAGTAATCTTTTTTTGACCAGAGAAGCATATTTGGAAGCTTTTGAAACAATCATGACACCTTTAAAAACGGCTATTTTAACATCAGAAAAACCTGGCGTGAATTTTGGGTCCAGTGGTGCTGTCTATGATCAGCAACATGCTGAAATGGAAGCGCTCATTCGACCATTATGGGGAATTGGACCGTATTGGGTTGCTTGTAAAGATGATGTTTTAAGAGATGCTTATGTGGAAAAATTAATCGCAGGTACCGATCCGTCATCCCCAGACTATTGGGGCGATATTGTTGATTATGATCAATATATTGTGGAAGCAGCAGCATTATCTTTAACTTTATTGCTTCATAAGACATATTTTTGGGCCTGTTTTTCTGAGAAACAGCAAGAAAATATCATGGTTTGGCTAAATAAAGCACTTGGTTGTAAAATTCCTAAAAATAATTGGACGTTTTTCAAAGTGCTCATTCGTTTGGCACTCGAGGAATGTGGACAAGTGATTAACCAAGCGGAACTAGAGGAAGAATTGGCGTTGATTGAACGCATGTATTTAGGTGATGGTTGGTATATGGATGGTAAAACTACGCAAAGAGATTATTATATTTCGTTTGCTTTTCATTATTATAGTTTGATTTATGTCAAATTTATGCGAGAAAGAGATCCTGTTCGTGCGAAACGTTTTACAGAACGAGCCGTTATGTTCGCGCAAGACTATCTGTACTATTTTGATGAGGAGGGCGAAGCGTTACCTTACGGACGTAGTCAAACGTATCGGTTTGCTCAAGGAGCGTTTTTCGCAGCTTTGATATTTGCAGAAGTAGAGGCGTTACCTTGGGGACAAATAAAAACGCTGTTAGCAAAACATTTACACTGTTGGATGCAACAGACTATTTTCACTTATGATGGTCGGTTGTCCATTGGCTATCATTACGAAAATTTAGTAATGGCAGAAGGTTATAACGCACCAGGCTCTCCGTATTGGGCTTTTAAAACATTTTTGTTGCTCGCAGTGGATCAAGACCATCCGTTTTGGCGTGCTGAACCGCTGGCGATAAAACGAGAAGAAAAGCGTTTGATAGAAAAGGGAAACATGTTATTAATCCATCCTAAAATGAAAACGCATGTCCTCGGCTATCCTGCAGGACTATGGCTTGAAAATCAAGCACATGCCGCGGCTAAATATAGTAAATTTGTCTATTCTAGCCGCTTTGGTTTTAGCGTTCCCAAAGCTGGCGCGTGTTATGAGGAGGGAGCTTTTGATAACGTATTGGCTGTTTCTCGTGATGGTGAATATTTTCGTGTTAAAGGGAAAGTTCATGATTTTTATTTA
This sequence comes from Enterococcus sp. DIV2384, assembly GCF_050534975.1. Classification (NCBI taxonomy): domain Bacteria; kingdom Bacillati; phylum Bacillota; class Bacilli; order Lactobacillales; family Enterococcaceae; genus Enterococcus; species Enterococcus sp. DIV2384. Next base: position 582,295 of record NZ_CP172905.1, read on the forward strand.
ACAGAGGAGCAAGTTTATTATAAATGGCTACCTTTTCAAGAAGTAGAAATTGAAACAACCATTTATCCTTTTGGAGAATGGCATGTTAGAGTACATGAAATAGTGACATCGGTTCCATTAAAAGTGCGCGAAGGAGGATTCAGTCTACCGTTACTTGGAAAATTTTCAGAAAAAGAACTTGGTAAAGAGTGGGCTAGAGTCGATTCAGGAGAATTGTATTCGCAAATAGTTGCAATTGAAGGGTATGACCACGCAGGTATTCTTCAACCTGAACCCAATACATCGTTGTTTTTCCCAAGAACAAGTTTACCTTATTTGCAAAAAGAGCTACCAATAGGAACGCATCGCCTGATTTGTTTGGTAGGTGGTGTGACAAGGGAGGAATAAAAAATGATAAAAATCGAATTGAAAAATAAAGACAATCAGATTATTACTGGCCGAATCGATCACGAGAAGCCAGAAGCGCCATTCGTGGCGGAGGGAGACACGTTAGCGGTATTAGCAATTAAACAGTACCTTTATCAAGTTGGCGATAAAATTGTAGTGACTTATACAGGGGCTACCCCTTATTTGATGGTTCAATTAGATGAAACTTTGGCTCCTTCATTGATTTATCTAAAAGAAAAAGTTTGGGAATATCAAATTCCATTAGAAGAATCTGCTCGAAAAGCTTTTGTTGATACGGCCTTTCATTCAGCAAGGCACCAAATAATGGTTCGACAAGCGCACACGTTTGAAAAAGACAATTATCAAAATCTTTCTATGAATACACATGACCAAAAAGAATATTCAGGAGCCTATCCTCATGCGTATGCAAACGTTGAAACGAGAGACGATGCTGTTTTCTTTGCGAAAAATGCGATTGATTCTAAGTTTGGTAACCTTTCTCATGGCTCGTATCCATTTGCTTCTTGGGGAATTAACCAACAAAAGGAGGCACAGTTAACGATTGACTTTGGCAGGCCTGTAGAAACGGACTGGATCCGCTTGTTATTTCGGGCGGATTACCCACATGATAGCTATTGGGAGGAAGTCACTTTAGCCTTTTCAGATGGAGAGGAACGAGTAGTTGCCACAACGAATACCGCCTGTTTTCAAGAAATAAAGTTCCCAATGAAAACAACACAAACTTTGACATTAAAATGCTTACGAAAAGCGCTGGACTCTTCTCCATTTCCAGCGTTGACCCAAATTGAAGTATTCGGTCGGAATAAATAACAAGAGGTCGGGACAGAACCGTTTAGCTCCGAGAAATAAGAAGAAATTTCCGAAAATTGATCTTTGATTTTTGGAGACCAAGTAGGTATTGTTCATCATCGAATCACTACGTTCTTCGTGATTCTCAACAATTTCGGCTTATTTCCGAAGGACCTTCAACTCTTAGAGCTTTAGCTCTTAGAAGTTGTTGAGATCGGAGCAACGCGTAGTGTTGGTTCTGTTCCCGCCGTTTATCAGTTTTTGAGCGTGGAGCAAAAATCCAAAGTGATTTTTGTCCCACGCTCTTGTTTTTAAGAGAAATAATCAAGAAAGGTCGCTTTTTATTTTCTTTTACGTTATAATACAATAAGTTAATATGTTAACAAGTTAAGGAGTGGTGGAGATGTGTAGTCAAGAAAATAAACAAAGACTGATCTCTCTAGGAGAAAATGTCACAGATGAATGGATTCAAACGCAATTAAATGAATGCGTTTCAAAAATTGCTAAAAATATGCAGCGTTTCGGAACACAGTTTCCTTCAGCTTGTGCTACGAATGGTCGATATCGTCTCAAAGCTAACGATGATTGGACCAATGGCTTTTGGACAGGCATGCTTTGGCTGGCATATGAGTGGTCTCACCAAGAAAAATTTCGTTTACTGGCAATGGAAAATATTGACAGCTTTCAACAACGATTAGAGGAGCATTTTATTTTGGACCACCATGACATTGGTTTTTTATATAGTCTATCGGCGGGTGCTGGGTATAAAATTACCGGTGATGAGCGCTGTAAACAAGAAGTGATAGCTGCCGCTGAAGTATTGTCAGCACGATTCCACCATAATGGCTCCTTCATTCAAGCGTGGGGCCACTATGGTGATCCCAAAGAATATCGATTAATTATCGACTCATTAATGAATTTGCCGCTTTTATTTGAAGCAACTAAATTATCTGGAAATAGGGTTTATGAGGAAATTGCCTCACGTCACTATCATACGTTAATGAAAACGGTGATTAAATCCGATGCGACAACTTATCATACCTATTATTTTGATCCAGAAACAGGCAAACCAAAACATGGAGCTACGCATCAAGGACATAGTGATACTTCCATTTGGGCACGAGGCCAAAGTTGGGCAATTTTAGGGATTCCCCTAAACGAAACATTTCTCCATTCCCAACCATTTCCAGAAATTTATCCACAAATAGTGGAGGTTTTTCTAGCTCATTTGCCAGCAGATTTAATTCCCTATTGGGATTTTGATTTTAATGACCAAATGCCATCTGACAAAGATAGCTCGGCACTGGCAATTGCGGCATGTGGTTTATTGGAAGCAGACAAACTACAGGCTTTTCCTCAAGCAAAAGAGCTTGCCAAAGGAATGATTTATCAATTAGGAGAATATTATCGTACGAAAAATGATTCCGAAAATGAAGGACTGCTACTCCATGGTGTTTACGCACATGCAGAAGGAAAAGGGATTGATGAACCCAACTTATGGGGCGATTATTTTTACATGGAAGCCTTAATGCGTTTAGCAAAACCATCATGGCAAAGATACTGGTAAAGGGGAAAAATGATGCAAACGTTTGAGATTAAAGAAGACTTTTTATTAAATGGACAACCAATAAAAATTATTAGCGGGGCGATTCATTACTTTCGAATGACACCTAGACAATGGGAAGATAGCCTCTATAATCTGAAAGCTTTAGGAGCTAATACAGTAGAAACCTACATTCCTTGGAATATTCATGAACCAGAAGAAGGCGTATACGATTTTGAAGGAATGAAAAACATTGAAGCATTTGTCCGCTTGGCAGAAAAACTGAATTTACTAGTTATTCTGCGTCCTTCGGCTTATATTTGTGCAGAATGGGAGTTTGGTGGCTTACCAGCATGGCTTTTGAAAGAAAAAGGTGTGCGATTACGTTCGACAGATCCTATTTTTATGACTAAAGTTCGTAACTATTTTCAAGTATTATTGCCTAAACTAGCACCGCTGCAGATAACACAAGGTGGACCAGTGATCATGATGCAGGTTGAAAATGAATATGGGTCCTATGGCATGGAGAAAGCGTACTTGCGACAAACCAAGCAGATAATGGAAGAACTGGGGATTGAGGTTCCTCTTTTTACATCTGATGGCGCTTGGGAAGAGGTTTTGGATGCGGGGACGTTAATTGAAGAGGATGTTTTTGTGACAGGAAATTTTGGTAGTCATTCGAAAGAAAATGCTGCCGTTTTGAAAAAATTTATGACTCGTCATGGTAAAAAATGGCCGTTGATGTGCATGGAATACTGGGATGGGTGGTTCAATCGTTGGGGCGAACCAGTGATTCAGCGGGAAGGTACCGACTTGGCGAAAGAAGTAAAAGATATGCTGGCAGTGGGTTCTTTAAATCTCTATATGTTTCATGGAGGAACAAATTTCGGCTTTTATAACGGGTGTTCGGCGCGAGGTGCAAAAGATTTACCTCAAGTCACTAGCTATGATTATGATGCTTTATTAACAGAAGCAGGAGAACCAACAGAAAAATATTATGCCGTTCAAAAAGCAATTAAAGAAGTATGTCCAGAAGTTTGGCAAGCACAACCACGCACGAAAAAACTGGGAAATTTTGGAAGCTTTCCAGTAACTGCTAGCGTATCTTTATTCGCAGTAAAAGATCAAATGATGACACCGAAGACCACCGCGTATCCATTAAGTATGGAAGAAGCTGGCTCAGGCTATGGCTACTTACTTTATTCGTTTGATTTAAAAAATTATCATCATGAAAATAAACTAAAAGTGGTCGAGGCCAGTGATCGTTTACACATTTATGTAGATGGAGATTTAGCTGCTACCCAATATCAAGAGACAGTGGGAGAAGAGCTACTGATTTCAGGGCAAACTGAAAAAGACACACTTGCGTTAGATATCTTAGTGGAAAATTTAGGTCGCGTTAATTATGGCTTTAAATTAAATAATCCGACACAAAGTAAAGGAATTCGAGGTGGAGTGATGCAAGACATTCATTTTCATCAAGGCTATCAACACTATCCCTTAACTTTTTCACAAGAGCAATTAGCCAAGATTGATTACACAGCTGGAAAAAATCCATTGCAGCCTTCGTTTTATCAAGTAACATTTGAATTAGAACAGCTAGCAGACACGTATATTGACTGTCGAGGCTACGGCAAAGGATTCGTTGTGGTCAATGGCCATCATCTAGGTCGTTATTGGGAAATAGGACCCATTCATTCGCTGTATTGTCCCAAAGAATTTTTACAGCAAGGACAAAATGAAGTAGTAATTTTTGAAACAGAGGGAATTGACATTGAGTACTTGAAATTTACGAATCAAGTAATCATAGACTAAAAAAATAGAAGTAGAAGCTGAAATTTATTCGGCTTCTACTTCTATTTTGGTTTTGAAATATTTCCAATGTTTATAACTAATAATATATTCAGCAACACTACCATCTGCGAGATAGGAATGTTTAACTTGTTTAACAGCGGGTTCACGAAAACTTAATTGAAGTAAATTCAATAACTCAGCATCTTCGGGAAAGACAATTTCATTTGTTTCTACAGAAGCCAACGAGAAGAGGTCTACTGAAAAATCTTTACGGACTCGTTCATACACACTTGCATAAGCTGTGAGGTCCTTTGAGAGCGGCTCTTTAACAAGCTTTTTGGGAAGATGTGTGATATGTACGAGAAAGGGTGTATCTTCAGAATAGCGTACACGCTTGATTCTATAATAAGAAGCGTTAGCTGGTAAGCCTAATTCCTTTAAAATTTCGGCTTGATTTTCTTCTTCAATTGAAAGGACTTTAACTTTTTCAGAGTCTAAAGAATGCAACTCGATATCAGAAAATTTTACATTTTGAGAAACTTTTGATTTCGAAACAAAGGTCCCTTTTCCTTGGATACGATACAAGTAACCTGCACTGGTCAACTCATTCAGTGCTTTGACAGCTGTGATAGAACTAACAGCATATTTTCGTTTAATATCGGCTTCAGAATAAAATTTATCACCAGGAATAAAGGTATGATTTTTTATTTCACGTAAAAGGTCTTGTTTAATTTGTTCATATTTAGGTAACATGCGATTGCCTCCATTCTAGTAATCGAATGAATTAAGCATAACATGTTAACTAGCCTTTAGCAAACACTTTGAAAAAGAGGAAAGACAATTTTTATTTAAAGAATTCAAAAAAATAAATTCAATATATTAAGATATTAGGTTTACGGATAACTTAGTATGTGTTATAGTAAGTTCGTAGAGAACATAACATGTTAAGTAGGGTCGCCTACATCTAGGGAGGGAAATTCGTGGAAAACATTGTACTAATTAGTCATGGTAGCATGGCTGAAGGCGTCAAAGTTAGTTTAGAAATGATCGTTGGTCGGCAAGAACACGTGCATACAGTCTCATTACGACCAGATAGCGATAATCTTCAATTTGAGAAAGAGCTAAATGAAAAAATGAAAGCCCTTAACGGTACGACACTGATTATTGCTGATTTACTAGGAGGAACGCCATGTAACGTGGCAACTAAGAATTATTTGAACGTTGACGGAGTGGAAATTATTGCAGGGATGACGCTATCTGTTGTGATTGAAGCAGTGGTTAATCAACAGGCTTCGATTAAAGAATTAGTTTGTTTAGCACAAGAAAATATTGTTGATGTAAAGGCTGGAATGAATCAAGCAGAACAAGAGATTTCAGAAGCCAGAAAAGAAAAAGAATTAAGTAACTATAGTCAATATGCTGGAAAAGAAAATATTGTAAACACACGGATTGATGAACGGTTAATTCATGGACAAGTAGCGGGAATTTGGTCGACAAGTCTTAGTACACAGCGAATAATTGTAGCCAATGATGAGGCTGCTACAGATCCTTTACAAAAATCATCTTTGAGAATGGCAGCGCCTTCTTCGATGCGTTTATCTGTTCTTGGAGTAGAGGCTGCCGCTAAAAATATTCAATCAGGAAAATATGGTAAACAGCGTTTATTTTTATTATTTAAAAATCCGAAAGATGTACTCCGCTTTATCGAAGCGCAAGGACCTATCAAAACTGTAAATGTTGGGAATATGAGTTACAAAGAAGGAGCACGCGAAGTGACAAAAAGTATTCAAGTTTTACCAGAAGAAGAACAAATTTTTGAAACAATCGCTTCAAAAGGCGTCACGGTGACAGCCCAATTAGTTCCAAACGATCCAGTCGTTGATTTTATGAAAAAATTACGCGGCTAAAACTGTCAGACTAAGAAAGAATATTTTTAAATTTAGGAGGAAATTTCAATGCATTTAGCAGCGTATCAAATTATTTTAATTACTATTTATGCGTTTATTGCTATTAATGACTCACTTATTTCAAATACGTTGACGCAACCAGCTATTGCTGGAATGATTTCTGGAATGATTATGGGAGATTTAAAAACTGGTTTAATGGTTGGCGGCACTCTTCAATTAATGCGTTTAGGAATTGCTGCTTTTGGTGGAGCATCGGTACCTGATTATTTCACAGGGGCTGTTTTAGGAACCGCTTTCGCTGTAATCTCTGGAAAAGGAGCGGAGTATGGCATTGGTTTAGCTGTTCCTGTTTCTCTGTTGATGTTGCAACTAGATGTAGTGGCCCGTTTTTGTAATGTCTTTTTACTTCATAGTGTCGATAAAGCGATTGATAAGATGCAAGTAAAACGGATTCCGCGCTTAGTTTTATCTGGTTCTGTTCTATGGGGACTGTCTCGTGCCATTCCGATTTTATTAATGTTATTAGCGGGGGATGCTGTAGTAACAACGATTACCGATAACATGCCAGAATGGCTAATGACGGGCTTAAAAACAGCTGGAGGGGTATTACCTGTTGTCGGTGTAGGAATTTTATTACGTTACTTGCCAACGAAGCAATATATCCCCTATTTACTATTAGGCTTTTTCTTAGCGGCTTATTTAAAAGTTCCAATGTTAGGTGTTTCGATAGTTGGGATGGTAGCAGCGATGCTTGTATTTAAACGTGATGGGGCAAAAAGCACGACACAAGCAACAACAGGAAATGGTGATTTTGAAGGAGGATATGACGGCGATGAGTAAGCATAAACTGACAAAAAAAGAATTAAATGCAATTAGCTGGCGTTATATTTTAGGAAGCCAATTAAACTGGAACTATGAACGTATGATGAGTTCAGGATATTTATACGGCATCTTACCTGTTTTAAAAAAATTCTATGGTCATGATGAAGCACAATTTCAAGATATGATGCGCACACACAATCAATTTTTTAACACCAATGCTATTTTTGGGAATTTAATTATGGGGATTGATGTTGCGATTGAAGAGCAAGATGGCTATAAAGCGAAAGAAACAATTATTGCGCTAAAAACAGCTCTGATGGGTTCTTTGGCAGGCGTGGGTGACTCTTTATTCCATGTTATTTGGGGGACGATTTTTGGCTCTGTTGCAGGGACACTGGCTCAAAATGGTTCGGTGGTTGGCTGTGTTATTTGGATTATTGCAAATATTGCACTATTGTTTGGTCGGGCCGCGCTCTTACCACTTGGTTATAAGCAAGGGGTCAAACTAGTGACGACCTTAAAAGACAAGTTATCTGCCTTTACGAATGCAGCAACTGTTCTTGGTGTGACTGTGATTGGTGCCTTAATTCCTTCAGTTATCAAGGCGACAGTTCCTTTTGTTTATAAAAAGAACGGGGTCGAATTAGTTATTCAAGATACGTTAGATGCGATTTTGCCTTCCTTAGTTCCAATCTTACTTGTTCTTTTGACTTATTGGATGTTAGGTCAAAAGAAACTAAATTCCACACGAGTGATTTGGATTATTTTAATTTTATCGATTGTTTTGAGTGCCTTTGGTATTTTGGCGTAAAAAGTATATTAAGTGATTTTCAGAGAGTCGGAGAGTGTAGAAAGTATTTTTCTTCACTCTTTTTCTCTGATTTGTATGTAAGCGTTTTACGATAATTTTTTAGGAGGAGAAAGAATGAAAAACAGGAAAATATGGGTAATGCTGATCGGACTGTTTACTGCTTTGACGAGTGGATTTATGGGAACCACCCTTACCTTTGCAGAAGAAAACGAAGCGAGCCAAACGATTGAGCAACCCTCTTACATTTCAGATTTCCCCAATCAAGTTGGGCATTGGCAAGATTTGGTGGGAACAGCAGAAAAAAAGAATGATTCTGCTGGTTTATGGATCGCAAACACGAAGCAAGGGACAAACCTCGAATCTGTCTCTATCAATCTTGATGCACGCGAACAATCTTCAGGAGATCTTGAACTAACCTTTTTATATGAAGGGCAAAGTAACTTCGGATTGGTTTTTCGCGGAGATAAACAAAAGACGAGTCAATGGCAATCTTTTGCTTATAATCGTGACGGCCGCTGGCAGTTAGGACAACCAGGCGGTAAATGGCTAACTAATATTCCGGGACCAACATTACTAAGTGGCCAACAATATAAACTGCTGGTTCGCTATGATGGGAAAAAAATTCAGACATTCCTGAATGATCAATTATTTTATGAAAATGAAGAGGTTCATTATCCTGATGGTACGTCCATTAATGATGACTGGATGGGTGCTGTAGGAATTAGACTATTTGGTAATCTATCAAAGCTGAATATCATTTCTATGAAAAGTGGCCCCGTTGGTAGCATTCCTGTTATCGATTCATCTGCAGAATACCGAGAATTAAAAGAAAAATGGCGAAATCAGCTTGTTTCAAAAGAATATGATTCAACTAACCAAGCGCTTGTAGACTACGTCCAAAAAATCTCCAATGAAGCAACAGAACTCGATCAAACGATGAATAAAGAGCCGAACCGCAGCTATTTATGGCCACTAGAGCCTGGCAATACGCCATCGGCTGATTTAACGACTCAATTTACCAAATTGCAAAAATTAGCGTTAGCCTATGGAACGAAGGGGAGTACGCTTTACCAAGATGACAAATTGGCAGCAACCATTATTGATGGCTTAGATTTTATGGTAACGCAAAAAGGGTATGATGGGAAAAAGTACCACGGAAATTGGTGGGACTGGCAAATTGGTGTGCCACAGAAGTTTCTTAATATTCTAATGATTTTAGAGGATAAAGTTTCTCCGGAAAAGCAACAAATCTATACAAATGCGCTGAGCAGTTATGTCCCAGATCCGTTTAAACAGTTGTATACAAAACCACAAGGAACGTTTGTGGATTTAGCTTTTATCCCAAATTTTGTGACATCAGGAGCGAACCGAACGGACTTAGCTTTAACTGTTTTGGGGTTAGGAATTTTACAAAAGGATAGCGGGAAAATTAACCAAGCATCCAGTAGTATCGTCGATGTATTTAAATTAGTCACAAAAGGTGATGGTTTTTACCAAGATGGTTCTTTTATCCAGCACAATAACATTCCTTATACAGGTTCGTATGGCAATGTTTTGGTGAAAGGGGTTGGACAAATTTTGGCCATTACAGCAGATTCATCTTTTCAAATGGATGCAACTCTTGTGACAGAATTTGTTGAAAATGTTGATCGTGCCTTTCTTCCTTTGATTTATAAAGGTGAAATGCTACCAACTGTGAATGGCCGTTCCATCTCAAGAGCCCCAGCAGTTGGAAAAACAGGCTATGGCTCAACTACCATGTATAATTTATTAATTGTGGCTAAATTTGCCCCTAATAATTATCAAAAGAAATTTCAAGAAGCCGTTAAATATTGGATGAAGGAGAACCCAGATTATTATTTGACAAATGCTCGTGATTTTAATGATTTACAGATGACTATGCAACTTTTAACTAATCCAGAAATTACGGGAGGGCAACTTCCTTTTACAGGCACGAAACTTTATGCTTCGATGGATCGATTTGTCCAACGAACACCTAGTTATATGTTTGGGCTAGGCTTGTATTCAAAGCGCACTGCATCTTTTGAAGCAGGGAATAAAGAAAATAAACGTGGCTGGCACACTGGTGACGGAATGATGTACGTATATAATGATGACGAGGTTCAATTTAATTCCAGCTATTGGCCAACTGTAGATCCCTATCGACTACCAGGAACAACTGTAGATACCATATCTTTGGCAGATGAAGTTTCAGCATTTACAACAATCACATCGAAAGAGCAATGGGTTGGTGGAGTAACGTCAGAAAATCAGGCAGTAGTAGGGATGGCTCTTAATAAAGACGGGACCAAAAATAATGGGAAACTTTTACCTATGAACCTACAAGCTAAAAAATCTTGGTTTGTATTAAATGGGCAAATTATCGCATTAGGCGCAGGAATTAAAGGGGATACAGAAGCTTCGATTGAGACAGTTGTTGATAATCGTTTGTTAAATGATGCGTATCAGTATCAAGTGCTATCAAATATTGGGGAGATTCATGAGAAAAATGAAACGAGTAAAAAACAATGGTTATTACTAAAGTCGGATCATTCCAATGCTAATATGGGTTATTATTTTCCAGAAGAAACAACGGTAAATGTTAAAAGTGAAACTAGAAAAGGAACCTATAAAGCAATTAATGAAGCATTTGCAAGTGATAAAGAATATGTAGGTGATTATCGAACATTTACGATTCAACATGGTCAACACCCAACGAACGAGCATTATGCTTATGTAGTTTTACCAGGAATCGATGAAACTGATTTAAAAACATATGCTGCCAAAAAAACAGTAGAAGTTCTCTCAAATACAGAAGAAATTCAAGCAGTTAAGCAAGAAGAAGAAGGCTATCTTGGGGTTAACATTTGGTCAGAAACTGGCGGTACAATAGCAGGGATTACCTCAAATAAAGCTATTTCTTTAATGAGAAAGACACAACAACACCAAAAAACGTATACTTTCTCTGATCCCACACAAACAACTAAGACACTGACTTTAAAAATACCAAAAGATTACAGCACAGTAATTAGTCAAAGTGACGGAATCACTTATGATGATGCAACAGAAACCTTTACTATTAATTTTGAAAATGCTGCAGGAAGTAGTAAACAAATTATTGTAGAATAACTAAAAGAAATTAAAGTAGCCTCAAATTCCAGTTTTAATCGGAATTTGAGGCTACTTTGTTGAAATTATTTAAGATTCTAACATTTCTGCAGGTAATAAAATCGTTTCACGATGGCCATCATCAAAAGCAAAAATTCGCGACGGATATGCCGTAGAATAACTAAATGGTAAGTCGATGGCCATTTCTACTGAACTATTTTCCTGAGAAAAATGGACAGTCACTTTGCCATTATTGTTCAACAAATCAAAGTGAAGTAAGTCGTTTAAAGGGATAACCCCTTTTAGATTTAAGTCAATAATCAACCAAATACTATCAATTAAGCCACTAGGTAAGCTAGAAACAACACCTAATGAAGCATAGCGGCTACGGTCACTATCAAAACGTTCAAACATATGGATGACCTCCTTTTTGTTTACTTACTTTTAGTATACTGCAAATTTTAAAAAAAGAAATTGTTTCGTTTGAAAATATTGCGTAGATTAGCAAAAATTTAATATTCCTCTGTAGCTTCCTAGCTTTGCAGGTGTCATCATTTATGTGAAGAAATCAAGACATGCAGTAAAAAGAAAATGGGACGTACGTTGTTTCAACGTACATCCCATTTCTAAAACTTAAGAGAATCAGCTGAACAAAAGTGTACTCTTTATTCGGCTAATTCTGGTTCAGTCGTTTCAGCAGCTGTTCCTTCTTCTTCTTCAGGAGCAGTTTGTGCTTCAACAATAGCAACTAGTTGTTCTTCTGGATCAGTTAAAATTTCATAGTCTTTGTGTTCAGGTAAATCAGCGATTGTAAGAGCATCACCAATTTCTAAGTTTGTAATATCTACTTCAATTGATTCTGGCAATTTATCTGGTGTGGCTGCCACTAAAACAGTGTACAAGTTTTGTGCTAAGGTACCCCCAGCTTTCACACCTGCAGATTCACCAATTAATTGAACTTCTGCTTCGACTTCTGTTGTTTCTTTCATATTTACAGATAAGAATTCAACATGAAGCATTTGACCAGTAAAGGTATCTAATTGTGCTTTAGACATTAATGTGTTGATGTTTTTGCCATCAACTGTCATTTTAATAACGGTGTTAGCACCATGTTCGCGTAAAATTTTTGATAAGTCTTTTTCTTCAAAATAGATTGGTGTACTTTCAATTTGGTAACCGTAAACAATGGCAGGTACTTTTCCTTCGTGACGTAGCTGATTTCTTAGTGAACGTGGACGGATAGCTCTTTCTTTAACTTCTAATTGTACTGACATAACCTAATTCCTCCTTGAAATAATGAGTGATTTGGTTAAACTCAGAAACAAAACATAATGGAAAAAAGAAACTCTTTTTTCAGTTGTTCTTGTCTAGAAAAATGCTAACAATAATCAAAAAATCCCCACAAATATTGCCAGGCAACACTCATGGGAATGGTTCATTGTTATCGTTGTTCTCTCCCAGGTCATTACGCTGTTTTTGAGAAACCTTTATTTACTTTACTTATTAACCGTAACACTTATATTTTTATACGTCAAGGAATTACCTTTTTCCACTTTTCATCTTTAACGGATTCCACTATACTAATACCAGAATGGAGCGGAACAATGCGATTAGATAAATTACTAGAAGAACTTCAGTTTGGATCACGCAAAACGGTGAAACGATTAATCAAAGGCAAGCAGGTCACTGTGGATGGCATCGTGACTTTAAATGAAAGCCAAAACGTCGATGCGCAATTACAAATGATTAAAGTAAAAGGACAATTAATTTCGCATAAGACACATGTGTACTATATGTTGAATAAGCCAAAAGGTGTGGTTAGCGCTGTCTCAGATGCATCTAAAAAAACAGTCATTGATTTGATTGCGCCGCAAGACAGACGCCCTGGTCTTTATCCAGTGGGCAGACTCGATGGCGATACGGAAGGGTTACTTCTATTAACAGATAATGGACAATTAGGGTATCAATTAATTCGGCCAAATAAAGAAGTAGCGAAATGTTATGAAGTGAAAGTCAATGGTTTGGTCTCTGCAGAAGATTGTGCTAAATTTAAAGATGGGATTGTTTTGCAAGGAGGCATTCAATGTAAGCCAGCAAAAATAACTGTTCTTGCAGCGACTGAAACGGAGAGTCATGTTTTCCTGACTATTCAAGAAGGAAAATTTCACCAAGTGAAAAAAATGTTTTTATCCGTGGGGAAAAAAGTGACTGCTTTAAAACGCCAAACTATAGGGCCGTTGAGGCTAGATCCGCAATTACCTTTAGGTGCTTATCGTTCATTAACAAGAGAAGAGTTACAATTGCTATTGCCTTATTTTTTTATTGAAAAACAACAAACAAGCAAAGCGTTACCGAGTAATTTGAAAAGAGAAGAGGAACGGAAATGAAAACATTGCTTTTTGATGTTGATGATACATTGTTAGATTTTAAATTGGCTGAAAAGAAGGCGCTCCATGCCTTATTTGAAGAAGAAAATGTACCATTTACATCTGAAGTCGAGTCAACGTACCACCGAATTAATCAAGGATTATGGCGTTCATTTGAAGAAGGAAAAATAACAAAAGATGTTCTCCTTGATACACGGTTTGGTTTATTGTTTGACGCGTTTAATCGAGAAGTTGATAGCGTTAAAATGGGAGAAAACTACCGAGAATATTTAAGTCAAGGACATGACTTGCTTGGCAATAGTCAACGTATCTTGGAAAAATTAGCACCCCATTATGATTTATATATTGTGACAAACGGAGTGGCAAAAACACAGTATCGTCGATTGGAAGATTCGAAATTAATGCCTTATTTTAAAGATATTTTTGTTTCAGAAGAAGTGGGTTATCAAAAACCGATGAAAGAGTATTTTGATTTTGTTTTTGAACGGATCCCTAATTTTAGTCGAGAAAAAACAATGATTATTGGCGATTCTTTGTATTCAGATATTCAAGGAGGCCAACAAGCGAAAATTCAAACTGTTTGGCTCAATCCGACCTCCGCTCCAGCAACACCAACCATTCAACCCAATTATACGATTCAACAGCTAGATGAGTTGTTATCAATTCTTGGGCATTAAAAAACAACATTTCCTGTACAGGAAATGTTGTTTTTTTAACTTAAATGTAACCGTAAGCGAACCATATCCTTTAAAGGCAAGCCGTTTTCTATAATGGGCTCATCATAATGATGGATAAAAAAATCTGGTTCAATATGTGTCATTCGAAAACCGACTTTTTGGTAGAGATATAGCTGTTGAAAGCCTGTGCTCCCAGTCCCAATCTCCAAGTAATCATACTTTTCTTTTTTGGCAAAATCAATGGCAAAATGTAATAATTCTTGCCCGATGCCCCGCCCGCGGCTTTCTTCTGAGACAGCGATGTTTACGATTTCCAATGTCCGTGGGTGAGTCGGCAACAGGACTAAAATTCCTTGAAGTTCTTCAGTCTGATAGTCAAAGCAAATACCGCGGGTAATGTAATCTGCCACCATTTTTTTTGATGGATCTGCCTCATAAAGAAGAGCGTAATGCGCCGTTGTAAGTGCTTCTTTTTTGACTTTTTTAATCATAGGTAGGATTCTCCTTTTATTGATAAGTATACTGTAATTGAAAGAAGTGTGGGCAGATTTTTCATAAGAAGATAAAAATCACATGAAAAGTCTTGGAAAAGGTCTGGCATTCTTCAGAGTTTTCATTATAATAGTAAAAGACAATGAAGTTTTTGAAAAGAAAGAGGTTTATACATGAAAGATAGTCAGCCAATTATCATTGGTGTTACTGGCGGATCAGGAAGCGGAAAAACCAGTGTTAGCCGTGCGATTTTTAATAATTTTCCCGATCATTCAATTATGATGTTAGAACAGGATTCTTATTATAAAGATCAGAGCCATTTGAGTTTTGAAGAACGTTTAAATACCAATTATGATCATCCTTTTGCGTTTGATACAGATTTATTGATTCAACATGTTGAACAACTGTTAAACTATCAAGCCATTGAAAAGCCAGTTTATGACTACGTTGCGCATACAAGAAGTACAGAAACGGTGATACAAGAACCGAAAGAAGTAATTATTCTTGAAGGGATTTTAATTTTAGAAGATCGCCGCTTAAGGGATTTAATGGATATTAAAGTGTATGTGGATACAGATGATGACATCCGTATTATTCGTCGAATCAAGCGTGATATGGAAGAACGTGGCCGTACTTTGGATTCTGTGATTGAACAATATTTGACAGTCGTCAAGCCCATGTATCACCAATTTATTGAACCTACAAAACGTTATGCAGATATCATTGTGCCAGAAGGTGGCGAAAACCACGTAGCTATTGATTTAATTAATACAAAAGTGGATAGTATTTTAACAAAAATGTAATAGTCAGCTTAAATAGCCGTCTCTATATCAGAGTCGACTGTTTAAGCTTTTTTTTTTTTGACTTTTAAAGGGTGGTTTTATCAAATATTTTAAGGGATAGCTAAAAAGTTGAAAATATTGCAAGAAACAATATGCTATAATTTTTTAAAGGAAAAGGAGGGAAGGGAATCTGAATGATAAAAAGAGGTGAGGTTTTTTATGCGAATCTCTCACCAGTTGTTGGTTCTGAACAAGGTGGGATTCGACCTGTCCTGATTATTCAAAATAACAAAGGTAACTTATTTAGTCCAACGTTGATTGTTGCACCGATTACCCGTAACGTAAGCAAGCGGCTGCAACCAACGCAAGTCCTCATCGAAATTCCCCATAACGAGTGCAGGACGCCATCACTTATTTTGTTAGAACAAATTCGAACATTGGATAAAGAACGAATGCTACACAAGGTTTGTCAACTTTCTCGTGAAGAGATGGAGCAGGTCAATCAAGCTTTAAAAGTTAGCGTTGGTATCCGTTAATTTACATATAAAGAAATCGTTTTGGGGAAACGGTTTCTTTTTTTGAAATAGTTTCCAAATATTCGTTTTTCTCGTATAGTGAAAGAGGAGGCGATCACATGGATAAAATTCGTTATGGAATTATGAGTACTGCCCAAATTGTCCCAAGATTTGTAGCAGGGCTTCGAGAAAGTGCGCAAGCTGAAGTGCGCGGGATTGCATCAAGGCGTTTAGAGAATGCTCAAAAAATGGCTAAAGAATTAGCGATTCCGGTGGCTTATGGCAGTTATGGAGAGTTATGTAAGGATGAAACAATTGATATTATTTATATTCCCACCTACAATCAAGGACATTACTCAGCAGCTAAGCTTGCGTTATCACAAGGAAAACCCGTCCTACTGGAAAAACCATTTACATTAAATGCTGCTGAAGCAGAAGAACTCTTTGCAATCGCACAGGAGCAAGGGGTTTTTCTAATGGAAGCTCAGAAGTCTGTCTTTTTACCAATTACCCAAAAAGTAAAGGCGACGATTCAAGAAGGAAGATTGGGAGAGATTTTATGGGTTCAGTCAGTTACTGCCTATCCCAATGTGGATCATATTCCCTGGTTTTACTCGAGAGAAGCGGGTGGTGGAGCGCTTCATGGCTCAGGAAGTTATCCATTACAATACTTACAATACGTATTAGGGAAAGAGATTCAAACTGTTACGGGAACCGCAACGTATCAGCAAGGGGCGACGGATAGTCAATGTAATTTAGCTTTGAAATTTGCTGAAGGGACGCTGGGCAATATTTTTATTAATGTTGGTTTAAAGATACCTAGTGAAATGACCATTTGTGGTACAAAAGGGCAAATCGTTATTCCTAATTTCTGGAAAACAGATTGTGCTTATTATACAGATGCTCAAGGCAACACTGTCAAATGGTCTGAACAATTCACTAGTGAATTTACCTATGAAATCAATCATGTGAATCAATGTTTACAAGACAAAAAGTTAACTAGCCCCGTAATGACGAAGGAATTAACGATAGCAACCGTTAAAATTGTTGAAGGTTTTTATCAAGAATGGTTTGATAACGAATAATTACCACCACTTGCTATCCAAACTATTCTGTGTTAAAGTGTGTTTTATGCGACGAGTTGACTCAATCAGATAGCTTCGGCTATTCCGTTTTGACGGCTAGTGATTGTCAAACACAACGACACCAGATAGTACGGCTATCAGTTACCGGATTTGTAACGTGTCGGACAGAATACTTTTGTGGAGAAGGTTTCTGTCTATTTATGCAAATAAATAGTGTGGTATCCCTTAACAGTTACTACTGTTAAGGGATTTTTTTTGTATGAAAAGAGAAGTGTTGCACTTTTATAAGTGCAACTTTTTTGTGTTGTGGAACAGATAAAATAACGCTATAGTTTTAAGTGTAAAGGGAAAAGAAAAGAGGTGACAAGGCATGACCGTGTTGTTGTCCAAAAGAGCGATAAATATTTTATTGATGCTTTTGGATTTGGAAGGGAGTATTACCACGCAAGAATTAGCTGAGAACTTTACTGTCAGCGTTCGAACAATTAAGTATGATTTAGAAGATATTCGTGCTTGGTTTGAACAGCACGATGAGACACTTTATTCAAAACGAAATAAGGGAATCTGGCTAGATTTACCTGACTCTAAACGCTTACTGTTAAAAAATGAAATTATCGATGTCGATCGATTTGAAACCTATCCTGATCAAAAAAGACGAGTCAATGTATTGATTTTTCAGTTATTGTCAGTCAAAGGGTACTTAACGGCACAGCAGCTAGCAGATGAATTATTAGTGAGTCGAAACACAATTGTCAGTGATTTGGAACAGGTCGAACGGTTGCTGCAAGCATATGATTTAACCTTAATTCGCCAAGCACGCCAAGGGTTTACAATCAGTGGTGAAGAAAGCAATGTACGCTTACTGATGGAATTTATCACTCAAAAAGAACTTACAGAATACGATATTTACCAAATTATGAACTATGTGACAAAGACAAAAGGGGCTGAAAAAATCCCTAAAATTAAATTTGGGTCAGGGACATTGTTTCAAGGTTGTTATCGTAGTGCATTGAAAAAAATGCGAAATTTAATTAATCCACTCGATCAAAATCAATTTGATTATGCCGAAATATTATCTATTACGTTGAGAGTGGCAATTGCCGCAGCACGTATGCAGATGGCACATACAATTGGGACTTACCGAGTATTATCGCAAAAAACACGCTTTGAACAACGGAACGAAGTACCACTTTTACTTTTACAAGAGGTGTTTGAACGGTATGACTTGCCTTTATTAGCGGATGAATATTTTTATATTTATAGTGATTTATTCGGAACCCATCAACGGCAAGATATGGTTCAATTAACAAAGCAAGTGATTGAAAGCGTTTCAAAAGAGCTGAATTATCCTTTTGTAAATGATCGCCAATTATTTACGAACTTGTTTGCACACCTGTCCTTACGTTTTACAAAGAAACATTTATTTATTAATGAATACAATCCGTTTTCTGAAGAAATCAAAGGAAAACACCCAGCGTTATTTTTAGCTATTCAAAGTGCCTGTAAACAATTAATTCAACGTTCTGTTTTGTTAGTCAACGATTCTTTCTGCGCATATATTGCGTTGCATTTTTTGGCAGCTCAGGAACGACAACAGCAGGAAGCTAAGTTGTTAGGATTGTGTATGTTTGCTCGACGGGCTTAGGTGTGACCAGTTTAATTGAACAAAAAATTTTAGAGGAAGTACCAAACGTTGAACTCGCAGGATTTGCTTCTGTTTTAAATGCAACTGAAGTGATTCAAGCAGAAAAGCCCGATTTGGTATTGAGTATTTTCCCAATTGAAGAAATGACATACCCATTTATTAAAGTTAGTCCATTGTTGACGGACACAGACTTAAGTTTGATTCGGGAAGAGGTCGATAAAATTTTATTAGGGAAACGTCAAGGAAAAGGTACCGCTCGCTCCACGAAATCTGATGTAATTGAAAAAAATGAACGGATACAAAGCCAAGATTTATTAGTAAAAGCGTATATTATTTATGAAGAGTTAAAACGAATGTTTCAAACAAAGTTACTGAGCGAATATCAAGAAGCCTTTTTACTTCACGTTTTATTAATGACACATCGGATTACGTTTAATAAACAATACGAAGAGATTCCTTGTAATAGAGAAGTATCTCACGAAAGGCAAGAAGAAATTCGGCAAATTGAATGTTTATTTGCTAAAAATGAGTTACCTGTCAATCATGCTGAAATTTCAGCATTACTTAATTATTTAGAACAACCAAAGGAGGAAGAGGATGGAACTAGCAATGGAAGCACAGGAGATCATTCGACAAAGTGCTGAACCAGAAAAGCTACAATCGATTATCAAACAAACCAGTGCGCGATTAGCAGAAGCACAAATTGAACCAACGGAATTACAGTGGACGATTTTGATCAACCATCTCAATGAGATGCTGAATCGTTCAAGAGAAGGAACGACATTAGCTGGTGTTGATCGGACGTTATTTACGGAACTAACACCAGAAACGTTGAAAATTGCACAAGAAACAACAGAAGCAATTGGTCAGTTATCAGAAGATGAGTGGTATGTTTTAGCTGTTCATTTTGAAGTTGCTAAACAAAACAATTAATAGGAGGAAAAGTTATGATTACAGTAGTTATCGCAGATCGTTTAGGAAAAGGACAAAATGTTGCAAAAGGAGTGGAGCAAGCCGGTGGTCGCGCGGTTGTTGTTCCAGGAATGGGCGCTGATATGCATTTAGGAGATGTGATGCAACAAGAAAAGGCAGATTTAGGCATTTCTTTCTGTGGCAGTGGTGGTGCAGGGGCGTTAACGGCTGCTACTAAATACGGGTATCCCGAAAGACATGGCATGCGATCAATCGAAGAAGGGGTAACAGCAATTAACGATGGGAAAACTGTTCTTGGATTTGGTTTTATGGATCAGGAAGAACTTGGTAAACGAGTAACTGAAGCATTTATTAAGAAACACGGAGCATAGAAAGTAGTAACTTAGAAAGGAGCGGTAATTATGGATGCCACAAAACGGTCAACACAAACCGTGATTGTTTCTGGAAAAGGTAATAAGAAGAATGAAGCTTTTGCAAGTGCATTGAATGATGTTTCAAAAAAAGTATTAAAAGAAACAACAGAGGTCCTCATCCGGATTGAACCGAAAGAAGTAACTATTCGTCAGGCAAAAGAACAAGTTTATACAGAAAAATTTCTGTTCTTCTTCTTTCCTAGAAAGAGAGTGATTTATCATGTCGAACTAGCTGTAGAAGTGGAAATCCAAGCCATTGCAGTCGAAGAAGTTGATTTTTTAACGGAAACAATTAAAGAACCGAACGCAGTAGTAGTTCCGTTTCTTTCAAAAAGAGGCGTATAAAGGGAGGAAGAAGGAATGGAATTTGTAATCATATTGCTGAAGTCATTGCTTATTGGTGGTTTACTAGGTTTTGCAGCTGGCGCAGGCGCTGCTCGGATGTTTCATGCACCACAAACGCAAGGGTTAGGGGCATTTAGAACATTAGGAGAAATGAACGCGGCACAAGGAGATCCAGCATCACACTTTTCTTTTGGTTTAGGTTTTTTCTTTAATGCTTGGGCTTCGGCCGTCGGAGCAGGGGCCTTTACACAAGATGTGACCCACCGGATTGTGCCTAACTGGGCTGCAGCAATTTTATTGGTAAAGGATAAAGATGTCACTAAAACGATGCATAATCCCAAAAAAATGGGGATTGTCGGGGCCTTTGTAGGAATGGCGACTGTGGCTTTCTTAAATAGTACAGCTGCAGCAATTCCAGAATCGCTACAAGTAACAGCAGTTGCGGTGTTGGTACCTGCAGCAACGATTTTAATCAATACTGTGATGCCTGTTTTATTCTGGCTAGCGGCTTTAGATGCAGGAAAACGGACAGGTTTCTGGGGAACATTATTTGGCGGATTATCTCAATTAGTCATGGGCAATGCTGTCCCAGGAGTTGTATTAGGGATCTTAATCGGTAAAGGTGTCGATGATTTAGGGTGGACCCGAATGACACGCGGCATGCTTGGTGCCATTATCTTATTATTTATTTTAAGTGGCTTCTTCCGAGGGTTCGACTTAGAAATGATCGAAAGTTTCCGCTTGTCTATTCCTCAATGGTTAAATAATTTACACAATGTCTTCACCGTTAAATAGAAAAAAGGAGGTCTCATAGATGGAACAGCAAGAAAAAAATGAATGGGCACAACAAGAACAAGAAATTCAAGAAGGTTTAAAAGGCAAAAGTTTTTGGTATGCTGATTGGGGCTTTCCGATTTTAGTCGGGATTATGTCAGCGGCAATTTTTGCAGGAACACATATGTATGTAGTTTATGGTGTGGGCGCCTTTAATGAAGTTTCAATTGTTGCGATGCTAAAAGCTGGTTTAGATGGTGGTTCTTATGGCGCTGCCGCAGCATTTGGTGCAAGTTTCCTGTTTGCACGAATTTTAGAAGGTTCTTTAGTCGGGATTTTAGATTTAGGTGGCTCAATTTTAACGGGGATTGGGATTGGCGTACCTGCAATTTTCCTCAGCATGGGTATTAAAGCACCTGTAGAAAACTTTGGCTTAGCACTTTTAACAGGTGCGCTACTAGGGTTAGCAGTTGGTGGCGTAATTGTGTTGATTCGGAAATTTACTATCAATCAAGGAAATTCCACTTTTGGTGCGGATGTGATGATGGGGGCTGGTAATGCCTCAGGACGTTTCTTAGGCCCGTTAATTATTTTGAGTGCGGCGGGTGCTTCGATTCCTATTGGGATTGGTGCTACATTAGGAGCTTTAGGTTTTTACATTTGGAAAAAACCAATCGCTGGGGGCGCAATTTTAGGCGCAATGATTTTTGGTGCAATATTCCCGGTTTCTTTATAATCAGAAAAAGCCTTTTGTTTTGCACTTTCTCTGTCATGAATAAGAATAAGCGTTTACATTATAATGTTACTATGTTATTATAAATGCGAAATAATTATTATTTTTATTAGTTGAACGGAGGAATTAACAAATGAATGGTTTTGTACAGTGGATGGAAGTTAAGTTAATGCCGATTGCGAATAAATTTGGTTCGCAACGCCATATGACAGCGATTAGAAAAGGATTAATTGCAACTATGCCTTTAACAATTGTGGGCTCATTCTTTACAATTTTTCAAAATATTCCAATTGAGGCATACACAAAATTGATTGAACCTTATCAAGCAATTTTAGATATTCCTTCCCGCTATACGATGGGGTT
This sequence comes from Enterococcus sp. DIV2384, assembly GCF_050534975.1. Taxonomy (NCBI): domain Bacteria; kingdom Bacillati; phylum Bacillota; class Bacilli; order Lactobacillales; family Enterococcaceae; genus Enterococcus; species Enterococcus sp. DIV2384. The sequence continues at coordinate 604,621 of NZ_CP172905.1, forward strand.
ACTTGCACTTTATGCAACATTTGGGATTGCTTCATCATTGGCCAAAAGTTATAAGCTTGACTCTTTGACGTGCGGAATTTTAGCATTAATGGCCTTTTTAGTAACAGCGGCACCACCAACACGTGTCTTTGAAGATGTTGACAACGTCATTACAGCAGGGCGCTATATTAATTTAGCAAATTTAGGTTCAGCTTCTTTATTTGGTGCGATTGTAACAGCGCTGTTATCTGTTGAAATTTATCGCTTCTTTATTGAAAAAGATATTATGATTAAGATGCCAGATGGCGTACCGCCAGAAGTGTCAAATTCATTTATTGCGTTAATTCCAGGAGCAGTTATTCTTTTATTATTCTGGGTTATTCGCCACGTAATTGGTTTTGATTTGAATGGTTTCTTGAGTACGTTATTAATGCCACTTAAAGGTATCCTTGCTGGTAACAGTTTATTTGGCGGCTTACTAACAGTCTTCTTAATCTGTTTCTTCTGGGTTTTAGGGATTCATGGTCCAGCGATTATGGGCCCAGTTATTCGTCCTTTCTGGGATATGTCGATTGCAGAAAACCTTGAAGCTTTTACCAATGGTGCAAACGTTCATCAGTTACCTAATATTTTTACAGAACAGTTTTTACAATGGTTTATCTGGATTGGTGGCGCTGGAACTACGCTTTCTTTAGTTGTTTTAATGATGTTTTCTAAATCAACGTATCTGAAAAGTCTTGGCCGTTTATCGTTCTTACCAGGCTTGTTTAATATTAATGAACCAGTTATTTTCGGAACGCCGATCGTAATGAATCCTATTTTAGGTATTCCGTTTATCGTGGCACCGTTAATTACCACAACGTTATCTTATTTCTTAACAGTCGCTAATATAATTCCGATGATGGCTGCACGCTTAGCGTTTGCAATTCCAGCACCAATTGCTGCTTGGATGAGTACCAATTGGAGTTTCTCGGCCGCAGTATTAGTGATTGTTAACTTCTTAATTACAATGGCTATCTACTATCCATTTTTCAAAGTTTATGAAAAACAACAATTGGATAAAGAAGCAGAAGAATTAGCAGCTGAACAAGCAGCAAAAAATTAAAAAATGTTAGGGCGGGTGTTCTGATATGAATATCCTGCCCCTTCTAAGTCAGAGAAGAAAGTCAGGAGCGTATAAGATGATTATTTGGTTCATTTTCTTTTTTATCGTTAGTCAAATTATTATAGAAAAAGGGCAGTTGCCTACTGTTGTTTATCAATTTGGTTTGGTAAAGACGTTGGTTTTTACGGCAGTTTGTATTACTCTTTCCATGATAATTGGCGGATTTCTAAATCAATCAGTATTGCTCGTTGGCTCTACAACAATCCTGTGTAGCTCGGTGATTGCTTGGAAATTTCGAAATAAATTTGAAAATAGCGGAGTGTGAGAACGAAGATGAAAAGAGCATTAGGTGTATCAGTTTATCCAGATCATAGTGATATCAATCAAGATAAAGCGTATTTAAAAAAAGCCAGCGAATGTGGGTTTACTCGAATTTTTATGAGTATGTTAGAAGTGACCGATGGCAAAGAAGCGGTTCAGAAAAAATTTAAAGAATTAATTAGTTATGCGAAAAATTTAGGATTTGAAACAATTTTAGATGTCGTTCCAAGTATCTTTGATGAATTGGAAATTTCATATGATGATTTGACTTTTTTCAGCGAATTAGGAGCTGATGGGATTCGGTTGGATACAGGTTTTGATGGAAATAAAGAAGCCATGTTGACGTTTAATCCATTTGGCGTGGCTATTGAGCTGAATATGAGTAATGATGTTGCTTATCTTGATAACATTTTGACGTATGAAGCGAATCGACCTTTCTTATATGGTTGTCATAACTTTTATCCACAAGCGGGAACTGCATTGCCGTATGATTTCTTTGAAAAATGTAGCATCCGTTTTAAAAAGGAAGGGATTCGGACAGCTGCTTTTATTTCATCTCAGGTAGGTGAAATTGGTCCTTGGGATGTGAATGATGGGCTACCTACTTTAGAAATGCATAGACAGTTGCCAGTCACTGTTCAAGCTAAACATTTATTTGCAACAAATTTAATTGATGATGTTGTTATTGGAAATGCTTATGCTTCCAACGAAGAATTAGAAGCATTGGGTCAGTTGAATCGTTATCAAACAGAATTGACCATTGTTTTTGAAGAAGCGACTTCTGAAATTGAAAAAGAAATCGTAACAAAAAATCAACATTTTCGCCGTGGAGATATCACTCAGCAGATGATTCGTTCCACAGAAGTGCGTAAAAAATATAAAAATGAAGCTAATCCCCCACATGATAATCAAGCAATGCTACAACCTGGAGATGTTGTTGTGGGAAATGATGCATTTGGAAAATACAAAAATGAATTACAAGTCGTTTTAGAACCACATCAAGACTCACGCAAAAATCGAGTAGGGCGTATTATAGAAGAAGAACTTGTATTATTAGAATTCATTAAGCCTTGGACAAAATTTAGATTTATAGAAAAGTAGGGAAGAATATGGACTACGATTTACTTATAAAAAATGGACAGACAGTAGATGGTATGCCTGTTGAAATTGCAATTAAAGAGGAAAAAATAGCTGCTGTTGCAGCAACTATTTCAGGTTCTGCAAAAGAAACTATCCACTTAGAACCAAGTACTTATGTATCCGCAGGCTGGATAGATGATCACGTTCATTGTTTTGAAAAAATGGCTCTTTATTATGATTATCCAGATGAAATTGGGGTCAAAAAGGGTGTTACGACAGTGATTGATGCTGGGACAACAGGTGCTGAAAACATTCATGAATTTTATGACTTAGCGCAACAAGCAAAAACAAATGTTTTTGGATTAGTCAATATTTCTAAATGGGGCATCGTTGCTCAGGACGAACTCGCAGATTTAAGTAAAGTACAAGCGAGTTTAGTCAAAAAAGCGATTCAAGAATTACCAGATTTTGTTGTAGGGATTAAAGCCCGTATGAGTAGGACCGTTATTGGCGATAACGGCATTACGCCTTTAGAATTGGCCAAACAGATTCAGCAAGAGAACCAAGAAATTCCCTTAATGGTTCACATTGGATCAGCACCGCCTCATTTAGATGAAATTTTAGCCTTGATGGAAAAAGGGGATGTCCTAACCCATTGTTTTAATGGGAAAGAAAATGGCATCTTAGACCAAGCAACGGATAAAATAAAAGATTTCGCTTGGCAAGCGTTCAACAAAGGAGTCGTATTTGATATCGGGCATGGTACGGATAGTTTCAATTTTCACGTAGCTGAAACAGCGTTGCGCGAGGGAATGAAAGCTGCATCAATTAGCACAGATATCTACATCCGTAACCGAGAAAATGGTCCTGTTTATGATTTAGCCACAACGATGGAAAAACTCCGTGTGGTCGGCTATGATTGGCCAGAAATTATTGAAAAGGTAACCAAGGCTCCTGCTGAGAATTTCCATTTAACGCAAAAAGGCACGTTGGAAATAGGTAAAGATGCTGATTTAACGATTTTCACGATTCAAGCAGAAGAAAAAACATTGACTGATTCTAATGGATTGACACGAGTAGCCAAAGAGCAAATTCGCCCAATCAAAACAATTATTGGAGGACAAATCTATGACAATTAGTTACGAAAAATTCCACTTAAAAGAAGTCATTAATGCTTCTGGCAAAATGACCATTCTAGGTGTCTCCAAAGTTTCGGAGGCAGTCCTAGCGGCGCAACGATTCGGTGGTGAACATTTCTTTGAAATGAGTGAACTTAGTCTGCAAACAGGGGCCTTTTTAGCCAACTTGTTGAAGGTAGAAGATGCCCAAATCGTTTCCTCGGCTTCGGCGGGGATTGCCCAAGCGGTGGCTGCCTTGATTGGAAAAGGCAGCTTGTACCACGCGTATCATCCCTATACAGAAAAAATCGAACAACGGGAGATTGTTTTACCTAAAGGGCACAACGTGGACTACGGCACGCCTGTAGAGGTCATGGTAGCGCAAGGCGGCGGCCAAGTAGTGGAAGCTGGCTACGCCAACATGTGCAGTCCAGAACACGTGGAAATGATGATTTCCGAAAAAACAGCGGCCATTCTATACATCAAAAGCCATCATACCGTGCAAAAAAGTATGCTGACGGTGGCCGAAGCGGCCAAAGTGGCGCAACGCCACAAGGTGCCGCTAATTGTTGACGCGGCAGCAGAAGAAGATCTTTTCAAATACACTGAAGCAGGCGCTGATTTGGTGATTTACAGCGGCGCCAAAGCCATCGAAGGGCCAAGTGCCGGTTTAGTGGTCGGGAAAAAAGAATACATTGATTGGGTGCGCCTACAAGGCAAAGGCATTGGTCGAGCAATGAAAATTGGCAAAGACAATATCTTGGGCTTTACGCAAGCAGTGGAAGAATACTTGACGCATGGCAGTGAATCAGGGGCTTCGATGCAAGAACGCTTAAAACCGTTTGTTGAAGCCATCAACAGTTTGTCAGATTTAACCGCTAAAATCGTCCAAGATGGCGCTGGCCGAGACATTTATCGCGCCAGTGTCAAAGTGGACGGCAGAAAAACCGCTAAGGAAGTCATCCAAGCGTTAAAAGCAGAAAGTCCAGCCATTTATACGCGAGAATATCAAGCCAACAATGGCATCATTGAATTTGACATTCGTTCTGTCAATCAAGAAGAAATGAACAAAATCGTGCAACGATTACAAGAAATTATGGACACAAAGGAGAAATAAGCCATGTCATTAAAACCTAATTATTTAGAAGAACGCATTTGTTTAAACGTCTTAGCCAATTCAGTAGAAAATGCCCAAGCCTGTTATGAAGCAGCAGAAGGGCATGTTGTGTTAGGCGTCCTTTCAAAAAACTATGAAACCGATGAAGCAGCCATTGACGATATGAAAAAATACCAAGCAGCAACCAACAACGCTTTATCTGTCGGCTTAGGGGCTGGCGATCCTAATCAAAGTCAAATGGTGGCTCGCTTATCAGAAGTTCTACAACCGCAACACGTGAACCAAGTCTTCACAGGTGTCGGCGCTTCGCGGGCCTTACTTGGTCAAGACGAAACAGTGATTAATGGCTTGGTTTCACCCACAGGCAAAGTTGGCTATGTTAACATTGCGACAGGTCCGTTAAGCTCTGGTGCGCCAGCAGCGGAAGTGCCTATCGAAACCGCCATCAAATTGTTGAAAGACATGGGGGGCAGTTCCATTAAATATTTCCCGATGAAAGGCTTGGCTCACAAAGAAGAATACCAAGCAGTAGCAGCAGCTTGTGCCAAGTATGACTTTTATTTAGAGCCAACAGGGGGCATTGATTTAGAAAACTTTGAAGAAATTGTTCAAATTGCGGTGGATGCCGGCGTTAAAAAAATCATTCCTCATGTTTACAGCTCAATTATCGATCAAGAAACAGGGGACACTAGAACAGAAGACGTGAAAACGTTACTAACCATGATGAAAAACACATTGAATAAGTAGGTGGCAAAGATGAAAATTGCTGCGTTTGGTGAAGTCATGCTTCGTTTCACTCCGCCAGAGTATCTAATGTTAGAACAAACAGAGCAGTTAAGAATGAACTTTGTAGGGACTGGCGTAAATCTCTTAGCAAATTTGGCTCATTTTCAACTAGAAACAGCATTGATTACGAAATTACCCGCCAATCGTCTTGGTGAAGCTGGCAAAGCAGCGCTAAGGAAGTTAGGAATTTCAGATCAATGGGTAGGAGAAAAGGGCGATCATATTGGTAGTTTTTTTGCAGAAATGGGTTATGGAATCCGACCCACACAAGTAACTTATCAAAATCGCCATCAGAGTGCTTTTGGCAGCAGCGAGGCGAAGGACTACGATTTTGAGGCCTTTTTAGCGGAAGTAGATATGGTGCATATTTGTGGTATTTCGTTAAGTTTAACTGAAAAAACTCGTGATGCTGCTTTGATACTTGCTCAAAAGGCGCATGCCTGTCAAAAGAAAGTTTGTTTTGACTTTAATTATCGACCTAGTTTGAATACAGCAAATAGCGCACTCTTTATGCGTCAACAGTACGAACGCATTTTACCTTATTGTGATATTGTTTTTGGCAGTCGTCGTGATTTGGTCGAGCTATTAGGTTTCATTCCGCGAGAAGATTTAGAAGGTGAGGCACAAGAAACTGAACTGATTCAGCGCTTCATGTCTCAATACAATTTGGAATGGTTTGCTGGGACAACGAGAAGTCATTCCCAAAATCAAAACTACTTAAGTGGGTATTTATATACCCAAAATGAGTACCAACGGAGTGAAAAAAGACCGCTTCTTAATCTTGATCGAATTGGTGCTGGTGATGCTTATGCGGCGGGGATTTTATATGGCTATAGCCAAAATTGGTCGTTAGAAAAGGCAGTTACCTTTGCCACAGTCAATGGGGTCCTTGCACATACGATTCAAGGAGATATTCCTTTGACAACGGTCAAACAAGTGAATCATGTTCTCGAGCATCCGAATATTGATTTAATTCGTTAAAGAAGAAAACCAGAAGAAAAGTCGTGTGTGGCTTTTCTTCTGGTCTTTTTTTCATTATAATTAAAAGAAACAGATTGCAAAGGAGGCAGCAGGATGAGTGTTGCACATCTTTTAACAGTTTTAGAAAATGATGAATTTATTGAACGGATTCAAAAACGACCAGAAGCGTTCATTGGAACGACTGGCTTAGTCGGCTTAGAGAATTTACTTGTTCAGACAATTAACGGTTTATTAGAGTTTTTCATTGAAAAGAATCAAGGGAAAATTGCAATACAGTTATCGCGTCAACAAATCTCTTTTCAGGTATCTTCCACACGACCGCTTGTTTTTGAACAAAAGCAAGTCGATTTAGAACCACCTTTTCTGTATTTATCTGTTTTACAAGCCTTCTCAAAACAAGTAGGAATCAGTATCGATCAAGAAAAACAGCGGACTATTTTTATTTACCATCAAGGGCAATTGAAAAAACGATTATTATTACCTATTGAAGAAACCCAGGAACGAATTGAAGTCTTGTTTTGGCCAGATACGCAAATTTTTGGTACAGAATCACTTTCTTATATGCGTGTTTTACAACAATGTCAACAGATTGCCATGTTGAATCCAGGCTTAAAGATTCTCTTAACACAAGAAGAGGAACAAAAAAATCTTTGTTATTACCCTAAAGGTTTAAGTAATTATTTATTTGAAAAAGATAACCCATTAACTAGAAAAGCCGCACCGATTATTCAAGCCAAGCAAACAGAATTGGCCCTTGTTCAATTTATTTTGAGTAAAAATCATGCGCCGCAAGTGCAAAAAACATTTGTTAATGGGCATTATCCCAGTCTTGGTGGAACCCACTATGAGGGTTTTCTTGATGGCGTAGTGGCCGCCTTCAATCAATTTTTAGAGGAGCAACATTATTCATTATCTGTGACAGCAGATAGTTTTTTAGCAGAATTTGATTTTGTTTTAGCCATTACGATACCAAAGCCCCGCTACACGGATGCAACGAAAACCATTTTAAGAAATACAGAGTTATATGAAGTGGTTAAAGAAGTCGTTTTTGACGAATTACAACACTACTTTCAACGTCATCCCAAATGGTTAGAGCAAGGAAGAAGCGAGGGAAATGAATGAAAATTTTTGTCGATGGCGATGGTTCACCTGTGAAAGAGACGGTTATTGAAGTCGCTGTAGAGAAAGCTTTGGATGTGGTGATTGTTACTAGTGTAGATCATTATTCCTTAAAAGATTATCCAGAAAATGTCTCTTTTGTGTATGTTGATAAAGGAGCGGATGCTGCTGATTTTAAAATTGTGCAGTTAATAAAAAAAGGGGATCTTTTAATTACACAAGATTATGGCTTAGCTTCCTTGGTTTTGCCAAAGGGAGTGTCGGTTTTACATCAACTGGGTTATCAATATACGAAAGAAAATATTGATGGCTTGTTAGAACAACGCTATTTTAGTGGCCAAATTCGGCGAAAAGGTGGCCGAACGAAAGGACCTAAACCTTTTACAGACAAAGATAGAACAACGTTTAAACAAGCCCTTATTGAGCTGGTGGAACGGAGTCTTTAGTAAGGAAAAGGCAAGCAAAGAATTTTTCCTTCACTAAATTTGCTTCTATTATGAAACTGGGTTTTATGCTAAAATAAGTAAGGATAATTTGAAAAATAATTTTTTCTAAAAGACAGGAAAGAAACTAGGAGGACAAGCATTTGAAGATTATTTTGTTGTATGGCGGCAGAAGTGAAGAGCACGATGTGTCTGTTTTGTCTGCATATTCCGTTTTAAATGCAATCTATTATAAATATTATCAAGTACAGTTAGTCTTTATTAGTAAAGACGGTCAATGGGTAAAAGGCCCTCTCTTATCTGAACGACCACAAAATAAAGAAGTTTTACATTTAACTTGGGCACAAACACCTGAAGAAACAGGCGAATTTTCAGGAAAACGAATCAGTCCTTCGGAAATTTATGAAGAAGAAGCGATTGTTTTCCCTGTTTTACATGGGCCAAATGGTGAAGATGGAACAATTCAAGGATTCATGGAAACCATTAATATGCCTTATGTAGGCGCAGGTGTCTTAGCTAGTGCTAACGCAATGGACAAAATCATGACGAAATATCTTTTACAAACTGTTGGCATTCCACAAGTACCATTCGTGCCAGTTTTAAGAAGTGATTGGAAAGGAAATCCAAAAGAAGTCTTTGAGAAATGTGAAGGTTCTTTAATTTATCCGGTCTTTGTTAAACCTGCCAATATGGGTTCTAGTGTCGGAATTAGCAAAGCGGAAAATCGTGAAGAATTGCAAGAAGCATTGGAAGAAGCTTTCCGTTATGATGCCCGAGCAATTGTTGAACAAGGGATTGAAGCACGTGAAATTGAAGTAGCCATTTTAGGAAATGAAGATGTCCGTACGACTTTACCTGGTGAAGTGGTGAAAGATGTCGCTTTCTATGATTATGATGCAAAATACATCAATAACACGATTGAAATGCAAATCCCAGCGCATGTTCCAGAAGAAGTAGCCCATCAAGCGCAAGAATACGCTAAAAAAGCGTATATTATGTTAGATGGAAGTGGCTTAAGTCGCTGTGATTTCTTCTTAACAAGCAAAAACGAATTATTCCTGAATGAATTGAACACCATGCCTGGTTTTACTGACTTTAGTATGTATCCTTTACTATGGGAAAATATGGGCTTGAAATACAGTGATTTAATTGAGGAACTGATTCAGTTAGCTTTGAATCGTTTTAAACAACGCCAAGAATTTTATAATAACTAAGAAGAAAAAATCACACAAGACTGGGACATGACAAGACTTTGGCATGTCCCAGTCCCTGTGTCAGAGGAGCAAAACATAATGAAATTAACCTTCTGGGAAGTAGCGCAAGCGGTTGAAGCCAGTAATGATTGGCAACAATGGCCTGATTTTCCTTTAACAGGCATTGAATTTGATAGTCGTAAAATTGTGAAAGGAAATCTCTTTGTTCCTTTACAAGGTGAAAATGATGGTCATCGTTTTATTGAGAGTGCCATGGCTAATGGCTGTCAGGCCGCTTTTTGGGGACAGGATTTAGTCGATGCGCCGCAACAATTGCCTGTTTTGCATGTTACTGATCCACTGGTTGCTATGCAAAAATTAGCTACCTATTATTTAAATAAAATGCAACCGAATGTCATCGCTGTGACTGGCAGTAATGGAAAAACCACCACTAAAGATTTGATTGCTGCTGTGTTATCTGAAAAGTTTGTGACTTACAAAACGCAAGGCAATTACAATAATCAAATTGGCTTACCCTATACTATTTTACACATGCCTGATGAAACAGAAAAACTGATTTTAGAAATGGGCATGGATCATGCTCAGGAAATTTCTTTCCTTTCCAATCTGGCTCAGCCAGAAGTTGCCGCCATCACAATGATTGGCGAAGCCCATGTGGAAAATTTAGGCTCACGAGCAGGCATTGCACAAGCAAAAATGGAAATCGTAGATGGTTTAGCCAAAGACGGTAGTTTATTTGTGCCAAGCGATGAACCTTTGCTAGAACCATTGGTGGAAAAAGTCACGCAACAAGTGATTACTTTTGGTTTTAGCCAGGAAAGTCAACTTCAAGGAATCGTCACAAATGAAGCCAAAGAGCAAACCTCATTCAAAATCAGTGATACACAAATGACGTTTACGATTCCAATGCCAGGAACCTATAATGTCACCAATGCATTAATCGCAATTGGCATTGGTCGGTATTTCCAATTAACGGATAGTGAGATTCAAAAAGGGTTGGCTACAGCGAAACTAACAAAAAATCGGACAGAATGGCTGAAAGCAGCGAATGGTGCCGAAATTTTAAGTGACGTGTACAATGCCAATCCGACAGCTATGGGTCTTGTTCTGGACAGTTTTAGCAAAATGTCCAAAGTAGGAAAACGAATTGCTGTTTTAGGAGACATGCTGGAATTAGGTCCTGATTCTGCTAGCATGCATCAAGCAATGGCGCAGCATTTAGCCCCAGATGCGATTGAAGAAGTCTTTTTATATGGTTCTGAAATGGCTTATTTAGCTGATAAATTGCAAGAAACCTATGCACCAGCTAACATTCATTCTTTTAAAAAAGAAGAAAAAAATGAGTTGATTGAAGCTGTCAAAAAAGTCTTACAGCCAGAAGACATGGTGGTTTTAAAGGGAAGTAACGGGATGGGACTTCGTGAAGTCATCGATGCACTTTTGGAAAAGTAAATAAGTTTCATAAAACTTGCTGAAAATAGGATTCTATGATAGAATGACCTATTGCCGGAAGATGACGAGAAAAATTGAATCGTAGTAAATAAAATAGATCTATTTCTATGTTTAATAATAAATGTGAAGCTGAACGACCACGTTTGGCTTTTCTAATGCCATAAGGTGAATTTTTCGGTGAAATCAGGAAAGAAGAAATAGTTGGCACACTATAATGGATTTCTTTTTAACAACTGAAAGTGAAGACACCTGAAACTAGGAAGAAATCGTTCTTTCCGAAACAAAATCTAGGAGGATATCATTTGAAATTTAAAGAACTTGGTTTAGCGCCAGAATTATTATCAGCGGTAGAACGCGCAGGCTTCGAGGAAGCAACCCCTATTCAATCAGAAACAATTCCGTTAGCGTTAGCAGGAAAAGACGTAATCGGACAAGCACAAACAGGAACAGGGAAAACCGCTGCTTTTGGCTTACCAATGCTTAACAAAATTGACGCAGACAACCGCGTTATTCAAGGATTAGTCATTGCACCAACCCGTGAGTTGGCTATCCAAACACAAGAAGAGTTATTCCGTTTAGGCCGCGATAAAAAGATTCGCGTCCAAGCCGTTTACGGTGGGGCTGATATCGGTCGCCAAATTCGTGGACTAAAAGATCGTCCACATATCGTTGTAGGTACACCAGGACGTTTACTAGACCATATTAACCGTCGTACCTTGAAATTAGAAACTGTTGAAACATTAGTTTTAGACGAAGCAGATGAAATGTTAAATATGGGCTTCTTGGAAGACATTGAAAAAATCATCTCACAAGTGCCAGAACAACGTCAAACACTTCTATTTTCAGCAACTATGCCGCCAGCAATCAAGAATATTGGCGTGAAATTCATGAAACAACCAGAACATGTGAAGATTAAAGCTAAAGAAATGACGGCTGATTTAATTGATCAATATTATGTACGTTCAAAAGACTTTGAAAAATTTGACATTATGACACGTTTACTAGACGTGCAAACCCCAGAATTGACCATTGTCTTTGGTCGGACAAAACGCCGTGTTGATGAACTTGCACGCGGGTTAGAAGCGCGTGGTTACAAAGCAGAAGGCATCCATGGCGACCTATCACAACAAAAACGGATGAGCGTTTTACGTTCATTCAAAAATGGTAACTTAGATATCTTAGTGGCAACAGATGTAGCAGCACGTGGGTTAGATATTTCAGGTGTCACCCATGTCTATAACTACGATATTCCACAAGATCCAGAAAGTTATGTTCACCGTATTGGTCGGACAGGTCGTGCTGGTAAAGGCGGTATGTCTGTGACGTTTGTAACACCTAACGAAATGGGTTACTTACATGTCATCGAAAACCTAACGAAAAAACGGATGACACCATTACGTCCACCAACCGAAAAGGAAGCATTTAAAGGACAATTAAGTGCAGCTGTTGAAACCATCGAAAGTGATCTAGAAGAAAATGGTTTAGACAAATATCTAGAATCTGCTGAAGCGTTATTAGAAAAATACTCAGCGACAGACTTAGCTGCGTTATTATTAAAAACAGTAGCGAAAGATCCAGCAGATGCGGTTCCTGTAAAAATTACCCCAGAACGACCATTGCCTTCAAATAAAAAAGGCTTTAACAAAAATGGCCGTGGTGGTGGCGGTGGTAACAACCGTAATCGCAACCGTGGTGGCAATGGTAAAGGTGGCAGCTATCGTGGCAACAAAAACCATAAAGATGGCGACCGTAATTACAAAAATAGCGACCGCAAAAATAAAGATCAACGTGGCGGCAAACGTCATAACGATAAAAAACGTGGTTTCGTCATTCGCGAAAACGCTAAATAATCAAAAGAGCGAGTGTTCCGTCTATGAACGGAACACTCGCTCTTTTTTGGTAGATAATCGTTAAATAGAAAAACTCAAAAAAAGTAAAAAAGGCATCAAAATGATATAGAAAAAGAAAAACGCCAAAATTATCCAAGTTTTCAACGGGGAAGTTAGATTGAAGAGTTTCAGTTTTTGTTGTAGCAAATGAATGGTTAGAATCCAAGCCAGTTGCAAGAGAAAAAATAGGCTGGGATTTTTAAAGAAGATTGGAAATATGTAGAGCAACAAAGTAAAAGTAAACAGGGCGCAACGAAGTAACTTTTTTTGCCGAGAAGTTAAAGTCATACATTTTTCTCCTTTTTCTGTTTATTCTCCCATAAGTAGCCAAAATTTGCTATAAAATATTAGAACATCCGCTTAGTTTCCTGATTTTTTCCGATACTTCTTAGTTGTTGTCTTACTTTTATAAAAATTCAGAAAAATTTTATAAAAATGTAAATAGGAAGAAAACGTATGGTACTTCAATTTGTGTGAGATCTTGTAAAACATTATTTATTTTTTTAGCGAATCAGTGGAAAAATTTTGAAATTTTGTTAAAATGAAAGGTAATTCGGAGTAACTATATTAAATAGGAAGTAAGGCGGAAAATGATAAAGGGAATTGGTATTGACGCAGTAGAATTAAGTCGGATAAAACCGATTGTTGAAAAACAAGGATCATTTATTCAACGGGTTTTAACACCTAACGAATTGACCCTTTTTGAAAAGTTATCTACAAAACGTCAAATAGAATTTTTAGCTGGTCGTTTTGCTTGTAAAGAAGCGTTCTCTAAAGCATGGGGCACAGGGATTGGTAAAGTTGGTTTACAAGATATTGAGGTGCTGACTGAAAAAACAGGTGCACCATACGTAGCAAACTCGCCCCATAATGGTAAAGTGTTTGTCTCGATTACGCACACAGATACTATGGCGATTGCACAAATTGTTTTAGAAAGCGAATAATAGAAGCAACGAAGAAAGAAGGATGTACAATGGTCGTTGGATGGCATCGTCCTACACGGTTACATATCGATACGCAAGCAATTACTGAAAATGTCCAAAAGGAATGTCAACGTTTGCCAGAAGGAACCGCTTTATTTGCGGTTGTAAAAGCGAACGGCTATGGGCATGGCGCCGTAGAATCCGCCAAAGCGGCGAAAAAAGGTGGCGCGACAGGTTTTTGTGTCGCCTTATTGGATGAAGCAATTGAATTGAGAGAAGCAGGTGTTCAGGACCCCATTTTAATTTTGAGTGTGGTAGACTTAGCTTATGTGCCTTTATTGATTCAATATGATTTGTCTGTAACGGTAGCTACACAAGAATGGTTAGAAGCTGCTCTTCAACAACTAACGTCTGAGAGTAACACGCCATTACGTGTTCACTTAAAAGTCGATACTGGCATGGGACGGATTGGCTTTTTAACCCCGGAAGAGACTAAGCAAGCAGTGCGGTTTGTTCAATCCCACAAAGAATTTTTATGGGAAGGGATTTTTACTCATTTTTCAACAGCTGATGAAATCGATACAAGCTATTTTGAAAAACAATCAGGGCGTTTTAAGGCTGTTCTAGCAGTTTTAGAAGAGTTACCTCGGTATGTCCATGTTAGCAATAGTGCGACAGCGTTATGGCATCCTGATGTGCCAGGAAACATGATTCGCTATGGAGTAGCCATGTATGGATTGAACCCTTCAGGTAATAAGCTGGCCCCAAGCTATGCGTTAAAGCCGGCCTTACGGTTGACCAGTGAACTTATCCATGTAAAACGCTTAGCGGCTGGCGAAGGGATTGGCTATGGCGAAACCTACGTGACTGAAGCTGAAGAATGGATTGGGACAGTACCAATCGGCTATGCAGATGGCTGGTTGCGTCATCTCCAAGGATTTACAGTGCTCGTGAATGGTAAGCGTTGCGAAATCGTCGGACGAGTGTGTATGGATCAATGTATGATTCGTTTAGCAGAAGAAGTTCCTGTCGGCTCAGTCGTTACATTAGTTGGAAAAGATGGCAATGAAGAAAATACGTTACAAATGGTAGCCGAAAAATTAGAAACCATTCATTATGAAGTTGCATGTACTTTCTCACAAAGAATCCCCAGAGAATATAACTAGATAGGAGGTTCCACTATGGTCAAACGCGGAGATATTTATTTTGCAGACCTTTCCCCAGTAGTGGGCTCGGAACAAGGTGGCGTCAGACCAGTCCTTGTTGTCCAAAATAACTTAGGTAATCATTTTAGCCCAACGATTATCGTTGCGGCGATCACAGCCAAAATGGCAAAGCCAAAATTGCCAACACATATCGGGATTAATTCTGATGAAACAGGCATTGAAAAAGATTCAGTGATTCTTTTAGAGCAGATTCGAACAATCGATAAGGGCCGCTTGAAAGAAAAAGTTTGTCATTTGAGACTTGATATTATGGAAGAAGTTGATCGTGCCTTAGGCATCAGTGTTGGACTTAGTAGCGATTCAGCCCCAGCAAAAGCAAATTCAGCTACATAAAGAACGATAGCTACTATGAAATCAACAAAGACTAATTGGATTTTTTTAAAAGTGACTGATCTAGTTCGGTTCGCTAAACATAGTTTGAGTAAAAGCGAGAGAGATGGCCAAGTGGCATCTCTCTTTTTTTGTTTTATATTTTAAAAATTAAAATATAAATATAAAATATAGAATTTTATCATCATATTTTAAATAAAGTTGTTGGCAAGGCTCAAATGGAATGTTACAATCAATACTATATAGAGTTTTTAAAGAGCGTAACAGGTGATTTTACAAGTTTTGATTGTCGAGCGATGACATAAAGGAGATTATATTTGTATGATGATTGTTGTACTTTTAATGAGTAGTTGCTTATTTTTATTTGTAAGCTATCAATTGTATTTGCGATTACTTGTCGAAAAACTGGATTCAGAGGACCGGACATTAAAGAGGAAAATAAATTTCTATAAGTATCAGAAAAATAGTCGTTTAATGATTTATTTATTGTTTAGTGTTTGTCTACTTAGCGTATTATTGTTAGGAATTGTTTATACATATTATCAATTAAATCAACGAAATATCCGCATTGAACAACGGATCGAGCGTTTGGCACAGGGCCAAGCTACTCAAGGTGACAAAATAAAAAAACAAGCAATTAAAAAAACAGCCTTAAACCAGTTTCCCTGGAAGCAAGCTGTTTCGACAGAATCGGCCGCTGTCTTGACGAATTATGAATTACAATTAGCGCGTGAATGGCGTCCTTATCTCGGAGAGACGAGTATCACAATAATTAGAAGTGAAAAAACACAAACCTTGACACTGTCTGTTTTTTCAGTTGGCTTAAGTTACCCTGAATTTCAAACAGGCCAAGACAATATTGTAGCACTTATTGCAGCGTTGAATTCAGTCAAAGAAATCACCATGATTGATTTTAATTTTACTTATCGAGATCAAGAGCAAACCCTTGTCAAATCCATTGATACGTATGCTCGTGAGACGTTGGAAACAAATTTGGAGCCTGTCGTGATTAGTTAAAAGGATGAGAGAAAGGACATATATATGACAAAAAGACGTTTAATTAAAAAAATTAAAGATATTTCGGATGATACGCTTGAAAAAGAAGTCTTTTTTCAGCCAGGATTCGAACCAGAAAAAATAATTAGCGGAATCAAACCGGAACAACAGGAAAAAGAAATGGCGACGTTAAGAGAAAGGCTCACCTACTATCAGAAAAAAGAAACAGCCTTTAAAAAACTTCAAGAAGAAAATGAGCAATTAAAGAACCAACAAGAAACGGAAAAACAAGCATTAGAAGAAAAAAATCAGGCATTACTTGAAACACTAAATCAAAAGGAACATGAAATTTTTGAATTGGAAGAGCAACTGGAAACGAACAGTGAAACCACGACAGAGGCTACTACTCTTCAAACAAATCTGCAAAACGCAGAAAAACAATTAACCACTGTACATAATCAAATGGAACGTTTAGAAAGTGAATTAACGCAGCAAGTGGCAGAATTAGAAAAAGAATCGGCTGAACAACAACAACATATCCAAACATTACGCAACCAGTTAGCAGAAGAAAAAGGAAAGTTGGAGAAAAAAGGAGATATTAAAGGAATGGAAAAGCAAGTAGAAACGTTAACGACAGAATTAGAAGAAAGCACAATGACTCAAAAAGCATTGCAGGAACAAATTGAAAAACTAACTGTACAATTACAAAAAGTAGAAGCTGAAAAACAAACCTTACAAGAGGCTGCCCAACAAGAAGTGATTGTGAAACAACGCATGGCGGAGTTAAAGAATGAGCTTCAAAATAGTTTACAGCAAAAAAATGAAGCAGAAGTAAAACTAGGTCGACTACAAGGTGTCAATGACAAACATCTTGCTGAAAAGCAAGTTTACGAAGGAGAATTAGCTGCTCTAAGAAAAGAAGTAGAGGCCAAAGAAGACAGTTTAGAACAAGTTCAAAAAGAATTGAAGACACTACAAGCCGTTTCAAAAAATATTGAACCGAGTAGTGAGCAGTTAACAGAACTGCTACGCGCAAAACAGCAAATCAACGATTTATTAATGAAAAATCAGCAATTACAAGAAGAGGCTTTAAAATCGCAACAAGAAATTGGCGAAGTGATGGTTTCTGCCAAAAAAGAAGCCAATCGGATTGTTAATGAAGCAAAAGTAGAAGCAAAACACCTAATCAATTCCGCAGAATTAGAAATGTTAAATATTGGCAACCGAGCGAAAAGTATTTCGAATGAAGTCGAAGCATCAAAAGTAGAAGTACTTGAGATTTATCGCGAATTAGAGGAACGCTTAACTAAACTGACACGTCTTGAACAAGATAACTATTAATAAAATGGTCAGTAAAAAGTTAATGGGAGCAAGGAAACTACATTGTCTTGGGGTCCCTTTTTTAGCTGTTACACTAAGTGGCTCTGCAGAACGATTACAGGCTGCTGCTGTCTCAAAGGAAGAGCAGTCGCTAAGTCAACCGCTTGTCAGAAAAAACATAGTAACAGAGAAGAGCGAATATCTTGTACAAGCAAATCAAAGTATCTGGGAGCTGGCACAAGATGCTCAGAAACCACTGAATCAGTTTATGAAGGAAAACCAGTTACGTAGTAGCTATATTAAAAAAGGAACGCAATTAGTCAAATAGAAAAAAGGAGTAAAGAAAGGAAAAGTTTATTTAAGGAGCTTTTCCTTTTAAGAAAACGATGGAAGAATGGATAAAGTCAGTTATGCGAACAATTCGCCACATTAAGCGCGCCTTCTTGATGCAAAAGTTGCCTGCGACATATCAGCTAAAAAAGCAAAAGACTAACAAAGCAACGGAATATTTGCTTGAGCAAACAGATAACCATCAATCAATAAGAGGACCACAAAGAAAAATGACTGCTGAAGAGATTAAAAAAAAGCGGCAAGCCTACCAAAAGAAACAACGCATCCAAGTCGTTAAATTTTTTATGCCAGCTATTCTTTTCGCCATTTTTGTGTTCTTTTTTGTGTTAAAGACATCTAGCTACCCAATTGCTGGGCAATCCATGAAGCCGACACTTAACGCAGGAGAACGAGTCTTAGTACAACGGACGAAGCAAGTAACAAGGTACGATGTGATTGCATTTAAAGCACCGCTAGCTAGCAAAGGTACGTACGTCAAGCGAATTATCGGGGTTCCTGGTGATCGAATTTGGGTAAACGAGGGAAAACTTTATCTTTCAGAAGAACCTATAGCAAGCGATAATGAGGCACTGCCTGAGAATGCCAGTCGTTTTGACTTATCAGAAGAAGCGGCAGCCCAACTTCGCCTGTTTCAGAAGATTCCAGCCGGTCATTACTTTGTCTTAGGGGACAATCGTACGCATTCAAGTGATAGTCGTACGTTCGGCTTTGTCGAGATACAAGCGATTGAAGGAATCGTGGTGTTTAAAATGGCGCCGTTTAAGGAAATAGGGAAAGTAAAATAAAAAGCTTAAGTCTGCCATCTAAGAGTAGGGCACTTAAGCTTTTCTTTTTAGAGATTATTTGCCCAATAACAATTGAATGATTTTTTCAATTGATTGTAGGTCGTAACGATTACTAATATCTGAAAAAATATAGTAATGGTCATACTGGGCAACGAGCTGTTCATTATTGGTATTCATTAAAAGCAAATCATAATGGTTTTCTGCGTTGTAAGGCTCAATTTTCAGCGGATATTTTCCAGCGATACTCTGTTGTATTTTTTGTGCTACCAACTCGCTATAGGCACTGCTCAGTGAGTGATAAACACCAATCGTTATTTTTTTTTCATTTAATTCAGCAATGTGATTCAAAATAAGTGTATAATTAATTTCAGTAAATTGATTTTGGTACTTAGAAGCAGTGGCTTTTGTGGCAAAGTTCGTTGTAGCGATCTCCACTAATTCGTAAACTTCACTTTCGCTAAAAGGATGACGTAAGACTTTCAAAAGTGACTGAATTGTCCAATAATCAAAGGGTAAAATAAATCCTGAAAAATAATAGAGTTGCGCATGTAATTGGAAAAGTAAATTTTCAATATAAAGTAGCCGAATAGGCAGCACGTAATGGGATAAATAACCACGTGCTTTAAGGTACGTTAAAATGACCCGGTTCATTTCGTTAAGATACGTTTTTTCAATTCGTTGTTGTTTTGCTAAACGAAAGGCGAAAGCAGCATTCGCAGAATAGTTATGCATGGAACAAAAAAAGTCATAAAACATATAGGCTTCGTTGATTGTATATGGACGGTCGATTCTTTTCATATATGTATGTATAGATAAATTAATTTCTTCAAATAAAGGTCGATCGAGTTGGACATCATGTGGACTAATCGTTGGCAGGGGTTCTAAAACAATGCGACGAAAAGAAATTTTCATCCAAAGTTTAATTTGGAGAATTTCTGTATGGTCAAAGGTAATTCTGGGGATTTCTTGTAATATCTCGATTAATCCTAGGTATTGATTGGCCAGTTCTTTTTCTAAATCTGTTTTTTCTTCAAAGATAAACCAGAAAAAATTAAAAAAGAAAAAGCGAATTTGTTTTTCTTCGCCGACAAGTTTTCCTCGTTTGATACGTAAATTAAACTCATTGAGTAAGTCATTTAATTCAACAATTTTTCGATAATAGGTAGCAGAGCTAATGGCATAATTCTGTTGGAAATACCCGCCATTTATTTCATTTTTATGGAAGAGTTGCTGGACCATGTGAAACTTAATAGATTTATCTAAGAACAACATGATCATTGCTTTCATGGAAAAGGTAGGCGCTTTATTTAGATATAGAGTGTCACCTAATACAGTTAAGGTGAGGTTTTCTTGAAGTTGCTCTTCTTTCAAAAATTGCTCTAAAAAAGAAAGATATTCATTCAATGTTGGTAAACTAATATTGAAAAAATCTACTAATTCATTTCGTGTCGCTCGGCCTTTATTATTATATAGGAACAATAAAATATCATTCATATAATCATAAGGCTTTTCTAAAAAATCTCGTTTTAGCATCGTTACTCACCTCTCTTTTAAGAATACTGTATCTATGATAAAATGGCAATAAACAACTGATAAAAAGATTGTTTTTTGAGGTGTTTTTTATTATCATTAAGAAAAAGAAATAATAAGAAAAAACAAAGTATTTAAATGACAACAAAATAATTAAAATGAAGGAGCGACAGAACATGAACAGCGTAGTGAACTTTAGAGATATTGGAGGATTTCCAACGAAACAAGGCACATCCGTCAAGACAGGGCATTTTTTTCGGAGTGGGGAACTCGTTAATGTTGCACAAGAGGATCAACAGAAACTGGTAGAGGACTATCAAATTAAACGAATCTATGATTTTAGAAGTGCAGCAGAAACGCAAGAACGACCAGATGATTCAATTCAAGGAACCAACTATTTACATATAGATATTTTGGCCGATATTCAGGCGCAGACTGCTTCATTAGAAGGAATGCTTAAAACGGTTGGTTCACCCGATGCAGCAATGGACATGGCTTATAAAGAGATGGTTCTTTCCAATTCGGGCCGCAAAGGTTACCAAACATTTTTTGAAAACTTTTTAAGTTATCCACAGGAAGCTATTTTATTTCATTGTTTCGCAGGAAAAGATCGAACAGGAATCGGTGCAGCCTTGATATTAAGTGCTTTAGGTGTGGAACATTCTTATATTTTAGAAGATTATTTAAAGACGAATGAGCAAAGAAAAGCCGCTAACGAGCAGATTATTGCGCAATATCAAGCAAATGGAACGCCTCCAGCAGAAATTCAACAATTAGAAACGCTGCTTTATGTGAAAAAAGAGTACTTAGCGACCGCTTTACAGGCGATTGAAAAAGAATTTGGTTCGGTAGAGGGGTATTTAAAAGAGGGACTCGGCTTACCTTTATCCGCCAAAAAAGACATGCTAAGTCTGTACACAAAATCATAGATCCTAAAAAAAGGACTATCCTTTCTAAAAAAGAAGTTTTATAATAGAAAAGAATCTGTTTGTAAGGAGGGATAGGGAATGAAAGAAGGACAAGAACAATTCTTAACGTTCATACTAGATCGAACAAAAGAAGATAAAAAAGAAAAAATGCAAGCGCTACTTGCAGAAATGTTTGAACGCCAACAAACAGGCAAATTAGATAAAATGTACTTGATGACAAAAGCACCAAAACTTTTGGCTTATTTAAAACCAGAAGCCATTGATGAAGTTAAACAAGTCGTTTCGGAATTTTCTAAAAATATGAAATAAACAAACTTAGCTTGAACTTACGACATTTTAAAAATGTGTCGTAACATTCAAGCTTTTGTTTGTTATTCTCTTGTATTTTATGCTAAAGTTATTCAGGCACAAAAAAAAGCAGGTGATTTTATGAAACATATAAAAAATACATGGGAACTATTTATTTTAGATTGGAAAAGAATTTTTAAAAACCCAGTAGCAACATTTTTGATTGTTGCCTTAATGATTATTCCATCATTATATGCATGGTTTAACATTAAAGCACTATGGGATCCGTATTCAAATACAGGAGAGTTACCAATAGCGGTCTATAGTGATGACCAAACAGCAACTTTTCAAGATAAATCGGTCAATATTGGTGATGAAGTCTTGAAAAACTTGAAGAAAAACAAGCAATTAGGTTGGCGTTTTGTTGATTCGAAAAAGGAATTAGACAAAGGAGTCCAATCAGGAAAATATTTTGCCGGGATTTATTTACCTAAAGATTTTTCCAAGGATTTGCTAAGTTTTACTTCTGGTGATATCAATAAACCTAAAATTGAATACTCAATTAACGAAAAAATTAATGCAATTGCGCCGAAAATTACGTCAAAAGGCGCTTCTTCCATTCAGTCACAAATTTCGGAAGAATTCATTAAAACGGCAAGTAGTACGTTAATCAAAACATTCAATGATATTGGCTATGATATTGATAAAAACATGGTTAGCATTCAAAAAGTTAAGAGCATGATTTTAGATACAGATGCCAACATTGGAACCATTGATACGTACGCAAAACAAGTCACAGACTTACATGGTAAGATGCCTGAGCTAAAAGAAAAATTAGCGAAAGCCAACGATGCGATGAAATATTTACCTGAAGTTGATGCTTTAGGAGAGAAGATTGTTGAGCTAAATGGCAAAATGCCAAGCATCAAAGAACAAGCTAGTGTTATTTTGACGTTACAAGAAAAAATTCCAGAAATTCAAAACGCTGGCCGACAAATTGCTATGATTGATGAAGACTTTGCCTCTGTGGAACAAACAATGAGCGAAGGAATCCAAGAAGCAAAACAAGGATTAGAAATTATTCAACAAGTTCAAACGGCGTTACCAGATATTCGTAAACTAGGTGATCAAGCCAATGATTTAGGGAATGTCACATTAGATGGCGCTAATAAATTGCAAGAGGCGTTACCAAGCATTACGAATAGCGTTGAAGTGACTTTGAAATCTATCCAGCAAGTTGCTACAACAACAACTTCCGTAGTCGCTACTATTCGTCAAGCGTTAGATGATGGACAGTTAACGCCAGAAAAAAAACAACATATTAATGAAGTAGTACAAGATTTCACAACTAATATCCAACGGCAACAGCAAGCAATTAGTAATCTTATAGAATTTATGCAAAAGATTCAAGAAAATGCCGGTAATCATGACTTAGATGAGACTATTCGTCAACTTACTAATTTAAGTACTTTATTAGGAGATTTTAGTAATCGATTAAATGAACTAAATAACTATGTACAGAATAATGATTTACAAAGTGCAAAGAAATTGCTAGACGAAATTGATGCAGCAGCGCAAAAAATTGCTGGGATAGCTGGAGCAATTAAAGCAGATGAAATTAGTAACACTGTTAATACAGTCACAAGTAAATTAATTGCTACCATCCAAAACGCTCAAGGTCAACTAAACAAAGCGCAACAAATTGACTTTGAAGGGTTATTGAGCTCAACAAGTCAAACGGTCACTAATGCGATTTCTTTATTAGAAAAATATCAAGCCGAAATGCCGGCAATTAAACAAGAAATTCATGATGCGAATACGATGTTGAATGGCAATATGGAAACCATTGTCAATGGCATTAATCGTGGTGCTGATTTGTATAAAAACGATTTACCAGTCATTCAAGACAAAGTCAGCAAAGCGGCAGCCTTTATGCAAAATGACTATCCAGGTATCCGAAAAGATTTAACGAATACCTTGAAAACAGTCAATGAGAAAATGCCAGATGTTGAAGCGGCCTTAGACAAAGCCAACGAGCTGATTATTAATGATTGGCCAAATATCAAAACAGGATTACACAAAGCAGCGAATGCAATCCGTAAAGGTGAAAAAGAAGTTGACTTAGGCGAAATTCTTAAATTACTAAAATTAGATGCCAATAAAGAAAGTGACTTCTTTACACAACCAGTTGAAGTCAAAGAACATGCTGTTTATCCGATTGCTAATAATGGTTCGGCAAGTACCCCATTCTATACAGCTTTGTGTTTGTGGGTTGGCGCTGTGTTATTCTCAAGTGTTGCGACAACAGATGTTTATCTTGAAGGAAAAGATAAAAAACGCTTTTCTAAACGGGAACAATTTTCAGCACGGATGTTTACCTTCATTGTCATGGGGATTGGTCAAGCACTGATTGTAACCTTAGGTAATTACTTTGCGTTAGGCGTAGATGTTCGTAATCCAGCGTATAGTGTCTGGTTTGCGGTATTGATTGCCATTACGTTTATGATAATGGTTTATGTGCTTGTTGCTCTCTTTGGCAATGTAGGGAAAGGAATTGCGATAATAATCTTGGTACTATCCATCTCTGGTGGGGGTGGGAACTACCCAATTCAAGTCTCAGGTAAATTCTTCCAAATGATTAATCCGTTCTTGCCGTTTACGCATGCCGTGAACTTGCTAAGGGAATCAGCAGGAGGCATTTACTGGCCAAATGCTTGGTTTGCCATTTGGATTATGGTGGGGATTTCAGTCGTCTTTAGTATTGGCGGTGCAATTCTTTATCCACATCTGGAACACAGATCGAAAAAATTTGCGGCTTTAGCGCAAAAGAGCCATTTATTCCATTAAAAAACAAAAAGCTGAAAACGTCTCTAGCGTTTTCGGCTTTTTATTTTTCTTTATTTTCAAGGCAACCCTAACAAAGAAGTTTTGGGGGCTCTTGCTTTTGACTTTTTGGCAATGCTAAATAATAAAATCTCCCTCAGAAAGTGAGGTTTTTTGTGTACAAATACATAAAAAGGTTTTATAGTATTTTTTTAAGAAATAAAAAGTGGGTAGGGGTTGTAAAATGATTCAAGCATTGCTTCAACGATACGAGAAAAAAATTGAACGTCGTAAATTGGAAAAACGAACAGCATTCGGTGCTTTTGCCGGGCGGATTGGGCTTGTTTCTAATTTATTTTTATTCGTTAGTAAATTTATGATTGGCTTGCTTTCAGGTAGTGTTTCAATCATGGCAGATGCCATTAATAGCTTGTCCGATACTATTTCTTCAGTTTTAACATTAGTCGGTTTTTATATTGCTGGTAAGCCAGCGGATAAAGAACATCCCTATGGCCATGAACGTTTTGAATATATTAGTGGAATGCTTGTATCATTAGTGATTACGTTTATTGGGTTTGAGTTTCTAACGACCTCCGTGGATCGCATCCTGCATCCAGAATCAATCAAGGTGACACCCATTTTATTTGCTGTTTTAGCTTTATCAATTGGGATTAAAATTTGGCAAGGGCTGTTTTACAAAAAAGTATCAGCAAAAATTGATTCTCAAGCATTAGTTGCTTCTGCTAAGGACAGCTTCAATGATGTTTATACTACATTAGCTGTTTTGGTTTCTGCATTTATTGAAGGCGTCACTGGTTTGCGAATTGATGGATATATTGGTTTTTTAATTGCTGCATATATTATTTATAGTGGCTTGCAGTTAATTCGCGAATTTATTAATGAGTTGATGGGCATGCGTCCGAGCCAAACAGAAATTGATGAAATGAAAGATGTCTTATCAAAAATGGAAACAATCGTAGGATATCACGATTTACTGATTCATAATTATGGTCCCAGCCAAACATTTGCGTCTGTTCACATTGAAATTGATGATCGCTGGGATTTGAATAAGGCCCATCAGACAATCGATGCGATTGAAGCGAAGTTTAAAGAAGAGTTGGATGTTAATCTTGTTTGTCATATTGATCCAGTGAATTTATATGACCCAACACAACAATTTGTTCATCAAACAATCAAAAAGATTATTCGTTCTTTTGACGCGTCTTTAAAAGTCCATGATATCCGCTTAGTTACCCATGGCGAAGAGCCGAAGATTTTGTTCGACTTGGTTTTGCCTACAGAATCAAAATTATCTGAATTTGAACTGGGTGTGGAAATTCAACGGCAAGTTTATGAAAAAATTGGTCGTTATAAAGTGGAAATTACCTTCGATCATACGTACTTGTTACAATAAAAGGGAATAATTAACTAAGTTTTTAAGCGAGAGCCAAAAGGTCAAATAGACTTTTAGCTCTCGCTTTTTTGTTTAGAGAATGCAAATCCTTTTGTTATCTGGATTCTCTTGATAAGATAAAGGAAGCGGTGGGGCTGTAAATGAGTGTCTGATTAAAAAAAGATGGTGATTTTTTTATCTTTTTCAGTAACAAAAATCAATTGACTTTTCATTGTGAGAAGCGTAGCATATGGATTTGTTTGATAAAAAATAATGAAAAAAGTGAGCGGGTCACTCTAGAGAAAAGGAGTAGAAAAAAATGGCGGATTTAAAACGACTGTTCATTGGGAAACCATTGAAATCAGCCGAAAATGATGAACATAAATTAAGCAGATTTGCAGCGCTTGCGTTGTTATCTTCTGATGCACTTTCATCCATTGCGTATGGTACAGAACAAATAGTGGTGGTTCTGGTTACTTTGTCGGCGGCTGCGATTTGGTATTCATTGCCAATTGCTGCATTTGTTATTATTTTACTTATTTCTTTAACATTGTCGTACCGACAAATTATTCATGCGTATCCGCATGGCGGCGGCGCATACGTTGTTAGTAGTGAAAACCTCGGCAGAAATGCCGGTTTATTGGCTGGTGGTTCGTTGTTAGTCGATTATATGCTAACAGTAGCCGTTTCAGTTTCAGCGGGCGCAGAGGCGATTATATCGGCGATTCCAGCGTTATATGGTCATCAAGTAGCAATTTCTATTGGGATTGTGATATTGATTACCTTAATGAACTTGAGAGGCCTGCGAGAATCTGCCTCGTTCTTAATGTTGCCAGTGTATAGTTTTATCGCAATTATTACCTTACTGATTGTTGTTGGGCTATTTAAAATTGTGACTGGCGCACAGCCATTGAATGCGACAGCTTTACCAGGAGCCGTGGTTCCAGGAATTTCTATTGCCTTAGTTTTACGGGCGTTTTCATCTGGTTCTTCTTCCTTAACAGGGGTCGAAGCAATCAGTAATGCAGTGCCATTCTTTAAGAAACCACGAGCAAAAAATGCTGCTGGGACGTTAGCGTTAATGGCAACGATTTTAGGGTTCTTCTTCGTGGGGATTACATTTATTAACTATTGGTATGGGATTGTACCAAAAGAAGAAGTGACAGTTCTTTCACAAATTGGGAAAGCGGTCTTTGGTCAAAATATTTTATATTATTTATTACAGTTTGCGACAGCCTTAATTTTAGCGGTTGCCGCTAACACAGGATTCTCAGCCTTTCCAGTGTTGGCTTATAACTTAGCCAAAGATAAGTTTATGCCGCATATGTATATGGATCGTGGCGACCGTTTAGGCTATTCAAATGGTATTTTAACTTTAGCTGCTGGTTCGATTGTTTTATTATTGATTTTCCAAGGTTCCACAGAACGTTTAATCCCATTGTATTCAATTGGTGTATTTATTCCGTTTGCTTTGTCTCAATCGGGCATGGTTGTAAAATGGCGAAAAGAAACTAAAAATTGGTTGCCAAAATCAATTGCTAACATTGTCGGCGCCTTTATCTCTTTCGCGATTATCGCCATTTTGTTTATTTATCGATTAGGGGACATCTGGCCGTTCTTTATTATTATGCCAGTGTTGATTTATGCATTTTATCGGGTCAATACTCACTATAAAAATGTGGCGGAACAGCTACGTTTAGAAGATGGGGCACAGTTGCATGAGTTTGACGGGAATACAGTTATTGTTTTAGTAGGGAACGTAACCAAAGCAAATGTCGGCGCCTTGAACTATGCGCGTTCCATTGGTGATTATGTTGTTGCCATGCATGTCTCAATGGATGAAAACGTTGAGAAGGAAAAAGAAATTCAGGAAGAGTTTAAAAAACACTTCCCGGACGTTCGTCTATCAATTGTCCATTCTTCGTATCGTTCACTGCAAAACCCTATCTTACGTTATGTTGATTTGGTTAGTAAAAATGCCACGAAGCATAACTACAGTACAACGGTTTTAGTACCACAATTTGTACCGAATAAACGTTGGCAAAATATTTTGCATAACCAAACAAGTTTACGCTTGCGGATTCGTTTAGCGTGGCGGGAAAATATTATTGTGGCTACCTATAGTTATCACTTGAAAAAATAAAAAAAAGTCTGCCATCTTTTGATGGCAGATTTTTTTATTGACGTAATTGTTTTTGATAAATTCTAGCGCAAGACTGCTCTTCGGTGGTTACCATTGTCAAAAATTCCCAGTCATATCTTTCATAAAAAGTAGTATGGTCTGTAAGCAGATAAAGCTTTTTAAATCCAGAATTAGCAAGAAAATCACCAACTGTTGTTAAAAGAATTCCTGCTAAGCCTTGGTGACGAAATGTTGGTTCGACATACAATGCACAAAGGTTTGGCGTAAGGTCTGCACGATTGTGGAAGTCATTATCAATTACGCCCACGCCTGCAACGATGTCCTGCTGTTTATTCAAGCAGACCCACCAATGAGGTACGTGGTTTTCGCTAGTTAGCATTTCCTGCATACTTGCTTGATACGCTTCAGCGGGGATTTGCCACTTTTGGCTAAACCATTGAGCAGCTGACGGAATTAAGTGTGGTTGTTGGTTTAAATCGATAATAGTATAGTTAGACATTATTAATCTCCTAGATAAAAGAACAGATCCCATTGAAAAGAAACAATGTTGGATCTGCTCTGCATTTTTTATTAATTGGAATGTTTGCTAGCTGGGTCTAAACGCCGTTCAATAATCCCTAGAACCCAATCTGTGATAATCGCCATAAAGGCCGTTGGTAAGGCACCGACTAAAATGATAGAAGCACCATCTGTGGCATTGGTTCCACGAATAATAATATCCCCTAAACCACCAGCACCAACGAAAGCACCAATTGCAGTAATCCCGATTGCGACGACTAACGCATTTCGAATACCTGCCATGATTACTGAAACAGATAAAGGTAACTCGACCATATAAAGAAGTTGTACTTTTGTCATACCCATTCCTTTACCAACATCTAAAATATTGCGATCCACTTGAATCATGCCAGTGTACGTATTCTTGATAATTGGTAGGAGAGAATAAAGGAAGACTGTTACAACCACCGTGTTGACACCTAAGCCCATCCCCAACATTAAAATCGAAAGCATTGCCAAAGCTGGTACTGTTTGGATAATGTTCGCTAAACGGATAATCCAGTTGGCTAAGCTACGTTTACGTGAAATCATAATCCCGATAGGAATCCCGACAATTGCAGCAAAGATTACGCCATAAATCGAAATTAAAAAGTGACGTAAAAATTGTTGAAAGACGTAGCCGCCATTTTGTTGGAAATAGTAGATAAATTGTTGGAATAAATTCATATTATTCATCTGTTACTCCCCCTCAAAATAGTTATTTTCTTTTAAGAAACGTTCGGCTACGACCGCAGGTTCAATTAAATCATTATCTGCTTGATAGTTCAATTCTTGCATTTTTTTGGTAGAAATTTTACCATCTAAGCGATTTAATACATCTTTAATTTCCGGCGTTTCTTTTAATAATTTGTCACTAACCACAGGAGCGGCATCATAAGGCGGGAAGAAGCGCTTGTCATCTTTTAACATGACTAAATCGTAACTACCAATCCGGCCATCTGTTGAGTAACCTAAGATAACGTCCATTTTTCCAGCGTTGACTGCATCGTACACCAAGCCAATTTGCATTGGTAAAATAGATTTAAATTGGAAGTTGTATTCCTTTTTAAAGCCTTCATAACCGTCGCCTTCACGTGTGATCCACGCAGTATCGACACCAGCAACTAATTTGTCTGCGACTTTCCCTAAATCACTGACTGTTTTTAAATTGTATTTCTCAGCCGTTTCTTTTGTAACTAAGAATACATAAGTATTTTCAAAACCATATGAAGGGAACCAAGTTTGTTGATAACGTTTTTCAAATTCTGATTGAACTAGATTGAACGCTTTTTTAGGGTCTTTTTCCGCTGGTAAGCCAAGCGTAGTAGTCACGTCAGTACCAGTATAACGAGCTGCAGAAATTGAAGCATCTCCGTTTAACATTGCTTGGTGATTGATGGTCGTAGTGGCTAAGTTGTTAATCACATTTGTTTTTTTATCTGTGTAGTGCTCAACCATATCCGCTACAATGCTCCCTAAAATTTGCGCTTCTGAAGTAATCCCACCTGTAATGGCAACAGTGTTATCATCAGAAGTTGAAGCGAGACCAGGTAAAGAACAACCTGCCAATAAAAGTAAACTGCTTAAGAAGAGTAAGCTTAACTTGAGTTTCTTTTTCATCATTATTCGCCCTCCCTTAAAGCTTTTGGCGTTAAACGATTTTCTAATAATCCAAGAAGAACATCTGCTAAAAGCGCTAAAATAGTTACTGGAATAGTCCCGCCAAAGATTAATTCTGGCTGATAGTTATTTAATCCACTGAAAATCATGTCACCAAGACCACCTGCACCAATATAAGAAGCCAGTGTAGCCCAAGCAATGACATAGACAGCAGCTAAACGAATGCCGGCCATAATTGTTGGCATGGCAATGGGTAATTCAACACTAAAAATAGACTGTAAATTGGTCATGCCCATGCCTTTAGCAACATCTCGGTAATTCTCATCGACATTTTTCATTCCGATATACGTGTTTCTTAAAATAGGTAGAAGGGAATAGATGAATAGCGCGATAATAGCGGGTGTTTTGCCGACACCAAAAATTGGAATCATCAAAGCTAATAAAGCCAACGAAGGAACCGTTTGTAAGGCACTTGTTAAACCAATGACAATATTGGCTACTTTGGGCAAACGTGTTAACCAAACGCCAACGGGCACAGCGATAGCGACCCCTAATAAAAGTGCAAAGAATGAAATATAAATATGTTCAATACTTTTTGAAATCATTTCTGATCCATATTCTTGAAAGAAGCTACTCATTGCTTACGCCTCCTCTTTATCAGTTTCGGACTCGCTTTGTTTTGCTTCTACAGCTTCACTAATCGTTGTTTCATCGCCCCAGATAACATCATAAACAATGTCAACAAGGGAAGCACGTGTTAAGATGCCCACCACTCGTTTTTGTTCATCAACGACTGGCACATATTTTAAGCCGCGTTTTAAGATTCTTTGTAAAGCATCACGTAAAAGAGCGGTTTTTTGAACAAAGAAGACATCTTTATTCAAGATATCACCAACACTAGAAGCTTTGCCCCGTTGCTGATCTAATGTTTCAACATCGATAAAGCCTTTAAGCACATGGGAATTATCAACAACTAATAAGGTATCAACCCGTTTTTCACGCATCAATTTAATCGCTTCTTGTAAAGATTTTTCCGGCGTGATAGTAATAGCTGAATTTAACATGACTTCATCAACAGTGGTGAAATCAGGTTTGGCTTGTAATAAGCGATCTTCTCCGATGAGTTCTTCTACAAATTCATTGGCTGGATGACGTAAGATATTATCTGGTGTGTCAAATTGAATTACTTTGCCTTCGCTCATAATGGCAATTTTATTTGCTAATTTCAACGCTTCATCCATATCATGAGTAACAAAGATAATAGTTTTTCCTAAACGTTCTTGCAAATCTTTCACTAAATCTTGTAATGAATCACGGGTGATAGGATCTAAAGCACCAAAAGGTTCATCCATTAGAATAATATCTTGATTGGCAGCTAAAGCCCGCACAACGCCGATTCTTTGTTGTTGTCCCCCAGAAAGTTCATTGGGATAGCGGTCTAACATTTCTCGTGGTAACTCAACCAAATCAATCATTTTTTCGGCTATCTTATTGCGTTCTTCTACAGGTACTTTTAATAATTTAGGCACTAAAACGATATTTTCACGAATGGTCATGTGAGGCATCAAGCCGATATTTTGAATGACATAGCCAATTTGGCGACGTAGCTCTACAGGATTGATTTTTTGAATATCTTGGCCATCAATTAAAATTTTTCCTTTTGAAGGGTCGGTCATGCGGTTAAGCATCCGCATTGATGTTGTTTTTCCACTACCACTTGTTCCGATGAAGCAGATAAATTCACCTTTATCGAAAGACAAATTAATGTCATCAACGGCGACTTTTCCGCCTTTATAAAATTTTGATACATGCTGAAATTCTATCAACTTACTCACCTCAACTAAATATTTTGAAAATGTATCTTATTACTAGTATGCTATAAAAATGCGATTTCGACAAATGTAATCTATTTTTAATGGGAAAAAGAAGGCGGTAAAATTTTTTTAATTCGTTCTAAAAAAAAGAAAAGACAACTATTGTTTAGTAAAAGTTGTCTGAACGAAACAAGATGTTAAAAAGAGTATTCTGAGAAGGGGAAAAAGCCGCTATAACAAAGAAAAGTGTCCTTTATAGCAAGTTGACGGGAGCTGAGTTTTTCATTAGAATGGAAAGAGAACAAGGGAATAAAATAAAAAAAGGCGCTTCATGATTTAGCGGCAACTAAATCACGAAGCCTTGAATAGTCACCTGTGCAAGTGGACCATCAAGTTGCCCGTTCAATCAATGGAAACCATTGATCACTTTTATTTTACTGAATTTTTGAAAAAATTACCAGTTTTTTTAAGAAGTAAGAAGTGGAAGAACGAAGGATGCTTTTTATGGAATGTGCAATGACGTTTAGAAAAATCTGAAGGTCATTTTTTATTCTCTTGTTCAAACATTCAAACATAGGGGAAGAGAGACGGACGTAATTTTGTCACCGATTATTACGTCCGTCTTCCGTTGTTTTCTAAAGCGTTGGTTACATGTCTTTGTAGAGGTTGGCTTCAATTGCAGTCCGTTTTGGTTCTAAAAAAGGCGGTAAAGCCAACGTTTCCCCTAAATGTTCCAGAGGCTCATCCAATGTAAAACCAGGAGTCAAAGTAGCAAATTCAACCCGATTCCCGCCTGGTTCACGAATGTATAAACTTTTAAAATATCCACGACTTACATACATTTCAATTTCCCAGCCTTGTGCTAAAGCGCGCGTGTGTAGTTCTTGTAATGCTTCATCATCAGCCACAGAAAAAGCAATATGATCCATACTGCCACGCCCCATTCGGCTTGTTTTATCCGACGTTGTTTGATGAACAGAAAAGCTTTCCGTCTCACTTAAAATAATCGTATTGCCAACTGCTTGCCAACCAAGAAATGTTTCAAAAAAGGCCAAGGTTTTTTCAGAATCTGGCACATGAAATTCAGTAGAGGCCAAACCGATAATTTGAACCGCTGCTGGAATGTCGTTAGAAACAACGAGTGTTTCTTTTAATGGATTTTCAGGAACTTCTGTCAGGATAATATGCGTATCATCTGGATCACTGAAATGTAGGCTCTTTTCTTTTTTGTTAAATGGAATTTTGTTTTCTGTTAAACGTTGTTCCCAAAAGGAAAGGCTGTTTTGGGGAATTTTTAAGCCAATCGTGGCTAAATAATTTTTTTCTTCATAGCGGTTGCCTAATAAGGGCACGATAAAAAAAGTTACTAAGCTTCCCGGCGTGCCTTGATAATCGCCATAAAAATAATGAGGCATGCGATTGTTGTCTTGATTTACGGTATTTTTGACAAAACGTAAGCCTAACAATTTTGTATAGAATGATTGGTTTTCTTGACCATGACGCGCTAATAGTGAAACATGATGAAATTGAGCATGCATTTTGAGTTCCTCCTCTAAATAACTATGTATACTTACTTAAAGTAAGTATAGTGCTTCTGACATTTTTTGACAACTATTTAGTTTGATTCAGAAGGCTGACATAGCCAGAAACAAGAAAAAGTGTTAGAATAACCAAGATAAAAACTAGTAGAAAGAGTGACGGAAATGCTAAGTACAGAAGATTTTGATTTTGATTTACCAGAAGAATTAATTGCTCAAACCCCACTAAAAGATCGCGCTAGTTCACGATTATTAGTTGTAAATAAAGAAACAGGGGACATGGAGGATAAACATTTCCATGATATTCTTGATGAATTACAGCCTGGGGATGCATTAGTCATGAATAATACACGGGTACTGCCGGCCCGTTTATATGGAGAAAAACCTGAAACAGGCGGTCATTTGGAAGTTTTACTTTTAACAAATACAGAAGGCGATACATGGGAAACCTTGATTAAACCCGCGAAACGTGCAAAAGTCGGCACGGAAATTCAATTTGGCGATGGTCGCCTAAAAGCGGTGGTTAAAGAAGAGTTGGAACATGGTGGTCGAATCATTGAATTTAAATATGATGGTATTTTCTTAGAAATTTTAGAATCGTTAGGAGAAATGCCATTGCCGCCATATATCAAAGAACGTCTAGATGACCCAGATCGTTATCAAACGGTTTATGCTGAAGAAAATGGTTCAGCTGCAGCACCAACAGCGGGTTTGCATTTTACAAAAGAACTATTAGAAGAGATCAAAGCAAAAGGTGTTCATCTCGTTTATTTAACTTTACATGTCGGTTTAGGAACATTCCGTCCCGTGAGCGTTGATAATATAGAAGAACATCATATGCATAGCGAATTCTATCGTTTAACTGAAGAAGCGGCTAAGCAATTAAATGAAGTACGCCAAGCAGGCGGTCGGATTGTTGCGGTTGGAACAACTTCTATTCGTACGTTGGAAACAATTGGCACAAAATTTAATGGTGAAATTCAGGCTGACAGTGGCTGGACCGATATTTTTATCACACCAGGGTATCAATTTAAAGTCGTAGAGGCTTTTTCAACGAACTTCCATTTACCAAAATCTACGTTAGTGATGCTTGTGAGTGCTTTTGCAGGAAAAGACTTAACATTGGCTGCTTACCAACATGCTATTGAGGAAAAATATCGTTTCTTTAGTTTTGGCGATGCAATGTTTATTAAATAAGCGACACTTTGTGAGCAGAATACTTGGGATTGAAACAAAAATATATTATGATAAACACGTGATTTTTGGAATCACAGTAAAGGTGTGCTTTATTTTTTCTTCCCCTGTAAATAATAAAGTTAGAAACCAAAACGCTACTAGGACAAAAGTGCTTAGTAGACAATCTTAGAATAAAAAGAACGGCGCAACCACGGTTGCGCCGTTCTTTTTTATGTAAGCAAAGATTAATTATTGAAACAACAATACGAAGAAGGGCTTTCTTCGTATTGCCGGTACTAAGTTGTACCTCGGCAACTCCAAGTACAATCAGAAAAATTGTCTTGTTAAGTACAGCTTATACTGTTCAGGCTTCTTGTTCTACATCGTCATTCAGTGTTTCTTTGAAGGTGAACACATCATCAATGGTTACGCCAAAGACGTTCGCGATGTCATGCGCAAGAAGTAATGAAGGATTGTACTTGTTTCGTTCCAGTTGAATAATTGTTTGTCGAGAGACACCGACTCGATTGGCCAAATCTTGCTGGGTCATACGAGCCATAGCACGATAAACATGAATTGAACTTTCAAACGAAGATTTTTTCTTTTTTCGCATAGCATTCCCTCCTTTAAAAGAAGATAAAATAGAATGTGCACCTTGAATATAACACATATGATTATTTGATACAAATATATTTTATTGCTTAAAAGAAAAAACCGAGCTTAAATTTAAGCTCGGCCTTGTTAACGGGAAGACATCAATTGGTTGAATAAGTGTTTACATTTCGCGATACATGTAAAGCAAAAGGTGAACGTGATGTGGTGAAACTAAAACCTTGTTTTCATACAGTTTCGACGCTTGGATGGTGGATAACTTGCGTTAGGTGATAACAGATAGGGTAAATGCTTTATAGAAACTCCATCCTTCTATAACCTTTCCCTATTTTCCGATACGAGTTATCACTAACAATTACTCTACACGTATTGTTTACAGGTGAATCTTGCAATTCTAACAACTTTGAGTTTACCGATTTTTATCTACTGAGAAAATCTTCAACCAATTGATTTGCATGTCCTCCTTACACTTAAAGAATAGCACTTTTTGGAAACGTTTGCAAATTATAACACTTATTAATAAGATTAAATATAATATTTTTCTGGTTATTTTATAACATGTAAAATAAATAATTGTGCGAACTAAATAACATTGTATTTTTTGTTGTTTTTGTGTTGAATATATAGAAATAAACTATTTTTTTATCAGACAAAATGAAAAAAATGTCCATTGCTTTTTGGCTGAATTCGTTTCCTTTTTCATAAAATTCCCATAATTAAATAGAAACATTGCTGTAGCAACAACGAAAATACCAGTTTTTTTCATACATATGAGAGAACGCTAAGCCAAAGATGAAAAAAGTTGCGTGTTCAAAAAAAATCATGTTATATTTAATAGAGACACTATTATATAGGAAGAAAAAATTAGAGGGGGAATAGGATGGAAGCTTACAAGCAATCTGTCGATACTGTCACAAAAGAAGTTTCAGTCAATACTGAAACTGGTTTAACACAACAAGAGGCCCAACAACGGCTGAAAGAAAATGGCCGCAATCAATTTGAAGAGGCTAAGAAGGATTCTGTGTTAAAGAAATTTATTCACAGTTTATCTGATTTTACAACGATTATTTTATTAGTTGCTGCGGCAATTTCGTTTTATACAGCAATCGTAACAGAACATGGCGAATATTTTGAAGGAATCTTAATTATTGCAATTGTGATTATCAATGCTGTTTTAGCCATTGTTCAAGAAGGAAATGCTGAAAAATCTCTGGCGGCTTTACAAGACATGAACAAGCAAAGTAGTGCAGTCTTACGAGATGGCAAGGTAATCGAAGTCGATGCTGAAGAACTAGTAGTAGGAGATGTTCTAGTTCTTGAAGCTGGTTCAATGATTACAGCCGATGCACGACTTATTCAAGCTTCTCAAATGCGCGTAGAAGAGTCAGCACTAACAGGTGAAAGTGAACCTGTTGAAAAAGATCCTACATACGTGGGGCATGACGATGATGGCTTAGGAGATCAAATAAATATGATTTTCAAAGGCTGTACCGTTGTGAATGGCCGCGGACGAGCAGTAGTAACTGCAACAGGAATGAATACGGAAATGGGTAAAATTGCTGGGTTACTGAATAACAGCGATCAGCAAAAAACACCATTACAAAAACGCTTGAATCAATTAGGCAAACGTATTAGTTTGTTAGCTTTAGGGGCTGCAGCAATTGTTTTCATTATTGGTGAACTGCAAGGAGAACCGCTTCTTGAAATGTTTATGACAGCCGTTTCCTTAGCGGTGGCAGCTGTACCAGAAACACTAACCGTGATTGTAACGTTAACCTTAGCATATGGTGTTCAAAAAATGGCTAAGAAACATGCGATTATTCGTCGATTGCCAGCAGTAGAAACGCTAGGAACTGCGAATGTTATCTGTTCTGATAAGACAGGAACACTGACACAAAATAAAATGCGCGTCCGCCGAGTATGGCATCGTGGTGATGAAGTAACGGATACGGAAGATGCCATGACCGATGAAGCCATGGAAGTATTGAAAATGGCTGCTTTATGTACAGATGTCATTGTGGAAAAAGAAGGCGATGAACTAACTGTTACAGGGAATCCGACAGAAGCGGCAATTGTTCGTGCTGTCGAAGAAAATTATCATACGAAAGAAGAACTTGAAGAAAAATATCCTCGTATTGGTGAAATTCCCTTTGATTCAGAACGAAAAATGATGACTACGGTCCATCAATGGGGGAAAAAGTACATCTCAATTACTAAAGGAGCCTTTGATGTGTTACTACCACGTTTTGGTTTCGGAGATGTCGATCAAGCGGCTATTGTTAATGATCGTTTCGGAAAACGAGCGTTACGAGTTATTGCTGTCGGTTATGCCGTATATGATGAACCACCCAAGGAAATTACATCAGAGGCTTTAGAAAAAAATCTTCGCTTGTTAGGCTTAATTGGCATGATTGATCCACCACGTCCAGAAAGTAAGGGCGCCATTGCTCGTGCGAAAAAAGCTGGAATTAAAACAGTCATGATTACTGGTGATCACGTGGTAACAGCCAGTGCAATTGCTAAAGAATTAGGAATTTTAAAAGATAAAAGTGAAGCCTTATCTGGTTCAGAACTGAAAAAAATGAGTGATGAAGAATTAGATAAACGGGTTAAAGATTTATCCGTTTATGCACGTGTAACCCCTGAAGATAAAATTCGAATTGTTCAATCATGGCAACGTTCTGGCGCTGTTGTAGCAATGACCGGAGATGGCGTGAATGATGCGCCAGCCTTGAAAGCTAGTGATGTCGGTTGCGCAATGGGGATTACTGGAACAGATGTGGCCCAAGGCGCTTCAGATATGATTTTGACGGACGATAACTTTGCAACTATTGTTGATGCAGTGGCGCAAGGACGTGCCGTGTACCGAAATATTCGTAAAGCCATTAACTTCTTATTAAGCTGTAATATTTCTGAGATTTTTATTGTTTTAATTGCCATGTTACTTGGTTGGGGTGCGCCATTTACTGCAGTTCAACTGTTGTTTGTTAACGTGGTCGCAGATGGGTTACCTGGTTTTGCATTAGGAAAAGAACCAGCGGAAAAAGGAATTATGGATGAGGCACCAATCCCTAAAAACGAAGGGATTTTTGCACGAGGCTTATGGCAAAAGATTGGGATTAATGCAGCAGTGTTCACAGTCATTACTTTGTTTGGTTTTTACCTAGGTGCCTTTGTACCAGGTGTTTCAGCCTATGTTTCAAACAGCTATGAAGTTGGACAAACAGTGGCATTTTTAATTTTAGCTTATTCCTCTATCTTACATGTCTTTAATGTTCGTAGTGCGAACTCTGTTTTCCGTGTAAAATTATCAAGCAACAAGTCGCTCTTTGAAATGGTCGTTTTAGCATTACTAATTACCACAACCATTGCTTTATTACCATTCACACAAGAACTATTTGGATTAGTGCATATTAGTTTAAATCATTGGATGTTAGCAATTTTCCTATCCTTTGTGCCAATTTTCGTCAATGAAATGATTAAGTTCCATTTCTCTGAAGTCGAAGAGGAAGAAGAAGTGATTTAAATTTAACAGGAATAAAAGGAGCTACCTTTGTTCAGAAAATTATCTTAATAGTTAGCAAGAGGTCGGGACAGAAGCGTTTAACTCCGAGAAATAAGAAGGAATTTCCGAAAATTGTTCTTTAATTTTTGGAGACCAAGTAGGTATTGTTCATCATCGAATCACTACGTTCTTCGTGATTCTCAACAATTCCGGCTTATTTCCGAAGGACCTTCACCAAGTAGGTACGATGATTTCATCTGTTCATGCTTCACAGTGAAACATTGCAACTCTTAGAGCTGTAGCTCTTTTGAAGGCTGTACTGTGACGAGACGCATGTCGAGAAAACACCTTAGAAGTTGTTGAGAACGAAGCAACGCGTAGTGTTGCTTCTGTTCCCGCCGTTTATCAGTTTTTGAGCGTGGAGCAAAAATCCAAAGTGATTTTTGTCCCACGCTCTTATTTTTGATTTTCCTTTTTTCAAAATAGGTGGGTTTCTTATCTAAGATGAACATTCTCTAATAAAAAGACTTGCTAAACGATTTAAAACGTATTATAGTGAGTAGCATCGTTAGTCAAAAAGCGCTTTTTGACTAATGAAAAAGATATATAAAACGTTATATAATAAAGAGTTTTAAAAGTTTTTATGGAGCTGTTGGTTAAACTAAACGAAGTCATTTCTTTTGTAGGAGGAAAGTATTGTGTTACACAAAGCAGAGGGGTTTGATCGTCGGAAATTTACGATGGCAGGGATCTTAGTTGCCATGGGCGTTGTCTATGGAGATATTGGAACGAGCCCTTTATATGTAATGAAAGCCATTGTAGGAGATAATGGTGGCTTGGCACGGGTTTCTGAATCGTTTATTTTAGGTTCGGTCTCATTAATTTTTTGGACATTAACTATCTTAACCACGATTAAATATGTTGTTATTGCTTTAAATGCTGATAACCATGGAGAAGGTGGGATTTTCTCTCTTTATACATTGGTTCGTAAAAAAAGTAAGTATTTGATTATTCCCGCAATGATTGGCGGCGCCGCTTTACTGGCTGATGGCGTTTTGACCCCAGCTGTGACAGTGACGACAGCGATTGAAGGCTTACGGGGAATTCCGGCATTTTTTGAACGTTTTGGCAATGACCAAACGATTATAGTGGTTATTACGTTGACGATTATTTTAATTCTTTTTTCTGTTCAACGATTTGGAACAGAATTGGTCGGGAAAGCTTTTGGGCCGATTATGTTCTTGTGGTTTACTTTTTTAGGCATCATTGGTTTAATGAATTTTAGCCAAGATTGGACGGTTATTCGTGCATTAAATCCATATTATGCTTTGCAATTACTAGTCAGTCCAGAAAATAAATTAGGTCTATTTATTTTAGGGAATATTTTCTTGGCTACAACTGGTGCTGAAGCTTTATATTCTGATTTAGGGCATGTAGGAAAAATGAATATCCGCATTAGCTGGCCGTATATTAAGATTTGTTTGA
This sequence comes from Enterococcus sp. DIV2384, assembly GCF_050534975.1. Taxonomy (NCBI): domain Bacteria; kingdom Bacillati; phylum Bacillota; class Bacilli; order Lactobacillales; family Enterococcaceae; genus Enterococcus; species Enterococcus sp. DIV2384. Next base: position 644,549 of record NZ_CP172905.1, read on the forward strand.
TTCTTAATTATTTAGGGCAAGCTGCGTGGTTGTTAACGGTCAAAGAAAACCCTGAAATGCAGGCATTAGCTGAAATTAACCCATTTTTCCAAATGATTCCACGAGGTATTCTCGTATTTGGCGTTGTTTTTGCAACAATCGCCGCAGTGATTGCTTCGCAAGCGTTAATATCAGGTTCGTATACTTTAGTTTCTGAAGCGATTAAATTGAAGTTATTACCAAGACTTAAAATTATTTATCCTGGGAGCAATATCGGTCAAATGTATATTCCAGCGGTAAATTTAATTTTGTGGTTAGCTTGTTCAGCAATCGTGCTGGCTTTTAGAACATCGACACACATGGAAGCTGCGTATGGTCTATCGATTACGATTACGATGTTAATGACAACCATTTTATTGTTGTTTTATCTTTTGGATAAAATTCCAGCTTGGTCTGCGTATCTAATTTCCTTGTTCTTTGCTGCCATTGAAGTTGTCTTTTTCTTTTCAAGTGCTGCGAAGTTTTTCCATGGTGGATATGTTGCTGTGGGAATGGCAGTCTTCTTGTTATGCATCATGATTATTTGGGAACGCGGCAACGAGATTAAAGAAGCAACGGCGGAACAAGTGTCGTTGGAAAAATATGTACCACAACTTAAAGCTTTGAAAGAAGATACATCTGTACCTATGTATCAAACCAACGTGGTCTTTTTAACCTCTGATCGAGTGGACGGCGAAATTAATCGTAATATTATTTATTCGATTTTAGACAAACAACCAAAACGAGCGAATGTTTATTGGTTTGTTAATGTTCAGGTAACAGATGAACCCTTTACTCAAGAGTATTCTGTTGACATGCTAGGAACTGATTTTATTGTGCAAGTTCAGCTATATTTAGGCTTCCATATTTCTCAAGAAGTGAATGTATATTTAAGACAAATTGTTCATGACTTGATGAAAACAGGGCGCTTGCCAAAACAGCCACAACGTTATTCATTAACGCCAGGGAGAGAAGTTGGCGATTTCCAATTTGTATTAATTCAAGAAGAATTATCTAACGTTTCTGAACTGAAAAAATGGGATCGACAAATTATGCAGGCAAAATTAGCTATCAAAAACTTAACTACCTCTCCTGAAAGTTGGTTTGGCTTGGAATACAGTGAAGTCAAATATGAATCCGTTCCTTTAATCATTGGCCCACAACGGAAAACGCACTTAGTCGAACGAAAGAATCGTTCATAAATAGAAGAAATTTAACTAAAAGATTGAGCCTAAGTCCTTGAGATACATGGCTCAATCTTTTTTGTAGAATCAGAGTAAATACTGTAATTCCACAAAGAATTCATTTAAAAGCGTTTGGTCTTTAAAGGAATTCATCCGCTTAAAGATGGCCAGTAAGACTTCTTTTTGTGGTTCAGTTAATTGATCTACTTTTAACAAAGGAAGAAAAGCGATAATCAGAGAATAATCCAATTCTGGATTTTGAGAATGTGTAAATAATTCATGGAGTTCTGACAAAATAAACGGTTGATAATAAGATTGGTCAGACTGTTCTTCTGCAGTTGTTGGTTCATAAATAGAAATACTCTCTTGGGAATGAGAGGGGGCTTCTACTGTTAACGGAAAAGCATAAAAGGACTGCTGTAACTTTTGCGCTTGAATCATAATTTTTAAGGAATCGTGATAGGATAGCTGTTCTTCAGATAAACGTCCCATCAACTGAGTAAAAAAAGGTGGTTTTAGCAGTTGTTTATTTTGAAAATTTTCTTTTAATAGCTGGCGCACAAATCGATCGAAATCACCATAAAGTAGCCAATCTACTGTTGTATCGCAGGCTTTAGCGATTTTTTTTAAGTATCGTTTATTGGGTAAATTCAAACCTAGTTCCCAGTTACTAATTGTACTTCCACTAGATAAACCAATTTTATTGGCTAAATAACGTAAAGTGTACTTCTTCTTTTTTCGAGCGTCACGCATGCGTGCCCCGACTTGCTTTGTAGTAATTTTCATTGAAACACTCCTTTTGTAATAAATATGAGGATAAGGTGTTCTTAAAATATACATACGCAAAATTCGGCTCTTTTTTTTCTAAACTAAAAAAAGTAATTATTTCTAACAATTTTCATCTTGTGCTATGCTTAAGATGAAAATACTTAAGAAGAGAAGGGATCATATGTCAGCAAAACATAATCATGAACAACATCAGGAAAAACAGCCAACAGTGTCCCACGATAAAATGAATCACATGAATCATGACATGGCGCATGAACAAATGGCTATGTCACACCAACATGAAGGAATGAAGGGAATGGACCATTCAATGCACATGGGGAATTTTAAACAAAAATTCTGGCTGTCATTGATTTTAGCTATTCCGATTATTGTTCTTTCACCAATGATGGGTTTTCAATTACCTTTTCAATTTACTTTTCCAGGTTCTGATTGGTTGGTCTTAATTTTAGCAACTGTGCTATTTTTTTATGGTGGACAACCATTTTTAAGTGGCGCTAAAATGGAATTACAGCAAAAGAGTCCAGCAATGATGACGTTAATTGCGATGGGGATTTCGGTATCATATTTTTACAGCTTATATGCGTTTTACATGAATCATTTTACGAATCAGGCCCACGTGATGGACTTTTTCTGGGAATTAGCCACTCTGATTGTTATTATGCTTTTAGGCCATTGGATTGAAATGAATGCTATTTCTAATGCTGGTGATGCCTTGAAAAAAATGGCTGAACTGTTGCCTGACACAGTCAAGCGAATGACTGAACATGGGGAAGAAGAAATTCCTTTGCAAGATGTCCAAGAAGGCGATCGCTTGATTGTTCGTTCGGGAGATAAAATTCCGACAGATGGTAAAATTTTGAAAGGAAGCACAACAGTCGACGAATCGATGGTTACAGGGGAATCAAAAACAGTAGAAAAAAACATTGGCGACTCCGTGATTGGTGGAGCAGTCAATGGCAACGGAATGATTGAAATTTCGGTAACTGGCACGGGTGAAAATAGTTACCTGTCAAAAGTTATGGAGATGGTTAAACAAGCGCAATCGGAAAAATCAAAACTAGAATCCATTTCAGACCGTGTAGCCAAGTGGTTATTCTATATTGCCTTATTCGTAGGTGTGTTAGCATTTATCGGTTGGTTAATGGCGACGAAAGATTTATCGCTAGCATTTGAACGAATGGTTACAGTTTTTATTATTGCCTGTCCCCATGCGTTAGGCTTAGCAATTCCTTTAGTGATTGCTAGAAGTACCTCCATTGCTGCTAAAAATGGCTTACTTTTAAAAAATCGGAACGCATTAGAACAAGCCAATAAGGTTGAATATGTGTTGCTGGATAAAACTGGTACTTTAACAGAAGGACAATTTACAGTTACTGGCTTAGAATTAATGAGTAAGCAATTCACTAGAGAAGAAGCACTTAAATATATTGGAGCATTAGAAAAAAATGCAAACCATCCGTTGGCAATTGGGATCATGAATTATTTAAATAAACAAGCCGTTCAACCTTATGAAGCCCATAATCTGCAAGCTTTATCAGGCGTAGGACTGGTTGCTACTGTTCAAAACCAAGAAGTCAAAATAGTCAATGAAAAAGAAGTTGCACGGTTACAGTTAACCTTCGATGAAACAATTAAAACAAACTATCAAGAGCAAGGAAATACCTTGAGCTATTTAATCATCGCTGGTCAATTAGTCGCACTGCTTGCTTTAGGAGATAAAGTCAAACCAGAAGCTAAAACATTTATTGCAGAGTTACAAGCGCAAGGAATTACGCCAGTCATGTTAACAGGGGATAATCAAACAGCCGCCAGTGCAGTTGCTAATTATTTAGGAATGAAGGAATACTACGCAGAGCTCTTACCAGAAGATAAAGAAAAAATTGTGCAACAATATCTTACTGAGGGACATCAGGTCATGATGGTAGGAGACGGTATTAATGATGCACCAAGTTTAGCCCGTGCTTCAATCGGCATTGCGATAGGCGCTGGTACAGATGTAGCGATTGATTCGGCAGATGTTGTACTGACGGATAGTGATCCTAAAGATATTTTAAGGTTCTTAGATTTAGCCAAACAAACACGACGTAAAATGATCCAAAATCTTTGGTGGGGAGCTGGGTACAATATTGTCGCCATTCCTTTAGCGGCTGGGGTTCTTGCACCAATTGGGATTGTTTTAAATCCAGCTGTAGGTGCTGTCTTGATGTCATTAAGTACAATTATTGTAGCAGCAAATGCTATGACACTGCATATTTCAAAAAAATAATTCGATATAATTGTAGAGAGCGGAAAGTAATCAATACTTTTTGTTCTCTATTTTTTTCTTCTTAAAAAAATTTTTGCCTTATTTGACGTATTCTTATAACAAGGGAGTGAAAGGGGACGATATATGGATTTCAAGGAATTATTGTCTTTTGAACATAAAAATATGTTGGAATTGTTGGATTTACTGCAACAAGAGCAGACATTTTCTGTTTTGATGGCTGCAGAAAAACTAAAGGTGAGCGACAAAACCATCCATTGTTACATTCAACGTTTTGAAAAAAAGCAGGAAACGTTTAAGATAGAAGGGCTTTGTAAGATTTATACAACGACCAAAGGAATTGTAAAATATCGTGAATTATGCGTTTGTGGCTTGGCTCGGTTTAGACAAAAATTTTGTTATTTTATTCCCGAATTTTATATTTTACGTTGTCTAATTGAAGAGCGAATCAATTATGCGCAATTGACCCAGGTATTGGGATTACAGGAATCAACTCTTCGGAAGAAACTTTCTAATATTCGACGTTGGCTAGTTAATTTTGATATTATTGTACGTCAAAAACATTACGATTTAACTGGCAATGAATGGCAAATTCGACAGTTAATCCTTTGTTTTTATTTGTTTTTTCAAGAAAGCTGTCTGGAAGAAAACAGAGAAATGACTCGGAAAATCATTACCTTTTTTGAGTTGGATTTAAATGTAGCACAACAGAATCATCTTAGTTGGCTAATTTATATTTGGGAGAAACGATATAGAGGCGGGCATGAAATTTCAGTGCCAAATGCTAATTTATTTCAACAAACAAGTGCTTTTTTTTATTTATTTCGTGTGGAAGTGTTGAGCACTTCTTTTATGTCTCTTAAAGAACAAAAAGCGTTATTTGTGATTCTTGAAGCACATTTTGGTGGTTGTTTTGGCAAGAGAGCGCGAAAGTATTTTATTCATGAGCAAATGAAAATAGAAAGTTTATGCTTAAAAACAGCTATTTTTATTATGAAAGAAATTAGGAGAAATTTTACACAACATCATTTTAATTATCAAGAAATTCATTTATGTCGATTTTTAAGTACGCATATGAATAGTTTATTAGACGGACAAGCATGGTTGCCAGCTCATAAACAGGAACAAACACTCGCTGCTCGTTATCAACAAACCTGGCACAGATTACAGAAACTAATTAGGCTTTTAAAACGCCTATATCCAGTCTTTACTTCAGTAAAAGAACGGGAATTGACGAGTTGCTATTTTTATCACATCCTAGATTTATTTAACCCGATTTTATATGAAAAAAAATATATTATTTGCCTATTGACGGACTTTCCTCCAGAAAAGGAACGAGCGTTGGGGCAATCTATAAAAAGCTATTTCAGTGAAAAAAAGAATATTACAATTATTCATGGAAAACCAACGTATCAACTTCACCAAGCACACCTATTAATTGTCAATCATTTGTTTCAGATGAACGTAGCGCTTTCTTCTAAGACAGTGGTTTATTTGCCAGAGGAATTATCTCCTGCTTTTTTTGAAAAAGTCGAAGCGAATCTACCGTAAGAAGTCCAATTTTGTCTAAATAGTGTTAAAATGAAGAAGTAAGAGGAATGGATGAGGAGGATATTAAAATGAAACAACTGCAATTTGGTACAAGTGACGAAACAGTTTCTTCGGTTATCTTAGGATGTATGCGCTTAAATGGTGCTGAAAATCCTCAACAGGTAATTGAAACTGCTTATGATCATGGCATTACATTTTTTGATCACGCCGACATTTATGGTGGCGGCGACTGCGAAACCATTTTTGGTAAGGCCTTAAAAGAAAGTACCATTCGTCGTGAAGATATTTTTATACAAACGAAATGTGGGATTCGTCAGGGCTTTTTTGACTTTTCAAAAGCACATATTTTAGAAGCGGTCGAAGGGAGTTTACAGCGTTTAGGTGTAGATTCAGTCGATGCATTATTGTTGCATCGTCCAGATACTTTAGTGGAACCAGAAGAAGTAGCTGAAGCTTTTCATTTATTAGAAAAACAAGGGAAAGTTCGCTATTTTGGTGTAAGTAACCAAACGCCAGGACAAATTGAACTTTTAAAAACAGCTGTTAAACAACCGTTATTAGCCAATCAATTACAATTTGGCATCAAGCATACTGGCATGGTGGATCAAGGCTTACAAACAAATATGGAAATATCAGGAAGCATTGATTATGATCATGGTATTTTAGATTATTCACGGTTGAAACAAATGACTATTCAAGCATGGTCGCCGTACCAATATGGTTATTTTGAAGGTGTCTTTATTGGAAATGAAAAATTCCCTGAGTTAAATCAAAAATTAAGCGAATTGGCTGAAAAATATCAAACAACGCCAACTGGCTTAGCCAGCAGCTGGATTCTGCGCCACCCTGCTAATATGCAAGTCATCGCAGGAAGTATGAATCTTGGTAGAATTGAAGAAATTGCTAAAGCAGCAGACATTGTGATTAGTCGCGAAGATTGGTACGATATTTATCGTGCAGCGGGAAATGTTTTGCCGTAAAAAGATTCTCATACTTGTGAAGATCCAGTGTGTATTGCTGATTGATTTTGGTATTTGATATAGTTGTCACTAAGGAACTATGTCAAATACCTTTTTCTTTCATTCGGCAATCTCCGTCTACTGCAAATTCTGTAGTTTTTTGTTAAAATAGAAAGGAAACTAGTTTGCTAAAGATGAGGGGAAAAAAATGACCAAAAAAAAATTATTACTCGTTGATGGAAACAGTGTAGCCTTTCGTGCATTTTTTGCGCTACATAACTCATTAGAACGATTCAAAAATAAAAACGGCTTGCATACAAATGCTATTTATGCGTTTAACAATATGTTTGAAAATGTAATGCAAAAAGAAATGCCTACTCATGTTTTAGTCGCTTTTGATGCAGGGAAAACCACATTCAGAACAGAATTTTATTCAGAATATAAAGCCGGACGTTCAAAAACACCGGGGGAATTTAAAGAACAAATGCCGTATATTCGTGAACTTTTAGAAGGTTTAGGCGTAAAATATTATGAACTACCTAACTATGAAGCAGATGATATTATTGGTACATTAGCCAACAAAGTTGATAAAGATGAATTTGATGTTGTTGTGTTATCAGGGGACCGAGATTTGACGCAATTAGCGACGGACACTGTCAAAGTAGATATCACTGTTAAAGGCGTTAGCGATATTGAATCATATACGCCTGAGCATATTGCTGAAAAATATGATGGGTTAACGCCTAAGCAAATTATTGATATGAAAGGGTTGGCTGGCGACACGTCGGATAACATTCCAGGTGTAACGAAAATCGGTGAGAAAACCGCGATTAAGCTGTTAAAACAATATGGCTCAGTTGAAGGGGTTTATGAGAATATCGATGAAATGAAAAAAAGCAAAATGAAAGAAAACTTGATTAATGATAAAGAGCAAGCCTTTCTTTCTAAACGTTTAGCGACAATTGAAGTCAATGCACCAGTCGAAGTCAATGTGGAAGACTTGGCATATGAAGGGAAAAACTTAGAAAAATTGGTTCCTTTTTATAAAGAAATGGACTTTAAACAATTTTTAGCTAAGTTGGACATTACAGAAGAACCTGTTGAAATGGAAGATATTTTATTTGAAGTAGTCGAAGATCAGTTAACCAATGAAATGTTTACAGACGATATGGCTCTTTATGTTGAGATGATGGAAGATAACTATCATACGTCACCGATTGTCGGCCTTGCTTGGGGCAACGACAAGAAGATTTATACCACGAATAATTTAGCTGTTTTTGAAAGTCAGCCATTTATCGACTGGTTGATGGATGAGACACGTAAAAAAAATGTCTATGATGCAAAACGGACGTACGTTGCACTAAATCGCTATGTAGGAAAAATGACAGGGATTGCCTTTGATGTTTTATTGGCTGCTTATTTACTTGATACCAATGACAATAACGCTGATATTGAAGGTGTAGCACAACATTACGGATATGATGCGATTCAATCTGATGAAGCTATTTATGGAAAAGGGGCCAAAAAAGGCTTGCCAGAGGACGAAGAAGTTTTCTTTGGTCATTTAGCACGTAAGATTAAAGCAATTCAATTTTTAACAAGCAAATTAGATAGCGAATTAACAGAAAAAAATCAAGCTGATTTATTCTATAAAATGGAATTACCACTTTCTCGTATTTTAGGTGATATGGAAATAACTGGGATCCGTGTTGATGCCACGCGCTTAAAAGAAATGCAAGTAGAATTTTCAGAACGCTTGAAAGAAATCGAAGAAAAAATCTATGCAGAAGCTGGCGAAGAATTTAATTTAAACTCACCTAAACAATTAGGCGTTATTTTATTTGAAAAAATGGGCTTACCTGTGATCAAAAAGACGAAAACTGGTTATTCAACAGCGGTGGATGTTTTAGAACAACTAAAAGAACAAGCACCAATTGTGGCAGATATTTTAACTTATCGTCAAATTGCCAAAATTCAATCAACCTATGTTGAAGGACTCTTAAAAGTAATTCAGCCAGATAATAAAATTCATACTCGGTATGTACAAACACTGACACAAACAGGACGATTAAGCTCAGTAGATCCCAATTTACAAAACATTCCTATCCGTTTAGAAGAAGGCCGAAAAATTAGAGAAGCCTTCGTACCAAGAGAGGATAATTGGTTGATTTTCTCTTCTGACTACTCTCAAATTGAGTTACGTGTGCTCGCGCATATTTCTAATGACGAGCATTTAAAAGAAGCATTTGTGGAAGGACAAGATATCCATGCCAGCACTGCAATGCGAGTTTTCGGTGTTGAAAAAGCAGAAGATGTCACACCTAACATGCGTCGTCAAGCTAAAGCGGTGAATTTTGGAATTGTCTATGGTATCAGTGATTATGGCTTGTCTCAAAACTTAGGCATTACTAGAAAGCAAGCGCAACAATATATTGACACCTATTTTGAAAAATATCCAGGCGTGAAACAGTACATGGAAGAGATTGTCCGCGATGCCAAAGACAAAGGCTATGTGGAAACATTGTATCATCGCCGTCGTTATTTAAGTGATATTAATTCAAGAAACTTTAATCTACGTTCGTTCGCTGAACGTACAGCGATTAATACACCGATTCAGGGAAGTGCCGCAGATATTTTAAAAATTGCGATGATTGAAATGGCGCGTCGTTTAAAAGAAGAAAAATTACAAGCGACAATGTTATTACAAGTGCACGATGAATTAGTTTTTGAAGTACCAGAATCAGAATTAGAACAATTAAATCAACTCGTCAAAGAAGTGATGGAGCACGCAGTTTCCTTACATGTGCCACTTATCACCGATAGCAGTTGGGGAAAAACATGGTATGAAGCAAAATAATAGCTTACCCATTAAGAACGATGAATAAAATAAGGATAAGTAGGATCTGGACGTTGATATCTAAGCGTTCAGACCTCTTTATATAAAGGAGCAAAAATAATGCCAGAATTACCAGAAGTAGAAACAGTGCGAAAAGGACTTGAAAAACTTGTTGTAGGAAAAACCATTCAAGAAGTCATTGTTTTTTGGCCAAGAATTATTGAATCACCAGAAGTTGATGTATTTCAAGGTCAATTAGCTGGTCAAACGATTGAAGGGATTGAGCGAAGAGGAAAATTTCTGATTTTTAAATTGTCTGATAATGATATGATTTCTCACTTACGGATGGAAGGAAAATATGAGTTTCATCAGGCTGATGATGAAATTGCCAAACATACCCATGTAATGTTTACTTTTACAGATGGCACGCAATTACGTTATTTAGATGTACGGAAATTTGGGCGTATGACATTGGTTCCTAAGAATCAAGGTCATCAATATAAAGGGATTTTAGCTTTGGGGCCAGAGCCAACACCAGACGTTTTCCAATTAGCTACTTTTCAACAAGGCTTGAAAAAGCATCATAAAGCAATTAAGCCATTGCTGTTAGATCAAAAGCTAGTGACGGGTTTGGGGAATATTTATGTAGATGAAGCACTTTGGCAAGCGCAAATCCATCCAGAACAACCAGCAGATTCCTTAAAACCTGCGGAAGTTGCTACGTTGTACCAAGCAATCATTGACGTCTTGGCACGCGCTGTTGAAGCAGGTGGAACCACCATTCGCACCTATCTAAACGCGTTAGGAGAAGCAGGGACTTTTCAAGTAGCGTTGAATGTCTATGGGCAAACAGGCTTACCTTGCAATCGTTGTGGTACGCCAATTGTTAAAACAAAAGTGGCACAACGTGGTACGCATTATTGTCCACAATGCCAACAATTGAAAGGTCGTCGATTGAAATGACAAAAGTTTTAGGCATTACAGGAGGGATTGCGACAGGTAAAAGTACGGTTGTTGCTCTTTTTAAAAAAGCAGGTTATCCAATTGTTGACGGCGACATTATCGCCCGAGAAATTGTTGCAAAAGGGCAACCAGCCTTAGCCGCAATCGTTGAAACTTTCGGACCAGAAATAGTATTAACAACTGGTGAATTGGATCGGAAAAAATTAGGACAATTAATTTTCGCTAGTCCTCAAAAAAGAGAGCTGTTAAATGAAACGCTGAAACCTTTTTTAAGAAAAGAAATTTTACGTCAAATTGAAGAAGCTAAAAAGAAAGCCGCCCTGGTTATTGTTGATATTCCTCTGCTTTATGAAGCTCATTATGAGGCGATTATGGATCAAGTTGCTGTGGTATATGTACCAGAAAAGATTCAAAAAGAGCGTCTGATGGCCCGAAACCAATTAACAGAAGAAGAAGCGCAACAACGAATTGCTAGCCAATGGCCGATTGAAATGAAAAAAGAACGAGCAGATATCGTGTTTGATAACCAAGGAACTAGAGAAGAAACGGAACAGCAAGTGAAGAAGTGGCTAGAGAAACAAACTGGAAAGAAGTGAATATTTTTTTTATGGCGTAAAATGTTTTGAAAATTTCAGAAAAAACAGTGAAAGTCTTTGTTTTTATTAAAGAATGGCAAAGATTCAACTAAGAACCAGTTCTAAAGACCTAGTAATAGCGCAATTTCATGTTATAATATAGGCAACAAAAATTATACAGAATAGAAGAGGTGAACGTTATGCGTTGTCCAAGATGTCATCATAATAATTCCCGTGTTATTGATAGCCGTCAAGCAGATGATGGACGTGCAATTCGCCGTCGTCGTGAATGTGAAAATTGCAGTTATCGGTTCACTACATTTGAAAGAATTGAAGCGGCGCCATTACTTGTAATCAAGAAAAATGGGGATCGTGAAGAATTTAATCGTGATAAAATTTTGCGTGGGCTCATTCGCTCTGCGGAAAAAAGACCCGTTGCTATGGAACAAATGGTTCAAATTGTCGATAATGTTGAAAATCGAGTGCGTAGTTTAGGGGAAAATGAAGTCTCTACAACGCTTATCGGTGAATATGTGATGGAAGATTTAGTCAATCTAGATGAAATTGCCTACATCCGCTTTGCGAGTGTTTATCGACAATTCAAAGATATGAGCGTGTTTTTGAAAGAGTTACAGGACATTGTCGACAAAGCAAAATCTTCTTCTCCTGACTCAGAAAATTAAAAAGGAGGTCTTTCTTTGAAAGGAAATCGGCAAAGAATCCAACCAAAAAATATTTTTCAAGCGGTTATTGATTCACCGCTTTCTGATCAAGAGAAAGAGGTTTTAACCTTTTTATATCAACCAATTGTCGGCGCCAATGCGTTTAGTTTATATTGGCTTTTGTTATCTGAAACAACAGACTCAGAGGAGAATGGCTCGCTGTTTCATGCAGATTTAATTAGTTTGCTGGACTTGAGTTGCCAACAATTAGAAGAAGCTTGCTACAAATTAGAAGGCATTGGGTTGCTAGAAACGTATAAAAAAACAGATCGGGAATTAGGAGATTGTTATTTATATTATTTAAAAGCACCTGAAACAGCCGCTCGTTTTTTTAAAGATGAAGTGTTAGCTTTAGTGTTATTTAATCGGGTTGGACAACGGAAATTTGATCAATTAGTGCAAAAGTTCCAACCGCATCCTACTAAAACAGAGGGCTATCAAAATGTTTCCGCTAGCTTTCAAGAGGTTTATGCCTTTAAAGAAGAACAAATTGTTTCCGAAGCGAACCGATTGACAACGATTCAAGAAACTTTTTCTCAAAAAGAAAAATCGAAGAAAATTTCTGTATTAACGGATTCTTTTGATTGGCACTATTTTGTGGAAGGTTTGCACCGTTTAGGCTTACAACTGCCTGAAGATGAGGCTAGTTTTCAAGAAGAAGTCTATGTTTTTCATCAATTATATGGCATCAATGAGTTAGATATGGTAGACTTTGCTTCGAAATCATTTGACTATTATACAAGTCGAATTTTGCCTAAGGAATTAGTGCGAACGATTCATCAAGCGTTTGATCCTGATAAAAAACCACAACCAACAAACGTAGTGACAAACAAGCAAGCACAATTGACGGTGGAAGAGCAACAAACGTATCGATATAACACATTAAAAATGAATGGTTTTTCTGAACTGGATATTCAAATGATTATGGATAGTGAAAAGAATCCGCCTATTCAATATTTAGAAGCTTTAAAAAATAGTCGAGGCGGCTATACGACACCACAAGAACGTTCATTAGTGAAATATTTGGTTGCCAAATCAGGCTTACCGACTAGTGTGATTAATATTTTGATTAACTATGTTTACAATATTCAACAACAACCGACTTTAAAAGCGGAGTATGTGAATCGAATTGCGAATGAATGGGGACAAAGTGGCATTCATTCACCAGAAAAAGCAATTGAACATGTCAGAGAATTGGCAAAACAAAGCCAAACCAAACAAAAACAGCGACAAAAAAATTATTCAGGGAAACGCCAAACTGTTCGACAAGAGCGATTGCCAGAATGGGCAGATCAGCCAAACGATGAAACAAAACTTTCCCCAGAAGAACAAGCCGAGTTAGATCGACAAATTCAAGAATTTTTAAACCAAGGAGGTGACCAATGATGGAAGACGTAGGAAAAGAAATGTCAAAAATTATCCAGAAGCGTGACATCAATGAACGATATGAAGAGCTGGTTAACGAAGTATTGAAAGATCAAGATGTTCAAGCCTTTATACAAGCAAACCGAGAGCGTTTAACCGATGAAGATATTCGTAAAAGTTATGCTAAGCTGTATGAATTTGTTCAAGAAAAAAAGAAATTTCAAGTAAACGATCCGGCAATGATTGCCCCCGGCTATGAGCCAAGATTAATGTTGAATTTTCATTACATTGATGTAACATATGTCCCAACGGCTGATTTAATCGCCCGTCAGAAGGAAGAAGAAATTCGCAATCGAGTAAGGGCAATGGACATGCCAAAAGATGTCCGAGAAGCAAATTTACGAGATTTCGATCCATCTTCTCAAGGTCGAGCCAAAGCGTTAGCAGAAGCAATGCAATTTTTAAGAGAATATCCTGCGACACCAAAAGAATTTCATAAAGGGCTCTATTTACAAGGCCCCTTCGGTGTAGGAAAATCTTTCTTATTAGGTGCGATGGCTAATGCTTTAGCAGAACGTGGATTTACTACGACAATTGTTCATTTTCCAACATTTACAGTAGAAATGAAACAAGCCATTGGTCGCGATCAAGTTGGTGAAAAGCTCGATGCAGTAAAAAAATCCCCTATATTAATGATTGATGACATTGGTGCGGAATCCATGACTAGTTGGATTCGTGACGACGTTTTAAGCGTAATCTTGCAATACCGAATGCAAGAACAATTAGTTACTTTTTTCTCTTCCAATCTAGATTTAAAAGCTTTAGAAGAGCATTTAACCGTGACGCAACGAGGAGAACAAGAGCCGCTAAAAGCCAGACGAATTATGGAACGTGTGCGTTATCTGTCAAAAGAGATTACGATGACAGGAAATGATCGACGAAACGGTTAAAGCAATCCTTTTATTTTTATGGATTGCTTTTTTTCTTGTGCTTGAAGATGTAGCGTAAGTTTCGCAAAAACAAGTACTTTTGTGTACACTGACAATAAAGAAGTGAGGAAAAGAGGCGTAACAATGAAGAGAAAACTTTGGATTTTTATTGGGGTATTCGTGGTGCTTCTGGGAGGATATTTTCTTTTGTTTAGAGAAAAATCCTATAAAGTAGAGGTGGAAAAAGTGAATCCAAAAATTCAACGCTTAATGTCGACAGACAAACAACATTTTTTAACAAAACATGAATTTCACACAAAAGAAACCGCTGAACGCAAAGATTTGTTGAAGTTTTTTATTGAAACCCGGCTCAAAACAGACGGCGGCTTTTTAACCAATTATTTACCAGATGCTGAACGCAAAGATGTCGCCACAGGACATGAGTTGCTAAGTGAGTCTTCGGGTCTATATTTGCGTAATTTAGCTTTTGATACGCAGGGACGTTTTGATAATTTTTACAAGCAGACGAAAGACACCTTTTACGACGGTGTCCAATTTAGTTACCGAATTGACGAGCAAGGCAATAAGTACAATGTCAATGCCTCGATTGATGATTTACGGATCATTCGTTCATTAATTGAAGCAGGGGGGCATTTTAAAACAGATCAGTACGATCAAGAAATTAAAAAATTAGGCAAGAGTTTTATGAAAACCTCTATGAAAGATAATATTCTAATTGATTTTTACGATAGTAAATCAAAACAACAGTCTTCAGAAACTTCTTTGTTTTATATTGACTTAATTACGCTGGGTTATCTATACAAAGAATTTGGGATTTCAGCAGACTACTTGCAGTATCATTACCAATTAATAGACGATGGCTATATTTCTGATGATTTACCTCTTTATCAAACGAAGTTTAATCATCAAACAAATAAATACGAAAACAACGGAACACTTAATATTATTGAATCTTTATTAACGATTGTTCATTTAAGTGAAGTGGGTATGGCGAAACAGACTAGTATTGATTTTGTACGAAAACAAGTTCAGCAAGGAACGCTTTTTAACTCGTATGATTTAAATGGATCACCTGTGGATAAAAATCAATCTGCAGCCAGTTATGCGATAGCGGCTTTAATTGGTGTTGCCGAAAATGACAAAGAGTTGTATCGTGCGGCAATCACAGTACTTAATAATTTTCAAATTATGGATTCAAGCAGTCCGATTTATGGAGGATTTGGTGATAAAGTTACGAAACAAGTCTATTCCTATAATAACTTAATGGCTCTTTTGGCCTATGATTTCTAGATGAGGTGAAAGCATGGAAAAGATCAAAAAACACATGAACTCGGCTTTTGAATGGTTGAGTCGTTATATTTCTCCAAGTCTTTTGGCCGTTTTAGGGATTGGGTTAGTGACAAGCATTTTGTTATTTGTTTATCCGATTAATGGCTTGGGAGATAATGGCGAGTATTTTCGTGTGTTAAATTCAAATAGTCTTTATCGTGTCAATGGTGATAGCTACGACAATGTGGCCTATTTTGTTAAGGACTTTTCAATTATGCGTTATTTTAATGAAACAACGACGCACTTTGTTTCCACTCAACAATTTTTCATCACCATTGCCATTTGGCTTAATAAACTTTTTTATAGTCAAACACTTTTCGATATTCGTTTCTTAGGTTTCGTTTATCTTAGTTGTTTTTTAGTGTCAATTTATATTCTGGTACGAGGCTTAACCGAAGGCGTATCTTTGAAAAAAAGTTATCTTATCTCCTTGTTGGTTATTTTCATCTTGGGGGATACCTCCTATACGATTTATTTTAATTCCTTTTATACAGAAGCGACGAGTTTTTTACTTTCTGTGAGTGTCTTAGCATTTTCAGTCTATTTTTATCGGGTGACGAAACCACGAACTTGGCTCAGAAGAATAGTTTTGGTTATCTTGGCACAAGCAGTAGTACTTTTAATAGGGACAACACGCCAAGAATATTTGCTGATTATTGGCGTAATTATTGCTGGATTAGGATTTTTTGTCTACTTGTCACAACGTTACCAACGATTGTCAATGACGGCCTTTTTAATTGCGTTGATTGGTTTTACAACGTTAGCGGCTTTTATCGTTCCTAACGATATCTATGAACGTGATGTCTACCACAGTATGACGCGCGGTGTAATGAAGGATAGTAAGGTTCCAGATAAACGGATGTCAGAGGGCAGAATCAACCCGCAATATGGGTTACAAAAGGGACGTTCCTACTTTGAAGAATACAGTCCCGTGTCACCAACTTCTGAACAAATGAAAAAAGATTTTTTTGATAAAACGAGTTTTGGATGGGTGTTATTGAATTATTTAAATTATCCATCTGAATTATGGCAAGGACTGAATTCAGCGGTCCCAAATGTTTACTTAGTAAAGCCTAATAATGTGGGGAATTTTGAGAAAACGACGGGGCGTGCACCGCTGGAACAATCTAAATTTTTTATGGTGTATAACCGTATTAAAGCCAGTTTTTTTCCTAAAAACTTTGCTTTCTATCTATTATTAGGCGTGATTCTGTTTGGTTTATATGGCGTTGGTTTATACAGAGGACTCAAGAGAAACGAACCCAGATTAGTTTTTCGCTTCTTTTTAATGACAGGAATTTATCTAAATTTATTAGTTGTTTTCATTTCAACAATTATTATTGATGGGGATAGTGACTTAGTACGTCATTTGTTTTTAGTCTCAGTATTTTTAGATTTTCTCTTGTTACAAATTGTTTCTGATGTTATTGGTAAACGAATGTGGCAAGATACAACACCACAAGTCATTGGGGAGGTAGAGGGAATTGAAAAATAAACAATATCTTATTGGCTGGGTGTGTTTCTTACTCTTTTTCGTTTTTTGTGGCTTTGCCAAACCGGCGCTGGCTGCACCAAGTAAACATGTCTTACTTGTCTATGACAGCTTGAATATTGCTGGGAAAAAAGAAAATGATGTGGATGCTTTACAACGAGTGTTGACGAGTTTTGGAGTAGAAGTTCAGAGTGTGGCGGTATCAGATTATGTGCCTGGCGAATTGCTAAATGATGGCTATGACAGTTTGATTTCTATGGTGAATTGGCCTGAACAAGCCGGCGTTATTGCCTCTGATTTTCTAGCAGATCGAGTTCATTTTAAAGGCAAACAATTACACATTGGTCGAAACATGCGTGACGATGAAAAACAATATTTTAGCGGTACGTGGAAAGAATTAAGTCATCGTCAATATCGGTTAGAAGATGAAAAAAACCGCTTTTCTCAAGTATTGCCTTTTCAAGATCAATCAGTTGTGTTGGAAAATACGCAAGGTCAGACGGTTGGCCGATTAAAAACACAAGAATTAGCACCAGAAGAATATCCATTTGGTGTAATTGAGAATGGGCATGCTTTTCTCCCAATGTTTGAACGCAAAGGCGCTGTTTTTTTAGAAAGCTTGGACGTAATTAGTCAATGGCTGGAAAGTGAAAAAATGTCACGGCCGTTTTTGACGATTTCTGATTTTAACCCGTTAAGAGATATGTCTGTGGCAACCTATTTGCAAGAAGAATTAGTTAAAACCACGTATCCTTATATTTTATCCAGTACGAGCGTTTCACAAAACAATACGATTTTACCTTATAAACTATTTACGAATGCGTTACGTGCGTTTGCTTCGACGGGGGTTATTTTCTTAGAAACACCGGTCGTTAACAATGTTGATTTAAATGACCAACGTGCTTTGAAACAATTGATGGAGCAGCAGATTAGTTTATTGGTCGACAGACATGTCTATCCAGTAGGCATTTCTGCTCCAGGATACTGGAATCAAGACCTTCAATACCAAGAGGATGGTCTAGCAATTAGTGATACAGTGATTCTAAGAGAAAATCCGCCGATTGAACGCGTTTTTTATCGGAACCAAACGGGAGAATCAATCACTTATAAGAATGCTTTGTTTGATTTACCGTATGATTATTTATCGGGGATTGAATGGACGGATAAAGATAATCCGAATGACTATCGATTTCCAATGCCGACCACCATTAGTTTTTCATTTCCAAATTCTAAAAAAGAAGTGGATCATCTAATTCAAGAAGTCAAGGAAGCGCCAATAGTGTTTAGTGTTTCAGAAGCGGATCAACATTTCACTGTTCAAACACAAACGCAGAAAATCGAATTTCGGAATAATCGGTTCTTCTTAAACAATCAAATTGTCAATGGTTTGGCTGATACAGGGGCCTCAACAGTTGAAAAACAACGATTTACAGGCTTATTTTCATTCTTTTTCAGTATCACAAACAATATTTTAATTGGCGTTGTTACACTGACTTTAATCATCCTGATTATTTTGTTTATGATTGGACGAAAGAATTATCGGTCGAAATATATTAATAAGGAGGAAGACAAATGACCATTGCTGACATTGTAATGTTAACAGCAACTATCATTATTTGGAGTCTACTAATTGTAAATATTCTCTTAGTTATTTTTGGCTATGTTTATTATTTAAAAACAGATCCTGTCGCACCACCACCTGTAGAGGACGAAGACGCGCCGTTTGTTTCAATTATGGTGCCGGCCCATAATGAAGGAATTGTCATTGTGCGGACAGTTGAAGCGTTATTGAATTTTAATTATCCGCAAGATCGCTATGAAATTATTGTGATTAATGACAACTCAAGTGATAATAGTGCTGAGCTTTTAGCGAATGTCCAAAAAAAGGCGGTTAATCGAAATTTGCAGATTATTAATACAGACAATATAACAGGTGGGAAAGGTAAGTCTAATGCCTTAAACATTGGTTTCAAGCAAGCCAAGGGGGACGTGATTGCCATTTATGATGCGGACAATACACCTGAACCGAATGCACTCCGTTATTTAGTTGGAGAGTTAATCGCTAGTGAGGAATACGGCGCGGTTATTGGTAAATTTAGAACGAGAAATCGCAATGCAAGCTTGTTGACACGCTTTATTAATATCGAGACACTGGCCTTTCAATGGATGGCACAAGCCGGTCGTTTTCAATTATTTAAGTTATGCACGATTCCTGGCACAAATTTCATTGTTCGTCGTAGTATTATTGAAGCCATTGGCGGCTGGGATGACAAAGCGTTAGCCGAAGATACAGAAATCAGTTTCCGCATCTATATGATGGGCTATAAAATTAAGTTTCAACCAAAAGCAGTGACGTGGGAGCAAGAGCCACAAACTTTGTCAGTTTGGTTCCGACAACGGACGCGATGGGTCAAAGGCAATATTTATGTCATTGTTAAAAATGCTAAATTATTGTTTAATCCTAAAGCGAGTCGGATCCGTTTTGATATTTTATATTTCTTGTCCATTTATTTTCTCTTAATGACATCGCTCGTTTTGTCAGACATCATGTTAGTTTTATCAATGTCTGGTTACTTAACAACGACCCTGCAAGGATTTAGCAATTCCTTATGGTTGTTAGCGATTTTGTTATTTATTTTCAGTACTTTTGTCAGTATTACAACCGAAAAAGGCGAAATGACTTTAGAGAATATCTTAATTATTGCCTTGATGTATATTACATACAGTCAGATGTGGCTAGTAGTCGCCGCTTATGGCATGGTGATGTATATTAAAGAAAATGTTTTTCATAAACAAACACAAACAAAATGGTACAAAACTGAACGATTTAAATAAGGAGGAAACGTGCAATGAAACAAAAAACAGTCACTTTAATAGGGTTGTTCTTTCTGGCAATTCTGATTGGTGTCGCAAGTCCGACCGTATACGCCGAAAACAAAGAACAAGACAACCATACCTTTACACAACCTTTTCAAAATAAAACAATCTCTTTAACAGGTACTTCTGTCCGTAGCACCATGTATTTTACAAAAATTGATTATTGGAACGTTAAAAAAGCATCATTCAATATGACCTACCAAATCACACAATTAAAAAATAATCAGACCTCAGATTTAACTGTGGCGGTTAATGGTGTGAAGTTTTATTCTTGGCGTCCTGAAAATACGACTGGTATTCAACAAAAGACGATTGAAATCCCTTTGGAACTGATTAAAGAGACAAATACATTGACTGTTGAAGGCCAAATTATTAATCAGGCAGGAAACGACATGTATAATTTAATTGAAACTCCAGCAAATTGGTTAACGATGTATGAAGGATCTAACGTAAACTTCCAATACGATTTACAATTACCAGAGAATACGATTCATTCTTTTTATAATCATTTTGTGGGAGCAGACACGATTGCGAATAAACACAGTGTTATTTTGACACCAGAAAATGCATCGGAAAAAGAATTAGCTGCAGCGACCCATGCGTTAGCTGGTGCTGCTCGTTTGATTACTACCTCAGAAGAATTGTTGCCAATGGCTTCTTTGAACAAAGAACAGTCAGCACCCTATCAGTTGATTATTGCCAGCTATGATAAATTACCAGATCAGTATAAAAGTCAAATTGATAGCAAACGCGTGGAGGACCAGGCTGTCTTAAAATTTTTCAATCAACCAGATAAGCATGTTTTAGTAGCTACTTCTAAAGATGAGGACTTACTTGTTCGTGCGGGACGTTATTTAGCCAATTATGAATTAATGACCCAAACACATAAAGAAGAGACAACAGTTGATGAGAATACCGATACGTTTAGTTCAACTTTAGAATTTGATGGAAATTATCCATTAACCTCAACGGGGGACAAACTAGAAGGGGCCTATCACCAAGAACAAACGTACTTTGTCAATTTACCAGTGGATCGAAACAATGCCAATGGAAGTCGCGTGCATTTACATTTTAAATACGCTGAAAACTTAGATTTTGATTCTTCTTTAGTGACGGTCTATGCCAATGATAAACCAATTGGCAGCAAGAAATTAACCGCTACTCGTGCGAACGGTGATGAATTAAATCTCGAATTTCCAAAGAACTTAGAAATTGCTGATAGTTTTGTTTTAAAAGTCGCTTTTGATTTGAATGTTAAATCACCAGAAGTTTTACGAAATGGTCAGACTCCATGGGCCTTTATTGAAAATAATTCGAATGCGTTTATTCAAACAGAAGAACTTAATGACATATTATTTAATAACTATCCGAACATTTTTATCAGAAGCCGTTCTTTTGCTGATTTAGCGATTTTATTACCAGAAAAAATGGACGATAACTATTTTAAAGTGTTGACCAATCTATTTAACTTAATTGGTAATTATGCCGAAAGTAATGTCGGTGAGATTACGTATTATAAAAAAGCGCCTAAAAATGCGGCATTAGAAAATCATAACTTGATTATTTTTGGTACGCCTAAGGATAATCCGATGATTCGTAAGTTAAACGATCAATTATATTTCCATTATGATAAGGACTTCACACGTTTTGTTTCAAACGAGAAACTGAGCATTGAAAAAGATTATGGTAAACAAATCGGTACGGCGCAGTTAATGTTTTCTCCATATAATGCGAAAGCCGCGGCGTTAATCTTAACAGGAGCTAAATCACAAGGTGTCTTTTTAGCCTCTACACAAGTGAATACAGAGAAGAATACTTCTATGTACAAAGGAGATGCCATTGTGGTCGATCCGAACTATCGTCGCTATGATTATCGTTTCAAAAAACGTGTAAGCAACGTTAGCAACGAATCATTAGGTAAACGAATTGTCAATAATCATAAATTAATGATTTATCTATTTGTCTTCTTAATTGGTATGACCATTATTGGATTAAGTGCGTTCTTCATCGTGAAGAAGAATTTGAAAGGTGGGGAATAGAGTGAATCAAAAACGAGTGACCTTACTTTTGGATTTAACTTTGTTGGTAGGAATTGTTTTGGTTGTCGGCACAACCATCTTTATGGCCTTAGGAACGAATGATTTCTTTGTGGACTTAAGTTGTCTATTAATTTCAGTTATCTTAATTATTGTTACCTATTTTGTAGGAATTACAGCGGGGTTAACATTTTCGCTTATATTTATTTTTCTACAATTGACTTATGTTGTATATCAGTATGTCTATCATGATTTGTTTAGCTATGGCTCATTATTTTGGCTAATCATGCCGCCGCTCTACTGTTTAACAATCTATGCAGTGACTTATCAAATTCGTACGATTGAAGAAGAAAATATTCGCTTACGTAAAGAAACTTCACGGTTAAATGCGTTAGATGCAGTAACTAATTTAAGAACAGCAAAAATGTACGAGGAAGGATTCGATTTATTTTCTGACATTTCTACACGTTATGAAGCGCCGTTATATTTAGTCGTGATCCGAGTGGCCTATTGGGAAAGTATTCGTAACTTATTAAGTCCTGAACAAAAAAATGAATTGCTACAAATCGTGACAGCGGCGATTAAAGAGACAACAGATGATCGCTTCTTACCATACTTTATCGACGGCACACCGCCGACTTGGGCATTATTAATTTTCCGCGATGGGGATGACGGATACACTACTAGAAAAGAATTCAAACAACAAGCTCAAGAGAAATTTGCCCATTCTGAAACCTTAAGGAATATTACTTTGACATTACAAGTTTCCTATACCAAATATGATCCTGCCGAATTTAACAACGCTTCAGAATTTTTAGGGGATGGAATTAATTCTCTTCAATATGATGTTTAAAAAGGAGGCAAACAAATGACTGAAAAAATTGCTGTTTTTACAGGGAAGTTAGCAGAGGCTGGTGTGTTAAATGAGACGCAGCCATTGTCAATGCGATTACATTTAGAAAATATCCAAGCAGAAAGTGATCCAGAATCTATTGTGCCCTTATTTTCTCATGGGGTAATTTTAAACATACTTGTTGAACAGTTAGAGGAAAGCATCCCACTGACTCACTTGAAAAAAGGGACCAAAGTCCGTTTCACAGTCGTGGGCTTGCCACCGATGACTATGTCGATTCCACCGCATGTTGGTGGGCAAGCGATTGAATTGATAGAAGAAATCTAAAAATAAAAAAACGACAACCATTGTAATATGTGTAGTGACCCCAAAAAGTTAGACTTTTTATAGAGTGGATTTTTCCACTCTATTTTTATGCAGTTTTTTGATTGAATTGTCGAAATTCTACTGGGCTTTTCCAGTTAAGTTTTTCCTTGATTCGGTGATGATTGTAATAATAAATGTAGTTCTCAATTGCTTCTCTCAATTCATTTTGACTTTGATAGATTTTTCCATAGTACACTTCTTGTTTTAGGATACTGAAGAAATTCTCCATAGGAGAATTATCTAAACAGGTTCCTTTTCGAGACATACTTTGAAAGATATTGTTGTCCTTTAATGTTTGTATATAGACATTCATTTGATAAGCCCAGCCTTGATCAGAGTGAAAGGTGCGCCGATAGGGACAATCATTTGTTTGAGAAATTGCTTCTTTCAGACCTTCCATAACTGTTTTACCATTTGGTTGAGTAGAAAGGCTATAGCTTAGAATTTCACTATTATACATATCCATAAATGGATCTAAGTATAGTTTTTTCTGACGAAAGATGCCTGCGTTATCTGCTTCAAAGTACTTAAATTCAGTTGTATCAGTTGTAATTTTTTGATGAGGAACAGAGGTTTTAAATCGGCGACGAATCAAATTTTTAGCGATTTTACCAACGGTTCCTTTATAGGAATTATATTTTCTTGATTTCTTAGTAAAAGCTTTGACTTGTAACTTTAACTTTTGTATTAATCGCTGGACTTTCTTTTTATTCACTTGAAATCCACGTCGTTTCAATTCTTGGGTCATCCTTCTATAGCCATAATGTTGATGTTTTTTACGAATCGCTTGAATTTCTTCTTCGATGATTTGTGTTGAAGCTGTTCTGTCGAGGCGTTTTTGCCAGTACATGTAAGTAGATTTTGGAAACCTTAGGGTTTCCAAAATATCTTTTAATCGAAAGTGTCTTCGGAGACTGTGAATGATTCGTGCGATTCGTTCATTTTTTGTTCGTCCTCTAAACGCAGTCTCCTCAATTCTTTTAAATAGGCATTCTCAATTTTTAACATTCTATTTTCTTTTTCTAGTTTCTCTACTTGAGATCGTTCACTTGGTAGTGGTTGGGGTTCATTTCGTTTCTTTTTAGACATGGTAGGTGGACGTCCTTTCTGTTTAGAGAGTCCCTCTATACCAAACTTCTGATACGTTCTAAGCCAATTCGCAATCAATGATGGATTGTTCATTTTTAGAAGATTAGCTACTTCTTGATAGGACAACTCTGTTGTTAAATATAACTCTATCGCATCTAGCTTAAATTGAACAGAGTAATTCTTATTTTTTCGACTGCGAAGTAGGCCTTCTTCACCAAGTTCTTTATAGGCATTTATCCATTTGCTTATTTGAGAACTATCTTTAAACCCATACTTCTTTGCGAGAAACCTTAGACCTCCTTGACCAGATAAGTAGTCATGAACAAGTTTAAGTTTAAATTCAAAACTGTATTTTGCCATACAAAAAAACCTCCAAAAGTTAGATTTCTAGGTCTAACTTTTGGGGGTCGGCTCAATGGCTGTCGTTTTTTTATTTTCATGAATGTATTGAATTCTTAAAAGGAGAGGTTCCTTTTTCACCATAAGGATTTAAGTCGTGCTCATCTAAAGCAGTTAGTAATTCACCTAATGTTGTTGCATTTGGGTCAGTATCGCTATCCCAAGATTCGCCGGTACCTAGTTCAATTTGGCCTGATATAAAGGCTCCTTCTGGCATGACAAGAATAGTGGTTGCTTCTGTGAAATTTTCCTCTTCAAATATGGGTAACCAACATTCTGGAGATTTTTTAGCATCCTCAAGGGCAGCTTTAATGGTCGGATTTTCCTCGTTTACAGAAGGGGAGGTCCTTTCTGTTTCAGTAGTTACAATAGGCTCAGTGGCTTCAGAGATAGTAGCTGTTGTCGTGGTATCTTCTGCTAAAGCAGCTTTAGTTAATAAGCTTGAACTAATGAACAAAGTCCCTAATAGAAGAGGTACTGTCGTCGCTTTAAAAAAAGAGTGTTTTATTTTCATAATTTTGTTTCTCCTTTCTGATTACCAATTGCGGACGATATAATAAGAATTAGGCGCAGGGTTAAAAGAATAGTAGGTAGTTAGATTACCTGGCCCGGTAAAATACATCGAATAGCCAGGGGTCATGATAGTACCAAAACCAGTTCCTGTGTTGTATGTATCCCTGGCATTGCGGGTTGTTCCTACCAAAGCTGAATCATTATAGGTTTGCCAACGTAGATAAGCACCTGTTCCACTCGCAGGCCTGAAATTGTAACCTGCAAAGCGCCAACCTCTTCCGCTAAAGTAATTGGATCTATATAATCCGTTATTTGGAACAGTGTAAGTTCCAGCCGCGGTAGTTGGAGCAGGTGAGCCTCTGCGAACTAAATCAGCACGATTGATTAAAGGTTTTGCTTCAACCATTTTTTTATATTCATTAGTAGTAATTGCTAAAGGGGAGGTCTCGGTATCAATCACAACGGGTTCTGGAAACAAGTTTGGATCATCAATTTCAAAAATTCCACCAGAGATAGCGGCACCGTCAGGTAAAACAACCACCCGTTCAGAATCGTCAAATTCCTCTGATTCTACAATTTTTCCGGGAATAAAATCAGCAGCATTTGCGTGTTCAGTAAATCCAACAACAACCAACAAAGAAAAGAATAACGATGAAGTGCTTAACAATGTTTTTTTCATTTACAAAACTCCTAACTTTAAATAATATACTTGAACTCCAAGTATAATAATTATAGCATTTTAAAATAAAATAATCTAATTATTTTTATGTTATTTCAGTTAAATAATTTCAATTGATTTCAATTATATTGATTTTCATGTTGTTAAATATAAATCATGAAATATAGATAGTATTCAATTGGGTTTGTTTTAATTTGAAACGTAGTATTTTTTATTTATATGTTTAAAATAGGTTTTTTTTAATATTTAATTTATATAATTAAAATGATTTTTCTTGAAAGGGATTAAAAAATAAGCATGAAAGTAATCATAATTGATCTCTTTCATGCTTATTGTCAGTTTAAAAGGCCATTCTTTCAATTCGATCGAACGCTTCCTTTAATAAATCTAAATTTTGTGTTGCGGCTAAACGAATGTACTCATCGCCCGTTGTTTCACCAAATGCTTTTCCAGGAATCACTAATACCTGTGTCTCTTTTAAAAGCTTTTCCACAAAAGGAACGGAACTTAGTCCGGTTTTTTGAATGTTAATGAAGGCGTAAATACTTCCTTTGACTGGATGAAGCGAAAGGAAAGGGATCTTTGCTACTCGTTGGGCCACATACTCTAAACGTGTTTGGAACACTTCAACGATTGGGTCTACAAATTCGTCAAAATGTTGTAACGCATAGATTCCTGCTTGCTGTGACAACGTAGGCGCAGAATACGTAACGCCTTCATTAATTAATTTGGCTACTTCGTTAATATAGTCTGGGGCAATCATATAACCAATACGCCAACCAGTCATTGCAAAGGCTTTTGAAAAGCTACCAAAAGTGATAGTATTTTCTGGAGCAAACATTGCCATGGGAGTAAACGTTTCTTGGAAACAAAAGGCTTCATAAACTTCATCTGAAAGAATGTATAAATTGTGTTCAATCGCTACCTGTGCGATTTCTCTGAAAGTTTCTTCAGAGAAAACAGCGCCTGTCGGGTTATTCGGTGAATTTAGAATAATCGCTTTGGTTTTAGGCGTGATTTTTTCTTTCAAAAGAGCTACATCAATTTGGAAACCATCTTCTTCATAAGTCGGTAAAAAGACAGGAACACCATTTGCTAAAAGGACTTGGTCTTTATAAGGAGAGAAGTAAGGTTCATGAATAATCACTTCATCTCCAGGATTTAGAATCACTTGTAAGGCAAGGTACATTCCGTGCAGAGCGCCAACTGTGGCCCGGACTTGATTCGGTTGAAAGGATAATTGATAATGTGACTGATAAAACTGAATGACCGCCTCAATGAATGCCTCGCTACCATCAGAAGCGGTATATTTTGTATGCCCATTTTTGGCATCGTTAGCTGCTTGTTCGATAATCCGCTCATCGGTAATTAAGTCAGGGTCACCAATCGATAAATCGATTAAATTTGGGGTCTTTTTCGCCAATGTTGCAATATCCATGAGTAAATTTTCAGTAGGTTGTTGGTAACGTGTTGCGATATTCTTGCGATCCATACCAGGTGCTCCTTTTTATAAAACTTTTCTTAGAAAATCTTGTGTTCTTGGGTTTTGTGGCGCATCAAAAATTTCTTCAGGTGTGCCTTCTTCTTGAATAATTCCTGCATCCATAAAAATGACACGGTCCGCGACTTCTTTTGCGAAGCCCATTTCATGGGTAACCACTACCATTGTCATCCCTTCAATAGCTAAATTTTTCATAACGGATAGCACTTCGCCCACCATTTCAGGGTCTAAGGCAGAAGTTGGTTCATCGAACAGCATCACGTCAGGGCGCATGGCTAAAGCACGAGCAATCGCTACCCGTTGTTGTTGCCCACCAGAAAGTTGAGCGGGATAATTTTCTTTTTTATCTGATAAACCGACTTGTTCCAGTAAAGAAAGAGCATGTTCTGTGGCTTCAGCAGCGGCTTCTTTTTTTACTTTAACAGGACTAATCGTTAAGTTTTCCAAGACATTTTTATGCGGGAAAAGATTGAAATTTTGGAATACCATGCCCATTTTTTGACGAAGTTGATCAATGTTGGTATTTTTATCTAATAAATTTTTTCCTTCAAATTCAACGCTGCCACCAGTTGGTGTTTCTAATAAGTTCAGGCAACGTAAAAAAGTACTTTTACCACTACCAGAAGGGCCAATAATTACGACAACTTCACCAGCTTCAATTTCTAAGTCAATTCCTTTAAGTACTTCATTTTTTCCAAATGTTTTCTGTAAGTTTTTAATGTTAATCACTAGTACTCATTCTCCTTTCAGCAACACCTAATAGACGTGAGATAGTAAAGGTTAGGACGAAATAAATTAACGATACAATTAAGTAAGGTAAGAAGGGTTTAAAACTTGCTCCTTGAACGTTGCCAGCTTGGAAAATTAGTTCCGAAACACCAATGACTGAAACAACGGAAGATTCTTTAATTACTGTAACAAATTCATTGCCTAACGCTGGTAAAATATTTTTAATAGCTTGTGGGAAAATGATGTATCGCATTGCTTGGTTTTGATTCATTCCCAAAGAACGAGCAGCTTCCAATTGTCCTTTATTAACTGCCTGAATACCAGCACGAATAATTTCTGCTACATATGCACCACTGTTTAGAGAAAGGGCAATACAACCAGCTGCTACTTTTGATAAGTCTAAACCAAGAACGCCTGTCCCGAAATAGACAATAAAAATTTGAACAAGCAAAGGAGTGCCACGAACATATTCAATATAAGCAATGGCAATGCCACGTAAAATTTTGGAATTGGCTAACTTCATTAAGGCAAGTAATGCCCCTAAAATGGCACCAAACAAAACACCAATGAAAGCTAGGAAAATGGTATAGCCTGCACCGTTAAGGTAGAACTTTCCATACTTTTGTAAAAAGCTTTGATCTTTTTGGAACATTAATTGATTGGCTTCTTTTTTATAACCGTCCATTAATTTTTGATCATTAATTTGTTTAATAGAGGCATTTACTTTCTCCGTCAAAACGGGCGCATCTTTAGGAAAAGCAACGGCAGTATCTTTTGAGCCTTTTTCAAAGGTAACATCAGCAAAAGCTAAATCCTCATTTTGAGAAACATAGGCTTCGCCAACCGGTTCTTCCATAACGACTGCATCTAATTTATTATTTTTTAGATTCATAATTAAATCTGGAATTTTTTGAAGAGAAGTAGGGACAGCACCGGTTAATTCGGTTTTAATTAATTCTTCTTGTGTCGTTTGCTTTTGGGCACCTGCACGAACGCCTTCGAAATCTTTAGTGGAATGAAATTTATCTTTGTCTTCTTTCCGAACAATGACTCTTTGTTGAACGTTCATATATGGTTGAGAAAAAGCTACTTCTTTTAATCGTTCAGGCGTTGGCGACATGCCAGAGATGACCATGTCAATCTTGCCAGTTTTTAAGGCCCCTAACAGAGCATCAAAGCCTAGTTCTTCGATTTTTAATTTAACGCCTAAATCGTCGGCAATTTTTTGAGCAATAGAAATATCAAAACCGACAATTTTATCTTCACCATCTACTTTTGCATGAAATTCATAAGGGGCATAGTCTGCGGATAAGCCGACAACTAGTTCTCCCTTTTGGATGATTTTGTCATAGACTGGATCGTTTTCGGCTGCAAAAGTTTCTTTAATAGGTAATAATGAGAGCAACAAGAATAAAATTGGTAAAATCGTCTGTAGCCATTTTTTACATTTGGTCATTTGCGTAAACTCCTTTTTGTATTATTTTTATAAATATTCAAAAAAAGCGAATAAATGTATAAAAATTTATTGTGTTATGATGTGGTTTATCATATCATAGAATATGTAAAAGGAAAAGTAGTAGAGTTGAAAAAATACAACTTTTTCAAAAAAATTTTCAAAAGTCAAAAATGAAGGGGATTTTCAAGATGGAACAATCATTAATTGTGAGAGGGACACCACAAGAGTATCTTTGCGAAATTGGTTCGTGGGAATTATTAGAAGGACAACTATTATGCAGAAATATTCATCGTGTATTCATTTTACACGGGACTGAGTCATGGCAAGCGGCAAAACCGTATTTTCCGACGTTTCAAAAAGTAACAGCTGTTTTTGAAAACTATGGAGGTGTTTGTACAGATCAACGTGTGCAAGAGTTAGAAGCGCAAGTGCTGGACAATCATTTAGAGGCCATCGTCGCTGTTGGTGGAGGAAAAGTGGCCGACTTGGGCAAAGCCTTAGCACACAAAATGGCGTTACCGGTAATTATTTTGCCCACTTTAGCAGCTACTTGTGCACCGTGCACGCCATTGAGTGTAATGTATCGAGAAGATGGAGCAATGGAACGATATGACGTTTTTCCGCAAGCAAACGCTTTGGTGTTGGTAGAACCAAGAGTGTTATTGCATTCGCCTCGGTCCTTAATGGTGGCAGGTATTGGGGATACATTAGCTAAATGGTACGAAGCAGATGCGATTATTTCGCAGTTAGACGTCCAAGTGTTACCTATTCAAGTTTCTCATTTTGCCGCGGAAAAATGTCGCGATATTTTGTTAAATGAAAGTATCAATGCTTTAAAAGCGATGGAAGAGCAACAATTAAATCAATCGTTTATTGATGTCATCGAAACAAATTTAATTATTGGTGGAATGGTGGGTGGCTTTGGCGATGATTATGGTCGGACAGCAGGTGCCCATTCCATTCATGATGCACTAACTTTGCTGCCAGCTAGCCATCGACAATTGCATGGAAACAAAGTGGCGTATGGTGTGTTTGTTCAATTAGCCATTGAAGAGAAGTGGCAAGAAATCGCTGAATTGATTCCTTTCTATCACCAACTAGGTTTGCCTATTTCTTTAAAAGAAATGGAGATGGACTTAACTGAAGCCGAGTATCAAGAAGTAGCAGAACGTGCTTGTATAGAAGGCGAAACGATTCATTATATGAAACAAAAAATTACCCCTGAAATTGTGAAAACAGCGATGCAAGATTTAGAAAAATATACAGCGACAAAATAAGTGCCAAACAGCAACTAGCTCATTTGAATTATTTGAACTAGTTGCTGTTTTTTAAGGATCCTTTTTTGAAAAAAGAAACCTTGAGAAATCCTTGCAAATTCAATAAAAAAAAAGTATGATGATGGGAGGACAAATTATAGTAGAAAGTAGGGAAATGAATGACGGAACCAGCCATTCGTTATCGTTTAATCAAAAAAGATAAACACACAGGTGCGCGTTTAGGTGAATTAATTACTCCTCACGGCACATTTCCAACACCAATGTTTATGCCGGTAGGGACACTTGCGACAGTTAAAACAATGTCACCAGAAGAATTAAAAGAAATGGGTGCCGGTGTTATTTTAAGTAATACTTACCATTTATGGTTACGCCCAGGTGAAGATTTAGTCGAAGAAGCAGGCGGTTTACACAAATTTATGAACTGGGATCAACCTATTTTAACTGATTCAGGTGGCTTCCAAGTCTTCTCATTAAGTGATATGCGGAAAATCGAAGAAGAAGGTGTGCATTTTAGAAATCATTTAAATGGTTCAAAAATGTTCCTTTCTCCAGAAAAAGCGATCAATATTCAAAATAAATTAGGATCAGATATTATGATGAGCTTTGATGAATGTCCACCATTTGATGAAAGCTATGAGTATGTCAAACGCTCGATTGAACGGACTTCTCGTTGGGCTGAGCGTGGCTTAAAAGCCCATGCGAATCCTGATAGACAGGGATTATTCGGTATTGTTCAAGGTGCGGGATTTGAAGATTTACGTCGTCAAAGTGCTAAAGATTTAGTGAGTATGGATTTTCCTGGCTATTCGATTGGTGGCTTATCTGTTGGTGAGTCTAAGGAAGAAATGAACCGAGTCTTAGACTTTACGACACCGTTAATTCCTGAAAATAAACCACGTTACTTAATGGGTGTGGGTGCCCCTGATTCATTAATTGATGGAGTGATTCGTGGGATTGACATGTTTGATTGTGTGCTACCAACACGTATTGCGCGCAATGGTACTTGTATGACTTCACAAGGTCGCTTGGTTGTTAAAAATGCCCAATATGCAAGAGATTTTCGTCCGCTTGATGAAAAATGTGATTGTTATGTTTGTCGTAATTATACGCGGGCCTATATTCGTCATTTGATTAAATGTGATGAAACATTCGGAATCCGTTTAACATCGTATCATAATTTATACTTCTTGTTAGACTTAATGAAAAATGTCCGTCAAGCAATTATGGACGACAATTTATTAGAATTCCGACAAGCGTTTTTTGAAGAATATGGCTTTAATAAAGCGAATGCAAAAAGTTTCTAAAAATTAGAGGAAAAAACTAGTTCTTCAAGCATTTTTTTGATACAGTTAGTAGTGTGAATAATGCAGAGTGAGGTGAAACAAATGGGTGGCGGATTTACAATGATTTTTACATTAGTCCTTTTAGGAGGAATGATGTTTTTCATGACACGTTCTCAAAAGAAACAACAGCAAGAACGTCAAAAACAACTAAACGCAATGAAAACTGGCGATAGTGTTGTCACAATTGGTGGTTTACATGGTGTTTTAAGTGAAATCAACGAAAAAACAGTTTTAATCGATTGCGAAGGTATTGTCTTAGAATTTGACCGTGCAGCAATTCGAACTGTAACACCTGGAACTGCCGTTACAAATGATTCAGCAGTAACTAGTGTACCAGTCACAGAAGTTGAAGAGACAGTCACAGAAGAAGTAACTGAAGTTCCTGAAACATCAGATCCTTCAAAAGAAAAGAAAGACTAAACGAATCAACTAATTCATTTAATGGTTAGAGAGAGCGGAACAGGCTTTTCAAAGGCGAAACTGTGACCAGTAGTCACACGAGAAAGCCAATAAGAAGAGATAATTCCTATTCCGCTCGTGTCGTTTATCTTAAAATGTAGGACTAGGAAGGTAGGTCATTTGGACTTACGTCCTAAGTCCTTTTTAACTATTAAGTTTACAAAAAAGGTTCCTTTTTATAGTGTTGGAAGATAGTTAGAAAGTGAGCAATCTTTCGCTTGGTTGGAAGGAGAAGAGCCCATGACAAAGGAAAAATTAAGTTGGTTACAACAAAAAATGCTCAATAAAAGTATTAAAAAGAAGTGCCAAAATTTTCGTGAACTAGGTTATTCTTCCATCAACGAAGAAGATTTATTGACTTATTTACTCACCTATCGTTGGAAAAAGCAAGCCCGTTTATCTGTCAAAGACTGTCGCAAAGACATTCAGAAGGTTAAGCCGAATGAATTTTTTGACTATCAACAATTATTGGCACAGACATCAAAAAATCCTTTAAGGGACTGGCATGATATTGAAGACTTATTCTAGAAAAAAGAATAGGTCTTTTTTTTTGAGATAAAAAAAATTATAAATAGTTGTGAAAAATATCACAAAAACTATTTACAAGATTCATTTTATGTTGTATGATGTGAATGTGAAATAGTTAACAAAGTTTTTTTAAAATGAAACTCTTAGGAGGATGAACATGGTTAAAACAGTAAAAAAAGAAAAGACAGAAACAGTTGATGTTTCATCAATGATTGATGAATTAGCAACAAAAGCGAATGTCGCTTTAAAAGCAATGGAAGATTTTACACAAGAACAAGTAGATCACATTGTCCATCAAATGGCGATGGCGGCGTTAGACCAACATATGCCTTTAGCAAAAATGGCTGTCGAAGAAACTGGCCGTGGAATCTATGAAGATAAAGCAATCAAAAATATGTATGCATCTGAATACATTTGGAATAATATTAAACATGATAAAACAGTGGGTGTAATTAACAAAGACGAACAAACCGGCTTAATGGAAATTGCTGAGCCAGTTGGCGTGGTATGTGGGGTCACACCAACAACGAACCCAACGTCAACAACTATTTTTAAATCACTAATTGCCTTAAAAACAAGAAATCCAATTGTTTTTGCTTTCCATCCTAGCGCACAAAAATGTTCGGCAGAAGCGGCACGTATTGTACGGGATGCGGCGATTGCAGCAGGTGCACC
The DNA here is from genome assembly GCF_050534975.1 of Enterococcus sp. DIV2384. Lineage (NCBI taxonomy): Bacteria > Bacillati > Bacillota > Bacilli > Lactobacillales > Enterococcaceae > Enterococcus > Enterococcus sp. DIV2384. Next base: position 678,325 of record NZ_CP172905.1, read on the forward strand.
AGAAAATTGTATTCAATGGATTGAACAACCATCGATTGATGCAACATCTGCTTTGATGAATCATCCAGGGATTGCCATTGTTTTAGCAACTGGTGGCGCAGGCATGGTAAAATCTGCATACTCAACAGGTAAACCAGCACTAGGCGTTGGTCCTGGGAACGTACCAGCTTATATTGAAAAAACGGCTAAAGTAAAACGTGCGGTTAATGATTTAATTGTTTCAAAATCATTTGATAATGGAATGATTTGTGCTTCTGAGCAAGCGGTCATTGTGGATAAAGAAATTTATGCTTCTGTCAAAGCTGAGTTTGAAGCACATAACGTTTACTTCGTGAAACCGAATGAATTACAAAAACTAGAAGATGCAGTGATGAATGAAGGCAAATACGCAGTAAATCCAGCGATTGTCGGTAACTCTGCAGAAAAAATTGCTGAATTAGCAGGAATTAGCGTACCAAAAGGCACAAAAATTTTAGTCGCTGAATTAGAAGGTGCAGGTCCAGAATATCCATTATCAAGAGAAAAATTATCACCAGTTTTAGCAATGATGAAATCAAACAATGCAGAGCATGCTTTTGAACTATGTGAAGCGATGTTAAACTTAGGTGGTTTAGGACATACAGCAGTAATTCATACAGAAGATGAAGAGTTACAAGTTGCTTTTGGTTTACGTATGAAAGCTTGTCGTATTTTAGTGAATACTCCATCAGCAGAAGGCGGTATCGGTAACATTTATAACGAAATGATTCCATCCTTAACACTTGGTTGTGGTTCATACGGGAAAAACTCTGTTTCTAAAAACGTATCAGCCATTAACTTAATTAATATTAAAACGGTAGCGAAACGGAGAAATAATATGCAATGGTTTAAATTACCTCCAAAAATTTTCTTTGAAAAAAATTCTTTACAATATCTACAAAAAATGGAAAATGTTGAACGTGTCATGTTAGTTTGTGACCCAGGTATGGTTCAATTTGGCTATGCAGATATCGTACGTAAAGAGCTACAAAAACGTAAAAATGATGTGAAAATCGAAGTATTTTCTGATGTTGAACCAAACCCATCAACAAATACTGTTTATGCAGGTACCAAAATGATGGTTGATTTCCAACCAGATACAGTGATTGCCTTGGGTGGCGGTTCTGCAATGGACGCGGCGAAAGGCATGTGGATGTTCTATGAACACCCAGATACAGAGTTCTTTGGTGCAAAACAAAAATTCTTAGATATCCGCAAACGGACATATAAAATTGCCAAACCAGAAAAAACACAATTTGTTTGTATTCCAACTACTTCAGGAACTGGTTCAGAAGTTACCCCATTTGCCGTTATTACTGATAGTGAAACACACGTGAAATATCCGTTAGCAGACTATGCGTTAACACCAGATGTAGCGATTGTTGATCCACAGTTCGTAATGTCTGTGCCAGCTTCAGTCACTGCAGACACAGGTATGGATGTTTTAACACATGCTATTGAATCTTATGTTTCCGTGATGGCTTCAGATTACACACGTGGTTTAAGTTTACAAGCAATCAAGTTAGTTTTCGATCATTTAGAAAATTCAGTGAAACGTCCAGATATGGAATCTCGCGAAAAAATGCATAATGCATCAACCATGGCAGGTATGGCATTTGCCAATGCATTCTTAGGTATTTGTCACTCTATTGCTCATAAAATTGGTGGGGAATATGGCATTCCACATGGTCGTACAAATGCGATTTTATTACCACATATTATTCGTTACAATGCGAAAGATCCATCAAAACACGCAATGTTCCCTAAATATGATTACTTCCGCGCCGATACTGATTATGCAGACATTGCAAAATTCTTAGGCTTAAAAGGAAATACTACCGCAGAATTAGTAGAAGCTTTAGCAACAGCAGTAGCAGACTTAGGTAAATCAGTCGGAATTGACATGAACTTGAAAGCCCAAGGTGTCTCACAAGAAACATTAGACACAACGGTTGATCGTATGGCAGAACTTGCATATGAAGACCAATGTACAACTGCAAATCCGAAAGAACCATTAATTAGTGAACTAAAACAAATTATCTTAGATGCTTATGTAGGATAAAAGAACTCAAATAAAGAGACCAGAACATTAATGTTCTGGTCTCTTTAACGTTTTGCGAAAACAGTGCTGTCGATGCCACGGTTATGACACCAATTAACTAAAACTGGATCGAGGACAAGTGCAGTACTCGTCAATTCTTCTGTCGTCTTTTTTCCCAAAAGAGTATAAAGCATTTTCACTTCTTCTTGCCATTGCTGTACAAGGGCTAAGGTATTTTCTAAACCATTTTTACTCATAAGGGAAGCTAAGATAGTCCCAGCAACTCCCATGCTTTTGGCACCTAAAGCGAGTCCTTTGACAATATCAAGAGAGTTACGCACACCGCCAGAGCCGAGAATAGTTAGTTTCTTTTGCCAATTTTGTGATTCCAGAAGAGAGATGACCGTTGATTGCCCCCAATCATCTAAGAAAGAAAGTTCTCGTTTTTTCCGCCGGGCATTTTCAATTTGTGTAAAACTCGTTCCGCCTTGGCCGCTCACATCCGCTGCTTGAACGCCGATAGAGGTGAGTTTTTCTAAGGTTTCTTGGCTCATGCCAAAGCCAACCTCTTTGACAATGACAGGCACTTCTACGGCCTGTACGATAGCTTCAATTTTGGTTAGCCAATTAGTGAAATCACGATCTCCTTCAGGCATGACCAATTCTTGGGGCACATTTACATGGATTTGTAAGGCATTCGCTTGAAATAAATCAAGCGCTCGCTTTGCTTCTTCCACACCCAAGCCTGCACCAATATTGGCAAAAATGAGTCCATCTGGGTTTTCTTTTCGCATAATTTGATACGTATCCGCTAAACTAGCATCTTTTAACGCTGCCGAGACAGATCCTGTCGCAACTAAAAGGCCAGTTTCTTTGGCAATAATGCCTAATTGCTGATTAATTTCTTTTGCACGCTGACTACCACCTGTCATTGCATTGACATAAAAAGGTTGGGGAAGCTGAAAAGAAAGAAACGAAGTGGAAATATCCACTTCGTTAACAGCGGATTCAGCAAACGATTGGTGAACAAAACGCACACGATCAAAGTCATTACTTTTTTCTTTGTGGAACGCTTTAGCTAATGATAGATGTTCATCTTTTCGATTCATGCTTCTCCTTACACTCCTTTTGACCATAGGTATAGACGTGAAGTGGCAGTGGGGTAATTCCGTCTTTTTCCCAAGCTGTCATTAATGGTAAAATCCCAGATTTTTGGCGGAAAATTACAATCCCACAATCGCCCCCGCCAGCGCCAGAAGATTTCGCAGCTCCTGTATAAGATTCAGCCAAATCACAAAGATTTTTCAAGGCTTCTGTTTCGATTACCACACCAGTCAGTGAAGATAATTCGGCGAGCAATTGGCGATTTTTAGTAATTTGTTTTTGAATAACAGAAATTTTTCCTGTATTAAAGCCATTAATCATTGTTTCGACACAAAGCCGACTTTTCATTAAGAACTGCTCATAAGCCGCTTGTTTTTCTTCTTTTGATTGATGGACTCGATCAACTAAGTCTGAAGTGGACGCAGGGCTACCTGTCCAACCAATTAGTAAACGTAGTTGTTTCGGTACTTTTAACGGAAAAATCATTAATTCAGGCCAGTCCATTGCTAACAAATCAGTTAATGTTTCAGTGGCTACTTTTTGATTGACCCAATCATGATCGAAGGTTGAAAAGGCAATCCAGCCCCCGTAACAGCTGGCGGCGATATCTCCGCAAGAACCATTTCCTTGAACGGCTAAGTGAGCTAATGCTGATAATTTGAAAATTTCCTCATTTTCCAAACCTAAATCATAAAAAATATTCAAGGCTTTGACAGTTCCAACGGTTACTGCACCGCTTGAACCAAGACCATATTTTCGTCCATTTGAACTATCTAATTCACTCGTCACTTTTAAATGATAAAATGACAATTCTTTGTTTTGCTCTTGCGCATATTTTTCAGTTAGATGAATCGCCGCTAAAACATAATGAAAAGGATTTTCGCGAATATCTAATACAAGCTCACCATTTCGGCGTGTCCAGCGAATAGGTAACGAGCTGTATTGTGCAGATTGAATACTGCCTTCATCTGTTGTTTCTTCGACAGTCACAGTTACGAATTGATCCACAGCAACGATAATGGCAGGGTGGCCAGGTTCAACAACGGCATATTCTCCTGCAATAAATAACTTTCCTGGCGTAGTAACTTCAATCATGCTTATTTATCCATTCCTTTCGTTTCAAACAATTCAATTCCGGGACCAGCAAAAGCTGGGACTAACTGCTCTTTTGAAAAATGTTCACTTAAAAATGTTTTTAATGCTTCTAAGTTTTTCTTTTCGACTAAGACCTTGACATTCGGACCTGCATCCATTGTAAAGTAGCAAGGAATTCCTTTGGCCCGTGCTTGGCGAACTAAAGCCATCGCTTGTAAGCTGCCTGGGGACCAGTAAGTAAATGGAGGGACAGCGCCTAAGGTGGTTCCATGCATCCTTAACCCATTGGCTTCAATGATTTCTCCTAAACGAGGGAAGTCTTTTGTTTTAATTGCTTCATGAACTTGGGATAAATCTTTTTCCACATTGTCCAACCAACCTTGATAAAAGCTAGAAGTTTCTACTGTTCGTTTCATTCCATCACGGCTGGAAACATCTTTTTCGCCATCATTAATTAAGATAAAGAGCATGGCCAATTCGTTTTCCCAATTATTGGCTGGAATATTTTCAGCAAACGACGTTTCATCAGAGTGGCCTTTGTTCCATTGAGCAAAACCACCAAAAATACTACGACAAGCAGAACCTGAACCACGTCGCGCTAAACGTGATAAGTCTTTTGCTGAAAGATTTAATCCTAAGGCTACGTTACAGGCCCCTGCTAAAGCAGCTAGACCACTCGCTGAAGAAGCCAAACCAGCTGCAGTAGGCACAAAATTTTGACTTTCCACTTTTGCAAACCAAGTACAATCGGCTTGTTGACGAACAAGGTTCAAAAATTCTTTGACTTTTTTTATTTGTTTTTCGTTTTGCAAGATACCATCTAAAATAAATACATCTTCTGAATAATGGGCATCAAATGTCACAGTTGTTTCTGTGTAAAAGGCATCTAATGTTAATGATAAACTACTATTCATTGGTAAAATGTATTCTTCATTGGCTTTTCCCCAATATTTAATCAGAGCAATATTTGTATGCGCTCGTGCTTTTCCTGAAAGCATTACTTTTTCACCTCTAATGATTGAATCCATGTAGCAACAGCTCCATTTTCTTCTAAAGTCTGTGCAATGGTTTGTGCGGTCTTTTTATTATCTGTTAAGGCAATCATACAGCCACCGCGACCGCCGCCGGTTAATTTTGCTCCTAGAGCGCCATGTTCTAAAGAGAGAGCCACTAGTCGATCCAGCATATCGTTGCTGACGGTTAATTGCTGGAGTTGCTCTTGCGCTAACGTCATTAGCTGACCTAATTTTTGTTTATCATCTTGTAAAATCGCCTGCTTTGCTTCTTTAGTAAAAGAACCTAATTGTTTCATTGTTTCAGCGATTGCTGTGGGATTATTTTGAGCTAGCTGCGCAATGTCTTTCACTGCTTCACGTGTTTGACCTTTAATTCCCGTATCAGCTACTACTAAGTAGGCATTAGATAAATTCATCGAGAAATGTGTGGGCGGAAATCCTCTAGTAAAAAATAAGGGATCAGTGCCGCTTGTTGCTGCGGCATCGATACCACTAGGATTGCCATGAGCAATTTTCTCACTTAAGGAAACAAGCTCAAACAATTCTTGATATGTATAAGCGTAATCAAAATAATCAAAAAGGCTTCGAACGATGGCCACAGCGGTTGCTGCGCTTGAGCCCATTCCTCGTTCAGCGGGAATCGTACTTGTTAAGGTCAAAGTGCCTTTAAACGTATCTTCCTTTAAAAAATGTAAGGTTTGCTGAACAACTTCCTTGATATTTGCTAGCTCTTGGGGCACGTCTTCAAGCAATCCTGTAAAATATGCACAATCAATCTGCATAGTTTTTGCTGGGGTAAAGACGGCTGTGATTTCTGTCGCTTGAAAAGGAAAGGCGATTGCTGGTTCGCCGTAAACAACGGCGTGTTCCCCCATTAAAATGATTTTTCCCGTCGCTTGACCGAGGCCTTGTTTTTTTATATTCATTCACTGACATTCCTTTTGAGTAGAATCGAGTATAGGACAAAAGACGTTCTTGGATTAGAAGAACGTTTGTCATAATCTCTTCATGATTTATAGGAAATGATTCCAAAAGTTTCTCTTGTTCCAAAAAAAGAGATTGCTTAACCTAAGATAGTTTACCTAAAAATAAGGCACAAGTAAAATGGTTCCGTTGGTTTTTCCAAAAAATTAATAACAATTTAATAAGAAAGAACCGACAGAACCAGTTATTCGGCTATTTTTTTAAAATTTTCTTAGGTAATCACCAAACCAAGGGCACTTGCCAAATAAATGGCTTGTTCAGGGGTGACTTTAAGACCTGATAAATAGTTTGGTGAGAAAGTCAAGCGTTCAAAGGTGTTTTGGGAAAAATCCAATCCTTTTAAAGAAGTATTTAACCAATTACTTTCGGTTAAATCGCAAGCTTCTAGAAGGAGTTTCTTCCAAGTGACCTCGAAAAATTCACTTTCGACTAAACGAGTCTGATTAAAGTGAACAAGATTAAAATTTGCAAAACGAAAAGAAGCATAATCGGCTTTGCAATCCTCAAATAGACAATCTTTTAAATAGCTATCTGCAAAATTCGTTCCTGTCAAATTGCAACGAAGGAAAGTCACTCGATGAAAACTGCCAGACAGCCATTCGACGTTAGAAAAATCGCAAGCTTCAAAACGCACATTACTACAATCAAAAGAAGCAAACTGGCCATTTGCTAATGAAAGATGATCGAAAACAGCATCCCGAAAGACTAAGTTACGAACTTCTTGATTCGGTAAATCAATCTGCTGATACAAATGATTTTCTAAGATTGCCTCATCTTCTAATTGACAGTTCGTTAATAGAGGAAGTTGTTCTGGCAAATTTGGTGGCAAGGGATAAGTTATTTTCATAAAACGCCTCTTTCTTCTTGTTGATTTTCAAAGGTTTCATCAATTGAGTAGGCCCGATTATAGAAACGTAGCGCAGTTGTGAAAACATAAGCGCCGGCAAAACCAAGTAAACTACCTAACACAATCCCGACTAATCGATAGTTTAAAAGATTACTAATGACTTGCTGTCGTGCAAGATTTGATAATAATAAGGACATCGGGGTAATAAAAAAGCTGGCAATCGCATAGTTTCTGTTAATGAATCCTTCAAAAGCTGCATATAGAATACTAATGATACCGATTGTTTGTAAAGGTGTAAAGGGAATCATTAATAAAATTGCAGAAAGCAACAAACCAAGACTCGTACCTAGAATCCGTTGAACATTTCGCTGCATCACAGAATGTAAATTTTCCCCTTGTAAAATGGCTGCGCAAGTAAACGTCATCCAATAAGCGTTGACTAAATGAAGCGATTGACTTAAATAAGCCGCTAAAAATAAAATGGCCGCATAATGCAAAGCATCTAATAAAGAAGCGGGATCGATATAAAGTCGTTCTTGAAGAGACATCCGTTTTTGAAAAACGTAGGGGCGCTTGTCGATGAAATGAAGCACAATGCCCATGATAATGCCGGTCACTACTCCTAAAAGAACAAAACTGGCCATGATGGGAATCTTATGTAAAGGAAAATTGTTGCTTGTTCCCATTGCCGTTGACATGATAACTAACAAAGCACCAGGCTTCTCAATGCCATACAATCTAAAAAGTAAGCGTGCAAGAAAAGCGACGATGGCAATTGTAATGGGAATCAACCAAGGTACATGGTGACTTAGCATTCCTAAGCTGTTGCCCAGAACAATAAAAAAGCCAACAATATTCAGTCTGCGCAATAATTGGGGCAAAGGAAGCGGCTGATAATAAATAAACGTATAAATGCCCATCGAGCCAAAGGTCCCAATGAGTAAATTATTGGAAAAATAACCAATTAATAATGGAATTGCCATACAAATTGCGACACCAACTAACCGAAATAATTCGTCATTTGCTTTATCAATAGCAAACAAATCCTTTAAAAACGTAGAATTTTTCATATTTTGTCACTCCTTTACTTCCTAATTTACCATAATGTTTAGAAAACTGACAAAAGAATTGCAATAAAAGACAGGAAGAAAAAGAGTGGTTTCTGATAGGAAGAGAAGAAAAATTAAAAAAAGTTAACATTTTGACTTGCAATTTTAATATGAAAAATGTAAGATATATTCCATAGCAATAAATAATTATTAAATTCTGATTTTTCAGAAAATACAGATTGTATTATTTTAGGAGGCAACACTATGAAATTGAAAAAGTCATTAACATTCGGTGTGATTACATTATTTAGCGTAACAACTTTAGCGGCTTGTGGAGGCGGCGGAACGTCAGATAGCTCAAGCGCGTCTGGTGGCGGTAAGGCAAGTGGCGAACAAGTTTTACGTGTCACAGAACAACAAGAAATGCCAACAGCTGATTTATCACTAGCAACAGACAGAATTAGTTTTATTGCATTAAATAATGTATATGAAGGAATTTATCGTTTAGACAAAGATAACAAAGTCCAACCTGCAGGTGCAGCGGAAAAAGCAGAAGTTTCTGAAGATGGACTAACATACAAAATTAAATTAAATAAAGATGCAAAATGGTCAGACGGTAAACCAGTGACTGCGAATGACTATGTTTACGGATGGCAACGAACAGTTGATCCAGCGACAGCTTCTGAATATGCTTATCTGTATGCCTCTGTAAAAAATGGTGATGCCATTGCTAAAGGGGAAAAAGATAAATCAGAATTAGGAATTAAAGCAGTCAGTGATACAGAATTAGAAATCACTTTAGAAAAAGCAACACCATACTTTGATTACTTATTAGCTTTCCCATCGTTCTTCCCACAACGTCAAGATATTGTGGAAAAATATGGTAAAAATTATGCATCAAACAGCGAAAGTGCTGTCTACAATGGTCCATTCGTCTTAGACGGCTTTGATGGTCCTGGTACAGATACAAAATGGTCATTCAAGAAAAACGATCAATATTGGGATAAAGACACAGTGAAACTGGACTCAGTAGATGTGAATGTCGTGAAAGAATCACCAACCGCGTTGAACTTGTTCCAAGATGGACAAACAGACGATGTCGTTCTTTCTGGTGAATTAGCCCAACAAATGGTCAATGACCCAGCTTTTGTTAGTCAAAAAGAAGCATCAACACAATATATGGAACTAAATCAACGTGATGAAAAATCACCATTTAGAAATGCAAACTTACGTAAAGCAATTTCTTACTCAATCGACCGTAAAGCGTTAGTTGAATCAATCTTAGGGGATGGTTCTATCGAGCCAAACGGTTTAGTACCAGCAGATATGGCAAAAGACCCAAGTGGCGGCAAAGACTTTGCTAAAGAAGCAGGTAGTCAAATTGAATATGATACGAAAAAAGCTAAAGAATACTGGGAAAAAGCGAAAAAAGAATTGGGGATTTCAACCTTAACAATGGATATTCTTTCTTCAGATGCAGATTCTTCTAAGAAAACAGTTGAATTTGTTCAAGGGTCAATTCAAGATGCTTTAGATGGTGTGAAGGTAACGGTTAGTCCGGTTCCATTCTCTGTTCGTTTAGATCGTTCAAACAAAGGCGACTTTGATGCAGTAATCGGTGGTTGGAGTGCTGACTATGCTGATCCAAGTAGTTTCTTAGACTTATTTGCTTCAGATAACTCATATAACCGTGGACGTTATAACAATGCAGAGTTTGACAAGTTAGTGAAAGCAGCAAGTAGCGCAGATGCGACAAATCCTGAAAAACGTTGGGATGATATGTTAAATGCAGAGAAAACGATTATGGGAGACATGGGTGTGGTACCATTATTCCAAAAATCAGAAGCGCATTTACGTGCTGAAAAAGTCAAAGATGTCGCAGTTCATCCTGCTGGCGCAACGTATGACTACAAATGGGCATACATTTCAGAATAACCTGACAAAAGATCGATAGCAAACAAAAAAGGACCTTTGCCATGGAATAAAAGGCAACGGTCCTCTTGCTATCTTGTCTTAGACCAAGTAAAATAGTAGAAAGCCTAAAGACAGAATCAGTAAGATGCCCCCAGTTTTTAGCCAGAAAGAGCGATGTGCATCGCCAATGACTGAAAGCGGGATAAACTCTTTCGGTTCATTTTTCTTTTTAAAACGAAATGCGTTTTTCATTGAGCGCTGAAAGTTATCGAAAAAGCCAGAGGACATAATCCATAAAGCAATGCCGATAATTAAAAAGAAAAGCGAAACGATAAAGAAGGTATCTGATAATGAGGAGGTAGTGATAGGTTCTTTACTTATTAATAAGTAAAGAAAAATGCCGATACTGGAAATAACGGCTGTAATAATTGGCCATTTAAAAGTTTTCATGTGTTCACCCTATCTATTATTGTGGTCTATCTAGTCATTACTTTAACGAAAATAACTGAGGAAGTCAAAAAAATCTCGGAGGTGTCATTATTGAATAGTTTTGGAAAATATTTTCTTAAACGGATCTTTTTCATGATTATCACTTTGTGGTTAATCGCAACGATTACGTTTTTCTTAATGCAATTATTACCAGGTACGCCTTATACCAACCAAGAAAAACTTAGTCCAGAAACAATCGCTATGTTGAATAAACAATCTGGCTTAGATAAACCAGTGATTGTTCAATACGGAATTTACTTAAAGAACCTGGTAACGGGAGACTTTGGTATTTCATTCCAATTTAAAAACCAACCTGTTGCTAAGTTATTAGCTGGTCGAATTGGGCCATCCCTTCAACTGGGAGGACAAGCGATTATCTTTGGTACGTTAGTCGGTATTTTATTGGGGATTATCGCAGCGATGCGTCAAAATACTTGGGTAGATACGTTGGCAACATTGTTAGCCATTTTAGGTCGTTCTATTCCAAACTTTGTTTTCGCGGTATTATTACAATACATTTTTGCAATGAAATTAAGAATCTTACCAATTGCTATGTGGAATGGTTTTGCCTACACAATCTTACCTACTATTGCCTTGGCAATGAGTCCAATGGCCGATTCGGCTAGGTTTATTCGAACCGAGATGGTAGAGGTCTTGCATAGTGATTATGTCGAATTAGCTAAAGCAAAAGGCTTGAGTCGTTGGCAAGTTGCATTCCGCCACGGGTTAAGAAACAGTTTAATTCCATTGATTACCTTATTAGGACCTTTAGCCGTTGGTTTAATGACAGGTTCTTTAGTAGTAGAAAATATTTTTGCCATCCCTGGGATTGGGGAACAGTTTGTAAAATCAATTATGACAAACGACTATCCAACAATTATGGCAGTAACTATTTTGTATTCAACAATGTTAGTTGTTGTAATTCTGATTGTTGACTTACTTTATGGTTTAATTGATCCAAGAATTCGCGTATCAGGAGGTGCAAAAGGCTAATGGAAACAGTCAATAAAAATAATCTACCACAAGCGATTAAAGATATTCCGGCAGATGAGTTTCAGCCTCTAAACACTTCAACTCTAAAAGAAAGAGAACGTATTGCCACACCGTCTTTAAGTTTCTTACAAGACTCATGGCGTCGTTTGAAAAAGAATAAAGCTGCAGTTATCTCAATGAGTTTCTTAGCAGTTATTATCTTTATCTCTATTATTACCATTTGGGTTTCACCACATAACCCAACGAAACAAAATGTTTCTTACATTAACTTACCACCACGAATTCCTGGCTTGGAAAGCGTGAATGGTTTAAATGGTAAAACAACAGTTGCTGGTCAATTAGTTGATAAATATGCACAAGCAAACGTTCCGGATAACGTAAACTTTTATCTAGGAACAGATGGTTTAGGTCGTGATGTCCTAAGTCGTTTATTTATGGGAACACGTATTTCCTTATTAATTGCGTTTATCGCGGCGATTCTAGATATTACGATTGGGGTAACGTATGGACTGATTTCCGGGCTAGTCGGCGGTCGTGTCGATACAGTGATGCAACGTATTTTAGAAGTTCTTTCTGGTATTCCTAACTTAGTTGTTATGATCTTGATGCTAACAGTCTTTGATCCAGGGATTGTTTCGATTGTTTTAGCCATGGTTATTACAAACTGGATATCAATGGCCAGGATTGTGCGAGCCCAGACCATGAAACTAAAAGACCAAGAGTTTGTCATGGCAGCAGAAACATTGGGCGAATCTCGTTGGAAAATTGCTATTAAACATATTTTACCGAATATCTCAAGTGTCATTATTGTCCAAATGATGTTCAGTATCCCATCGGCAATTTTCTTTGAAGCGTTCCTAAGTTTTATTGGGTTAGGCTTACGTCCACCAACCGCATCTTTAGGAACCTTGTTAAACGAAGGATACAAAACTTTCCGTTTCCTTCCATATTTAATGTGGATTCCAGCGGCAACACTTTCAGTTATCATGATTTGTTTCAACTTGTTAGCTGATGGTTTACGTGATGCATTTGATCCTAAGATGAAAGAGTAAGAGTGGTGAATGACTATGGAAAAAGTATTAGAAGTTAAAGACTTAAGAATCTCCTTTGATACATTTGCAGGTAAAGTCAACGCCATTCGTGGTGTGAGTTTTGATCTTTATAAAGGTGAAACGTTAGCCATCGTAGGTGAATCAGGGAGTGGTAAATCTGTTACAACCCGCAGTATTATGCGTTTGTTGAGCAGTAATGCCAATATTGATAACGGGGAAATTTTGTTTAAAGGACAAGATATTGTTCATAAAACAGAAAAACAAATGCAAGCCATTCGTGGTAAAGAAATCGCAATGATTTTCCAAGATCCGATGACTTCATTAGACCCAACGATGCCAATTGGCAAACAAGTGGCGGAATCATTAATCAAACATAATAAAGTCTCAAAAAAAGAAGGCTTAGCGCAAGCATTAGAATTACTAAAATTAGTCGGCATTCCTAATGCTGAAAAACGTTTGAAAAACTATCCACACCAATTTTCTGGTGGACAACGTCAACGGATTGTCATTGCAATTGCTTTAATTTGTTATCCAGAAGTTCTAATTGCAGATGAACCAACTACAGCGTTGGATGTAACCATCCAAGCACAAATTTTAGAGTTATTAAAAGACTTACAAGAAAAAATTAGCACTTCGATTATTTTCATTACCCATGATTTAGGGGTAGTAGCGAACGTGGCTGACCGTGTCGCTGTCATGTACGGTGGACGTCTGGTTGAAGTGGGAACAGCAGAAGAAATTTTCTATAATCCACAACATCCATATACTTGGGGACTTTTAGGGTCAATGCCAACGATGGAAGGAACAGAAGACAAACTTTATGCGATTCCAGGTTCACCTCCAGATTTATTAGATCCACCAACTGGAGATGCCTTCTATCCACGGAATGAGTTTGCTTTAAAAATTGATACAGAAAAAGAACCACCTTATTTTGAAGTATCACCGACACACAAAGCAGCAACGTGGTTATTAGCACCACAAGCACCAAAAGTTACGCCTCCAGCAGAGATTGTTCGTCGTTGGGCAATTTATGCAGAGCGTCAAAAAAATCCAGGAGGTAGTAATTAATGGCAGAAGAGAAAAAAGTCCTATTAGAAGTCACTGGTTTGAAACAGTATTTCAATGTTGGTCGTAAAGACGAAGTAAAAGCCATTGATGACATTAGTTTTCATATTTATGAAGGCGAAACCTTTGGATTAGTTGGCGAATCAGGAAGTGGAAAATCAACAACTGGTCGCAGTGTCATTCGTTTATATGATCCAACTGCTGGTGAAATTCTTTTCGATGGAAAAGACATTAGCAAAATTAAATCAAAAGCGGACATGCAAGCATTCCGCCGCGATGTTCAAATGATCTTCCAAGATCCATATGCTTCATTGAATCCAAGAATGAAAGTCAATGATATTATTGCTGAAGGAATTGATGTCAATGGATTAGCTAAAACACCAAAAGAGCGGGAAGAAAAAGTCAATGAACTTTTAAAAACGGTGGGATTAAATCCAAGTCACAGTACGCGTTATCCTCATGAGTTTTCTGGTGGGCAACGTCAACGGATCGGGATTGCTCGTGCTTTAGCGGTTAATCCACGTTTCATTATCTGTGATGAGCCGATTTCGGCTTTGGATGTGTCGATTCAAGCTCAAGTAGTAAACTTATTACAAGATTTACAAAAAGAACAAGGCTTAACTTACTTGTTTATCGCACATGACTTATCGATGGTAAAACATATCAGTGACCGAATTGGCGTAATGCACAGTGGGAAATTATTGGAAATGGGCACAAGTGATGATGTCTATAATTTCGGCGTTCATCCTTATACAGAAAGTTTGCTTTCTGCGATTCCATTACCAGATCCAGACTATGAACGCACACGTAAACGGATCGTTTACCAGCCTGCAGCGGCAGATGGAAAAGATCGTGAGCTCCGTGAAATTCTCAATGGACACTATGTTTATTGTGCTGAAGACGAAGTTGCAATGTACCGTGAAAAAATTGAAGAGAAGAAAAGAAAAGCTGGTTTATAACCAGCTTCTTTTCTAACTATCTTGGTAGGGTGGTTATGAGATGAAGGCTCTGAAAGCTTATAAATACAGACTTTATCCAACCTCAAAACAAGAAGAGTTTATTCAAAAAACATTTTCTTGTGTTCGCTTGGTGTATAATTTAATGTTACAAGACCGGATTGATATCTACAAAGAGATGCGAAAAAATCCTCAACAAACGTTTAAAATGCCAACGCCAGCTAAATATAAGAAACAATACCCTGTCCTCAGAGAAGTTGATAGTTTAGCCTTGGCAAATGCACAAGTTTATTTGGATCGAGCCTTTAAAAATTTTTATCGGGAAAAAGGGATGGGCTTTCCAAAAAAGAAAAAGAAAGAAACGGTGCATTCCTACACTACGAACAATCAACATGGCACAGTCAAAATTTTGGATAATCGTTATTTGAAAGTACCTAAATTGAAATCTTTAATTAAAATGAAGGTACACCGCCAACCGCTGGGGGAGATAAAATCTGTAACTATTTCTATGAGTGCGAGTCACAATTATTATGTTTCCATTTTGTGTGAAGCGCCGATTGAAACGAAAACAAAGCAACAAAAAATGGTGGGAATTTGTAGCAGTAGGGAAAAATTTGCGCTGCTTTCGAATGGTGAAAGCTTCGAAAAAAGCTATTGTTCAAAGCATTTAAAGCAAAAACTACGTCAAGAAGAACGAAAATTAAACAAGCGTAAAATGATTGCTTTGGAAAAAGGTGTCGATCTTTCGCAAGCAAAAAATTATCAAAAACAAAAAATAAAAGTCGCAAAAATTCGCGAAAAAATAGCCAACCAACGAACGGATATTTTAAACAAAATTACAACGGAATTGGTTTCAAGTTACGATGTTATTTGTATTGAAAAAGCCCATCACAGTAATGAGCGGCCGCCAAAACATGATCGTTCTGAACTGGCTTGGTCTTTATTTTTAGCTAAACTGTTGTATAAAGCACAATGGTATGGCAAAGAACTCATTTGTATTGAGTCAGAGGAGATAGAAACAGAGTTGTCTTTTTCTGAAAGTACAGAAAATTCAGAGTATCTTAAAAGCCAAAAAATCTTAGAACGTGGCTTGTCTAAACGAGAAAGCTTATAAATAGAAGAACTGTAGGGACTACAGGGATCGCCTAGGGGATAGAAAATGTACACCATGTGTTGAACCATTTGTTTCTAGGAAGTCACATTGAGACAGTCCACTAATTATTAATGATCAAAATACGAATTCAAACGAATCTAGTGCTAGATTCGTTTTTTTTGAGGAAATATATTGACAACTAGGATAAACTAAGGTAAACTAGTGAAGTTGAGAAATGAAAGCAGAAGCACCCGCTTCTCGCCTTAGTTGAGTATATCGCTGGGCTAGATAAAGTATTCCTTATTTTTTAAGTAAGGCAGACTGTTGGCGGGTTCTGGATAGGAACCTGTTTTTTTATTGCATTTAGCAAACAAAGCAGACTTCCGTTAGGATTTTCTCTTAAAAATTTTGGAGGTGAATGACCATAGCAAAGGATATGATGGTTAACGACGGCATTCGTGCACGCGAGTTACGTTTGATCGGACAAGATGGTGAACAATTAGGTGTAAAAACCAAAGCAGAAGCATTACAAATCGCTGAATCTGCAAACTTGGATTTAGTACTTGTAGCGCCAGGAGCGAAACCACCAGTTGCGCGAATTATGGATTATGGAAAATTCCGTTTCGAACAACAAAAGAAAGAGCGTGAAGCTCGCAAGAAACAAAAAGTGATCAACGTCAAAGAAGTTCGTTTAAGTCCAACAATTGACGTAAATGACTTCAATACAAAACTTCGTAATGCGCGTAAGTTCTTAGAAAAAGGAGACAAAGTGAAAGCTTCTATCCGTTTCAAAGGCCGTGCCATTACCCATAAAGAGATTGGTCAGAAAGTTCTTGATCGCTTAGCTGAAGAAACTGCGGACATCGCCACAGTGGAACAAAAAGCGAAAATGGACGGACGCAGCATGTTTCTAACGCTGGCACCGAAAAACGACAAGTAAACGAAGAGACCGAGCATTCGGACTTTTGGTAATTTCTACAAGAAGGATATTCGACAGTTGTGACTGTTAGAGTCTTTCACTTGAAGCAAAGATTTTGAGGAGGAAAATTAGTCATGCCAAAACAAAAAACACACCGCGGATTAGCAAAACGTGTAAAACGTACTGGTGGAGGCGGCTTAAAACGTGGCCGTGCCTTTACATCTCACCGTTTCCACGGTAAAACTAAAAAACAACGCCGTCAATTGCGTAAAGCAAGCATGGTTGCAAAAGGCGATTACAAACGTATCCGCCAACAATTAGCAAGAATGAAATAAAACAACTCGGTGACTTTTAGATTACCGTCAAGAGAAACAAGATATTAGGAGGAATTCAACATGGCACGTGTTAAAGGTGGAACAGTAACCCGTAAACGTCGTAAAAAAGTCCTTAAGTTAGCGAAAGGCTACTACGGATCAAAACATACTTTATTTAAATCAGCAAAAGAACAAGTAATGAACTCTTATTACTATGCATTCAGAGACCGTCGTCAAAAGAAACGTGACTTCCGTAAATTATGGATTGCACGTATCAACGCGGCAGCTCGCATGAATGGCTTAAGCTATTCTAAATTAATGCACGGTTTGAAATTGGCAGAGATTGATATCAACCGCAAAATGTTAGCTGACTTAGCCGTTAACGATGCAGCAGCATTTACAGCGTTAGCTGAACAAGCAAAAGACGCTTTAAGCAAATAAGCTTAAATAATCTTTCACACCCTACTCCTTGAGTAGGGTGTTTTTTTTAATAACTCCGTTGGTAACTTTCATCTATAAATGAACAAACTTGTGAGAGCGGAATTTCTTCAGAAAGACTTAACCAATGCTCTTTATTCATATGATAGGCAGGAAAATAGCCAGGTTGGTTCTTTAATAAGGCAATCAATTCAGGCGCAAGTTTAACGGTTAAAATAGTGAGCTGCTTATTCTCGGTAGCGCCGAGCAGTTGTGCATCCAGTGGCATAATTAAAGCAAACCATTTTGCATTTCTAGGATGACGAAAGACGAGATAGTCTGGGTGTTTTTCAAAAGGAAAATCGGGCGTTATCTGATAACGTTCTTGGATATAGGCGCTAATAGTTTCTTGAAAAGTCATAGGTTTCTTCCTTTCGTTAAGGCTAGGCATATCTATTTACATCATAGCAAAAATTACATAAAATTACTTCGTTCAAAGGAATGGGAGGAGGGAGCAGATGACATTAATTTCAACAATTTTAGTAACCTTGGTGGCTGTAGAATTTTTCTACATTATGTATTTAGAAACGATTGTACCAACATCTGAGACAACAAGCCGTGTTTTTAAAATGGATAAGCAAGAGTTACAAAGAAAATCAGTCACTACATTGTTTAAAAATCAAGGAATCTATAATGGACTAATCGGTGCAGGACTTATTTATAGTGTCTATTTTGCGCAAGCAACGATGGAAATGACAAAATTTTTATTGATTTATATTATTTTAGTGGCGGCGTACGGTAGCTTAACTAGTGATAAAAAAATCATTTTAACACAAGGCGGTTTAGCTATCGTGGCTTTGATTAGTTTACTTGTTTAGCCATCAGAGTTAATAGAGAGAGACAGTCAAATCGACAGAAAAAACACGGTTGATTTGACTATTTTTTATGGAATTGAGAGAGACAAAATGTGGTATACTTTGTTTATTAGATAGGGAGGAATTAAAAATGCTGAACCAAAAAGAAGTAAAAAAAAACGATTATCCTCAATTAATTTCTCTATGGCGTTCTTCAGTAGAAGCTACCCATTTGTTTTTGAGTCAGGCAGATATTGATAAAATCGAAGTAGTTTTACCTGATTATTTTCAACAAGTTCAATTAAGTATGTGGTTAAATGAAGAACAGAAATGTGTGGGCTTTAGTGGAACAAATCAACAAACGTTGGAAATGTTATTTATTGACCCAGTCTATTTTCGTAAAGGCTATGGTGGAGAAATTATCAAAAAGTTAATAGAGCAAGAATCAATTGTCTTTGTTGATGCCAATAAACAAAATGAAGGGGCTGTGAAGTTCTATCAATCTCAAGGGTTTCAAGTAATTGGTGAATCAAAGGAAGATCCTCAAGGAAATCCGTTTCCTATTTTACATATGAAACGGATATAGAAAAGAGGGAAGAAATCATGCGGGTAATCGTTACTGAATACCAACCAGCCTGGGTGGAACAGTTTGAAGAAGAAGCCCAAGCGTTGAAACAGATTCTAAAGGAAAATTGTCTTAAAGTTGAACATATCGGTAGCACCTCTGTGCCTAATTTAGCAGCCAAACCAATTATTGATTTTTTGGTCATTGTTGAAGAAATTGAAAAAGTAGACCTGTTACAAGGGGAATTTGAAAGAATCGGTTATGAATATATGGGGGAATTTGGGCTATCAGGACGTCGTTATTTACGAAAAGGCCCGATAAAAAGAACACATCATGTGCATATTTATCAGTTTGACAATACGCAAGAAATTTTGCGCCATCTTGCTTTTCGAAATTATTTACGAGAAAATCCGTCAATTGCTACAACCTATGGTACATTAAAAAAGCAATTGGCCCAAGCACACCCCGATAGCATTGATAAATATATGGATGGCAAAGATGCGTTCATTAAGAAAATAGAAAAAGAAGCGTTGAAGAAATATTGGGAAAAATAAAAAAAGTTGCTAAAGCTAGCAACTTTTTTTTGGTTCTTTTTTGAAAAAATGATAAAGAAGACCACTTAAAAGAACACCTAGAATAATTCCAATCGCTAAATTATGCGTATAGACGATCACACCCACTGTCACGAGTAAAATAACAATTTCAGTAATTTCAAAAGTTCGGAAAAGCTGCAAACTTTCCCAATCAAAGGTGTCGACTGCCACTGTCATCATGATCCCAATCAATGCAGCTGTAGGAATGGCTACCATCACGGATTTAAAAACAAAAATGAATAGAAGGAGGGTAATACCTGAAATCAAAGTAGAAAGCCGTTTTCGTCCTCCAGATTTAACATTAATGACCGCTTGCCCGATCATCGCACAGCCAGCTTGGCCACCAAAAAAGCCGGTAATTATATTAGCGAATCCTTGCGCCTTAACTTCTCGTTGGCTATCACTTTGGCTCGCTGTCATTTTGTCCACAATGGGGATCGTCAATAAAGATTCAATTAACCCGACCATTGCTAAGGCAACAGAGCTAGGTAAAATAATCCACAACGTTTCTAAGTTGGCGGGTACATTAGGCCAACGGATCGCTGGATGAAACTGACTCATTTCACCAAGATCACCTACCGTTTGTAAATGACCTTTTAAAAAATAGGACAGGATAGTCATGAATAAAATAACAATTAACGCAGGAGGCACAATTGTAATAAACTTAGGTAATAGATAAATAAGTAAGATACTACAGATAATCATGCCGTAGGACCACAGTGTTTGATGAGGCAATTGTTGTACTTGCGCCATGAAAATTAAAATAGCTAACGCATTGACGAATCCGTACATCACTGTCTTGGGAATAAAGCGCATCAATTTATGGATACCTAAATAACCTAAAATAAATTGCAGAAAGCCTGTTAAAATAGTCGCAGCAAGCATGTATGACAAACCATGTGCTTGAATTAAGCCTGCAAGGACTAAGGCCATTGAACCAGCAGACGCCGAAACCATTGCCGGACGGCCGCCCGTAAAAGTAATTACAAGTAAAGTAACTGCTGAAGCAAACACTGCAGAAAGCGGGTGAACACCAGCAATAATCGCAAACCCGATTACTTCTGGTAAAATGGCGACAGAAGAAACGAGACCCGCAAATAGATCATTTCGTTCATTGCCTAACCATTCGCTTTTTTTAATACTAAATAACATCGAAAAACTCCTTTAAGTTAATAAAACCTTATTCATAATAGCATGAATAAGCTGAAATAAAAAAGTTTGACGTGTTAACGTCAAACTTTTTTATTAGAACTGTAGCAGTGCCAACAACAAAATGGCTAGGACGACTTGAACAGTTCCTACTGATAAACCATAGATTAAGAAACGTTTGCCTTCTTGGAAAAACTTTTTAAAATCGAGTCGTAACCCGATTGCTGCCAAGGCAGTAATTTCAAACCAAGAACTAAAGAAATGAGCAGTCTCACTGATCACGACGGGGAAATGAATCAAACTATTAAAGACACAGGCAATGAAAAAGCCAACTACATACCAAGGTAGGGCGCTGCTTTTTTTGGTGACTTTTACCAACTCAGCTTCTGATTCTGCCGTCTTACTTTGCTTGAAACGTCCAAATAAATAGACAACTGCTACGAGTAGGACAATCCGCATAATTTTAAAGAGCATCGCAAGTTGAACTGCGTTCTCATTGACCATATTGGCACTGGCGACAACCTGACCAACTGATTGTAAAGTCCCTCCGATTAGTGCGCTACGAGCCAACAAATTGGTATCATAGAGAATCCCACTTAAAATGGGTAAGGTCAACATTAAAACGGTTCCTAATAAGTTTACTAAAGTAATGATTTGGCCTTTTTCTTCCTCATCTGCTTGAATTGCTGGAGCAATCGAAGCAATGGCAGAGGATCCACAAACGGCATTACCACCAGCCATCAATAAAGACATATTATCAGAAAAAGCCAGTTTTTTACCGATCAAATAGGCAAAAATAATGGTCAGCGACATTTGAATGAGAATAAATGCGACACCTTGTAAGCCAATTTGGGCAATCGTTTGAAAGGTCACGGTGGTTCCCAATAAAACAACAGAAAATTCTAGTAATTTACTTTCGGCTACTTTGGTTCCGCGATTTAAATTGGCACCGCGAACAAAGGTATTTCCCAAAAAGATTCCTAGTAAAATAGCTATCGTTGCGGCGCCTAAGCTAGGTAACCAGATGGCAAGAAACTTGCTAAGGCAGGCGACAAGGAAAGCTGTTAGCAAGCCGGGAAGAATTTGGAATAAAGATTGGATATAATCATTTTCTGAATTTTTCATTGAAAAAATCTCTCTTTCTTGTTCATTACTTCCAGTATAACGAAATTTTTTACATTTGAGAAATAAATAGTTAAAATAATATTTATAATAGAAAGTTATCGAAAGGATACCTATGTTTAAATTATTAAAGACTTTTCAAATTGTGTATGAGCAAATGAACTTTTCCAAAGCAGCTACCTGCCTATATATCTCACAACCAGCCGTTTCTAATCAAATCAAACAATTAGAAGAAGAATTAGGCTGTTCATTGTTTTTAAGAAATGGTCGACAAGATGTAGTCCCTACTAGGCAAGCAGAAGTCTTGTATAATCGTTTGCTAAATTTAGCTGATGATTGGCAAGAAACATTAACAGCTCTTCATCAGGCGAGATTACCTAAAGAAACTTGCCGAATTGCTGCGTCTAATACTTTTGCAGTTTATTATTTGCCGCAACTGATGCAGCATTTGCAGACACAGTATGCAACAATCAATTTTGTTTTAGAAATGAACAATTCAGAAGAAGTAGTGGAAAAAGTTGAAAAACATCAAGTTGATTTTGGCTTTATCGAAAAACCATTAATTACGAAAGGCGCCTCTCGTGAAGAAATTATTCAGGATCAATTGGTTTTAGCTGGGGACCCTGCCAATCAGAATTGGTTGGTACGTGAAAAGGATTCTGGGGTCTTTCATTATACCCAACAGTATTTAGAAGAAAGTAATCAAAGCCCAACACTCATGACGGTTAAAAATAATGAAATGATTGTTAAAATGTTGGAATTGGGTATGGGGCAATCGTTGCTTTCAAGAAAAGCGATTACTGAAAAAATTCCTTTCCAAACGTTAGGTGAAAAGTATTGGCGTTCCTTTTATTTTTTGACACGGGGACATTTAAAATCCTCCTTGCTTCAAGAAGTAAAACAAGCAATTTATCGATTCTATCAGAAGGAAATGAATAAATACTAAAACGTTCTCTTTGTTTATTTATCAATCTTTGACTACACTAAAGAAAACGAAGGAGGGAACCACAATGCCTAAATTTTCACCTTGTTTATGGTTTGACACACAAGCGGAAGAAGCTGCTAACTTCTATACAACAATCTTTGAAAAAGGTGCGATTCTAAGTAAAACGAACTACGTTAATGAGGAGCATCAACCTCAAGGAACATCATTAATGACCATTGAATTTACCTTGGCGAACCAAACAATCATTGGTTTAAATGGCGGACCAGAATTTTCCTTTACGCCAGCTAGTTCATTTTTTGTTGAATGTAAAACATTATCACAAACAGAAACGTTGTGGAAAAATTTAACAGCAGATGGACAGATATTGATGCCTTTTGGGGAATATCCTTTTAGTCCTTTATATGGTTGGGTAGTGGACAAATTTGGTGTCTCTTGGCAAGTGTCTTTTTCAGGAAAAGAACAAACAATTGTACCAACCTTTATGTTTGCTAATGAAAAATATGGCGAAGCAGCCAAAGCTCTATCAGAATGGTTGGCGATTTTCGGTCCAGGCGAAATAATTGAAAAAGTTGAATATGAAGATGGGAACGTTGCGCAAGCACTTTTCACATTACAGGAGCAACCGTTTCGAGTAATGGATGCACGAGATAAACATGACTTTGATTTTACCATGGCCTTCTCCATTTATATTGATTGTGAAAATCAGGAGGAAATAGATCGGCTATGGCAACAAGTGACTGCTAAAGGGAAAGAATGGCCGTGTGGCTGGATGGAAGATCAATTTGGGGTCAGTTGGCAAACAGGCAATCCTGAACTGAAACGTTATTTATCTGACTCAAATCCAGCTAGAGCAAATGAAGTGACCAAAAAATTGTACCAAATGAAAAAAATAGATTTAAACCAGTTAAAAGAAGTGTATGACAAATATAATCATTAGAAAAACTGAGGTTGTCTGATCGACTACACTTCGTTACGTTGGTATCAATTCCAATACATGGAACATACTAGAGTTGAAGGGCTTGTCTTTTAAGGATCAAGACCTTCAACTCTTAAAAAAGGCTCGATTCTTGCGAGTTCCAAAGAGGCTGCTTCTATTCTGTTGTTTATCTTAAGGGTTAGGACTCTGCCGATTTTTTTATAAGATTATGCTATAATTAAGAGTAGTAAATTATTGAAGGAAAAATGAAAAGTCCGAAATAGGAAGTGGTAAAATGATTGAGTTAATTGTGTTATTAACAGTTTTTACTTATGGAACGAACTTTGTTTTATATCTTATTTTGAAAAATAAAAAGTCCATGCCAATTGTCGAAAAAGCTTCTATTGTATTAGGAATTAATATGTCTGTGTTATTATTAGATGGTATTTTTGCTTTCGTTGGCAAATTCATCATGTTATCAGAATGGGAATTATTAGCGCCTATTTTTGAAATAGTGTAAAAATCATCATAAAGTCCTATATCCAAAAAGAATGAAGTTTGTTAGGATAAGAAAGATGAAAATTTAGAAATAAAAGAGGTGGGATTGCATGGCTAAAATCATGATTGTCGAAGATGAAACAACCATTCGAGAATTAATTAGCGAGGAATTACAAAAATGGCAATTTGAAACGATTGGAACAACCGATTTTAATGATGTATTGGATGATTTTCAAGAGGAGAATCCCCAATTAGTCTTGATGGATATTAATTTACCTGTGTACGATGGGTACTATTGGTGTCAAAAAATTCGTGAAGTTTCTAAAGTACCAATTATTTTTATTTCGAGTCGTAGTACCAATATGGATATGATTATGGCGATGAACATGGGCGCGGATGATTTTGTTACAAAACCGTTCCAGATAGATGTTTTAATTGCTAAAATCAATGCTTTGTTGCGCCGCTCTTATAACTATTCCGATACGGATAGTGAAGTGCTTTCACATAATGGCATTACTTTAAATGTGGACAATGGACGAATGGAAATCAAAGGCGAAATGATCGATTTAAGTAAAAATGAATACCGATTACTGTATCTTTTAATGAAAAAGCACGGAAAAATTTTAACACGTGAAAAACTATTGCGCGCTTTATGGGACGATGAACGTTTTGTGGATGACAATACGTTGACGGTAAATATCAATCGTTTACGAAAAAAAATTGAGCAAGCGGGGATTGCTGGCTATATTGAAACCAAAGTGGGCGTCGGTTATATGGTGCCCTAGATAGGAGTAGACAATGACCATTCTAAAGTATTTAAAAGATCGCTGGTTATTACTAATTGGTTGGTTATTTTTTCTGTTCTTAACTTGTTTTATTTTATGGTTGGCTCCTAATGTCCGCTTAGATTGGACAGTGGTTGGCTATATCTTTTTACTGCAAAGTGTTTTTTTATCGCTATTTTTAACAATTGATTATTATTTAAAACGTAAGTGGTGGCTTTCGTTGGCAACGGAAAAAGAGCCGCCTTCTTTACAAGAATATTTGAATACAGCAGAAAAAGAAGAAGAACTACTTGTCCAAACGTATATTAACGGTTTATTGCAAGAGCACCAACAAACCATGCAGCAAGCAATTAACAACCAACAGGACCAAAAAGATTACATTGACTCTTGGGTTCATGAAATCAAAGTCCCCCTAGCGGCTATCACGTTACTGGTACAATCTGTCGAAGATGATATTCCAGAGAAAAAATATTATCTATTGGAAAATGAGTTAGGGAAAATTGATGAATATGTCGAGCAAGTCCTATATTATGCTAGACTGGACAGCTTTTCTCGAGATTATTTACTCCAAGAATATTCTTTAAAAGAAATTGTGCAATCTGTTGTTCGTACGCAAGCAAATTATTTTATCCAAAAAAGATTGCAATTCTCAATTGAAGGGGAAGATGAAGCGGTTTTAACCGACCGAAAATGGGTCATTTTTATTTTCCGCCAATTATTAAGTAATGCAGTCAAGTATACGCCAGAAGGCGGCACGATTACGGTCCTAATTTCCAAAAATAAACAAGGTATTTATTTATCTTTAAAAGATTCTGGGATTGGCATTCCGATGCAAGATCAACGACGCATTTTTGATAAAGGATTTACTGGTGAAAACGGGCGGAAAAGTGAACAGCATTCGACTGGTCTTGGCCTGTATTTGGCCCATAGCTTAGCGAAAAAGTTAGGTCATGATTTAACAGTCGAATCGACAGAAGGGCAAGGTACGACGATGACATTGTTTTTCCCTTCCCTCAGTTATTATAATGAAGTGAAATAAAAAGTAGGTCTATCAGCAAACTAAAGAGGTGATAGGCCTTTTTTTTATTTATTAAAACTTTCTTGCTAACTTCTCTTACTCTTCTTAGTTGTTTAGAAAACGTTTTTATTGTTAGAATGAAATGAAATAAATTTGTTAGGAGAATATTATGAGTTTACTTATCGCTTTAGTGCCCATGATTGCGTGGGGCAGTATTGGTTTAGTCAGCGGTAAAATTGGTGGAAGCGCCAATCAACAAACGTTAGGTATGACAATCGGCGCATTATTATTTTCAATTGTTGTCTTTTTTGTCATCCAGCCTACGTTGACGACAGCCACATTAATTGTTGGATTTATATCTGGTTTATTCTGGAGTTTGGGACAGAATCAACAATTTCATAGCATGAAATATATGGGCGTTTCAGTTGGCTTACCAATTTCAACTGGGATGCAGTTAGTTGTTAATACCGTTGCAGGGGCTGTTTTTTTCCATGAATGGACAAAAACAAAAGATTTTGTTGTGGGCTTTATCGCTTTAGCCTTTTTAGTTTTTGGGGTGTATTTAACAGCTCGACAAGATGATGATAGTCAACCGAAAACCTCAAACAGTATGTTAGATTTTAATAAAGGGATTCGGGCGTTGATTTTCTCAACAGTTGGGTATGGTGTCTATACCATCATTATTAATGCCACTGGTTTAGATCCGTGGGGAATTATTTTGCCACAAAGTATTGGCATGTTAGTGGGGGCTAGTTTCTTTGCCTTCAAAAAAGTCAAAGTTGATCGTTTTGTTTGGATGAATATGACGACGGGTCTGCTTTGGGGCTTAGGAAATATTTGTATGTTATTAACCATGCGTGAAATTGGCTTAGCTATTAGCTTCTCTTTATCACAAATGGGGATTATTATTTCGACTCTTGGGGGCATCTTCCTTTTAGGCGAAAGAAAATCAAAAAAAGAAATGTTTTATGTTATTTTTGGTTGCATTTTTGTTATTCTAGGTGGTATTCTTTTAGGGTATATGAAAGCGTAAATAG
The DNA here is from genome assembly GCF_050534975.1 of Enterococcus sp. DIV2384. NCBI lineage: Bacteria > Bacillati > Bacillota > Bacilli > Lactobacillales > Enterococcaceae > Enterococcus > Enterococcus sp. DIV2384. Next base: position 705,174 of record NZ_CP172905.1, read on the forward strand.
TTTATTTACGCTTATTTTTTTTACGGGGGTAAACACATGTCTATTTTCAGAAAAAAAGAAATCACTGTGCCTGTCAATGACAGTGGTGGGATGAAAAAAAATCTTAAGACGATGGACTTAATTTTTCTAGGAATTGGGGCTGTAGTAGGAACAGGGATTTTTGTTGTGACAGGTGTCGCAGCGGAACGCTATGCAGGTCCAGGGCTCGTCTTATCATTTCTGGTAGCAGCAGCCGCAATTATTTTATCTGGTTTATGCTATGCAGAATTTGCATCACGTATTCCGGTCATTGGCGGGCCGTATGCCTACATGTATGTGGTCTTTGGAGAAATTGTGGCTTGGATGACTGGTTGGATGATTATTTGTGAGTTTTTCTTGGCGGTTTCATCCGTTGCTTCAGGTTGGTCAGGCTATGTCCATGGCTTTTTGGATAGCTTAGGTTTTTCTTTGCCGCAAGCGTTAAGTGGCGCTTATAATCCAACAAATGGTACATATATTGATTTGATTGCCATGTTGGTCGTTGTAGCTGTAACTTTTTGGGTATCCTTAGAAGCGAAAACAGCGTTACGTTTAAATAACTTAATGGTTTTCGTGAAGTTTGGGATTATTTTATTATTTGTTCTCGTTGGGATCTTTTATGTAAAACCAACGAACTGGCAACCATTTATTCCTTATGGTTTTTCAGGCGTTTTCAGTGGCGCTGCTTTAGTTTTCTTTGCCTTTTTAGGGTTTGATGCGGTCAGTATGGCCGCGGAGGAAGTGAAGAATCCGAAAAAAGATATTCCAAAAGGGATTATTGGTTCCATTATTATTTCAACATTGTTATATATTGTTGTTACGTTAGTTTTAACTGGGATTGTTCCATTTACGGATTTAGGGGTCAAAGATCCGGTGGCTTTTGCGATGCGTTTCATTAATCATGGCGCAATTGCGACAATCATTTCAGTTGGCGCTATTTTAACCTTATTAACAGTGACGATTGCGATGATGTACAGTTTAGCCCGTGTGATTTATGCGATTAGTAAAGATGGATTATTGCCGCAGTTTATGAGCAAAATCGATGAGAAGCGGCACACACCTAAGAATGCAACCTATGTAGCTGGATTTTTAGCAATGGTTTTTGCTGGTGTTGTTCCAATGGAGATGTTGGCTGAACTTACAAATATCGTGACACTCTTTTATCTGATGTTTCTCGCTTTAGGAATTATCAAATTACGGACAATGAAAGGAGAACCGCAAGCAGGTGAATTTAAAGTACCACTTGTGCCGGTTCTACCATTAATTTCAATCGTGGTTTGCGCGGCTTTGATGTTCCAATTGTCTTTAGCTACTTGGCAAGTATTTGGCGTAGCCGTAGTGATTGGTTTGGCTATTTATTTCTTTTATGGACGACACCATAGTATCGTTCGTTTCGAGACAAAAGAATAAAAGTGAACGAAAAAAGAGAGGAATACTTGTCAAATAGACAGGTGTTTCTCTCTTTTCTTTCTGGCATTTTCTTCATTTTCAAGAGAAAACCGACAAGAAATATAGTTTAATAATGTCTAATTATGGTATACTGTTTAGGAGTAAATCCTGAGGGTTTAGGAAAATGACTAAAGGAGGTTTTTTCTGTATGTCACAGAAAGAAACATTTTATATTACCACCCCAATTTATTACCCAAGTGGGAAGTTACATATTGGGAATTCATATACAACAATCGCCTGCGATGCAATGGCCCGTTACAAGCGTTTAATGGGTTTTGATGTATTTTATTTAACAGGTGTGGATGAACATGGCCAAAAAATTGAAAAAAAAGCTGCTGAGTTAAATGTGACACCAAAAGAGTACGTTGATAAAATGGCAGCAGATGTTCAAAAATTATGGAAAACATTAGATATCAGCTATGATAAATTTATTCGGACAACGGATGATTATCACATGGCAGCCGTGCAACAAATTTTTGATCGTTTAGTAGAACAAGGAGATATCTACCTTGGAGAATATGAAGGTTGGTATTCAGTTTCTGATGAAGAATTTTTCACTGAAACACAATTAGCTGAAGTATATCGTGACGACGAAGGCAATGTCATTGGTGGGAAAGCACCAAGTGGTCACGAAGTCGAATTAGTTAAAGAAGAATCCTATTTCTTCCGCATGAGTAAATATGCGGATCGCTTGGTACAATATTACGAAGAACATCCAGAATTTATTCAACCAGAATCTCGTAAAAATGAGATGCTAAATAACTTCATCAAACCAGGATTAGAAGATTTAGCCGTTTCAAGAACGACTTTCTCTTGGGGAATTCCATTAAAAAATGATCCAAAACATGTGGTTTACGTATGGATTGATGCGTTATCAAACTATATTACAGCACTAGGTTATGGTTCAGAAGATGATTCATTATTCCAAAAATATTGGCCTGCGAACGTGCAAATGGTTGGGAAAGAAATCGTGCGTTTCCATACGATTTATTGGCCAATTATGTTAATGGCCTTGGATTTACCATTACCGAAAAAAGTCTTTGGACATGGTTGGTTATTGATGAAAGACGGAAAAATGTCTAAATCTAAAGGAAATGTTGTTTACCCTGAAATGTTAGTAGAACGCTACGGTCTAGATGCGTTACGTTATTATTTATTACGAGCAATTCCATTTGGTAGTGATGGCGTCTTTACACCAGAAGATTTCGTTTCTCGCTTAAATTATGATTTAGCTAATGACTTAGGAAACTTGTTGAATCGAACAATTGCGATGATTAATAAATATTGTGATGGCAAAGTACCAGCCTATGCTTCAAAAGTTACCCCATTTGATAGTGAACTATCGACAACTGCGGCGAATGTTATTGGAAAATATCATGAAGCAATGGAAAAAATGGAATTTAATACGGCCATTGCAGAAATCTGGACGCTAGTTTCTCGTGCCAATAAATATATTGATGAAACAGCGCCTTGGGTATTGGCTAAAGAAGAAGAGAAACGCAACGAATTAGAAAGTGTCATGATCCATTTAGCGGAAAGCTTACGAATTGTGGCAATCTTATTGCAACCAGTCATGACAGAAACACCAGGGAAAATTTTCGAACAATTAGGCTTAGATCCAGAAACAATGAACATGGAAAATATTCATTTTGGTGAGTTCCCAACAGACGTAACAGTAACAAGTAAAGGAACACCTATTTTCCCACGTTTAGAAATTGAAACAGAAGTAACGTATATTCAAAAGAAAATGTCCCAAAGCGAAAGTGCTACAGAAGAGGATATTAAATGGAATCCAGAAGAAACAACGTTGGTTTCAACGAAAGAAAAACAAATTAAGTACGATGATTTCGATAAAGTGGAATTAAAAGTTGCCGAAGTTATTGACTGTAAAAAAGTCAAAGGAGCAGATAAATTATTGCAATTCCGTTTAGATGCTGGGGATGAAAACCATCGTCAAATTCTTTCAGGTATTGCTGAATTTTATCCAGATCCAGCTGCGCTAATTGGTAAAAAAGTAGTCATTGTGGCTAACTTAAAACCAAGAAAAATGCGTGGTCAAATTAGCCAAGGAATGATTCTTTCAGCTGAATCACCAGAAGGGAAACTTCAAATTGTTGAAGCACCAAAAGAAATGCCAAATGGTGCAGGAATCGCATAAAAGCATAAGTAGTAAAGATAAAAGGTGAATTGTAACCTTTTATCTTTACTACTTTTTTTGTATACTAGAAGAAAAGTGATTTGATGTGGGGGAAGTTTGATGGCTTATCATAAATTTAAATTTTATGAGCAACGAAAAAATGATCCTAAATGGCGTCCGTATTATTTAGAAGCTATGAGAGTAAGGGAACAAGCACGGCTAACAGTTCAACGTAGAAAAAGAAGGGCAAGAATTAGAACCTTTTTAGTGGTTGCGATACTGGTTATTTTAGTTTTTCTGTTATTGGCTCATTGGACATATTCACAAACAAATGAACTCTCTTTCTCCAGTTTTATCGACGTCCTAAAATCGAAAATCAACGAATTTTTAAATTAAAAGAATCGAAGAAAAGCCTAGAAAAAATCATTTGCGATTTTTCCTAGGCTTTTCTATTTTAGAGTTTCACTTTTTTAGGTATTCGTTTTTTACCAAAACGGCCTTTCGTTAGGCGACTTGGTAAAATAATCAGTAAGAGTGAAAAAGGGACACTAATAATTTGCCACGTAAGTAAACGGCCTAAGCTATTATTTTTATAGAGCCACTCTAATATAAAATGCAGCCCTAAAATACTTAACAAAGCCAAGCCTGTCAGGAAATAAGGCGTTGATACCCAGTCGGTCGTTTTCAAGAGACTAAAACCTAAAGGAATTAGATAAAAGTAAGCACTTGTTAAAGTAATACGCCAACTTTTCATAACGGTGCCTAAATTAATTATAAAAAAAAGTAAAGATAGGACTAAAGCAAAAGGTGGAAACAAAGCCACTAACGCCGAATAGATGGTTCCCCAGACGAGCATTAAGGGACCTTTAACAATAGCGGCAATAAGTGTAAACAAGCCAATTAGGAGTAACTGCTGTGTCAGTGAGCCAAAGGTTAGCAAGCCAAATAAAATAAGCAGTAGCCAGTGCCAAATGGTTTGGTTTTGTTGTTTTCGCTCAATAGTTACATTTTTTTGGATAGAAGTTTTTAAAAAATTTTCTAAATCAGGTGATTGTTTCACCTTCTCACGCTCCTCTCAATTTAAGAGACAACAAACGAGTAGGTCTGCTAATTAAAAAGCAGTGCCTACTCGTCTATTATAAGTGGTTTTTCTAAAAATAAAATCCGCCTTAAGTCTCAGTTACTGGGCTGCCAAGTAAGGTGTAAACCATTCAGAAAGTTTGCCGGTATAAGGTAAAACGACCCGTTTCATTCCACGAGAAATAGCAGTATACAGGATTTTTTTATCTCGTTTATTGTCGGAATAACGATTAACATTTGGGTTATGAAGAATTACATTATCAAATTCTAGACCTTTTGCCATATCAATTGATAAAACTTGCAGTGACGGATGCTCTTCCAATGAAAGAGAAGCACTAAGTTCTTTTGTTAATTGTTCTTTTTCTACAAATGTTTTAGTAATAATGGCGGTGCTTTCTTTCGGATCAAAAGTTGCAATGGAAGTGACGATTGCTTTAAGATAGTCAGACGCAGAGTCACAAGGAATAAATGTCGGCTTTTCTCCATCATGCCGGATAGGCACAATGGTTAATTGCTCTGGTTGAGTGCCTAATGTTTGGAAGAGTCTTGTAATTTCTTTACTTGAACGGTAACTGTTTAATAATTGATAGGTTCCAACAGAACGGCTGGTTTCGTTAACCAATAGATCATGGGCTTCAGAAAATTCAATGGCTGTATTAAAAATGGCTTGATTTTCATCACCAGCTAAAGTAAAACTAGCTTTAGGGAAAAGTGTCAGCAGTAATAATAATTGGGCTTCTGTATAATCTTGGACTTCATCGACTAGGATAAAAGCCATTTGCTGGTTGGCGAGGTTTTCAATAAATGCATGTTTCACCAAAATAAGGGCCACAATTTCATCGGCTGTGAAAACAGCTGTCTCTTTTTGATACGATTTTTCAGTGAATAAAGAATAAAACGTTTCAAAAAAGGCCCATTGATCTAGCCAAGCATCATTTTTGATAGCGGCAGTGATAGAGCGATATTTTTTCTTCAAACGTTTTAAAGCAAAATCAGCCAGATATTTTTCATTATCTTCGGTAATCACTGTGCCAAAATAACGAACTTGTTCAGCTTCTGTTAAATCTTGGAATTGATCCAACATTTTTTTAGAATGGGCTTGTTTTAATAAGTACCGTGTCCAAAGACTGGTTAATTTTTCTTTTGTGGCTGAAATTCGTTGGCGAATACTCAAGTCAGCTGGTGTTTCTTGATAAAGTTTAAAAATTGTTTCTGAAGTAAATAAGGTCTGCTTTTTAAAAGTTAAAGGACGGAAAAAATGTGGCTGCACAACCGCTTTTTCAGGATTGCTTAAAAGAAACGTTGCAAATTCTTTTGAACGAATAACGTGCTCTTGCTCCGTTGCCTCAGAGCGATTAATGCGTTCGAAATAGTCCGTTTCTTCTTCCATTGGCCATGATTCTTTGGTAGTGAAGCGCAAAAATTGTAAAAGAGTCAAATTCAAGGGATTTCGTTCGCCTAAATTCGGTAAAACTTGAGAAATATAATCAATAAATGTTGAATTTGGTGAAAGTAATAAAATATTATCCGCTGTAATTTCTGCTCGATGTTGATAAAGTAAATAAGCAATCCGTTGCATAATCGCAGACGTTTTCCCACTACCAGCAATCCCGTTGACTAGTAGGAGTGGCTGCGTTTCGTCACGAATTATTTGATTTTGTTCTTGTTGAATGGTTGTCGTAATGTCCTTCATATAAGGAGAAGCATCTTCTTCTAAAGAATGCAATAACACATCATCTTGAATCGCAATGGTTGTGTCAAAATAGTTGATTAATTGATCTTTTTCAATAATTAACTGTCTTTTCAAATCAAGTTGTACAGGAATGGTTTGTTGATGTGCCGTGTAGGCTGTTTTCCCTAAAACATTGTCATAAAATAACGAAGCAATCGGTGAGCGCCAATCGTGAATGCGCGTTTCTTCTTCTAAAGAAGTAAAATCGTTTACGCCAATATAAAAGTTTTCTGGCTCTTCAGGGCTGTCTTCAAAAGTCACGCCAATTTTGCCAAAATAAGGAACTTGTAATAGGCGTTTCACTTTGTCTAAATTTTTAGCCGTTGCTTCATTTTTTAAGTTCCATTGATCAATTTCACGGTTCTTCATTTCCAACATGGCAAACGTTTCTAGATTATCGGCATAACTATCAAAATTCAGCTTAGAATCGCGACCAAATTCCTCTAGCATATGTTTGCCATCTTTCATTGTGTTCGCCAATTGCTCTTCGTAAACTTTTTTAGCCGCTTGCAGCTCATGATAAACCGTTGTTAAATACTGTTGTTCATAAATTTTTTCATCGGTCATGGAGATTCCTCCTTTTAATAACATGACTGAATAGTATACGTTACTTTTAGCATAAATGCAAGCGCTGTTTATGAGGAAATGGCGAATCTTGTCGCCTAGTCATTCAGATTTTTCAAGAAATATGATAAAGTAGAGAGGAGATAAAGGAGGCAATCATAATGATTTTTGATACACACACACATTTGAATGCAGAACAATTTAATGATGATATTCCAGAAACGATTGCACATGCCCAAGAATTGGGTGTTACAGAGATGGCCGTGGTCGGTTTTGATGAACCAACGATTGAAAAATCTCTTTTACTTAGTCAGGAATATGCCAATATTTATAGTATCATTGGTTGGCATCCAACAGAAGCGGGTAGCTATACGCCAGAGGTTGAACGACGATTACAAGAACAATTAACGTTACCAAAAATTGTCGCATTAGGTGAAATCGGTCTTGATTATTACTGGATGGAGGATCCTAAAGAGGTGCAAGAAAAAGTCTTTCGCCGTCAAATTGCGATTGCTCGGGAAATGAATTTACCGTTTAGTGTGCATACGAGAGAGGCATTAGAAGATACCTATCGAATTTTAAAAGATGAAAAAGTTTCAGATATTGGTGGAATCATGCATAGTTTCAGTGGCGATGCTGAGTGGATGAAGAAATTTTTAGATTTAGGTCTGCATATTTCTTTTAGTGGCGTCGTGACGTTTAAAAAGGCGTTGGATGTTCAAGAAGCGGCGATGGCGGTACCACTCGAACGAATGTTGGTGGAAACAGATGCACCCTATTTAGCCCCGGTTCCTTATCGTGGTAAACGGAATGAACCAGGCTATACACGATACGTAGTGGAAAAAATTGCTGAATTGCGTCAACTAACCTTTGAAGAAGTGGCAGAACAAACGAGAGTCAACGCTCATCGCTTGTTTCGGATAGATAAATGAAGGAAAAAATGAAAGTTGCAGAAATCATTGTCGTTGAAGGAAAAGACGACACACGCCGCATTCAAGAAGTAGTTGCAGCGGATACGATTGAAACGATTGGCTCTGCTATCAATGATGAAATTTTGACACAAATTGAACACGCACAAGAAACGAGAGGCGTGATTATTTTTACAGATCCAGACTATTCTGGCGAAAAAATTCGTAAAACAATAATGGAAGTTGTCCCTGATGCGAAGCATGCTTTTTTATCAAGAAAAGTCGCAGTGCCTAAAAAAAATGGTGGTAGCCTAGGGGTTGAACATGCTAGTGATGAAGCAATTATTGAAGCCTTAAAAAAAGTCGTAACACCTGTTCAAGCTGGTGAAGACTATCAAGAAATTCCTAGACAAACACTAGTTGAATATGGTTTAATAGCGGGAGCAAATGCAAAAAAATACCGTGAATTATTAGGAGATGACCTAAGAATTGGCTATACAAATAGCAAACAGTTAGTCAAACGGTTAAGCATGTTTCGGATTACAGAAGCAGAATTGAAAGAAAGCATGACACGTATTTTAAAAGAACTTGCAAACGAAGAATAACTACATGGAGGAACAAGCGTGACGGACTATAAAGAAATTGCCACACCATCCAGAACCAAAGAAATATTAAAAAAGCATGGATTTTCATTTAAAAAGAGTTTAGGTCAAAATTTTTTGACAGAGCCTAATATTTTAAGAAAAATTGTAGAAACAGCGGGAATCAATCAGCAGACAAATGTTGTCGAAGTCGGGCCTGGAATTGGTGCATTAACAGAGCAATTAGCGATGAACGCGGCACAAGTTGTGGCTTTTGAGATTGATGATCGCTTGATTCCTGTCTTAGCAGATACCTTAAGTCGCTATGATAATGTAACAGTGGTGCATCAGGATGTTTTAAAAGCTGATTTGGTCGAGACAACCAACCAAGTTTTTCAAGAGAAGTATCCGATCAAAGTGGTGGCTAACCTACCTTACTATATTACTACGCCAATTATGATGCATTTTTTAGAATCTTCTTTAGATGTAGCCGAAATGGTTGTGATGATGCAAAAAGAGGTCGCTGATCGAATTGCTGCTAAACCAGGAACGAAAGCTTATGGCTCATTATCAATTGCTGTTCAATATTTTATGGAAGCAAGTGTCGCCTTTATTGTGCCAAAAACGGTTTTTGTGCCGCAGCCCAATGTTGACTCGGCGATTATTAAATTGACGCGCCGTGCTACACCAGCAGTGACAGTGACCAATGAAAAAGAATTTTTCAAATTAACCAAAGCCAGTTTCCAATTAAGACGTAAAACATTGTGGAATAACTTAACGCATTTTTATGGGAAAGATGAACAAACGGTGGCTTGGCTAAAAGAGAGCCTAGCTGAAGCAGAAATTGATCCTTCTAGACGTGGTGAAACATTGTCTTTAGAAGAATTCGCTCGTTTAAGTAATGCTTTAGAAAAAAATAAACCAGTATAAAAAAGAACTTTCTGTTATTTATGAGAAATAACAGAAAGTTCTTTTATGTGTCTTGACACATTGCGGCTGTTCAGCTACACTTGAGAAAAACAAAAGGTGTCATGACACCTTTAGGAGGCAGTTTTAATGAAAACAAACTCAGTAAAACGTTTAACAATTTCAGCACTTTTAATTGCAATGGGGATTATCATTCCAATGGTTATGCCAAGAATTACCATTGGTCCAGCCAGTTTTACATTAGCAAGTCACGTCCCAGTTTTTATTGCCATGTTTATTTCTCCAGTGGTGGCAATTGCGGTTAGTCTAGGAACAGGTTTTGGTTTTTTCTTATCCGCAACACCGATTATTGCTTTGCGGGCCTTATCTCATTTGATTTTTGCAGTCATTGGCGCAGTGATTTTACAAAAGTATCCAGAAATTTTAATCAATAAAGAGGGGAAATTCACTTTATTAAATGGGAAATTACAGTTGTTTAACGTGGGAATTGGAGTGATTCATTCCGCTGCCGAGCTAGTGGTTGTTTCTGTATTTTACACAATGGGCAACTTGCCAGGAACTTATTATACAGCCGGCTTCATGTATTCTATTTTTCTTTTGATGGGCGTTGGTGGATTAATTCATAGTTTGGTGGATTTCAGTATTGCCTACTTTTTAGCAAGTACCTTAAGTAAACATGTAGATATTCCAACTTTTACAGAAGCGAAACAACCCAAAGTGATAAAGAAGAAGGTTAAATTAGCATAAAGAGAAACAATCGAGGCATCCGTCATTGCGACGGATGCCTCGAGATTTTTTTATTTAATGACTTCTTCTGTTTGAGGGTCGAAGAAATGTCCTTTGTTAATATCAAAAGCTAAGTCAATCATTTCACCAGGATGGTGGAAGTCACGAGCATCTACTTTTGAGATAAACTCTGTATCACCAATTTTTGTATAAAGCATGGATTCAGCCCCTAATAATTCAGAAACAACGACTTCAGATTTAATCACCGCATCTTTCATTGCCGTTAAAGCCACTTGTTCGCTATGAATATCTTCTGGACGAATACCGAAAATTAATTCTTTGCCTTCATAACCATGTTCAACAAGCTCTTTGTTTCTTCCTTCAGGAATTGCTAGTTTTAAACCATGTTGGTTAGAAATAACCCCATTGTTTAAGGTAACTTTGAAGAAATTCATGGCAGGTGAGCCGATGAACCCAGCTACGAACATATTTTTTGGTGTATTGTAAACTTCTTTTGGTGAACCAATTTGTTGAATAAAGCCATCTTTCATAATTACGATTCGATCAGCCATGGTCATCGCTTCGGTTTGGTCATGTGTCACATAAATTGTCGTAGTTTCTAAACGTTGGTGTAGTTTAGCGATTTCAGCACGCATGGCTACACGTAATTTTGCATCCAAGTTTGATAAAGGTTCATCCATTAAAAAGACTTTGGCATCACGGACAATTGCCCGGCCAAGTGCAACACGTTGGCGTTGTCCACCAGAAAGCGCCGCAGGTTTACGCTGTAGGTACTCTGTTAAGCCCAAAATATCCGCAGCATTTTCCACCCGTTTTTTAATTTCAGCTTTATCATATTTTCTTAGTTTTAAACCAAAAGCCATGTTATCAAAAACAGTCATATGCGGATAAAGCGCATAGTTTTGGAAAACCATGGCAATATCACGATCTTTCGGTGCAACGTCATTCATGACTTTGTCCCCAATTGATAATTCACCTTCAGTAATATCTTCTAAGCCAGCAATCATGCGCAATGTTGTTGATTTACCGCAACCAGAAGGTCCGACAAAGACGATAAATTCACGGTCTGTAATTTCTAAGTTAAAATCTGTAACAGAATAATGTTCTGCATTATCATATTTTTTATACACATTTCTAAGCGCCATTTCCACCATTTGATACGTCACTCTTTTCTTTTTGATTTGTTACTCATAGTTTAAATGAAAACGCTGTCTTTCAGCAAGGGAGAGTTGCACAAGAAAAAGAAGACTTTTTCGTCAAGGTGACAAAGGGCAAACACTCTCAGCGGATTTATCGATAAACTTTTGTTATAATATAACAAAGACAGGAGTTGGATAACATGAAAATCGCTTTAATCGCTCATGATCGTAAAAAAACATTAATGATCAAACTAGCAACCGCTTATAAACATATTTTAGAAAAACATGAATTGTATGCAACGGGAACGACAGGCATGAAAGTGATGGAAGCAACTGGCTTACCCGTGCATTGCTTTAAATCGGGGCCATTAGGTGGGGATCAACAGATTGGCGCAATGATATCAGAAGACAACATTGATTTAGTTATTTTTTTAAGAGATCCTCTTTCCGCGCAACCGCATGAACCAGATGTGACGGCTTTGATTCGTCTAAGTGATGTCTATGAAATTCCTTTAGCGACCAATATCGGCAGTGCTGAAATTCTTTTGAGAGGTGTCGAGGCGGGGTTTGCGGACTTCCGTGAGGTTATCCATGAAGGGGATCGTCGACCGTTAGCTTTTTAGAGAACCTTAATGGTTATTTTGACTATTTTGTGGTATATTTTATGAGGACTTTTGTCCAAATAAAATAACAGAGTAGGAGACAAAGCGTTAAGTGCTAAAAGGATGGGATGTTGCCTTTTGGACGAAGAACATAAACAGTGTGTTGCTAGAAAGCAAAGGTTCTTACTTTGCTTATCATCAGAACAACACGTTCAGCTTTTTAATGTTCGCGGTTTTGTTTTCGCATTCGCTGCATGGTTCGTCATGTAGCAGCTCTTAGAGGAGATGCTAAAAATGACAAAGAAAAAATTTGGCACAAAATCCATTGCGTTAATGGGCGTACTCATTGCGGTGGTCGTTGTCTTTTCACGCTTTTTTGCGTATGAAACAACGTTTTTAAAAATCAGTTTCACGTTTATCCCAGAATCATTGATTGGGATGATTTTCGGACCTTTTTGGGCTGGAATCGGCACGGCGGTGGCTGATGTGGTAGGAATGTTGCTTTTTCCAAAGGCAGGCTATTTTCCTGGGTTTACTTTAAATGCCTTTTTGGCTGGTGCTATTTATGGTTATTTCTATTATAAGAAAGAAATGACATGGCAACGAGTGATTTTGGCGACATTGTTGGTCACCGTTTTAATTAATATCATTTTAACTCCTTTGTGGTTAAGTTTAATGTATGGCGTCAATCTAGCAAATTTTGCTTGGTGGGTGCCACGCTTAATTAAAACAGTTATTTTCTTTCCTATTCAAGTAATTGCCACTTATTATTTAGGCAATAAAATTCCCTTTAAACGTTTATTTGGGAAACCATTATCTGAATTAGATCAATAAATTTAAAATTAAAAGAGTCACTTTTCATCATCCCAGAAAAGTGACTCTTTTTTATTGTGCTTTTTGATTAAACTGTGCTTCGTAAAGGTCACGATAATAACCCTGTTCTTTTTGCAATAATTCGTCATGGGTGCCAATTTCAACTACTTGACCATTGTCCATAACTAGAATTTTTTCAGCACTTTTGATTGTTGCTAAGCGATGGGCAATAACAAAACTGGTCCGGCCAGTCATCATTTGTAAAAAAGCATCCTGAATTTTTTGTTCGGTCAATGTATCAACTGAACTGGTCGCTTCATCTAAAATAAGCATCGGCGGATTACTAATCATCGTGCGTGCAATGGTCATTAATTGTCGTTGTCCTTCAGAAATTTTAACGCCTTGGGAACCAATCTCGGTATCTAGTCCTTGAGGTAAACGCATGACGAAATCAAAAATATGGGCTTTTTTCATGGCTTCTATAATTTCTTCGTCAGAGGCTTCAGGATTTCCGTACGTTAAATTTTCCCGAATGGAGCTATCGAATAGCCAAGTATCTTGGAGAACCATACCAAAACTTTTTCGCAAGCTGTCCCGAGTAATTTGAGTAATGTCGTGAGTATCAACCGTAATTTGGCCACGGTCGACCTCGTAAAAGCGCATTAACAAATTCACTAATGTTGATTTACCCGCACCAGTTCGTCCAACAATGGCAATTGTTTCTCCTGGTTCAGCAATTAAATTAAAGTTTTCGATTAAAGGTCGCGTCGGCGTGTAAGAAAAATCAACGTCTTTAAATTCAACACGGCCTCGCGCTTCTTTCAAAACAATTGCGTTCGGGGCATCAGGACGTTCAACTGGTTGATCCATCATATCAAAGGTACGTTCCAATCCAGCTAAGGCGGCTTGGATTTGGTTGGTAATTCCTGAGAGTTCAATAAAAGGTTTAGAAAATTGACTAGAGTAAATGGTGAAACTGGAAATAACACCAACTGTGACTAAAGGATTGCCACTTAAAACTAACAAGCCACCGACTAATCCAATCGATAAGTAAGATAAATGGTCGATAAATCGAGAAAGTGGGTTGGTTAAGGAAGAAGAAAACTGAGCCTTCTGTCCTTTTTCATACAACGTTTGATTCAATGCTTCAAATGTTTCTTGCGTAGCTTGTTCTTGTTGAAAGGCTTTAACAATTTTTTGGTTGCCAACCATTTCTGAAACGAAGCCGGAAATTTCACCAACAATCGTTTGTTGTGCAGCAAAGTTTTTTTGTGAAGCTTTTGCAACAAGCCAGTTTACAATAAAAATAATCGGCGTACTGATAAGAACCACTAATGTGAGCAGGGGACTTAGCCGAATCATAAAGAGCAAAGCAACAACGACGGTGGCCATGCCGGAAAATAATTGGTTGAAGACAGCCGAGCAAGCCATTGAAATATTGTCAATATCGTTGGTAAAGCGACTGACGATATTTCCGTGTGACGTTTGGTCATAATAACTTAACGGTAATTGATTTAAATGGGCAAAGGCATCTTTTCTCAGCTGTGTGGTCGATAAATAAGACACGCGATTACCGAGACGTTGAATCAGCCATTGACTTAGAACGGTTACGAGTAAAATCCCTGCTAATAAACCTAAAATTTTGATGAGTTGCGCAGCATTGACTTGTCCTTTACCAACCATTGTATCAACGGATTTACCTATATAATAAGTCATGAGGACAGTCGAAAAACCACTGAGAATTCCTAGGATTAAGGCGCCGATAATTTCTTTTGGATAGCGTAGTAAATACGGCTTAAAACGTGAGAAGGCGCCAAAATGAATTTTTTTAGTTTGCATGGGTATCCTCCTCCTGTGACGCAACGATTTCTTGATACTCTTTAGAAGAAGTAAGTAATTCTTCGTGGGTGCCAAGGCCAGCGACTTTTCCACTATCTAGGACTAAAATTTGATTCGCCGTAGCAATCGAGCTCACGCGTTGTGAAATTAAAATAACGGTTGTCTCTGCTCGTTCTTTTTGTAAAGCACGACGCAGATTCAAATCTGTTTGATAGTCGAGGGCACTCAAGGAATCATCTAAAATAAGTAAATGTGGTTTCCTAATCAAGGCACGGGCAATAGTCAACCGTTGTCTTTGTCCACCAGAAAAGTTTTTTCCGCCTTCGTTAACAGGCGTGTCTAACCCTTGGTCTAATTGTTCAACAAATTCTTTACATTGGGCGATAGCTAATGCTTCCCAACAGTCTTCATCAGTTGCATTTGGTTTGCCCCATTGTAAGTTTTCTCGAATAGTCCCTGTAAATAAGACGGCAGTTTGTGGGACACTTGCCACTTGTTGGCGTAAAGTAAAGAGCGGCCAATCGCGCACATTTATACCATTAATAAAAAGGTTTCCTGCACTCACATCATAAAATCTGGGAATGAGTTGGGTTAAGGTACTTTTTCCGCTGCCGGTAGGTCCTGTGATGCCGAGAATTGAGCCTTTAGGAATCGTAAAATTGATATTTTCCAAAGCCAAACCGGCCTCTGGTTCATAGCGAAAATCTACATGGTCAAAGGTAATATCACCAAATTGTGGCGATGTTTTTGCTGATTCTGGTGTATCTGTTAACTGGCTTTCTACAGTTAAAACCTCATTGACACGGTTTGCGGAAGCTGCGGCTCGTGTAAAAATTACTACGAGATTAGAAGCAACAATTAAAGCGAGCATCATTTGATTCATATAATTGATCAAGGCTAAAACTTCCCCTTGTTGCAGAGAACCAAAAGAAACTTTTAAGCCACTAAAATAAAGTAAAAATAAAATTCCAACATTCATAATCAAAGTGGTTAAAGGCGTTAATAAAGCAGAGACATTCGATACGCGAATGTAAATATCGCCTAAATCATCGGAAGCTTTATCAACATGTCGTTGCTCTGTTTCCTTTCTAGCAAACGCACGGATCACACGGACACCGCTTAAATTTTGACTAATTTGACGGTTTAACCGATCCAAATATTCTTGGACTTTTTGATATAAAGGCACAGTCACTTTAATGATAATAAAGAGAATAAGGCTAAAAATTGGTAAAAGTAATAGGAAAAGAAAGCCCATCTGCACGTCAATGTAAAAAGCCATCACCACAGAACCGATACTTAAAAAAGGTGTCCGAATGACCAACCGAATAAACATCGCTAAAGCCAATTGAAGCTGATTGATATCGTTTGTGATCCGGGTGATGAGGGTATCTGTACCAAAACTATTCAATTCTTTGTGTGAAAGCTGATTAATTTTCTTCATTAATTGATTTCTTAGCTCCGTCCCAAAACCTTGCGAAGCGACTGAAGCATAATATTGACAAATCATGACAAAAAATAAACCAACTAACGACATAACAAGCATCCAGAGGGCCATTTCTATGACAGTCTGTCGGTCGTTTTGACGAATACCGACATCGACTAAGTGAGCCATGAATAAGGGCAAGACTAACTCGAAACAAGCTTCTAAAAATTTGAAGACTGGACCGAGGATAATTTGTTTTCGATAATTTTTTGCGTATTTCAATAAACCAAACATAAGATTCCTCCCTTTGCTGCTCTCATTGTAGCCTAATCTTTCAATGAAAGAAAGTTGTTCGCTACATTTTCTCAACTTCTGGTAAAATAGAAGAAAAGCGCAAAGAAGTGGAGTGTGACAGAAACGTGGAAAAAATGAGTCAGGTTATTTTGTTATTTTTTATTTATTCCTTTATCGGCTGGTTATGGGAAACAGTGTATTGTTCATTAAAAGCCAAAAAATTTGTTTATCGAGGATTTTTGGTAGGGCCCTATTGTCCTATTTATGGATTTGGGGTCTTAAGCGTTCTCTATTTTGTGGAACCCTTCGAGAACAATCTCTTGGTATTGTATGTCGGATCGGCTGTTTTAGTGACGATTTTAGAATATGTCACTAGTTATGGCTTGGAAAAACTGTTCCATGCCTCTTGGTGGGATTATCATGATGTACCTTTTAATTTAAACGGTCGTGTGGCTTTACCGGTTTCTCTTTTTTGGGGATTGGGTTGTGTCTTGATTGTCAAAGTTATTCAACCAGAAATCGCCAAAGTTGTCAGCTTTTTACAAGCAACCTTTGGCAACTACTTAGCACTTTGCATAGTGATTGTAATGGGGCTTGACTTAATTTATACGTTGCTGAACATGCAAGGTTTCAAAAAACTTATTACCGAGATGGGCCAAACGTTGGAAACGAACCAACAAGAATTTAAGCAACGGTTGAACACAAAAATGGAAATCGCTACAGCTGATTGGCAGAAGTTAAAAGAACGAACCAAAAAAGAGCATTTCCAAAATCGGTTAAATTTCCAACAACGTCGTTTTATTAACAATTACCCAAAACTAACTTTAAAAAACATTAAAAATTCCAAAGAAGTTCGGCATCTCTTAGAAGATTTGAAGAAAAAGGGCCAATAATTAACAAAAAATATTACAAAATATTTCAATCAATGGTCTAATGGGATGAAAAAAAGAAAAATCATCAAAAGCTAGTTTTTAAGCCGTCTTAAGAAATTCTTAAAGAATTGAGATAGAAATGGACTAATGAATAAACGCAGGATAAAAAAAGAGTTGCATTTAAATTGTAACAAATTGTAACATGATTGAAATAAAACAAGCCCTCCTGACTAGTATAATGAGTAGGTGTTTTAGATAAGTTAGGAAAGGTGTTGGATTTAGTGAAGGTTAAAAAGTTGATACCATTTTTAACAACAATGATGCTTATCAATTTTGGACTTCCAGTCGCTGCGGCAGCAGAATCACTTGATTCGTTGCAAGAAAAAGAAGCGCAAGCGAAACAATCTGGGGAGTTAATTAGTAAAGAAATCAATTCAGCCTTAGACGATGTAAATGCTAAATATGCGGAAATCGAACGTTTAAAAACGCAAATTTCAAAAGCGGAAGATACGTTGAAAACTTCGAAAGAGGAAATAGAAAAAACAGAAAAAAATATTTCTCGTCGTAAAGAAGCTGTTGGCGATCGTATGAAGGATATTCAATTAAATGGCGACCAACGTACTTGGCAAGCCTTATTAGATGCAGAAAATTTATCAGATTTCTTTAATCGGGCCTACGCCATGACCGTTTTACAAAACTTTGAACGGGAAAAGATTGAAAGCTTAACTAGCGAAAAAGAAAAGTTAGCTGCATTACAAGAAAAAGTTGAAAATACACAAACAACTTTAAAACAAAATGAAGAGAAATTACAAGTTGAAGCTTCTTCAATGAATAATAAAGTCTCTGAGTTAAAAGAAAAAATGGCGGATAATGAAGAATTATTGGCTCAAATTTCGACAGACAAACAGAAAGAGCAACAACGCTTAGTCAGCGAAAAAGCAGCAGCTGAGGCACAGAAAAAACGTGCGGCAGAAACTGCCAAAGCAGAAGCAGCGAAGAAACAAGCAGCTGCCGACAAACAAGCGCAAGCAGATGCGGCGGCTAAACTAGAAGCCGAAGCTGCTGAAGAGTCAAGCAGTCAAGCATCAAGCTCTTCTACAAGTACGGAAAGCAGTAGCACTGAATCTTCAAGTTCAGCTAGTTCATCCGAATCGTCATCAACGACAGAATCATCGACAGGCGAATCATCAACACCAGGAACTGGCTCTGGTCGTGTGCTTCAGATGGAATCAACCGCTTATTCTTGGCGTGAGCCAGGTGCAAGTAATCTAAGTGCTACTGGTATTGACTTAAGTAAACAAAGCAATGTAGTTGCAGTTGATCCAAGCGTAATTCCTCTGGGGTCATTAGTGAAAGTCTCTGGTTATGGCTTTGCTATTGCTGGAGATACAGGTGGCGCTATTCAAGGAAATATTATTGATGTTCATTTTGATTCAGTAGACCAATGTCATGTTTGGGGACGACGTCAGGTTACAGTAGAAATTCAATAATAAATTTGTTATACTAAAGACAAGATAAAAGGAATTGGCTAAGTCAGTAATGATAGTAGCCAGTTCTTTTTTAGTTAAATGTAAAGGAGAATTACAATGATTCGCTCGGCAACAAAAGAAGACGGTCAAGCGATTGCTCGGCTGGTCTTAGTTATTTTAAAAGATATGGAGTTACCAATTTTAGAAGAAGTCTCAGAAGAACAAATGATTGACCTGTTAGCAGAGGCAACGGCGTATCCAACCTATCGCTATGGCTATCAACGAATTTTAGTTTATGAACATGCAGGTGAAGTTGCAGGGATTGCTGTCGGCTATCCTGCAGAAGATGAAAAGATTATTGATGAACCTTTAAGAGAAGTCTTTAAAAAACATGGCTTAGCAGAAGATGTTCGGCTATTTATTGAAGAAGAAACCTTGCCTAATGAATGGTATTTAGACACGATCTCTGTGGATGAACGTTTCCGCGGAATGGGCATTGGTTCTAAGTTATTAGATGCTTTACCTGAAATAGCCAAAGCTAGCGGGAAGCAAGCCTTGGGTCTAAATGTTGATTTTGACAATCCTGGGGCGAGAAAGTTATACGCAAGCAAAGGCTTTAAAGATGTCACAACAATGACTATTAGTGGTCACTTATACAATCATATGCAAAAAGAAGTGTAAAAATAACGAAGCTAAAGTCAATCACTTTAGCTTCGTTATTTTTCATTAATCCGTTAAAGGATCAAAATCTAATCCAAAATCATCGGAAGTTTTTTGTTTTTTCTTATTATATAACCAGTAGTCAAGGACAGCTGCTATACAGATGCACAACGGTGCGTCCTCATCATTGGCAACAGTTAAAACAAAATAGTCGCCTGTACAAAGCATGGTTTTATCCATTGACATAATTTTTTTATGGACTTGATAAATTGAATATTGGTGCGCTTTGATATCCCCAACAACTGCCCAGTGAAGGCCTTGAACATAATAGAAATCAGCATTCAAATTGAACAGTTTTCGTAGAGTACCCACTTTTTCAAAACGCTGATATAACTCAAATCGTGTGCCAAAAGTCCAAGAAACTTGTTTAATACTGGCTAAAATTTCTCCGTTCATTGCATATAAAGAAAGCGCATCTCCTCGTGTGCCCCAGCGCCCCACCAATAGAAAAAGTGAACGGCCTGCTTGGTCTTTCACGATGGTTCGCGTAACTTTTCCTAACTGTTGTTCTTGAATAAAAAATTCAGACACGACACGATCTCCTTTCTATATATAAATGAGTGCTGTAACTGGTAGTGCTTATTACAAATCTTCTCTTATTGCACGCAGGATGGCTTCGCCAACACCATTTTCTAAATTAGTGGCTGTTTCATATTTAGCGTATTCTTTTAATTCCAGTTCGGCATTGCCCATTGCAAAACTTACCCCAGCCCATTGAATCATGCTGACGTCATTTAAATTATCACCAATAGTCATGACTTGTTCAGCGGGAATCCCACGTTCTTTAGCGACGCGCGCAACCGCAATCCCTTTTTGTGCTAGGCGGTGGTTAATTTCAATATTATTAAGCGCAGAAGAGGTAACAACCAAATCATCTAGTTCTTCTACTTCCATCCCAGCAGGACCTAATACTTTCGGCCCATCCATACTGAAGCCAATAATTTTAAGGACTTCAATCGAATCATCTTTTAAAATGTCGTCTAAACGATCAACATAGGTAATATGCAATAAAGATAGGTGTGCTGAAGCCATGGCGATCGCCACTTTATAAGTTAAATGGGGCATGGATTCTGCAATATGAGCGGCAAAGTTTTCAATTCTTTTTTCTTGATGTTCAGAAAAAATACCTTTATTTGTAGAGATTTCATAGTAAACATTGTGTTGACTCAAAATAGTTAGTACTTCGGTTACTGTTTCTTTTTCGATCCCAGCCGTGAAAAGTGAGTGTCCATCTTTGTCGAACACTTGGGCGCCGTTTAAAGTAATCATGGCGCAGTCAATTCCAGCTTCTTCTAACGCGGGTTTCGCTTCGGTATATGCGCGGCCAGTAGCAACCATAAATTCGATTCCTAAACGTTCCGCTTCGCGAATTGCTGAAGCGTTATCATTTGTGATGCTCATTTTTGCATCTAAAAGTGTTCCATCCATATCTGAAGCAATTAATTTAATCATCGATTCTCTACACCTCATTATCTATTTAAAGCTTACCTATAGTTTACCACGTTTTTCCAAGAGAAAGTACCCAGAAATTTCTTGTCAGGTTTGGAGAAATTCGTTATGCTTAGAGAGCGAAGGAGTGAGCATTATGAAAGAAATTATTCACAATAGTTGGCAAACCGTTTTATCTGCTGAATTTGAAAAACCGTATTATCAAGAATTGCGGGAATTTTTGAAAAAAGAATATCAGACACAAACGATTTATCCAGATATGTATCATTTATTTTCAGCGTTAGAACTAACCCCTTTTGAAGAAGTAAAAGTAGTAATTTTGGGACAAGACCCATATCATGGACCCAATCAAGCACACGGACTAAGTTTCTCTGTCCAGCCAGGTGTGAAAGTGCCGCCATCTCTTGCGAATATTTACAAAGAATTACAAGCTGATTTAGGGTACCAACCCGTCAACCATGGCTTTTTAGAAAGCTGGGCCAAACAAGGCGTGTTATTATTAAATACTGTGTTGACCGTTCGGGCAGGTCAAGCCTATTCCCATCGAGGTAAAGGGTGGGAGCAACTGACAGATGTCATTATCGAAAAGTTGAATGAGCGTGAAAAACCCGTTGTTTTCATTTTATGGGGACGTCCTGCTCAAGAAAAAATTAAAATGATTGATATGACTCGGCATGTGATTATCAAATCGCCACACCCAAGTCCATTGTCAGCACATCGTGGTTTTTTTGGCTCACGTCCGTTTTCTCAAGCGAATGCCGCTCTAGAACGTTTAGGGGAAACGCCGATTGATTGGCAACTTCCTGAAACAGTGTAATGTAACAGTGCAAGCTGTTATAGTGTAGAAAAGTTAGTTTGTGAAAAGTTTATCGGATTATTGGTTTTTTTGACTAATACAGCTAGAAAAAACTGTTATTTTCTTTGAGAATAGTGTATGATGGATTTTGTAAATATAAAACTGGAGGGTTTATCGTGGAATTATTCGATAGCTTAAAATTTAAAGTTGTACGCCGTAATATCAAAATTGTTTTCCCTGAAGCAACAGATCCTAGAATCTTAGGTGCTGCTGCCCGCTTAAAATCTGATGAATTAGTAGAACCAATCTTAATTGGTGATCCAACAGATATCGCAAATGCTGCTATGGCTCGTGGAATCAACACATCAAACTTTATTATTATCAACCCAAATGATTATGAAAAATGGGATGAAATGGTCGAAGCATTTGTTGAACGCCGTAATGGAAAAGCTACTAAAGAAGATGCTGAAAAAATCTTAAAAGATGTCAACTATTTCGGTACTATGTTAACTTACATGGGTATTGCTGATGGTATGGTTAGTGGTGCTATCCACTCAACAGGTGATACAGTTCGTCCTGCGTTACAAATCATTAAAACAAAACCAGGCGTAAGCCGTACAAGTGGTGCCTTCTTAATGATTCGTGGTCGTGACCAAGAAAGATATTTATTCTCAGACTGCGCGATTAACGTGAACCCAACTGCACAAGAATTAGCTGAAATTGCTGTTGATAGTGCCAAAACAGCTGAATTATTTGACATTGAACCAAAAGTTTCATTGTTAAGTTTTTCAACAAAAGGTTCTGCAAAAGCACCAGAAGTAACAAAAGTTGCTGAAGCTACAAAAATTGCGCAAGAATTAGCACCTGAATATGCGATTGATGGTGAATTACAATTTGATGCTTCTTATGTATCTTCTGTCGCACAATTAAAAGCGCCTAACTCAAAAGTTGCTGGAGAAGCAACAGTCTTTGTATTCCCAGATTTACAATCAGGAAATATTGGCTACAAAATTGCTCAACGTTTAGGTAACTTTGAAGCAATTGGCCCAATCTTACAAGGATTGAACAAACCAGTTTCTGATTTATCACGTGGTGCAAACGAAGAAGATGTTTATAAATTATCAATCATTACAGCTGCTCAAACATTAATGAACGACTAATTAACTATGTCGAAGCATGATAAATAAGCAAAGTAGAAGTTGAGGTTCCCAGGACACTTGGGCCTCAACTTTATTTTTTTGAAGCTGCCACTAGTCAACTTATTGAATTTTCGGTATACTTTCATACATAGATTCTTGCAGATGGGAGGCAAAAAAATGAACATTGTCCTGAACAATCCATTGGAAACAGAAGCAATTGCTAAAATCATTGGACAAAAGGCACAAGCTGGTGATGTAATTGTCCTGACTGGTGATTTAGGGGCCGGTAAGACGACAATGACGAAAGGGATTGCTTTAGGATTAGGCATTTCCCAAATGATTAAAAGTCCCACCTATACGATTATCCGAGAATATCCACAAGGACGACTTCCGTTATACCATATGGATGTCTATCGTGTTGAAGAGGGTGCGGATGAATTAGGGTTAGATGAGTATTTTGAAGGAGATGGGCTATCCGTTGTAGAATGGGGTAGATTGATTGAAGAAGAATTGCCAGAAGATTATTTAGAAATTATTTTAAATAAAGATTCTCAAGAAGCTGACAAGAGAGTTCTTGAATTCCGTGGAACTGGTCCATTGGCAGAAGAAAGAATAGCAGAGATTTTACAAGCGTGGGAGGCTCGCGAATATGACTGAACAAACATTTTCTATTCGAGAAGCAGTGCCTACTGATGCGGATCAATTACTATCTGTGATGTCAAAAATTGGGAGTGAAACGCCCTATTTGGTAATGGATGAGCGAGGAATGGCTATGTCGACAGCAGAATTGGCTGAAAATCTAGCAACACTCTATGAATCGCCAAATAATGTTTTATTGGTGGCATTAGTGGGAGAAGCGATCATTGGGACCGCATCTGTGTCTGCTTCTTCTAAAAAGCGGATGGAGCATATTGGTGAAATTGGCATTAGTATTTTAAAACAGTACTGGGGCTATGGACTGGGCAGTATCCTGATGGAAGAACTTATTCGCTGGGCGCATGAAAGTCATGTTATTCGTCGCTTGGAATTAACGGTACAGGATCGTAATCAACGAGCGATTCATGTCTATAAAAAATTAGGTTTTGAAACAGAGGCAATTATGCCTCGGGGCGCCAAAACAGACCAAGGTGAATTTTTAGATGTTCATTTAATGCGTTTGCTGATTGATTAATTATTGGTTAATAATTTTAATTTCTTAAATAATCGAACGATAATTGCATGAAAAAACAAAATTTTCGCAATTATCGTTTGTTTCATATTTATTTTTCTGATATTTTTGTTATAATTATAGAAGAATTTAACGAAAAAATGAAAATTTATTTTGGGAAGGAATGTAAGAAATGGCGAAGGCAACGAAGATGAATGTTAACTATCGAGAGTCGATCTTGGATCGTGCGTATCGTTTAGAGCTAATAAAAAAAGATGAGTATGCAAAACATCAAGAAAAATTATCATTATTAAATGAAAAATTGTCTGACGGGGAACCAGCTCAATTTGATGCAAAAGAAGAAACGTTTTGGAAAAAAATTTCGCAAAAAGTTATTTTATAAAAGTAATACATACGAATAAGAGCGTACACATAGAAAGAAGCATAAGCAGTGTCAAACTGCTTATGCTTCTTTTTTAATGAATAGGAATAACTGTTTCACGCTTAATTAATTTGTGAGGAATAACGAGACGGACACCATTCGTCAATTCTTCGTGGATTAATTCATATAATTTTTTCATCGCCATTCGACCTAATTCTGACGTGTCGATGTCAATACTTGTTAGATAAGGATGTGTCAATGTTGAAAAGATTGAGTTGTTAAAACTAATAATGGATAACGTTTCAGGAACTTGATAACCATAGATTTGCGCAAGTTGCATCGTCCGCAAAGCAAAGATATCATCAATCACCACCAACGCCGTGGCATTATTTTGATGAAGAATGTCATCAAAAGCCATGTAATCTTCAGGTTTTTCTAACGCAACGCTTGGTAAAACAGTTAATCCTTGCATCATCATTGCTTTTTGATAACCAAAGTAACGTTCAAAGTACAAACTTTCATGCGTTGTATTGGTCACAAATAAAATATTTTTATGGCCGTTTTCAATTAAAAATTCCGTCGCTTGTTTCCCTAATAATTGATTATCATTATCCACGTAAACTATTTCCGTTTCATGTTGGTAAGGTTGACCAATTAAAGTAAAGGGAATGTTGTTTTCATATAAGTAATCAATGACGGGGTCCTTACTATCTGAATACACAAGAATAAAACCGTCCACTTGTTTTTGAAGATGCATTCTTTTAACGTTTTCCAATAGTACATCAAAACTTTTGGCAGTTGCAATAGCAGTAGTCATATCATAAAGACGGGCTTCCTCGTTGATGGCTTCCATAATTTCTAAATAAAATGGATTCCCTAACCGTTCTTTCGAATCTAAAGGAGGTAAAATTACGCCAATGGCACTTGAAATTCGTTTACCCAAATTCCGTGCCGTCATATTTGGCACATAGCCTAAGTCATCCATGACTTTTCGCACTTTCTTTTTTGTCGATTCAGAAATACTTGGATGATCGTTAATGACACGCGAAACGGTTGAGGTTGCAACCCCCGCTTTCTTAGCGACATCTTTTACTGTAATTGCCATTTTTGCCACGCCTTTCTTAGTGATTATAGAAGGTTAAATTGATAAACCGTTTGGTAGGTTTGCTTTTTATTAGCTGGTAATAAAATAGAGCCCCACTGAGGATGATGAACAATGTCTGGATACTCTTGTGGTTCAATTGCTAAGCCATAGTTTGAATGCATCGCTTGTCCATTAATAGAAAATGGAGCCTCAAAACCAGTCGTAGAAAATAATACCATACTTTGGTTCGTTGTTGCTATCGTCATTTTTCTTCCAGAAGTAGGTTCTTGTAAGCATAATTGTGGCTGTCTTAAGTCAGAGCCAACTAAGGAGAAAACATCATCTAACCCAGTTGGATAGCGTTGGAGGATTGTTTCGATAGGTGTCAGTTCATTAAAACGTATGGATAGTTCAGAAGCTGGTAAAATCTGTCCAGTAGGCAGCTTATTATCGTCTAATTCTAACATACCTTGACAGTTCAAAGATAGCAAATGTGACAGAATGTCTAACTTTCCATCGCCAGATAAATTAAAGTAGGCGTGGTTCGTAGGATTAAAAAGTGTTTCCTGTTTACTCCGTCCAGTACTGATCATTCGTAAATGATTATCCTCTAGCTGGTAGGTGATGGTGGCCTCAATTGGTCCAGGATAGCCAGAAATGGTGTCGGTTAAATGAAAAGCAACGCCAATGATATCTTTTTTTTCAAAGGGCTCGACTGTCCAATATTGAAAAGACCACCCCTTTGAGCCACCATGGATATGGTGACCGTCGCTATTTTGTTCTAATATTCCATTTTGCCAATGGCCATTACGTATGCGTCCAGCAACTGGTCCAACAGTGGCGCCAAAAAAGCTTTGATCCTTTAATACATCTTGATACGAATCATACGATAAAAGGATATTTTCCCAATGATTATTTTTGTTTGGCATCAAAAGTTGATGGAGGCGCGCGCCATAATTGAGAAGAACGACTTCTAAAAAGTCGTTCTTCAAAGTAATTTTTTTTAAGTTTGTGTTTGGAATATCGGTTACGGTGATACGATTATCCTTCATGATCAAGCCACACTTTTTTTAAGTAATCAAACGTTAAAGCGCTCGTCTCTGGCACGATGGGCAACCCTTCGCCTAACTCTTCTTTGCGGCCAACGCCAACAGGCTGCGCACCACTAGCAAGAATCGCTTGAATCCCAGCTTTGGCATCTTCAATGCCAAGACATTCTGCTGGTGTCAAATCAATTTCTTTCGCAGCTAAAATGAAAATATCTGGAGCGGGTTTGCCTGCCTGAACGTCTGCTGGATTAGCAATGGCATCAAAAAGGGGCGTCAATTGCATTTTTTCTAAAAGGAAAGGCCCATTTTTACTTGCAGAAGCCAAGGCGATTTTAATATTGGCTTCACGTAATTCCGTTAATAAAGAAAGAATTCCTGGATAGACATCTTCAGGCGTAATTGCTTGGATCATTTCCAAGTAATAATCGTTTTTCCGTTGCGCTAACTGGGCAAATTCTTCAGAAGAAAACGTGCCTTCTTTTTTTCCGTATTTTAACAGTAACTGCAGAGAATCTTCACGGCTTACACCTTTCAATTGTTCGTTGAAAACACGGTCAATGGAAATTCCAATTTCGTTCCCTAATTTTTTCCAAGCGTGGTAATGAAATTCTGCTGTATCAGTAATAACGCCATCTAAATCAAACAAAACGCCTTTAAACATGAACTTCTTCCTTTCTGATCGGTAAAACTAATCGATCTTTTAATGTGTATTCTTGATTGTAAACAGTTAATGGAATTGCAGGTCCGTCGAGTAAAGTGAAGGCCACTTGGTCTGCTGCAACTTCAACAAATAGTAAACGATTCCGATAATTAATGTGGAATGAGTAGGCTGTCCATGTCGCTGGTAAAAAGGGGGCAAATTTTAGTTGCTGATGGTCCGTTTTCATTTGGGCAAAACCTTGAACAATCGCTAGCCAACTACCAGTCATTGAGGTAATGTGTAAGCCATCTTCTGTATCATTATTGTAATTATCTAAGTCAAGGCGCGCTGTTCGTTGATACATTTCCACTGCTTTTTCTTCCATGCCTAATTCAGCAGCTAACACAGCATGAATGCTTGGTGAAAGAGAAGATTCATGGACAGTCATTGGTTCGTAAAAGTTAAAGTTCCGGCGTTTTTCTTCTAAAGAAAAGGCGTCATTGAAGAAATAAATTCCTTGAAGAACATCGGCTTGTTTAATGAAACAAGACCGCAAAATTTTATCCCATGACCAATGTTGATTTAAAGGCAGCTCACTAAGTGGTAAATCAGAAACAGGCATTAAATCTTTATCTAAGAAAGTGTCATGTTGTACAAAAATGCCTAATTCATTATCCACTGGGAAGTACATATTTTCTACAATGTCTGCCCATTTAGCTAATTCGTCGTCTGCAATTTTGAGCGTTGTTTCTTCTTGGAATTTTAAATAAGACTCACGGGTGTAACGTAGAACCCACGCAGCGATGGTATTGGTATACCAGTTATTGTTGATATTATTTTCATATTCATTTGGCCCCGTTACGCCATGAATCATATATTGTTTATGACGTTGGGAAAAGTGGACCCGATCTGCCCAAAAACGAGCAATTGCCACAAGCACTTCTAGACCAGCATCTTTGAGATAGTCTTCGTCTCCTGTATAGTTGACATAATTATAAATCGCATAAGCAATCGCACCATTTCTGTGAATCTCTTCAAAAGTGATTTCCCACTCATTATGACATTCGACACCAGTAAAAGTAACCATTGGGTAAAGCGCACCCTTTAACCCTTGTTGTTGGGCATTATGAATGGCTTGAGGCAATTGATTGTGGCGATATTTCAGTAGATTTTTAGTAACTTCGGGCTTAGCCAACGCCAAGTAAAGTGGGACAGCATATGCTTCAGTATCCCAATATGTGGCACCACCATATTTTTCGCCAGTAAAGCCTTTTGGTCCGATATTTAAACGATCGTCTTCACCATAATATGTTGAGAAAAGTTGGAAAAGATTAAAACGGATGCCTTGTTGGGCTTCGTCATCTCCTTCAATAACAACATCAGCTAATTGCCAACGTTTTGCCCAAGCGGCAGCTTGCCCAGCTTTTGCTTCAGGGTACAAGGTAGTCATTTCTGCAAATAATTCGTTTACTCGTGTGATTTGTTGCGTTTCTGGCACATCACGACTGGTAACGACAAGCACTTCTTTTGTGATGGCGGTCGTTTCGCCTTCGTTTAAAGACACTGTCAATTCTGCGGTTAAAGCCAAGGGCTGTTGTGTATATGTAGGCACAACAGAGGCTCCATCGATGAAATGGCGCATGCCTGCAGTCACTGTAAAACGCTCTATTTCAAAGTTGTTAGGAATGGTCTTAGTCGTGACAAAGCCAAGTGTT
Organism: Enterococcus sp. DIV2384; assembly: GCF_050534975.1. NCBI lineage: Bacteria > Bacillati > Bacillota > Bacilli > Lactobacillales > Enterococcaceae > Enterococcus > Enterococcus sp. DIV2384. The sequence goes on from NZ_CP172905.1 coordinate 733,889, forward strand.
TCTTGTGTTTCAATAGCTATTTCTTCCCAAAAATGTTCTTCATAATTGCTGTCTTCATTTTGAACATCGCCATCCAATTTTGAGTGAAGAGTGATTGTGCCTGTACCTTCCAGCATTTCAATTGTTAAGTGGATGTAAGCTGCTTCTTTTTTTTCTAAGCTTAAAAAACGTTCAAAAGAGAAGCGCACTTTGTTCTTCGGTGTTTGGATGGTGAATTGCCGAGAAAGGACCCCGTTTTGCATGTCTAATTCTAAAGAAAAATCTTCGTAAGGTGTAGTGGCTAAATCAATTGTTTGTCCATCAATTTGTAAGTCCATTGCGATGAAATTAATTGCGTTAATCACTTTACCAAAATATTCAGGATAACCATTTTTCCACCAACCAACACGTGTTTTGTCTGGATACCAAACACCTGCTAAATAGGTTCCTTGATGGTGGTCGCCAGAATAGTGTTCTTCAAAATTTCCCCGCATCCCCATATAGCCGTTGCCAATGCTTGTTAATGATTCTTGTAAACGTAAATTTTCTTTATCTAAGTGTGTAGTACGGATTTTCCAAGGATCAATTTGGAATAAACGTTTGATTTGTTTCATGAGAATCCCCCTCAGTGATTTTATTGATAGGTCTATCATAAACGCAACCGATTGCATTAGTCAATAGTCAATGCTTAAAAAGTGTAATCTTATGAATAAAAGCTGAAACAAAGGTAGGATAGAAGGAGCTTTATTTGCTTTATTAAAAGACAAAATAAAAAAGGATTAAGTAGTAGGGAGTTGTTTTCCACAATATTTTTGAAATTAAAGCATTTACAAAAAGGAAACAGGAGTATATAATGGCAACATAACGAAACCGATTGCGTAAGGAGTGGCAAGAATGAAAAAAATGTTTAGTTTTGAGTTTTGGCAAAAATTCGGGAAAGCTTTAATGGTCGTTGTGGCAGTAATGCCCGCAGCGGGTTTAATGATTAGTATTGGGAAATCGCTTCCTTTAATCGATCCTAATTTAGGCTTGTTAGTAACAACAGGCGGAGTTCTAGAGAGTATCGGTTGGGCAATTATTGGCAACTTACATTTACTATTTGCGTTAGCAATAGGTGGCAGTTGGGCCAAAGATCGTGCAGGTGGCGCATTTGCAGCGGGGATTTCTTTTGTTTTAATCAACCGTATTACTGGAGCCATTTTTGGTGTAACAAATGAAATGTTGGCAGATGAACAAGCTTTCACGCATACCTTATTTGGCACCAAGATTATGGTGAAGGGATTCTTTACAAGTGTCTTAGAAGCTCCGGCATTAAATATGGGTGTTTTTGTAGGGATTATTGCTGGTTTTGTCGGTGCGATGGCTTACAACAAGTATTACAATTATCGGAAATTACCAGATGCGCTATCATTTTTTAATGGTAAACGGTTTGTCCCATTTGTCGTTATTTTGTGGTCAACAATTGTCTCAATTGCATTAGCACTTATTTGGCCAAATATTCAAGCGGGAATTAATAATTTTGGGTTATGGATTGCGCAATCTCAAGACAGTGCACCTATTTTAGCGCCATTCTTATATGGAACGTTGGAACGTTTGTTATTACCTTTTGGGTTACATCATATGTTGACGATTCCAATCAACTATACACAATTAGGTGGAACGTATGAAATTTTATCTGGCGCACAAGCTGGAACCCAAGTCTTTGGTCAAGACCCTTTATGGTTGGCTTGGGCAACAGACTTAGTGAATCTTAAAGGTGCTGGTGATATGAGCAAGTATCAGTTTGTCTTAGAAAATTGGACACCAGCTCGATTCAAAGTAGGCCAAATGATTGGTTCTTCAGGGATTTTAATGGGGATGGCTTTGGCGATGTATCGTAATGTCGATGCAGATAAAAAAGCTAAATATAAATCAATGTATTTTTCTGCTGCTTTAGCTGTTTTCTTAACTGGTGTGACAGAGCCGTTAGAATTCATGTTTATGTTTGCTGCAGTGCCGCTTTATGTGATTTATGCCGTAATCCAAGGTGCTGCTTTTGCAATGGCTGATATTTTACCATTGCGTGTGCATTCGTTTGGAAATATTGAATTGTTAACAAGAACACCGCTAGCAATAAAAGCTGGTTTAGGTGGCGATTTAATCAATTTTGTTTTAATGGTCATCATTTTTGGTGTTGTCACTTATTTCTTAGCGAATTTCTTAATTAAAAAATTTAATTACGCAACACCTGGAAGAAATGGAAACTATGACAATGATAACGGCGAAGAAATCGCATCTGGCGCGGCTGGTTCAGGCGTCGTCGATCAGCAAATCGCGCAAATTGTCTACTTACTTGGTGGTAAACAAAATATCAAAGAAGTTGATGCGTGTATGACACGCTTACGTGTCAGTGTAAAGGATCGAGAAAAAGTCGGTTCGGAAGAGGCGTGGAAAGGGGCAGGTGCAATGGGCTTGATTGTGAAAGATAATGGCGTTCAAGCCGTTTATGGACCAAAAGCCGATGTTTTAAAATCCGATATTGAAGATTTACTAGCTTCCGGCGTTGACATTCCAGAACCGGTTATAGCAGAAAGTACAGCAGGAACGCCAACAACGAATTTTTTAGGCAAGAAAAAAGATTTCGTGGCTGTGGCGACAGGGGAAGTTATTCCAATGGCGCAAGTCAATGATCCTGTCTTTTCACAAAAAATGATGGGGGATGGATTTGCAGTTAAGCCTCTAGAAGGAGAGGTGGTGGCACCAATTTCGGGGAAAGTTCTAAGTGTTTTCCCAAGCAAACATGCGATTGGGCTACAAACAGAAGAAGGTATTGAAGTACTTGTCCATATGGGAATTGATACAGTTGAAATGGCAACACCTGCTTTTGAATCTTTTGTTAAAGAAGGACAATCATTGGAAGCTGGGACGAAACTAGCTAAAATGAACTTGGATGTGATTGAACAAGCTGGCAAAGAAACAACGATTATTGTCGCTTTTACAAACAGCGACAAAGTGGAACAAGTAGTTATTCATCAACTAGGAACCACCACTGCGGGAACTGTGATCGGACAGATTGAAATTTAAATGATTAGGTATGAGGTCGGGACAGAACCGTTTAACTCCGAGAAATAAGAAGGAATTTCCGGAAATTGCTTTTTAATTTTTGGATAATTTCGGCTTATTTCCGAAGGAGTTGGTTCTGTTCCCGCCGTTTATCAGGTTTTGCGCGTGAAGCAAAAATCCAAAGTGATTTTTGTCCCACTCACAGACCTAATAACATGTAAGAGAAGGGGAAAAGATGAATCTTTTAACAATCAATACTCATAGCTGGTTAGAAGAAGAACCATTAAAAAAATTAGAGGAGATTGCCAAGGTGATTTTATCTTCTGAAAGTGAAATAATTGCCTTACAAGAAGTGAATCAGAAAGTCGCTTCCAAGAAAGTGCCGTTAGAACAGTTAACTACTTTTTGTCCCATAGCGACCCAAACGCCGATCCATGAAGATAATTTTGCATATCTAATCGTTCAATATCTAGCTGAAAAAGGCCAAAACTATTATTGGAGTTGGGAAATGAGCCACATTGGTTATGCTATTTATGAAGAAGGGAACGCACTACTTTCGAAATGTCCGTTGACTAGTGAAGCTCTCCTTATTTCAGAAAGCCAAGAACCAACGAATTATCGAACAAGAAAAATCTTAGTAGCGGAGACAGAGAGTTCAAAAGGTACGCTTACTGTTGTCTCTGGCCACTTTTCTTGGTGGGAAACACCCTGTACAGGTTTTGCCTATGAATGGCTACAATTAGAGAAATACTTAGCGACGGGGCAACAACCGTTAGTCATTTTAGGCGATTTAAACAACCCAGCTGGTACAACTGGCTATCAATTAGTGGAAAATAGTTACTTGCCGATTCAAGATGCATTTGTTGTAGCGGAAGAGACAAGCGGTGAAGCGACAGTAGAGAAAAAAATAGATGGCTGGGAAGAAAATGAAGCAGCCTTGCGGATTGACTACGCATTTGTTCCAAAACAGTGGCACGTACGAAAATATGAAGTAATTTTTGATGGTAGGAAAACACCGATAGTCAGTGATCATTTTGGCTTACTCATTCAACTAAAATAAGAAAAAGCGCTGAATTTTCAGCGCTTTTTCTTATTTATTCGCTCATGTAATTATTCTTATCAGTCTTGTTTGGCTAATTCTTGATCCCGAAGGATGGTGGCCTCAATCCCTTTGATGACTGTTGAAATAAACGCATTGTTTTCTAATTCGACAATCCCAGCAACCGTGGTTCCACCAGGAGAACTGACTTGGTCGATTAAAGTCCAAGGATTCTCTGTGCTATTTGCCAAAGTTTGAGCGCTGCCTAGTACAGCTTGTGTGGCAATTTCTAAGGCCAACTCTTTGTTCATACCATTTTTAACGGCTGCTCGGGCAATCGAATCAATAAATAAGAAAGCATACGCAGGAGTGCTACCTGCAATAGCAGTAAAAATCGAAAAATACTGTTCCTCTAATTCCCAGGCTTGGCCAACTGCTCGAAACAACGATAAAACAGTCTGGATGTCTTCAGGGGATGCAAAAGCGTTACCACAGACAGCTGCTGCACCCGCGCCAATCAATGCATTCATATTGGGCATCACACGAACAAGACGAAGCGGTTGGGTAGTCTCAAACAGTTGATACAATTCTGCAATAGTCGTACCTGCTGCAATGGAAACAATTAACGGTTGCTTGTCTAAAATTGCTTCTTTTGCTTCAAGTAAAGCCGCTTGAACGAATTGCGGTTTCACTGCTAAAATAACTAAGTCAGCTACTGCAATAGCTTCTTGAGGCAAAGCAACCGCGTGTGCACCAATTTCTTGTGCAAAAGCGGCGGTTTTTTCGACTTGAATATCATAAAAATAAAGGTTTTCTGCGGCAATAAATTGCTTTTTTAGCGCACCTTTGGCAATAGCGGATGCCATATTTCCAGCACCGATAAAACTAATTTTCATAAAAAATTCCTCCTAAAAACTGTTGAATCTCTTTTTTCGTGTTACCATGTATCTAGTATAGAAGGAAACGCCAAAGAAAAAAATAGAGGGAGTAAAGTAAAAAGTGTTGGATTATGAGGTGATTAATTGGCAAGCAAAGAAGAGCAATATGCAGCATTTTATCAGTTTTTAGAGACCTTAGATTGTTATTTAACCACTACCAATGCTCTTGAGAATGAAGTAGCGCAATTTAAGGAAAATCCGCATCGAGAAATTGCGGGCTTTATGTTGGCATCTTCGGAAACCATTGACGTTCCGAAAGGATTTATTCGGATGCTCTATTGTTTAGAGCAAGACGGCTATGCTTATTTGGATCAACAAAGGTGTTCGTTTTCGGCTGGTCAAGTCATGATTGTCAATGAGGCCACCTCGGTTAGCTATCAGGGGCAAGGAATGTCTATGATTATATTTTATTTTAAAAAGCACTATTTTCTTGATACGCTCTTAAATCAGCTGGCGGAAGAACCAGTCATGTATCGTTTTTTTACAGAAATTGCTAGCAGTGAATTTGAAAACATTCCTCGATATTTCGTTTTTGCCAGCCAGCCAAATTCGGATGTCCACGTCTATTCGCTATTATTACTGAAACAAATTGTGAAAATGGCCTATTTTAATAATAAAGTGACCAAAGCGGCCTTTGTTTTGCTAGTGGTGGAACTAGGTCAACTGCCTAGAGAAGCTTTAAAGATGCAAGATAATTATTTGTCGAATCATCAACGTGTTGAGGTGATTTTAGCGTATATTGAGCAACAGATTGCGCATGTCACTTTAGCAGAAGTCGCCGCTAAATTTCATTTTCATCCGAATTACTTATCGAATTTTTTAAAAGACAAAACAAACAAAACGTTTACGGAAATTGTCTTAGCCTACAGAATCCAATTGGCGAAAAACTACTTGAAGCAAACAGATTTATCGATTCAAACGATTGTTGAACGAATCGGCTATCAAGACAAAGCCTTTTTTTATAAACGTTTTAAAGAAGAAATGGGCATGACCCCAAAACAATATCGACAGAAAGAAGGAATGGCAGATGTACGAAGAAGTCTTTGAAGAATTTCAGTTAACTGTAGTAGAATTACCAATCGAATTCGTTGATGATTTGCCTGTCTATCGCGGACACTTAAAAGAATTAACGTTTCTTTCAGCGGAAGCCTCTTCACGAAAAAAACTTTACCAACAGCTTTTACAGGCTTATTTGTTGTATAGAGAAGAGAATCAAGCAGTTGTTGAAGAGGAAGAAATAACCTCCTCATTATTGTCTACAGAACAGTTATTAAAATACTATGATGGTGAAACGTTCGATGGGTTTCAGTTGCCATCAAATGAATAAGAAAGCAGGGGAACAAATGGATACAATGGCAAAAATTAATCAATTTCGTGATGAAAGAAATTGGCGCCCCCACCATAATGAAAAAGATTTGGCGCTCTCAATTTGTTTAGAAGCAGCAGAATTGTTAGAACTTTTTCAATGGAAAACAGCAGAAGAAGGCATCAAACAAGAAGAACGAATCAAAGAAGAATTGGCTGATGTTCTCATTTACTCCTACATGATGGCTGATAATTTAGGGTTTGATTTGGACGAAATTATCGAAGAAAAGTTGAAGAAAAATGCGGTGAAATATCCAGTGCCACACTAAGAAGCTTGTATTTTGATTACACGCCCCAAAGTTTAGAAAAATATCAGTTTGGGGCGTATCAAAATTGATGCTTTTTTAGTTTCAACTAGTTGTATTTTATTTGATTTAATCTATTGTCTCGAATAAGTAGATGAATCCTATCTGCGAAGTGGGTGTCGTTTATATTCCTAGTCTTAGCCAACGTTTATTATTTACCCTTGCAATAGCCAGCGCGATGATTGTTAGAACTATAATATACAAGATAATCAATAAATTGTGGTCAAAACTAATTGAGTTTTCTGAGCCTTCTAAAAAATTCTGGACGTTTAGATATAATTCGTTTGAAGCATCAAATATTGCAAAAAAACGTAAAAATCCACCAACTGCAACAAAAAGTACTGTTGTAATCCAATAGAGTATGCTAAAACCGATAGATAAAAGAACGTTAGCAGATAAAAAACTGATCAACGCAACAATTAAAATATACTGAATTGAAATCATCGATAATAAAAAAAACATTTGTAGAATTACAGAAAAATCCATAAAAATAAAGGAAACGATAAATAACAGAACTAGAATACTGCCTAGGGTCTCTACCGTAAGTGTCAAAACTTTTTTTATATAAAAAGTAAGGCTATTGGTATTCATCATACGATAAAATAAAATTGTTTTTCCTGAGTACTCTTTATTAATAAAGAAAGAGACTAGAAACGAAAACATTAGAAAGCCAAATTGTGTAAATACAGTATATGTACTAAATAAGTATTCTCGGTAACTTAACCTAGTTACTTTATCGATGCCAATAGGTAGAATCCATCCCATTGCAAAGATTGCAACGATAATTGCAATTAAAATAATCATTATTTTGTTGGAAATCGTTTTTTTTAATTCCAAAATTTCACCCCTCAATATACTTCTGAATAACTTCAGTTTGATTAGTAAAACGAATCATTTTGAAATCTTCAATTAAGTAATAGTTGCCTTTTAAATTTTTTAAATCTGATAAATTGTGTGTGATGTTTAGAATAATTTTTTTAGGATGATTTTTTATATATGCAAGTAGAAATAGATAGATTTCATTAATTGTCTGTTTATCTAAGGCGTTGGTAATTTCATCTAATACAATAATTGATTTATCTTCCAGAAAAAAAGAAAGTAATTTTAGTTTTTGTTTTTGTCCATCACTTAATTGTCCAATTAAGGAAGTTTTAGAAATATTTGTAGCGTGCAAAGAATGAGCCAAGTGTGCGACTGAATCTAAACCAAATCTTTTCTCTAGAAGAATAAATAATTCGCAGACTTTTAAATCGTTAGGGACATTAGAAAAGCTTGAAATAATCGTAACATTTTTACTTATTTCAGAAGGGATTAAACCACTTCGGTTTAACAATAAATCCTTAGCAAATTGTGATTTCCCTACACCGTTTTTCCCTAAGATATGATTAATCACCCCTTTTCTAAATGAAACTTTTGTATGTTCTAAAAGTAATTTATTATTTATTTTCAATGTGTAATCATTTAGTTCTAACAACTTAGTCACCTCACACAAACCAACTAATGACTGTTTCAATGACCAATAACAAACTAATTGCTTGTATTAGCTTTACAATCAAGTGATTTTTTCTTTTATTTTCTAATTCATCTACACTGAATAACGTGATTAAAACTTTATAACCATCAGAGTTTAACACAGGAACTAGATTCCATAACAACGCATATGAAAAAAAAATGAATGAACTGTCGAGTATTTTATTTTTTAAAAATAAGAGATTGATGACCTGAATAAAGTTAATGGTTAGATGATTTCATTTCGATTGCCTTTTAGTAAATTAAAGATTATAAAACTCTAATTTTAAGAAGGTATACTAATCGTATCAACTGTTTTGGTAAATGTAAAGGAGATTTTTAGAAAATAACAAGAGAAAGATCACGGGAATATCCAAATAAAATAGAAATGTATGAATAGAAACTTTTTCATTGACTTTCACATGGTGTCAAGGTTTATGATAAGAATATCAATTGAATGAAAAGGAGACTCTATGTATCAAATTGGGCAATTTGCCAAGTTAATGGATATTTCCCCACGGATGCTGCGTCATTATGAAAAAGCAGGAATTTTTGTTCCAAATGAAATTGATAAAAAAACAGGATATCGCTATTATAGCGCACATCAAATTCCTTTATTGAAACAAATTTTACTGTTAAGAGATTCAGGGTTTAAAGTTGAAGAGATGGCGGAAACTTTGAGAAAACTTAAGGATGCTTCTTTTTTGGAAACTATTTTGTTAAGAAAACGAGATCAATCGCGACATTTAATTCAAATGGAGGAGCAAAAGATTAAAAAAATTAATCAACAGTTAGTAGCTTTGAAGGAGGAAAAACAAATGATTAAAGGGACAGAAATCGATTTTATTGTTAGTGATAGCCTTAAGGCGCTTGCCTTATATAAAAAGGTGTTTGAAATAGAGGTAGTAGAAGCAACTGAGTACCCTGTCGGAATGAATGAAGCGGTTTTTCAACTTTATGGCACGAGGTTTCACATGTTAGATGCCAATGAAGAATATGGTTTAAAATCACCAACCCAAGAACATCCCAATACTATCTGGTTTAATATAACAGTAGAAAATATTGAAGAGACACATCAACTGGCAATGGAAAACGGTTGTCAAGAAGTACAGCCTATTACTGAAATGATGGAAGGAGCGCTCAAAAATTCATTGTTTATTGATCCGTATGGGTACATGTGGATGCTCCACCAAATCTATCAAGAGTTGAGTTTTGATGAGCGGATTGAGATTTTAGAAAACGAGCTGTAAAAATCAATATTCTTGTATTTGTTTAACTAGTTATCTGAAAAGAACGTAACGTTTGTCAACTAAGCGTTACGTTCTTTTTTATGCGTGTTAACAGAAATTAGTTAAAAAGATAGAGATTTGAACGTCTATATTCGGTATACTAACTATTAAGAAAATAAATTTTTAATACAAAAAAATTTATTTAGCTCTGTGGAAAATCAGAGCTAGAACATTCGGTAGGAGTGGAAGGGAGAAAAAATCAGTGTATGGGAAAAACAAAGTAGGGATAGAATTACAAATTAGCGTGGGGGAGTATCGAAAAATAAAAGTAAAAAGTATTGTAATGAAGAATTTAGTTTATCTAGCTGTTCTTTTAATAGGGATCTATTTGGGTATGAGTTTCTTAAAACGATTTGAAAGGACTTATTCAGCTCCAACAGACGATGTCGTAGTAAAAATTAATCAAAATCATCTTTTTGTTTCAGATAATGCACAAATTTTGAACGAAGAAGTCATTAATAATGTACAAAAAATTAATCAAGAACTTAGTAAGACGGAAACGAAACCACAACTAATGGTTATCACAGTTGAGCAAGTTCCTGAAAATGAAACGATTGAAAGTTTTACTAATCAAATAGGTAATAAATTAGGTATCGGAAATAAACTTTATAATAATGGAGTGATTTACTTAGTATCTGTGAAAGACAGGCAAGCAAGACTTGAAGTAGGCTATGGGCTTGAAGAGATAATCCCAGATAGTTTAACCGACGAAATAACAGATAGTACCGTGAAAGATTTTTATAAATTAAAGGATTTTAATGCAGGAATACATATTGTCACCACTCGAATTAAGGAACTACTTACTACTGATACTATGTCTAAAACGACCTCGCTACCTAAGATTAGTTTTTTGCAGAAAATTTGGTTATATTTATTAGGAATAGGAAGGTCGTTAAAGCCTTGGCTAATTATAGTTTTTATTATTGTTATGTTGTATTTTTTATGGGAATTACGTAATGCGGGGAAAGAACTTAGTGCCCGCTTGGCTCTAGTTGACATGGCAAATCGCTATAAGGAAGATGTAGCTATGTTTTATAATGGCGGTATTTCCTCTAAGGCAATTGTTTTAGGAGAACAATCAGTTGAATTTAAAGCTGCCAAGGCGCGTTTGGAGAAAAATATTTTATATCCTGAAAATTCGAAAAAAGAGATAATAATTCCCGCATACTATGATATGGATTTTGCATTTGGCGAGGTGACACCAAAGAAATTTATTTATAATTATGTTGCACAGTGGAAAGATTTAAGAAGCTCTTCTATGTGTGCTTGTTTTTGGAAGGTGAATCAACCATGGATCTACTTACCGTGTTTTTGGATAGGTGAAGTATATTGGGAAAAAGTTCCAGAAACGAAACTGCCTGCGTGTCGGATTAGTGGAATTAATGATAACTTAATATCTGCTTACCTAAAAATTATTTTGTTTCCTCTTTCGATTTTATTAAAACATCCTTTTTTGGTATCCGTGACTCTGATTATTTATGTTCAAGTTAGTTTATCAGAGCAGTCGTTTCCTTCGACAGTTTTCACACTAATCACAGAGATTCTGACATTTTTAGAAGACGAAGACTCTTTAGTACCCATGGTTAGTCTGGTCTATTTTTTGATTCCGGTCTTTTTCTTATTTGGTTATATAAAATCAATAGGTGTTGGCTTACAAAATAGATTGCACCTGGATTCTATAATCCGTAGGTTTTTAAAAGATATCCAGCAAGTAAGTTCAGAAAAATCAAAATCATTAAAACAATTAGCAAACGATTTAGACAACCAGCAATATAAAATTGAAAAAAATTATTGCGGAAAAAAATTAGAGAAAAAAAGATTACCAACAAAAAAGCTTCAAAATCCTTCTACCCGATAAGATTTATTAAGACTACGCATCCTGAATACTATGATATGCGTTTTGCTTATGGAAATGTGTCTATTGCTAAATTTCTAGCAAGTTCACGTTCTGACAGGCAACTAAAAAAGACTAGTATGTATGCGAATCGTCATGATTGGTGGGTTACAAGCAACGAGGGTTCTTCTGATGATGGCTCCAGTGACAGTTTCGGAGGTGGTAGTTTTGGTGGAGGTGGAGGTACTTCAAGTTGGTAGAAAGTTAAACTAGGTTAGGATGAACTTGGAATAACAAAAGCGCCTCTTAGAAACCCTTGTTTCTAAGAGGCGCTTTTGTTATCGTTACGTCACAGGAGGGATTCGAACCCCCGACCGTCCGCTTAGAAGGCGGATGCTCTATCCTGCTGAGCTACTATGACAATAGTTGTAACACAACAAAGCTAATTATAATGGAAGTAGTGTTAGAAAGTCAATCGGAAATTTAAATAACAGAAGAAGTTTTTTTGGAGAGAGAAAGTGAAGAAAATATAGAGTTTATATTGACGAGGTTTTCTGGTTCTGTTATTATAGTTAGTGTTGTAATTGTGGTCTCCACAGCTACAACCGCACAGAACAAGTTTTTAAGCATGAGCAATCATCACTTGGGATGGCGAGTCTAAGTCTAGAAGAAGGAGGTGCTGTATAGCATGTACGCAATTATCAAAACTGGTGGTAAACAAGTGAAAGTTGAAGTAGGTCAAGCAATCTACGTTGAAAAATTAAACGTTGAGGCTGGCGAGAAAGTTGTTTTTGACGAAGTTATCTTAGTAGGTGGCGAATCTACAAAAGTTGGTGCGCCAACTGTTGCAGGCGCAACTGTTGAAGGAACTGTTGAAAAACACGGCAAACAAAAGAAAGTCGTGACTTTCCAATACAAACCTAAAAAACACTCTCACCGTAAACAAGGTCACCGTCAACCGTATACAAAAGTTATGATCGAAGCAATCAACGCTTAATCTCTCTTGTTGACAGGAAAGAAGGCCTATCAATGATTAAAGGTTCTTTTAAACGAACAGGCTCCGGCCGAATCGTTTCATTCGAATTAACCGGGCATGCTGAAGCAGGTCCTTATGGCAGCGATGTGGTTTGCGCGGCAGTTTCTGCCTTAGCAATTAGCACAGTCAATGGGATTGATGCCTTAGCAGGTTTTGAACCGATTGTGGAAGTTGACGATGTAGAAGGTGGCTACCTTTATGTCGAGATGTTAACAACTGTCAATCAGGAACAAAAAAATATTGCCCAAATTCTATTAGAAAATCTTTTATTAGGTTTACAATCAATAGAGAACGAAAATACTGAATTTATTCAAATAAAAACAATCACTGAGAAATAGGAGGTGCAGACTATGTTATTGACTATGAATTTACAATTATTTGCCCATAAAAAAGGTGGCGGTTCTACATCAAACGGCCGTGACTCTGAATCTAAACGATTAGGCGCTAAAAGTGCTGATGGCCAAACAGTTACAGGTGGTTCAATTTTATACCGTCAACGCGGAACTAAAATTTATCCAGGTGTGAACGTTGGAATCGGTGGCGACGATACGTTATTTGCAAAAGTTGACGGTGTGGTACGTTTCGAACGTAAAGGCCGCGACAAAAAACAAGTATCAGTTTATCCAGTAGCTAACTAATACGATTAAAAAGCTGAATCTGCGGATTCAGCTTTTTTTGTCTTGCATAAAGGGTTAGCCGGAAAATAAAGAAACATCTCAAAATAAAAAAAATCTCACATTGGGTTTAACTGCTTGTCTGACAAGGTTAATTGATGATATATTTAATGTAATAACAAGCATGTTATAAAATAATTGAGTCAAAAGAAAGAAGGGTATTATGCAGAAGAATTTTAGTGTAGTAAAGAAGTACGTGAATTTGATTTTGGATATTGTATTAGGGATTTTAGGAGTTTTCTTATTAGTATTTATGGCTAGTTATTTAGTTGACCTCGCTACATATCTCATGAAGCCAATGACGCCGGATAATTTTTCAGTTATCATGCAAGAAATTATTTCATTCTTTATGTTATTTGAGTTTATTATGATGATTCTTCGCTATATTCAAGAAGGACACCATATTCCGATTCGTTATTTGATTTTAATTTGTTTAACCGCAATTTTACGTCAATTAATGGTTGCACATGGCGATGGCTTGCAGACTTTATTGTTATCTTTATCAATTCTTTTACTAGTGGTGGTGCTATTTATTCTCGGGTTAAATGGCAGCAAATTTTATACGCTAGGAAAAGCGAAAATAGAAGAAGATCACGAGCAAGATTTTCATCATTAATCGAACATAATCAAAGACCGTCCAACGTGAGAATTTTTCTCTAACGTGGGGCGGTCTTTTTAATGCATAGTTAAATAGTTAACTCAATCAGTTCAATCGTTGGTAAGACACCAAAGCGTGCGCTGATTTTAGTGGTTCCGATTCCTGGGTGAACAATTAGCGGCGTTTCATCTTCTAAATGATAAAGCCCATGTGTATATTTTTTAGCAAGCTGATTTTTGTAAGTGAAAAAAGGCAAGCGAATCTGTCCGCCGTGACTATGTCCTGCTAAAATGAGGTCAATGTTTTTGTTGACTGCTGAGTCTGCGACATCTGGCTCATGGGTTAGTAGCAGAGTGGGCGTTCCAGTAGGGCGGTTGACTAAAGCTGCAGCTAAGTCGGTTTGTCCATATAACGAATCTTCTAAACCAGCGACGTACAAGGAGATGCGGTGTGAGACAGGCAGTAATTTGCCCGTGTTTTTTAGTACGGTAAAGTCGGCAGCTTCTAAGATTGTTTCGTAAAAATTGGTATCTAACCCGCTATACTCGTGGTTGCCATAAATAGCGAATTTGCCATAAGGGGCATTAATTTTACGGAAAAGTTGACTCACTTCATCCTGAATTTCGATACCGAAACGGGCATAATCATCAAATAAGTCTCCTGTAAAAACGACTATGTCTGGTTGTAATGTATTTGTTTTTTCAACAATCTGTTTTAAGGCCTTCACAGAATAATTCTTTTTTAAATGAATATCAGAGAGTTGAACAATCCGTAAGGTTTTCCCTGATTCTGTTACTTTAATTTGATTTTTGTGTATGACTAAGCAGTTAGGTTCAATAAAAAAACTATAGCTTAAAATGCCGATAATAATGAAAAATAGTGCCAGAAATAAATAAACGTTCATAATTTCCTCCTTGAAGTCGCTAAATTAGTTTACTACAAAAGTGTTAAGCAAAAAATAAGGAAAGGTAAAATTTTCAGTAAACTTTCTCGATGAAGTTTTTTGGTGATTCATGCTTTTCTGAAGCAAATTTGCTATAATGAAAAATGAGAAAAAAGAAAGAAGGTCGAACCAATGATGGCAAGAGTCGAAAAGTTACGGGAGTTAATGAAAGAAAATAATTTACAAGGATTTTTAGTGACAAGTCCGTATAATTTACGTTATTTAACCAATTTTACTGGGACAACAGGCTTGGCAATGATTACATTAGATAAAGCTTTTTTTGTAACGGATTTTCGTTATACGGAACAAGCTGCGGAACAAGCAACTGGTTTTACTATCGTTAAAAACACAGGACATATTTTTGACGAAGTAGCAGATTTAGCTGAACGTTTGCAATTAGATAATTTAGCTTTTGAAGAAACGCAAGTTAGTTTCGCTGATTATAGCTTATTGGAAGAAATTTTACCATGTGAATTAGTTCCTGTAATGGGTTTGATTGAAGAATTAAGAGAAGTGAAAGATGAAGAAGAAGTAGCGATTATTGAAAAAGCGTGTGCCATCGCGGATCAAGGATTTGCCTTTGTCTTAGAGATGATTAAACCTGGAATGACAGAGATTGAAGTGGCTAATCAATTAGATTTCTTCATGCGTTCAAAAGGAGCCAGTGGTGTTTCTTTTGAGACAATTGTGGCCAGCGGTCTACGTTCAGCGATGCCACATGGCGTTGCTAGCCATAAAGTCATCGAAAAAGGTGAGTTAATCACTTTAGATTTCGGTTGTTATTATGAAGGCTATGTTTCTGATATGACACGGACATTCGCTATTGGTAGTATTCAGCCAAAACTAAAAGAAATTTATGATATTGTTTTAGAAGCACAATTAAAAGTGTTAGCAGAAGCTAAACCTGGGTTGACGGGCATTCAATTAGATGCGATTGCACGGGATCATATTGCTTCCTATGGCTATGGTGATGCGTTTGGTCACAGCACTGGTCATGGCGTTGGGTTAGAAATTCATGAAGGACCAAATGTTTCATTCCGAGCAGATAAACAGTTTGTACCAGGGAATGTGATTACGGACGAACCTGGAATTTATTTGCCAGGAATTGGTGGCGTGCGTATTGAGGACGATTTATTGATTACTGCTGAAGGTAATCGTGTATTAACACATGCGCCAAAAGAATTAATCATTTTATAAAGGTTGGGAGAACATGGATATCCAAGAGTATCAGCGGTTTATTAGTGCGTTTTATAAAAAACGTAACTGGTATCAATATGATCCGTTTATTCGTTCCAACTTTTTAACAGAAGAAGTCGGCGAAGTTTGTCGGGCCATTCGGACAATTGAAATTGGCCGTGATCGACCGGATGAAACAGTTTTGGCGGATGAAGAGAATCTGGAAAATTTAACGGAAGAGTTAGGCGATGTGTTGGATAATTTATTTATTTTAGCCGATAAATATGACATCTCTTTAGAAATGATTATGCAAAAGCATCGGACGAAACTAATGGAACGTTATCCTGAAGAATAAAGACGTAAAAATAAGAAAGCCAAAATTACTTGGTCTTTCTTATTTTTACGTCTAAAGCCTTGAATTAGAAATTTATGACAAGAAATTATCTGTTCTTTTAGTCAGAACTTAGCTTTTCTGGTAGCGAAATAGGCTAATTAATGATAAACTAAGAACGAGTATTGATAAGCAAAATTTGGACGTTCTTTCACAACTAACTGAAGAAACCAGTGTTGTTTTAATTTTTAAGAATCATCCGTTGCTTAAAAGAGAATCCTTAAGAGACTTAGTGATTCATCAAATAAATCGTTTATTTAACGATTTTGTGCGTAATAGATAAGGAGGACAACCAAATGTCAGAAGAAAAAAATCTTGTAATCAATGCAAACGATTCTTTAGGAGAAATCGTGATCGCTCCTGAAGTCATTGAAGTAATTATCGGAATCGCTGCTTCAAAAGTAGAGGGCGTTTATGGGATGCGTGGCACGTTCGCCAATAATGTGAATGAATTATTAGGCCGTGCAGCACACGGCAAAGGTGTATATTTACGAGCAGAAGAAGAAGGCTTAAAAGTCGATATCTATTGTTACTTGAACTACGGTGTTTCTGTGCCAAAAGTTGCGTTAGAAATGCAAGACCGTGTGAAACAACAAGTCTTATTTATGACAGATATTGATTTAGTTGAAGTGAATATTCATGTTGTGGCGGTAGTACCTGAAAAAATCCCTCAACCAGACTTAAATGAATTATTCCCAGAAGATGAAGATGGAGAAGAGAATGAGTAAAACAGAATTAACCCGTCACGAGATTCGTGAAAAAGCGCTCCAAGCCCTTTTTCCTTTAGATTTTAATGCTGATTTAACCAAACAAGATGCCATTGATTATGCATTGGCTTATGATAATCGGGAAATCGTTAGTGAAGATGGCGAAGACCTAGTCCCTACGTATTTAGATTTACTTGTCGGTGGTGTGTGTAGCCGCAAAGCAGAATTAGATGAAGTGATTACGAACCATTTAGGTAATAACTGGTCTATGCAACGCTTAGCAAAAATAGATATTGTTATTTTACGCTTAGCTATTTTTGAAATGCTATACGTTTCAGATGTGCCAAACATTGTGGCATTAAATGAAGCCGTTGAGTTAAGTAAAAAATACAGCGACGACCGTTCACGTAAATTTGTTAATGGTGTGTTATCAAATGTAATGAAAGAAATTGATTCAGAGGCGTAAGCTCTGAATCTTTTTTTACTATCTAACTGGTGTTAAGATACTGGGTTATATGCTAAAATAAATACTATTAAGGAAGTAAAGAAACAATAGAGGGAGCGAAGGAATGAGTACAGTAATTAACGGTCGTGAATTAGCAGATCAAATGCAAGCAGAGATTCAAAAAGATGTAGAAAAGATGACACAACAAGGCATCCAACCAGGATTAGTTGTTTTATTAGTTGGGGAAAATCCTGCCAGCCAAACGTATGTGAGAAATAAAGAACGTGCAGCAGCCAAAATTGGCATTCTGTCAAAGGTCGAAAAACTACCAGAAACTATTTCAGAAGAAGAATTATTGGCTGAGATTGACAAATATAATCAAGATTCACGCTTTCATGGCATTCTTGTACAATTACCTTTGCCAAAACATATTGATGAAGAAAAGATTTTATTAGCGATTGATCCCAAAAAAGATGTAGATGGGTTCCATCCAATGAATTTAGGCCGTTTGTTTGTAGGTAAACCTGAAATGATTCCTTGCACGCCGTATGGAATTATGAAGATGTTTGAAGCCTATGATATTGATTTAACAGGAAAACGTGCGGTGGTTATTGGTCGAAGTAATATTGTTGGCAAGCCAATGGCACAATTATTGTTAATGAAAAATGCGACCGTGACGATTGCCCATTCTAAAACTGAACATTTAGCAGAAGTTGCAAAAGAAGCGGATATTTTAGTTGTAGCAATTGGACGCGGGCATTTTGTCACCAAAGAGTTCGTGAAACCAGGTGCGGTAGTGATTGATGTGGGTATGAATCGCAATCAAGAAGGAAAACTGATTGGTGATGTAGCATTCGATGAAGTTTCTGAAATTGCAAGCTATATCACACCAGTTCCCAAAGGTGTTGGCCCAATGACGATTACCATGTTAATGTATCAAACAGTCGAGGCAGCAAAAAAACAAAAGTAAGGTGAAAAAATGACGCAACAGTATTTAACAGTAACAGCCTTAACGAAGTATTTAAAACGTAAATTTGATGCAGACCCTTACTTAGGACGTGTCTATTTAACAGGTGAAATTTCGAACTTTCGTTTCCGAGCGAACGCGCATCAGTACTTCAGTTTAAAAGATGACCATGCGAAGATTTCTGCAATTATGTTTAAATCAGCCTTTCAAAAATTGAAGTTTCAACCAAAAGAAGGCATGAAAGTCATGGTGGTGGGGCGGATTTCGCTTTATGAAAACAGCGGCTCCTATCAAATTTATATTGAACATATGGAACCAGATGGTGTAGGTGCACTTTATCAAGCATTGGCAGAATTAAGAGAAAAACTAGGAAAAGAAGGACTTTTTGAAGGGCCTAAACAACAGTTGCCTCGTTATCCCAAACGAATCGCTGTGGTTACAAGTCCTAGTGGTGCTGTCATTCGGGATATCATTACGACAGTCAAAAGACGGTATCCGATTGCACAACTGGTCCTTTTTCCAACCTTGGTCCAAGGCGAGCAGGCGGCGGATGACATTGTGCGGAACATTCAGCGAGCCGATGCGCAAGGCGATTTTGATACGATGATCATCGGCCGTGGCGGTGGTTCAATCGAGGATTTATGGCCATTTAATGAAGAAAAAGTGGCTCGAGCCATTCATGCTGCCACCACACCGATTATTTCATCGGTTGGTCACGAAACAGATGTGACAATTGCCGATATGGTAGCAGATGTTCGTGCAGCAACCCCAACGGCAGCAGCGGAACTAGCGGTACCAGTTTTAAATGAAGAACTATTAAGAATTAGTGAACGGCGTAGTCGTTTAGAACAAAGCTTTTTATATCTCTTACAACAACGAACAGAACGTTTCCAACGACTACAAAACTCTTATGTGTTTAAGCAACCTGAGCGGCTTTATGAAGGTCAAACGATTAAATTAGATCGAATGACGCAACGTCTTTTCCAAGCAATGACAACAATTCATCACCAAAAACAACGTCAAGCCCAAGGAATTATCGCTCAATTGCAACAACAGACACCAAAGGGACAATTAAGAGAAAGTCAGCAACAATTGGCATTTTTACAACGAAACTTGCAAACACAAATGACACAATTGTTCCTAAACAAACAAAAGCAATTCACGTCTGCTGTTCAACAATTAGACTTACTCAGCCCACTCAAAATTATGGGTCGAGGATATAGTTATACTACAAAAGAGGACCGTGTCGTTAAAACTGTTACCGAGTTACAGCCAGCAGATCAATTAACGATTCATTATGCTGACGGTACAGTTCAAGCAAACGTCGAAACAATAACAGCGAAAAAAGAGGAGTTTTAACATGCCAGCAAAAGAAAAAACGTTTGAAGAATCATTAAATGCCTTAGAAGAAATCGTTCAGCGCTTAGAACGAGGAGATGTTCCTTTGGAAGAAGCCTTAGCTGCCTTTCAAGAGGGCATGGCATTAAGTAAACAATGTCAAGATACATTGGAAAAAGCGGAAAAAACTTTAACGAAAATGATGACAGAAAACAATGAAGAAATTGTTTTTGAAGAGAGCGAGGAAGTGTAATGACGAATTTTAGTCAACAGCATTTACCGTTGGTTGAAAAAGTCATGGTCGATTTTATCGCAGAATATACTGAAAATGAGCGTTTGAAAGAAGCAATGCTCTACTCAATACACGCAGGTGGCAAACGATTACGCCCGCTATTAGTGTTAACAACAGTGGCCGCTTTTCAAAAAGAGATGGAAACGCAAGACTATCAAGTGGCTGCCTCTTTAGAGATGATTCATACGTATTCATTAATTCATGATGATTTACCAGCAATGGATGATGATGATTTACGTCGTGGCAAACCAACCAATCATAAAGTGTTTGGTGAAGCGACTGCCATTTTAGCAGGGGACGGCTTATTAACAGGTGCATTTCAGTTACTTTCTTTGAGTCAATTAGGCTTAAGTGAAAAAGTTTTACTTATGCAACAACTGGCAAAGGCAGCGGGGAATCAAGGCATGGTTGCCGGCCAAATGGGTGATATTGAAGGAGAAAAGGTTAGCTTGACTTTAGAAGAGTTAGCGGCTGTTCATGAAAAGAAAACCGGAGCGCTAATTGAATTCGCCTTAATTGCTGGGGGCGTATTAGCCAATCAAACAGAAGAAGTCATTGGTTTACTGACACAGTTTGCGCATCACTATGGCTTGGCTTTTCAAATTCGTGATGACTTATTAGATGCCACAAGTACAGAAGCAGATTTAGGTAAAAAAGTAGGCCGAGATGAAGCGTTGAATAAAAGTACGTATCCAGCTCTTTTAGGGATTGCCGGTGCGAAAGATGCGCTAACACATCAATTAGCAGAAGGCAGCGCTGTTTTAGAAAAAATCAAAGCAAATGTTCCCAACTTTTCAGAAGAACATTTAGCAAACTTGTTAACTCAGTTACAATTGAGATAGAAAGAAGGTACTTATGAAAAAAGAACGCATCGATGTCTTGGCGTTTAATCAAGGACTATTTGAAACACGAGAAAAAGCCAAACGTAGTGTGATGGCTGGTTTGGTTTACAATGATAAAAACGAACGTTTAGATAAACCAGGGGAAAAAATTTCTGTGGAGACACCCTTACATACTAAGGGCCAAGTAATGCCTTATGTTTCTCGTGGGGGCTTAAAACTAGAGAAGGCACTAAATGTTTTTGCAATCAACGTTCAAGGCAAAACAATGCTAGATATTGGTTCCTCCACAGGTGGTTTTACCGATGTTGCTTTACAAAATGGGGCTCGTTTGAGTTACGCTTTAGATGTTGGCTATAACCAACTAGCATGGAAAATTCGGCAAGATGAACGCGTGGTGGTAATGGAACGTACCAATTTTCGCTATAGTAAACCTGAAGATTTCACTGAAGGGGTGCCGGATATTGCAACGATTGATGTTTCCTTTATTTCGTTACGCTTAATTTTGCCACCTCTTCATGATATTTTGAAAAAAGGCGGTAGTGTGGTGGCGTTAATTAAGCCACAATTCGAAGCTGGCAAAGAGTTTGTTGGGAAAAAAGGAATCGTTCGTGATCCAGAAACCCATCAAATGGTTGTGGGGGAAATTACACGCTTTGCCATGAATAATGGTTATGATGTGAAAAACTTGGATTTTTCACCAATAACTGGTGGTGAAGGAAACATTGAATTTTTGGCACATTTAGTTTCTGTTGAGGGAGAAGGATCCTATCAAGCGACAGAATCCATTGAAGAAGTTGTCGCGCATGCGCATCAAAAATTAGCGGAATGATGAGAAAAGTTAGAAGAAAGAAGTGGACGCCTACGGGTGAAAGCTTCTTTTTTGTATAAATCTAGTAATTCATCTTTTAAAATGCATAAAAATAAGCTATGATGAGGGCAAGAGTAAACTGAAAAGGAGAGCGGCGCCATGAGAAAGCAAGATAGACACCGTTTAATTACACGTTTATTGACTGAAAAAAATATTCAAAAGCAAGAAGATTTTGTCAACTACTTACAAGAAAAGGGCGTAGCTGTAACACAAGCAACAATTTCTCGCGACATTAAAGATATGAAACTGATCAAAGTTCCATCTGCAGAAGGGGGTTATCGATATAGTCTTCCATTAGAAACACAAGCTAATACGAGTGCTAAACTTGCAAAGCTTTTAAAAGATGCCTTTGTAGCTGCAGAACAAATGGAAAAATATGTCGTATTACGAACCATTCCTGGCAATGCGGCGGCGTGTGGTAGTTTAATCGAAAAGAATTACCAAGAGAAACTTTTTGCCGTCATCAACGATGATGATAGTGTTCTCATGATTGCACGAACTGAGGAGGCGGCAGAAAAACTTCATAAAGAGCTGTTAAGCTATCTATAAAGAATGAGGTGAACAAGATGTTACAAGAACTTTCCGTGAAAAATTTTGCGATTATCTCTTCGTTACAATTAGAGTTTCAAATGGGTATGACCGTTTTAACGGGAGAAACGGGTGCGGGGAAATCCATCATTATTGATGCAATGGGATTACTCACAGGCGGACGTGGCTCCAGTGACTATATTCGTCAAGGAGCAAATAAATGCACCTTGGAAGGACTTTTTTCAATGCCGAAAAGTCAAGAATTAAAGCAATTATTAGAAGAATTAGGTATTGAAACAGAAGAAGATTCTTTAGTGATTCAACGAGATATTTCCGCTTCTGGTAAAAATGTTTGCCGTGTCAACGGACGAATTGTCAACATTACTAATTTAAAAAGAATTGGGGAATATTTAGTAGATATTCATGGCCAAAATGAACATCAAGAATTGATGCAAAGTGAACGCCATATTGATATGTTAGATGAATTTGGTGGGAAAAAACTTTTAGCAGTCAAAGAAAAATATACACGGGCATATCAAGAGTATCGCGCACTCGAAGCCAAAGTCAGAAAGCGACAAAAAAATGAAAAAGAGTTTGCCCAAAGAATGGACATGCTTCATTTTCAAAGTGATGAAATTGCTAGTGCACAGTTAGTCGCTGGCGAAGAAGAACAATTGCTAGAAGAACGCAATAAACTGAACAATTTTCAAAAAATTGCTGATGCACTGACGATTAGTTATGCCGCGCTAAATGGTGAAGACGATAGTAGTTTGGATAAAATCGGAACAAGTATGAATGAACTCGCTTCGATTGAATCCCTTGATCCAGAATATAAATCATTGTCAGATACTGTTCAAAATGCCTACTACTTACTACAAGAAGCTAGTGGAGATCTTTCTAGGTTGATTGATGGCTTAGAACTAGATGAAGGCCGCTTGAATGAAGTAGAAAATCGTTTGGAATTAATCCGTCAAATGAAACGTAAATATGGTGATTCGATCGAAACGATTTTATCTTACTATGAAGAAATCACCAAAGAGTTAGCAGAGGCTGATTTTTTGGAAGGTGGTACAGGTGACTTAGAAGCGTTGCTTGCAGAGAAACAACAAGCGGCTCATCAACAAGCGTTAGCTTTACGAAAAGAACGAAAGCGCCTAGCCAAAGAGCTTGAACAACAAATTTTAACCGAATTAAAAGAACTATATTTGGAGCGAACTGAATTTGAAGTCCGCTTTACAGAACTTGAGCATTTACAAGAAAATGGCTTAGACGGAGTAGAATTTTATATTACTACTAACCCAGGGGAACCATTAAAACCGTTAGTTCGGGTGGCTTCTGGCGGAGAACTTTCGCGAGTGATGCTGGCTATGAAAACAATCTTTTCTCAAACACAAGGGATCACTAGTATTGTTTTTGATGAAGTGGATACAGGAGTCAGTGGCCGAGTAGCACAGGCGATTGCCGATAAAATTTATCAAATTTCAGAAAATTCGCAGGTGTTGTGTATCACGCACTTGCCCCAAGTGGCGGCCGTTGCCGATGAACATTATTTTATTGAAAAAGAAATTGTGGCGGGTCGGACAGAAACAAGCGTCCGAATTTTATCTGAAAAAGAGCGAGTAAACGAAATTGCGCGTATGCTCGCAGGAAGTGAAATTACGAAATTAACCATTGAACATGCACAAGAGCTGTTGGCGATGGCGAAAAAATAGCCGCTCTATTTGAGCAAGTAAAAAAACAGCCCCTTCTATCAATTGAAGGGGCTGTTTTTTTACTTTTAATGTGTGAAAAAGTTCTCCAGTTTAAAGACTAAGAATCGCTGTTAAAACAGTTGAACCTACAATTGCGATCAGCATTAGCCAAACCACGACTTTCGTGATTTTTGAAAAGCGACTTTGTTCTTTGTCGTTCATAAATGACACGTCCTTTTTAATTTCTGCTAATAGTGTACAACCTTTTCCTGAAAACAGCAACCTAAAGTTATAAGAGATTCTTTTTCTTTAAAATTCGAATACTAATTACGCAGATTAAGGTAGTGATAGCAAAAATAATCCAAAAAGAATATTCATGCTCTGCAAAAGGGAGTTTCACATTCATGCCGTAAATTCCTCCGATGATGGTTGGAATGGTCAGGACAATTGTTAAGGATGTTAAAATTTTCATGACATTATTTAAGTTATTTGAAACGATTGCTGAAAAAGTATTACTAATGTTATCAACTAATTTTAGTTGTATTTTAGTCGTATTCAGTCCTTGTTCTAGTTCAATCAGAATATCCCTTAAAAATGGCAAATGTTTTTCTGGATGATTAAAAATTTCAGCGCTATATAAACGTTTTAATACTTTTAAATTATCCGTTAAAGCTGCTTCGAAATAAACTAGACTTTTTTGAATGTCCATAATCTGATACAATTGACTATTTTCTGTGGCTACTTGGAGCTCTCCTTCAAGTTTGTTGGTTTGTTGGATAAGTGCTTGTAAGTTTTTATTGAAGGAAAGGGCCATCTTCCATGAAAGGGCTAAAATTAAGGCCTTCTCAATAGAAAGATCTTGATGCGTGAACGCCTCTTTTTGAATCCCATGAACGATGTCGTTAGGCCCATTGCTAACAGTAATTAGTTTGTTATCGACGGTTGCGATTAAAGCAATCGGCACCGTTTCTACTTGCAGATAGCCACTAGGACTGATACTCGCTTTGGGATAACGAAATAAAAGTAACGTAGGCGTTTGTAATTTTTCGTGGCGGAAACCTTCCACTCGAGCATTTTCTTCATCATCTAAAACGCCGGTAAGATAATCTGTTGGTAAGTGGTATTGATTGACGAGACGCTCGATTTCTTCTTCTGTAGGAGATTCTACCGAAATCCAACTTAGGGATTCATCGTCTGGTGAACAAGGTTCAAAATAGTCATTTTTCAATAATAAATAATTAATCAAAAGATTCACCCCGAATCAACATTTTTTGTTCTAAATCCATTATAATAGAAGTATGACACAATACGAGAAGAAAAGCTTATAAAAAACATTCAAAAATAAGTGGCCGCGATAGGTGAGGCCTCGTTTTGAAAATGGTTTGATAAGTAATCCGTTTTTTATATGAAAAAGCAAGCAAAAAGGGCTTTTAGCACATATATTTAAACGAAATGAAACATCTGTGTAACGTTGATGAAGTATAGTTATAGCAGGTGGAATGAAAGGATTTGTTGAGAGAATGGTGTCGTTTTCGGCAATAATGTTATTTTGGTATATTTTTCCGGTAATTGTGCTCTTTGCGTGCAATTTTCTCGTGTCCACTTTTTCCCTAACGGAACGTTGGAAAATAAAAGCACCGGATTTGGCCATTCCGTTTTTATTCATAGGGATCCATGAGTTATCCAAAGATAGTTATGATGAATCGATTATGCCGTATTTTGTGATTTCTATTTTGTTATTAGGAGTCGCTGTTGCCCTGTTTCAAGCTTATTATTATGGAGAGATTTTATATAGACGATATTTCAAGATGTTTTGGCGGTTGACGTTTTTACTAACGTTTGTGTTGTATGTGTTGCTTATCTTGCTAAATATCAGTCATTATCTACTGTAATAAAGCGTGGAGACAATAGGGGAAATACGCTGTGGGAAAATGTCCCCCACAACTCCCCACTTCGTGGGGTTTTTTTGTTATTTTGGGGGTATTTGATAAAAAACATAGTAAAAACCTTGTTATAATAACATTTTTTGTTGGGTGATGCTTGTTACATAAAACCCTGTAAATATTACAGAAATTTTAAATAACAGTTAAAAAATAGAAGTTTTTAGATTTATAGTGGTAGAAAGTGGTGGGATGTGGTAGACTTGTTCTATCAAGTGGAAAAGCGGGTGTATTGGCTATGCTTATGGGTGAATACCAACATAATATCGATGCCAAAGGCCGCCTAATCGTTCCATCAAAGTTTCGTGAGGAACTTGGTGAAAAATTTGTGGTAACGAGAGGGATGGATGGCTGTTTATTTGGTTATCCTTTAAATGAATGGTCACAACTTGAAGCAAAACTTCAAGAAATGCCCTTAGCTAAGAAAGATGCACGTACCTTTGTACGATTCTTTTATTCCGCTGCAACAGAATGTGAGATTGATAAGCAAGGTCGTATCAATATTCCAGCGAATTTACGAACACATGCCAGTTTAGAAAAAGGCTGTGTTGTTATCGGCGTCTCTAACCGAATTGAAATTTGGAGTGACGAACGTTGGCATGCATTCTCTGATGAAGCTGAAGAAAACTTTGATGAATTAGCAGAAACAATGATTGATTTTGGATTTTAGGAATGAGGCAAATGATGACTGAAGAATTTCGCCATTACACTGTTCTTTTAAAAGAAACAGTGGATGGATTACAAGTGAAGCCGGATGGCGTATACGTAGATTGCACACTCGGTGGTGCCGGACATAGTGAATACTTACTGACACAATTGAATGAGCACGGTCATTTATATGCCTTTGATCAAGATCAAAAAGCGTTGGCACATGCTAAGACTCGTTTGCAGAAATATGTAGACAAAGGTCAAGTGACCTTCATCAAATCAAATTTTAGAAATATTAAAGAAGAATTGGCAGAACACGGGGTGTTCCATGTTGATGGAATTCTATACGATTTAGGTGTTTCTTCACCACAATTAGATGAAGCAGAACGTGGTTTTAGCTATCATCAAGACGCGCCCTTAGATATGCGCATGGATCAAGATGCATCCTTGACGGCTCGCGAAGTGGTGAATACGTATAGCTATGGTGAGTTAGTAAAAATTTTCTTTCGTTATGGGGAAGAGAAATTTTCGAAACAGATTGCTCGAGAAATTGAACGTGTTCGCGAAAAGCAACCAATTGAAACAACAGGTGAACTCGTTGAGATTATTAAGACGGCGATTCCAGCTCCAGCAAGACGCAAAGGTGGACATCCTGCAAAACGAATTTTCCAAGCAATTCGCATTGCCGTTAATGATGAATTAGGGGCAGTTGAAGAGTCGCTAGAACAAGCAATTGATTTGCTAGCGAAAAATGGCAGAATCAGTGTGATTACGTTCCATTCGTTAGAAGATCGTATAGTTAAAACAATGTTTAAAGAATACAGTACGGTACAAGATTTGCCACCAGGCATTCCAGTGGTACCAGAAGAATTTCAACCAGAATTAAAAGTAATTACTAGAAAACCAATTTTACCAAGTGACAGTGAGTTATCTGAGAATAATCGTTCACGAAGTGCGAAGTTACGCATTGCCGAAAAAAATAAAATCTAGATAGAGAGAGGGGTAGACACATGGCTGAATTGAAGAAAGTAAATGATTTCCATTATGAAGCACCAGAAATGGATCAGCCAACTGTGGCAACAGAGCAAGACAGAAAAATGCAAGAGGAAACACTACCTGTCCCCACTCTATTACCCAAAAAGAAACTAAAAAATGTCTCTTTACTAGAAAAATTAATCGGTGTTGTATTAGTTTGTGCAACGATTGGTATTGCAATTGCGACAATTCAAGTAAGAACGACAATTGTCCAAACCATGAACGATATTACAGAAACACAAGCAGTCATTAAAGAAAAGGAAGATAACGCTTTGAAATTGGAACAAGAAAGAAGCGAACTTTCTAAATCAGATCGAATCAAAGATGTCGCTAAAAAACAAGGACTAGAAAATAACGGCGACAATGTTAGGACTGTTAAATAATGAGTAAAAGACATAAATTTAAACAATTCATGAAAAAGAAAAACTTAAATCCGATGAACAATCGTAAAAAAGTAGGCATCATTTTATTCGCTACGAGTATTGGATTGTTCTTTTTATTTGCCTTTAGAACGACATACATTGTGGCAACAGGCAAAGTAGCCGGTGTATCACTAAAGGAAAAAACAGCTTCTCTATATGAAGGAAGCCAAGTGGTAAAAGCTAAGCGAGGATCAATTTTAGATCGATATGGTAATCCAATCGCAGAAGATGCTACTTCCTATTCGTTATATGTCGTATTATCAAAAAAATATACGGGACAAAATAATGAAAAGCTATATGCGGAGAAAAAAGACTTCGATGATATTGCTGAAATTTTAGCGAAATATACCAAACTAGACAAAAAAACAGCATTGAAATACTTGAATAATGGGATCCATGAAGATGGGTCAACACAATATCAAGTGGAATTTGGTACGGGTGGTCAAAACATCACCTTGGAAACACGCCAAAAAATTGAAGCAGATTTGAAAAAGAAAAAAACCTCAGGTGTTTATTTCAATGAACATCCAGCCAGATTATATCCCAATGGGCAGTTTGCTTCTCACTTTATTGGCTATACAAAAGCAGCCAATCCAGATGATGATAAAGAAGGCTTAGTAGGCGCGATGGGACTAGAACAGGCCTATAATGATATTTTAAGCGGAACCGATGGCCGTGTGTATTTTGAAAAAGATATTTACGGTAATGCCTTACCAGGAACTGTGGCGGAAGAGAAAAAAGCAGTGGATGGTCAAGATATTTACACAACGCTAGATAGTCGCTTGCAAAATACCTTAGAAGATTTGATGACGCAAGTTAATGAAAAATATGAACCAGTTTCCATGACTGCCATGTTAATGGAAGCAAAAACAGGCGAAATTGTTGCCATGTCTCAACGGCCAACATTTAATCCTGAAACGAAACAAGGATTAGACAATAATGGCACGTGGCAGAACCTATTGGTTGAAAGTCCGTATGAACCTGGTTCAACGCTTAAATTATTTACGTCGGCGGCTGCCATTGAGCAAGGATTGTTTAATCCAAATGAATCATTTAACCGTATAGGTGGTATCACTGTTGGTGACACCACGATTAACGACCATGATGTCGGCAATTTAAAAGACAAAACGTCTTTAACTTATCGTCAAGCTATTTCTTGGTCTAGTAATATCGGAATGGTGAACTTGGAACAACGAATGGGTGGCGACAAGTGGGTCGAATATTTGAAAAAATTTGGGTTTGGTTCAAGCACACATTCAGGTTTAACTTCAGAACACACTGGGAAACTTCCAGATAATAATATTGTTGATCGGGCCAATTCAGCTTTTGGTCAAGGGATTACGGTTACTAATTTCCAAATGATGAAAGGTTTCTCAGCTATTGCAAATGACGGTTCAATGTTGCAACCTCATTACATCAGCAAAATTGTTGACAAAAATACAGGAAAAGAAACGATTACGGAACCACAAATCGTAGGAACCCCAATCAAAGCGCAAACAGCTCAACAGATTCGTACGTACATGATTGATACTGTTGAAGACCCGACTTACGGGATTGCGTATGATATTTATAAAGTACCAGGCTATCATGTTGCTGCCAAAACAGGAACTGCCCAGATTTCAGATGGTAAAGGGTACGTTGATGGAGCAAGTCAAGTCTTGTCTTCTGTAGTGGAAATGGTCCCAGCGGATAATCCTGAATATGTTTTGTATATTACACTTAGACAAGCAAAATCAGGTTCGCCTTCAGAAGCAATGGCGGCAATTGCAAACCCATTAATGAAATTAGCGTTAGACATTAAAGAGACAGATCCGGAAACAACGAAAGTAGCTTCTGATAAAGTCACAGTTGCTGATTATAAAAACATGACACCAGCGGAAGCGTTGGCCAATGCCAAAGTGAACGGGGTGGATCCTGTGATTATCGGTGATGGTGAAAAAATCAAGAAACAATCAACACCGTCTGGTCAAACATTAATGCCTAATCAGAAATTGATTTTGATCACAAATGGAACGAACTATATGCCTGATTTAACCGGCTGGTCGAAGAGCGATGTTACCAAGTTTGGCGATCTATTAGGTTTGACTGTCGAGTTTAAAGGTGAAGGCTATGTGACGAAACAAAGTATCGCTGCTGAAACTGAAATTACGGAGAAAAAATTAACCGTGACTTTAGAAGGCACAGAATAATAACGTAGAATAATTAGGAGAGATAACATGGAGTGGACACAGATTTTTATTCCCATAGTGGTGAGTTTTGCCATTACAGTGAGCGTAATGCCACTATTCATTGGCTATTTTCAAATGAAAAAACAAGGGCAGGTTACTCGTGAAGATGGCCCAACTTGGCATAGCGTGAAAACAGGTACCCCTACAATGGGGGGAGTCGTTTTCCTTGTAGCCAGCTTGATTACTTCGCTAGCAATGGGGTTGTTCTTCCACCAATTTACACCGTCTCTACTAATTATTCTATTTATTTTAGTATTATACGGTTTGCTAGGTTATTTAGATGATTTCATTAAAGTCTTTAAAAAACGGAACATGGGCTTGAATTCTCGTCAAAAATTAATTGGTCAAATTTTTGGTGGGTTGGTTTTCTACTTTGTTTATCGAAGTGAAGGCTTTTCAGACACCTTAGATTTGTTTGGATTAGCAGAAGTTCCGTTAGGTATTTTTTATGGCGTGTTTATTATTTTTTGGTTAGTCGGTTTTTCTAATGCCGTGAATTTGACAGATGGGATTGACGGCTTAGTTGCTGGTTTAGGAACAATTTCATTTGGTACTTATGCAATTATTGCCTGGAAACAACAACAATTTGATGTTGTGATTATCTGCCTAAGTGTGATTGGTGGGCTGATTGGCTTTTTCCCTTATAATAGAAAACCAGCAAAAATCTTCATGGGTGATGTTGGTTCATTAGCATTAGGTGGATTGTTAGCAGCAATTTCAATTATTTTGCATCAAGAATGGACGCTACTTTTAATTGGACTTGTCTACGTTTGTGAAACAGCAAGTGTTATTTTACAAGTTGCTTCATTTAAATTATTTGGTCGACGGATTTTTAAAATGTCACCAATTCATCACCATTTTGAAATGTGTGGTTGGTCTGAATGGAAAATTGATTTTGTCTTTTGGTCTGTCGGTTTAATCTGTTCAGGAATCACATTATGGATTCTTTTCTAATCTATCAAAGGGGAAATTGACAATGAAAAAAATAACAACCTATCAAAACAAAAAAGTGTTGGTTTTAGGACTAGCTAAAAGTGGTGTCAGCGCAGCGAAACTCTTACATGAGTTAGGTGCGCTCGTTACCGTTAATGACGCAAAACAATTTGATCAAAACCCTGACGCCCAAGATTTATTAACCTTGGGTATTCGTGTTGTTACAGGGGGGCATCCAATTGAATTGTTGGATGAAGAATTTGAACTAATCGTTAAAAATCCTGGTATTCCTTATACAAATCCACTTGTGGCAGAAGCACTAACTCGGAAAATTCCTATCATAACTGAGGTGGAATTAGCAGGTCAAATTGCCGAATGTCCAATTGTCGGCATTACGGGCACCAATGGCAAAACAACCACGACCACGATGATTGGTTTATTGCTAAACGCTGACAGAACGGCTGGTGAGGCACGTTTGGCGGGAAATATTGGTTTTCCAGCGAGTACGGTGGCTCAAGAAGCAACGGCCAAGGATGATCTTGTGATGGAACTTTCTAGTTTTCAGTTAATGGGAATTGAGACGTTTCACCCACAAATTGCAGTAATTACAAATATTTTTGAAGCACACTTGGATTATCATGGTTCGCGGAAAGAATATGTTGCTGCAAAATGGGCCATTCAAAAAAACATGACCGCAGATGACACCTTGATTTTAAATTGGAATCAAGTAGAGCTTCAAACGTTAGCCAAAACCACAGCGGCCAACGTATTGCCTTTTTCAACGAAAGAAGCAGTAGAAGGGGCTTATCTTTTAGATGGGAAATTATATTTTAATGAAGAATATATTATGCCCGCCGATGAGTTAGGTATTCCTGGCAGTCACAATATTGAAAATGCACTCGCAGCGATTTGTGTAGCTAAATTAAAAAATGTATCGAATGTTCAGATTAGACAAACTTTGAAAAACTTTTCGGGCGTTCCCCATCGAACGCAATTTGTTGGCGAAGTTCAGCAAAGACGTTTTTATAACGATTCAAAAGCAACCAATATTTTAGCTACAGAGATGGCGTTAAGTGGGTTTGACAACCAAAAGCTACTTTTACTTGCGGGTGGCTTGGATCGCGGTAACTCATTTGATGAATTGGTTCCTGCTCTGCTGGGACTCAAAGCAATTGTTTTATTTGGAGAAACTAAAGAAAAATTGGCGGAAGCTGCTAAAAAAGCGAACATTGAAACAATTTTATTTGCTGAAAATGTTCAAACGGCGGTTACCATTGCCTTTGATTATTCGGAAAAAGATGATACTATTTTACTATCACCTGCTTGCGCAAGTTGGGACCAATACCCGAATTTTGAAGTACGCGGGGAAGCCTTTATGCAAGCTGTTCAACAATTAAAAGAAAGTGAAATGTGAGAAAATGAAGATACTAGTAACTGGTGGTGGCACAGGTGGGCATATCTATCCTGCGTTATCCTTCGTCGAACACGTCAAAAAAGAAGCACTTGCAACAGAATTCTTGTATGTGGGAACAGAAAATGGTCTAGAAAGTCAAATTGTGCCAAAGGCGAAAATTCCATTTAAAACGATTAAAATTCAAGGATTTAAGCGTTCGCTAAGTCCTCAAAATTTTAAAACAATTTATTTATTTTTAACAAGCATTAATAAAGCAAAAAAAATTATTCGTGAATTTCAACCAGATGTGGTCATTGGTACAGGCGGTTATGTTTCTGGTGCAGTAGTTTATGCGGCCCGCCAATTAAAAATACCGACAATTATTCATGAACAAAATAGTATCCCTGGAATGACAAATAAATTTTTAAGTCGTTATGTGGATAAAATTGCGATTTGTTTTCCAGATGTCGCTAGTTTTTTCCCGAAAGAAAAAACAATTTTAACAGGGAACCCGCGGGGACAAGAAGTCGTAACGGTGGAAAAGTCAGCTATTTTATCAGAGTTTGGCTTGGATCCAGCAAAGAAAACGGTGGTTTTATTTGGCGGAAGTCGTGGCGCCTTGAAAATCAATCAAGCGTTTGAACAGGCCTTTCCTTTGTTTGAAGAGAGAGAGTATCAAGTTTTATACGCTTCAGGAGAAAGATATTATCAGGAACTTCAAGAAAGTCTAAAGCTTTCTGAAAAGAAATTGACAAACATAAGTGTGCAACCGTATATTGATAAAATGGTTGAAGTGATGGCTAATACCGATTTAATGGTGGGACGTGCAGGAGCAACCTCAATTGCGGAGTTCACCGCATTAGGATTACCAGCAATTTTAATTCCGAGTCCTTACGTCACGAATGATCATCAAACGAAAAACGCGCAAAGCTTAGTAAAAGTTGGTGCTGTTGAAATGATTCCAGATGCAGAATTGACCGGCGCTCGTTTAGTTGCGGCAATTGATGATATTTTATTAAACAATGAAAAAAGACAACAGATGGCAACGGCGTCCAAAGGGGAAGGCATCCCAGATGCAAGTGATCGTTTGTATCAAGTTGTGAAAACGTTAGTCTGAGATAGGAGGTGTGGAAGATTAGTAACGAGAACGATATATTCAAAAAAAGAAAACCATTACCTCCAAAAAAATCGGAAGAGTCTCAACCTGAACTGACACCTTGGCAAAAACAAAACCAAGAATATTTGAAGAAGCAAGCGGAAGAAGCTGCTTCAAAAGGTGAAAACGAACAAGCAGAAGTCACCATCACTTTACAAGAACAAAATCAAGAAGAGCCTCAACAACATCTTCCACAAGAAACAGTGGAAGAAGAGGAGCATTTTGCAGATCGTTTACCGAACGTTAAGAAAACACGGAACAAGCGCTTATATAGGCGTTTAGCCTTTATTTTAACTTGTTTAGGGACAGCCATTTTAGTGGCATTGTATTTTGTTTCGCCTCTTAGTCGATTGAGTGAAGTAACAGTTTCAGGTAACAAAAGTGTGGAGAGTCAAGCGATTATTCAGCAGTCAAAACTTGAAACGGGCAGTGGCTTATGGGAGCAGTATTCAAATAGAAATTATTTTTCTGCAAATATTCAGAAAAAGTTTCCAATTATAAAAAAGGCGAACATTAAGTTAAATGGTATTAATTCATTTAAAATTGATATTCAAGAGTATCAAATTGTCGCTCTTGCTGCGACTAAAGGCGGCTATCATCCGATTTTAGAGAATGGTAAAACTTTGGCGGAAACCACCAAAGCTGCTGAAAGTGGCAAACCAATTTTTGAGAATTTCAAAGAGGATAAATTAATCCCTGAATTAATGGCCTCTTACAACAAATTACCTCAAGAAATTAAACAAGGAATTTCAGAAATTAAATATGCACCATCCAAAACCAATAAAGACTTGATTAATGTCTATATGAATGATGGAAATCGAGTGATTGTTAATATTTCTGATTTAAGTGAAAAAATGGCTTATTATTCACAAGTAGCCGAGCAAATGGACAAACCTGGAATCGTTGATATGGAAGTCGGCATTTTTTCTTATCCGTATGAAAAAGAAAGTGAAGAAACGGGTAGTGAAGTTTCCGAAGATTCAGCGGTTGGAAATCAAGAAGTTGCGGACCCAAATGCAGGCGTAGCAACGGATGAAGCGAATAACGGTACGCCGACAAATGGAGAAAATCAAGAAGTGCAACAAGCAGAATAAGTTTTTTACAAAAATGTTTCAAAAATTA
Organism: Enterococcus sp. DIV2384; assembly: GCF_050534975.1. NCBI lineage: Bacteria > Bacillati > Bacillota > Bacilli > Lactobacillales > Enterococcaceae > Enterococcus > Enterococcus sp. DIV2384. The sequence continues at coordinate 768,562 of NZ_CP172905.1, forward strand.
ACGAACAAATTCGTATAATCTGCTTTCTAAAACCCCCATTTTTATGGTAAAATTGGAAGAAGTGAATAATACTAAAAAAGAGATAGTTAAACGGACGCCTTTGTCCGCTTAGATATTGGAATTAATAGGAGGAGGAATTCCGTTCATGGCAAAAACAGGAATGTATGTAGGCCTCGATATTGGTACAACTTCTGTCAAAGTAGTTGTCGCTGAATATATTGAAGGTCAAATGAACATCATCGGCGTTGGAAATGCAAAATCAGACGGTTTGAATCGAGGGATTGTCGTCGATATTGATCAAACAGTTCAAGCGATCCAACGGGCCGTTCGACAAGCCGAAGAAAAAGCCGGCATTCAAATTAAAAGCGTAAATGTTGGATTACCAGCGAATTTATTAGAAGTAGAAAGCTGTCAAGGAATGATAGCTGTTAGCAGTGAATCAAAAGAAATTACAGATGAGGATGTGCGCAACGTCGCATCTGCAGCTTTGGTTCGTTCAACTCCTCCTGAACGTCAAATTGTTGCAATCTTACCGCAAGACTTTACCGTCGACGGCTTTGAAGGCATCAAAGACCCACGTGGAATGCTTGGCGTTCGCATGGAGATGTTTGGCGTTGTCTATACTGGACCAAAAACAATCATCCATAACATCCGTAAATGTGTTGAAAAAGCTGGCTTAGGAATTAACGAATTAGTGATTACACCGCTTGCTTTAACAGAAACAATTTTAACAGATGGCGAAAAAGACTTTGGAACAATTGTCATTGATATGGGTGGCGGTCAAACAACGACATCTGTTATCCACGACAAACAATTGAAATTTACTCATGTTAACCAAGAAGGCGGCGAGTTCATCACGAAAGATATCTCAATCGTATTGAATACTTCTTTTAACAACGCCGAAGCCTTAAAAATTAATTATGGAGATGCTTATCCAGAAAGAACTTCAGCAAACGAAGAGTTTCCTGTTGATGTTATCGGTAAGTCAGAGCCTGTAAGAGTGGACGAACGTTACCTTTCAGAAATTATTGAAGCGCGTGTGGAACAAATTTTGAGAAAATCAAAAGAAGTTCTGGATGAAATTGATGCGTTTGAATTACCTGGAGGCGTTGTATTAACTGGTGGCGCCGCTAGTATGCCAGGTATTGTCGATTTGGCGCAAGAGATTTTTGAAGCCAACGTAAAACTATACGTACCAAATCACATGGGCTTACGTAACCCAGTCTTTGCTAATGTCATTAGCATTGTGGAATATTCAGCGCAACTAAACGATATTTATCACATTGCCAAATATGCAATCCCTGGTGAAAAATCGAAACCAGCACAATCAGTCGCTGTCCAACAAGAAGTTCGCTATGACACATATGCTGAACAGCCTCAAGAAGAATATGAAGAATTCAACGAACGTGAGTCTGGTGAAAAAGTGACAGGCAAAATCAAAGACTTCTTCTCGAACATTTTCGACTAATCACACAAACAGGAGGATACGATATCATGGAATTTTCATTAGACAATAACATTAACAACGGTGCAGTCATTAAAGTTATCGGTGTAGGTGGCGGCGGCGGAAACGCTGTAAACCGTATGATCGAAGAAAACGTTAAAGGCGTGGAATTTATCACAGCCAATACAGACGTTCAAGCATTAAAACATTCAAAAGCAGAAACAGTGATTCAATTAGGCCCTAAATACACTCGTGGTTTAGGTGCTGGTTCACAACCTGAAGTTGGCCAAAAAGCTGCAGAAGAAAGTGAACAAGTGATTTCAGAATCATTACAAGGCGCGGATATGATTTTCATTACTGCTGGTATGGGTGGCGGAACTGGTACAGGTGCTGCCCCAGTAGTTGCAAAAATCGCTAAAGAATTAGGCGCTTTAACAGTTGGTGTAGTAACTCGTCCATTTAGTTTTGAAGGTCCAAAACGTGGTCGTTTTGCCGCTGAAGGAATTGCCTTATTAAAAGAAAACGTTGATACACTATTAATTATCTCAAACAACCGCTTATTAGAAGTCGTTGACAAGAAAACGCCAATGCTTGAAGCATTTAGAGAAGCTGATAATGTATTACGTCAAGGTGTTCAAGGGATTTCAGATTTAATCACTGCACCAGGTTACGTAAACTTGGACTTTGCTGACGTGAAAACAGTGATGGAAAACCAAGGAACAGCTTTAATGGGAATTGGTGTAGCGAGCGGCGAAGAACGTGTAATTGAAGCAACGAAAAAAGCTATTTCTTCACCATTGTTAGAAACATCAATTGATGGTGCGGAACAAGTCTTATTAAACATTACTGGTGGCTTAGACATGACATTGTTTGAAGCACAAGATGCTTCAGATATCGTTACAAATGCTGCTTCAGGTGATGTGAACATCATCCTAGGTACATCAATCAATGAAGATTTAGGCGACGAAATTCGTGTAACAGTAATCGCTACAGGTATTGATGAATCAAAAAAGGATAGAAAACCGCACCGTCAAACAAGACAAGCGGTTCAACCAATGCAACAAACAACTCAATCTGTGGAAATGGATCAACCAAAATCACAAGAAGAAGCAAGTGCTTTTGGCGATTGGGATATTCGCAGAGAACAAAATACACGTCCAAAAGTTGATGAATCTTCATTAGAACAAGTAGACAAAAAAGAATTTGACACATTCCACCGTGAAGAACCAAATCACAATGATGACGAATTAAGTACGCCACCATTTTTCCGCAGAAAACGATAAGGAGCATCGATTAGAAATGATAGCTGAAAACTTAACAAATATTAATAATCAACTTCAGCTAGCATGCAAAAGCTCACAGCGCTCTGTTGCTGATGTGACAATGATTGGCGTCACTAAATCAGTAGGAATTGAGGAAGCAGCAGAGCTTGTTCAGCTTGGTGTCCAGAATTTAGCTGAAAACCGAGTAGATAAGTTACTAGAAAAGAAAGCTGGATTGGAAAAATTTAATGATATTCAGTGGCATTTAATTGGTAATTTACAACGTAGGAAGGTAAAATTAATTATTAATGAGATAGATTATTTTCATGCATTAGATAGTCTGAGTCTAGCCAAAGAAATTCAAAAAAGAGCAACGAAAGTTATTCGTTGTTTTGTTGAAGTGAATATAACTGGGGAAGAAAGCAAGCACGGCTTTCGTAAAGAAGACGTCTTACCTTTCATTCAAGAACTTGCTGATTTGGACAAAATTCAAATCGTCGGTCTAATGACTATGGCACCTTTTGGGGCAAGCGAAGAAGTATTACATGCAACATTTAGAGAATTAAAAGAGCTGCAAATGACCGTAAATGAGAAACATTTATCTTTTGCTCCTTGTACAGAACTTAGCATGGGAATGAGTAACGATTTCCCAATCGCAGTTGAAGAAGGTGCAACTTTTATACGAATCGGAACAGCGTTATTCAGAGATGCGTAAAGGAGAGGAATTTATGTCAATTTTTAACAAGGATGCGTTATCGAGCTTTTTTGGCTTATCTGGCGAAGAAGATGATTATTATGATAACTACGAAGAATATGAAGAGCGCAAAGCAGTTAATGAACCACTGCGTCGTGCAGCTCGGCCTAAACCACAACGCCCTGTTCAACAACAGGAAAGTTACAGTCAGCCAGCTTATACACAACAAAGTGAGCCTGTAGTTGAAAAACCTTCTGCACGCTATCGTTCTGCTGAAGCGCATCAAGAAAGAGACACACAACAAGCTGCTTACACAGAGAAAAAAGTGGTTTCTATGCGTAGTTCTAATCAATCAGCGACTACGAATACAAGACGAGCACAAGAAAGCACCGCCAATGCAAAAACACATAAAATTACTATTATTGAACCACGTGTGTATTCAGAAGCAATGAGCATTGCGAAACATTTATTTGCTGAAGAAGCTGTGCTAGTTAATTTTACATTAGTAGAAGAAGACCAAGCACGACGCATCGTTGATTTCTTAACTGGTACTGTGTATGCTTTAGACGGAGATATTCAGCGCGTTGGCAATGAAATCTTCTTATGCACACCAGCGAATATGGAAATTGATAGTGCGACAGCACAATCTTTAGCCAACAAACAATTCTTTGATTTCTAAGCCTTAGGGAGGTGTTATTATCGCAACACTGATTACTCTATTATACAAAGGCGTTCAAATCTATTCAGGATTACTAGTGATTTACGCGCTACTTTCATGGTTTCCAGGAGCATATGATTCTGCTTTCGGGCGTTTGCTCTCTAGAATTTGTGAACCATACTTAAGTTTGTTTGACCGTTTGAATTTAAGGATTGGAATGGTTGGATTTAACGTAATGGTAGGGATTATTGTCCTTAACCTAGCAGCGGGTGGCTTAGCAGTCATTTTACGAGCTATTGTTTATTAATAACTTTTAGAAAGGATGATTTATCTATGAACGCAAATGTGTATCAACATTTCCGCAAAGATGAACATCCTTTTATTGACACTGTCGGGGATTGGCTAGAGCAAGTGGAGATGCAATACGCGCCTTATTTGACAGACTTTCTTGATCCTAGACAGGCGTATATTTTGGAAACGTTGATTCGACAAAACAGTGATTTATCGTTTACTTTTTATGGTGGTTATGAGCAAGCAGAACGAAAACGCTGCTTGATTTATCCAGCGTATTACATACCAGAAGAGACAGATTTTGGTGTTGTATTATTTGAAATTATTTATCCATCTAAATTTGCGACATTATCTCATGGGAAAATTTTAGGCACCTTGATGAATGTTGGGGTTCGTAGGGAAGCCTTTGGAGATATTATTTCCGATGGTGATAAGTGGCAGGTTTTTATAGCACAAGAAGTAGCTGGCTTCGTTGTTAACCAAGTCGACAAAATTGGTAAAATTACTGTTCGCTTAGAAGAACGGGATTATACACAAATTTTGATACCGAAGGATGGTTGGCAAGAAGAGCGAACGACTATGAGCTCTTTGCGGCTGGATAGTGTGATTTCCGCCGTATTTAATATTTCAAGGCAGCGATCAAAACAATTGATCGAATCTGGTAAAGTAAAAGTCAATTGGACAGAAACGACACGACCAGATTTTGCCTTAGACTTATTAGATATTGTTTCGATACGAGGATTTGGGCGCCTTCAGATTCAAGAATTAGAAGGAAAAACAAAGAAAGAAAAATTTCGTGTCCTCTTAGGGGTATTGAGAAAATAATCTCGAACTTTTGTTTAAGAAAACCATTTTGGCTGTTCATTCAGACGAAGTTGTGTATAATAAAAAAAGTAAGATATTTGCTATTTCAGGATTAGTATGAGAATGTGTTCATAAGGGGTTTTACAAAAATAATCCAAAGAGGTGAAGGAATATGGCATTAACTCCATTAGATATTCAAAACAAAGACTTCTCAACAAAAATGAGAGGCTATAACCAAGACGATGTAGATGACTTTTTAGATCAAGTCACACGTGATTATGAAGATGCATTACAAAAAAATCGTGAACTTGAGAAATCATTAAAACACGCAGAAGAAAAATTACAATACTTCAATGAATTGAAAGATGCATTGAATCAATCAATTATTGTTGCACAAGATACCGCTGATAAAGTGAAATCAAGTGCCAATAAAGAATCAGAAATGATTATCACTTCGGCAGATAACCAAGCCAAAGAAACCTTGGTAGAAGCTGAACGTAAATCAAATGCAATGATTGCAGATGCTGAAGCGAAATCAACACAAATCTTAGCAGAAGCAATTGAACGTGCCCGTCAATTAGCTGGGGAAACAGAAGACTTGAAGAAGAAAACACGTGTCTTCCATCAACGCTTAAGCTTAATGCTTGAAACTCAATTAGAGCAAGTGAAGAGTGAAGAGTGGGAAGAGATTTTAAAGCCTTTTTCTAGTTATGTCGGAGACAAACATACAGCAGTTAAGGAAATTCTTGATGAACAAGACCTTGACAACGAAAATGAAACTGTTGTAAACTCTGAAGAGAACACAGATGCTGTAGTAGAAAAAAAGCCTGTAATTGAAGTCACTGAAGAAACAATTGAAGAAGAATCAAAATAGATAGAACAGAACGTTTAATGTTTATTCTTAGCAGCGAGTCAATGATAGTGAAAGTTTGACAGACACTGGCATTAAACAGATCCTCTATCCTAGATGCAGTTCTGAACACTTGAGTAGGAACTGCCGGATAATTACCGTTATCAATTTCAGAGAAAGTAGGGGCAACTCTACTTTGAATTTGGGTGGTAACACGAGTACTTCGTCCCTTGGGATGGAGTACTCTTTTTTTATCTACTTTTATCAGCTATCGTTCATCTTTAGTATGAACTAACACAATTAAATCGATAAAATGAAAGCGAGGCAAATGCATATGAAAATGAAAGAAACATTGCAATTAGGAAAAACAGCTTTTCCAATGCGTGGGAACTTGCCAAACCGTGAAGCAGAATGGCAAAAAGATTGGGAAGAAAAAGGCTTATATGAACAACGTCAAAAATTAAACGAAGGAAAACCAACCTTTGTTTTACATGATGGCCCTCCGTATGCAAACGGAAATATTCATTTAGGACATTCTTTGAATAAAATCAGTAAAGATATTATTATTCGTTCAAAATCAATGTCTGGTTTCCGTTCTCCTTATGTGCCTGGTTGGGATACTCATGGTTTACCAATTGAGCAAGTGTTAACCAATAAAGGGGTTAAACGTAAAGAAATGACTGTCGCTGAGTATCGCGAAAAATGTAAAGAGTATGCCTTATCACAAGTCGATAAACAACGTAACGATTTTAAACGTTTAGGTGTGTCAGGCGATTGGGAACATCCATACATTACGTTAGATCCAGAGTATGAAGCAGCAGAAATTCGTGTTTTTGGTAAGATGGCAGAAAAAGGCTATATTTATAAAGGCTTAAAACCAATTTATTGGTCTCCTTCAAGTGAATCTTCTTTAGCAGAAGCAGAAATTGAATACAAAGATGTAAAATCACCTTCTATTTACGTAGCTTTTAATGTGGCCGATGGTAAAGGTCTTTTAGATAACGAGACAGCCTTCGTCATCTGGACGACAACCCCTTGGACATTACCAGCCAACTTAGGTATTTCAGTTAATCCTGATTTTACGTATGTTGAAGTGAAGGCAGACGGTCGTAAATTTGTAATTGCTAAAGATTTATTAGCAACAGTTAAAGAAGCGGTTGGTTGGGAAGAAGTAGAAGTCTTGCGAGAATTTTCTGGTGAAAAATTAGATCGTATGACAGCTCAACATCCATTCTATGATCGAACATCACTTGTTATGCTAGGCGACCACGTGACGCTAGATGCTGGGACTGGCTTAGTTCATACCGCACCAGGGCATGGTGAAGATGACTATATCGTTAGCCGTAAATATGATTTACCTGTTATTTCTCCTGTTGACAGCCGTGGGGTCTTTACAGATGAAGCACCTGGTTTTGAAGGAATTTTCTATGACAAAGCGAATCCAATGATTACTGAGTTATTAGAAGAAAAAGGCGCGTTATTAAAATTAGATTTCTTTACGCATAGTTATCCACATGACTGGCGTACCAAAAAACCAGTTATCTACCGTGCAACGCCACAATGGTTTGCTTCAATCTCTAAATTCCGTCAAGATATTTTAGATGAAGTTGAGAAAGTTGACTGGCTAATTCCTTGGGGAAAAACACGTTTGTATAATATGATTCGTGACCGTGGTGATTGGGTAATTTCTCGCCAAAGAGCGTGGGGTGTACCATTACCGATCTTCTATGCTGAAAATGGGGAAGCCATCATTACGCCAGAAACAATTGAACATGTAGCGAATTTATTTGCAGAACATGGATCAAATATCTGGTTTATGCGTGAAGCAAAAGAGTTACTACCAGCAGGCTTTACACATCCAGGTTCACCAAATGGCGAGTTTACCAAAGAAACAGATATCATGGACGTTTGGTTTGACTCAGGTTCTTCACATGAAGGAGTTTTACGAGAAAGAGAAGAGTTAACTTTCCCAGCAGATATGTATTTAGAAGGTTCTGACCAATATCGTGGTTGGTTTAACTCAAGTATTACAACAAGTGTCGCTATCAATGGAGTAGCGCCTTATAAATCAATTATTTCTCAAGGGATGGTTCTCGATGGCGAAGGCCGTAAGATGAGTAAATCGTTAGGCAATACTATCTTACCTGAAAAAGTTATCAATCAAATGGGTGCAGATATCTTACGCTTGTGGGTAAGTAGTGTTGACGCGGAAGCCGATGTGCGTGTCTCAATGGATATCTTAAACCAAGTATCTGAAGTGTACCGGAAAATCCGTAATACTATGCGTTTCTTGTTAGCGAATACGAGTGATTTTAATCCAGCTGAGCATACTGTAGCTTATGCTGATTTACGTTCTGTAGATAAATACATGACGGTTCGTTTAAATCAAGTCATTCAAGAAATCCGTGAAAATGGTTATGAAAAATATAATTTCATGCATATTTATCGGACAGTTATGAACTTCTTAACTGTGGATCTATCTTCTTTCTATTTAGACTTTGCGAAAGATGTCGTTTATATTGAAGCAGAAAATGATTATCAACGTCGTTGTATGCAGACTGTTTTCTATCAAACATTGGTTTCATTAACAAAATTATTGACACCAATTATTCCACATACAGCGGAAGAAATTTGGAGTTTCTTACAAGAAGAAGAAGAGTATGTGCAATTAGCTGAATTCCCAGGTTACGAAACGTTTACTAATGAAGAAGAATTGATGGATACATGGGCAGCCTTTATGGATTTCCGTGACAATGTCTTAAAAGCGTTGGAAGAAGCTCGTCATTCTAAATTAATCGGTAAATCGTTAGAAGCTAAAGTAACTGTTTATCCAAATGAACAAATTCGTCAATTAATGACAGCTGTTGATGCAGATATTGCTCAATTACTAATTGTTTCCGACTTTGAAGTATCAAAAGAAGTAGCACCTAGTGAAGCTGTTCAATTTGAAGACATGGCTATTTTAGTTGAAAAAGCAGAAGGCGAAACGTGCGACCGTTGTCGTTCCGTTCGTCAAGATGTCGGCTCAGATGAAAAATTACCAACACTTTGTGGCCGTTGTGCACACATTGTTGAAGAAAATTATCCAGAAGCGGTTGCTGAAGGATTCGAATAAACAAGAAAAAAGATCCGCTAGTCGTTAACTAGCGGATCTTTTTTGGCTTATTTATTGATCAAGTTGACCGCGGTCACGGTACCAGTTATCTGGTTGCCATTCCCAAGTAAAGCCATCTTTTTCTAATAAGTCGAAGGCAGCTTGCGGGCCCATTGTGCCAGCGGCATAATTAGGGAAAGAAACGTCTGTTTTATCCCAAGCATGTCGAATAATGTCAACAATGCGCCAAGATTGGGCAACTTCGTCCCAATGAGAGAAGTTTGTACTATCGCCATTTAGGCAGTCTAATAGAAGTTTTTCGTATGCTTCTGGACTATTTTCAGTCATTTCAGCACTTTGACGGAAATCAAGTTTCACTGGAGTTGTATTGAACCCTTGACCGATTTCTTTTCCATTTAAGGTTAATGAAAATCCTTCAGTTGGTTGGATATAGATAGTTAAAACATTCGGTGGTAAATCGGTTTTATCGCATTCTTCACACGTATCATCTTTGAAGACATTAATAGGTACTTGTTTAAAGACGATGTTAATACGTGTGCCTTTTTCAGTTAATCGTTTACCTGTGCGAACATAGAAAGGGACGCCAGACCAACGGAAATTATCAATTAAAAATTTACCAGCAACAAAAGTTTCAGTGGATGAAGTTTCTGCCACATTTGGTTCATCACGATAGGCTGCAAATGTTTGATCAGCTAGCTGACCTTCGCCGTATTGGCCACGCACGAAATTTTGAAGGGCTTCTTCTTCAGAATAAAGGCGGATGGCACGTAAAGCTTTTACTTTTTCAGTCCGAATTTCTTTTTCAGAAAAGGCAACAGGAGGCTCCATAGAAAGCAAAGCAACGACTTGTAAAATATGATTTTGAACCATATCTTTTAGTGCGCCACTGTGGTCATAATAGCCGCCACGATCCTCGACACCTAAGCTTTCAGCGAAGGTGATTTGGACATTATCAATGTAACGATTGTTCCATTGTGATTCAAAAATATTATTGGCAAAACGAATGGCTGAAATATTTTGGATCATTTCTTTGCCTAAGTAATGGTCAATTCGGAAAATATCTTGTTCAGGAAATGCAGCACGAATTTCTTCATTTAATTCGTAGGCAGATTCATAATCAGAACCAAATGGCTTTTCGATAATTAGACGATCAAAGCCTTCTTCCGAAATAATATGTTGTGATTTCAAGTGATTAACAATGGTTCCAAAGAATTGAGGGGCCATAGCTAAATAGTAAACGTGATTGCCTTCTAAGTGGTATTGTTCATTTAGGCGATCAGATAATTCTTTTAAGGTATTATAATGTTCCGTATCATTCACATTATGTGATTGGTAATAGAAATGACTAGAAAATTCAGTTGCCTCTTCGGCCGTAGGATTTAAGTCTTGAATGGTTTCACGAACGATTTCACGATAGTATTCGTCTGTCCATTCCCGACGTGCGGTACCAATCACCGCAAAACGCTCAGCTAATAATCCTTTTTTATATAAGCGGAACAGGGAAGGATACAATTTGCGTTTGGCAAGATCACCTGTCCCCCCGAAAATAGTAAATAATGCTACTTTTTCATTCATTAGTTTTCCTCACTTTCTCTAATCAACGGCTCAACAAAAATTGTGTTTGCTGCTTTAAAGCTGACGGATAATTCTTTGTTTTCATTATAAATGGTGATCGGTCCTTCATATGCAGCAATTTCTTTAATCGTATATTCTTCTTGAATATTTAAATCAATGGAAACTAAATAATCCAGTAATTCTTTTTCGTCTAAGACACGTGCAATCCGAATTTTTGTGCCAACAGGGTAGTCTGTTAACGTTTGGCGTTTCTCCTCATGAATGGGTTGATTATCTTCGGGAATAACACCACCGTGTGGACAAAATTCTGGATGATTTAAATAATCCGCTAAACGGTTCACAAGCGTCTGTGAAGTAACATGTTCTAAAACTTCTGCTTCTTCGTGCACATCATTCCAAGTGTAATTTAAGTGCTCTACTAAAAAGACTTCCCAGATTCGGTGTTTGCGAATTAACGTACTCGCTTTTTTTAAGCCTTTTTCAGTTAATTGTACCCCTTGATAAGGAGAATGCTCAACCAAATCTTCTTTTACTAACTTTGAAATCATCTCACTAACCGAAGCTGCCGAAACATCGAGTCCAGAAACAATTTGTTTATTATTCACTTTAACTTCGTCGCCACCTAATTCAAAAATTAATTTTAGATAGTCTTCGCGATTTGGTGTCATAGGGGCTCATCCTTTCAAAAAAACATCATCCTAAGTTTATCAGAAAAAGGCGCATTTGACTATTTAATAATATTCAAGTTGTAAGAAAACTTTCTGAATGCTTTTGCAAGGGATGTAAAAAAATAAATCACCCACCGCACATACTTCATTTTATGTGTCGTGGGTGATTTATTAATTGTAAATAGCCCGTTCTAGTGTGTAGGTTTCGTCGTCGGCTTCATCGTAAAGCGTCGCAGGGACACCATTTTCACATTGAATGATTAAATGGTAACCTAACTTGTCTAAGATAACTAAGCGTTTAGGGGTTAATTCAACAAGCAAGGCATGCATTTGTTTGCCATCAATGAAAACATTGAAAGATGAGGTGATTTCCAAGGTGTGTTGCGTGGCTTTCTTCACGTCTACAAACCACCAATGTCCAGTATAGTTGTGTTGAAGCTCCTGTGGGGAAGGGAGCTGTTTATTTTTTTTCCAGAGGATAGAGCCTGCTAATCCAGTAAGTAAAGATGCACCAACCAAGAAAGTCCAATGTTTTTTCAAAGAAATTCCTCCTAACCTTCATTTTCATTTATTCGTCTTCGTTACCTTTATTATATAGAACTTGTCTAAAATATTCGACTAAATCGCTGAGAATTGACAAATATTTAATGATTGACACAAGATAGTAAAATTGTTGGTTTTGGTCTATACTTTTCCTTGTTTTTTTATGGTATAGTGTGTAAGAAAGGAAGTCTGTGTATGAAGTACCCGAATGTCCAACTTGCTTATTTTATCGAACGACCCAATCGGTTTATTGCACACTGTCGTTTAATGGAAACGAATGAAGAAGTGGTCACACATGTCAAAAATACTGGCAGAGGGAAAGAAGTTTTTTTACCAGGTGCTGTTGTGGCGCTTAGTTATCAACCATCGCCTAAAAGAAAAACAGATTACGATTTGATTGCAGTAAAAAAAGGTTCTTTTTGGATTAATATTGATAGCCAAGTACCGAATACATTAGTCAATGAAGCGTTAAAAAATGGTCAAATTGTGCTTCCTGGTTTAGTTGGTACGATCCAAACTGTTAAACGTGAGCAACGATTCGCACATTCAAAATTTGATTTTCTAGTGGAAACGGATGCGGACGAACAAGCTTTTGTCGAAGTGAAAGGCATGACTTTAGAAAATAAAGGCATCGGTGCTTTTCCTGACGCGCCAACACTTCGTGGCTTGAAGCATGTCACTGAACTAATGGCTGCAACTAAAGCTGGTTACCGCTGTTACGTTTTGTTTGTGGTCCAATTTGAAGAAATTAAGCAAGCAACGATTCACCAAGAGATGCAACCTGCCTTTGCTGAAAATCTGGGTGCTGCAATTGATCAAGGTGTGCAAGTCCTTGCTTACAATTGCCACGTAACACCAGCAACGATTGAACTTAAGTCACAGGTAACCTTTGATTTATTACAGGCATTTGATGATCCTAATAAATAACTTGAAGAACTCCTAGCGCTTTAAGGCAGGGTAATTACGTGACTTTTGTACGAGAGATTACTATTATAAAGAGAGTAAATAAACAAAAAATGGAGGTTTTTGATTATGATACATTTAGGCGTAATTGGTACCAATTGGATTAGTCATCAATTTGTTGCAGCAGCTTTAGAAACGGGTGCGTATGATTTAACGGCTGTTTATTCTCGGAAACTAGCAACGGCACAAGAATTTGGTTCTCGCTATGGGGATGTGGAATATGCAATTGATTTAGAGACGTTTTTTGGTATTGCACATATGGATACGGTTTATATTGCCTCACCAAATTCATTACATTTTGAACAAGCGAAACAAGCAATTTTAGCGAAAAAAAATGTAATTGTTGAAAAACCAGCTTTTTCAACACCTGATGAGATGGCAGAAATTATTGAATTAGCGAATAAAAATCGTGTGTATTTCTTTGAAGCGGCCCGTAATATTCATGAGCAAAGTTTCCAAAAAATTGCTGAATTATTGCCATTAAAAAACCAAATTTTAGGTGCGAATTTTACGTATATGAAATATTCTTCTCGCTATGATCAAGTATTAGAAGGCAAAGAGCCAAATATTTTTTCTCCTCATTTTTCTGGGGGAGCCTTAGCGGATTTAGGCGTTTATTTAGTTTATGCAGCCTTGGGCTGGTTTGGCGTACCAAACGAAAGCCATTATTTTGCTAGTAAAATTGCGACAGGTGTCGATGGCTTAGGAACAATTATTTTACGATATGATCAGTTTGACGTGACGTTAAACACTGGGAAAATTAGTGATTCTTTTGCGCCATCCGAAATTTACTTTGAAAACGGGACCTTGATTTTAGATAGTGTCAATGCTATTTCTTCGGCTGAGTACCATGATCGCGCACATGAAGAACGTGATGTCTTAGATATTCAAGTAGCCGATAATCCAATGATTGAAGAAGCCCGTGATTTTGCAGCAGTTTTAAATAACCCAACAGATAAGTATTGGGGCACCAAGTATGAAGAATGGGTTGAGCTTGCTCGAAATGTCAATAAAGTAGTCACTGATTTACGTCATAGTGCCGGCATTATTTTTGATGCTGATAAATAAGAATTAAGCGATAGGAAAGGAACAATATGAGATTTTTAGAACAACTTCCAGAGGCTTGGCAAGAACAGTGGCAAGCTTCTGGCTTTAACGAACCATCAACAATTCAAGAAAAAAGTTTTACGCCCCTTCGCGAAGGAGAAAATGTTTTAGGAATTTCGCCGACAGGAACTGGAAAAACACTTGCTTACATGCTGCCTTTACTCTTAACTGTTGAAAAAGGACAGGGAAATCAATTGTTGATTATTGCTCCGTCTCAAGAATTAGCTATGCAAATTGCTGAAGTTGCTCGGACTTGGGCTAAGCCACTTCAATTAACGGTTCAAACGTTAATCGGTGGGGCAAATGTTTCACGCCAGATTGACAAGTTAAAAAAACGTCCTGAAGTGTTAATCGGAACACCAGGTCGGATTTTAGAGTTAATGAAGAATAAAAAAGTCAAAGCTCAGTTGGTAAAAACAATTGTAATGGATGAAGTTGATCAACTTTTCCAAGAGGAAGAGCTAAGTTTAACCAAACAAATTTTGACACACACACCAACCGAATACCAACTTGTTTTTTATTCAGCGACTGCTGATCGTGTCGTGAATCAAGCGCAATCTTTAAGCCAAAAATTACAGGTGATTGATGTGACGGAAGAAGATACTTCAGCAGGTCAAGTCGCCCACTACTTTATTCGGTTAGCACCAAGAAAAAAAGCTGATTACTTACGTCGTTTGGCCCATACAGAAGCATTCAGAAGCATGGTCTTTTTCAATCAAGTTGCTGATTTAGGTGCAGCAGAAGAAAAATTAGTTTATGAGAATGTGCCAGCTATTGGTCTGGCTTCAGATCAAAGTAAACAGTTGCGTAAATTGGCGATCGATCAATTTAAAGCAGAACGAGTGAAGTTGTTATTAACCACGGATATTGCGGCACGGGGCTTAGATTTCACAGGGGTCCCTTACGTCGTAAACGTAGATGTTCCTTTAACCGAAGAGAGCTATATTCATCGTTCTGGTCGCGTTGGCCGGATGGGTGCACAAGGGGCAGTGATTACGTTTATCAACGACGGCACCAAAAGAGATTATCAACGTTTGATGAAACAATTGGCCATTCCTTATCAGGAAATCTTTTTATATGATGGTGCACTTCATGAGCAGCCAAAAGCCAAAGATGAACTAGAAAAAAAGAATGTAGCCAAAGATACGTATTCAGAAAAAAAGAGTACGAAAGAAAGAAAACCAGAAACAGTAAATTCTGTTGTCAAAGAACCACAAGAAACACGCAAAAAGAAGAAAAACAAAAAGAAAAACACGAAAAACAAAGGAGCTCGTAAAGCGAAGAAATAACGCTTTACGAGCTTCAAGCAGAACGTTGTATCGAGGAGGATTCCATGAAATCTCGGAAGGAAGAAATCTTAGCGTTACTTCAAAAAAATGAAACTGGCTTAACGGCAGGAGCGGTAGCAGAACAGTTAATGATTGATCGCAGTAATGCCAGCCGTTATTTAAATGAATTATTCAAAGAAAAGAAAATTACTAGAAGTACTGGACGTCCTGTTATCTATTCAGTGCCAACAATCAATGAAGGAGAACAAGTCCATGTAGATGAGTCCACCTCTGTTAGTTTTGACACATTAGTAGGTGCCAATGATTCTTTAAAAGTGAGTATTCAGCAGGCCAAGGCGGCTATTTTATATCCACCAAGAGGTTTGCATACGATTATTTTTGGGAAAACAGGAACAGGGAAATCTCTTTTTGCTGAATGTATGTACCGTTTTGCCATTGATTCAAAAACCTTAGATGAAGATGCCCCTTTTGTCTCTTTTAATTGTGCTGATTATGCACAAAACCCACAATTATTATTTGGTCATATCTTTGGCGTAAAAAAAGGTGCCTATACTGGTGCGAATGAAGATAGTCCAGGCTTAATGGCAAAAGCAGATGGCGGGATTCTCTTTTTAGATGAAATTCATCGCTTACCGCCAGAAGGTCAAGAAATGCTCTTTACGTTTATTGATAAAGGCGTGTACCGTCCATTAGGAGAAAGTGGTCAAACCTATGAAGCCTCTGTTCAAATTATTGGTGCGACAACGGAATCCTCAGAAAACTTTTTAACCACTTTTAATCGGCGGATTCCGATGTCGATTACATTACCATCTTTAGATGCACGGACGCTAGATGAGCGTTATGCCATCATTTCGTTATTTATTCAGCAAGAGGCAACACGTTTGGGCCAACAAATTGATATCGAACGCGAAGCAGTTTTGGCTTTTATGTTATACGATGCAGAAGGAAATATTGGTCAGGTGAAGCGGGACTTAAAATTAGTTTGTGCTAAGTCATTCCTTTATTATCGGACGCACAATTTAGAACATTTGGTTATCCGTAAACGGGATTTGTCGTTACCTGTCCAAAAAGGATTATTAAAAATTAAAGAAGTACCTGAGCGCTTGGATCAATTTGTCGACAGTAAAAGTAATTATTTATCTTTCCAACCAGGTACCAACAAAATTGTTTGGTCGCAAGATCCAGCTAGAGACATGCAAGTTTACAATGAAATCGAAGAAAAAGTCGCTGACTTGTCTGAAGCTGACTTAGAAAATGTTGATTTAGAAGAATTGATTTCTAAAGATATGAATGCGTATTTTAAAAATTATGTCGAAGAATTAACCCAACATTCTTTACATAAGGAGTTATTACCAGAAGCTATTTGGGACTTAACGAATCGTCTTTATGATATCGCAGAAGAGCGTTTGGAACACACGTACAACGAAACTGCGCGCTTTGCCTTTGCGCTTCATTTACAAAGTACGATTGAACGTGTCAAAGAAGGTCATGTGATTGTCCATCCTGATTTAAATAATGTCCGTAAAAACATGAAAAAAGAATTTCAAGTAGCCTTAGATTTATCTTCTATTATTGAAGAAGAGAACAACATAGAGATTCCTTTCGATGAAATTGGCTTTATTAGTATGTTTTTATCTATTAATGTCGGTAAAGAAGAAAGAACTCCAGAAAATAATGTTGGTGTGTTCGTCTTAATGCATGGGGATTCTACTGCCTCAAGTATGTTGAAAACCGCCCAAGAACTTTTAGGAACGTCAATCGGAACAGCGATGAATATGCCGTTAACGATGGAAGTTCAAACAATGTATGAACAATTACGAAACCAAGTAATTACGCAAAAAGAATCGTTAAATAATGGGATTTTATTACTGACTGATATGGGTTCATTAAATTCGTTTGGAAATATGTTGTTTGAAGAAACAGGTATCCGAACAAAGGCGATTACAATGACGAGCACAATGATTGTCTTAGAAGCTATTCGAATGGCAAGCGTGGGACGAAGTTTAGAGGACATTTACCAAAATATTCAACTTTCTTTTGAAAGCGTTGTGAGAGAACAATTTCGCTCTAGTCTGCAAAAACGTCAAAACGTAAAAAAAGCAGTAATCGTGACGTGCTTTACAGGAGAAGGGGTTGCCGCAAAACTATACCAACGAATCTTACCAGTTATTGATGAAACAAAAGTGGAACTGATTCAAATGCAATTTATTGAACGAGAAACATTTAAAAAGCATATCGACAACTTGATGGAAGAATATGAAATTAAGGCCATTGCGGGAACTGTGGATGTTGAATATCAAAATATTCCTTTCTTTTCCGTCTATGATATTTTTGATGATGAAAAATTAAATGTACTGAAACGGATTGCTAGTGATGAAGTGGCGATTGATACAATTGTTCATTCACTAAGTGGCGTCATTACTTCTGTGGACTCCTTACAAAAATTAATTCTCATGTTACAAAAAACAGTTCATCAAATACAAACAGACATGCATATTATTGTTGAACCAGGGGTGGATGCCGGAATCATGATTCATTTGGCTTTTCTGGTAGATGCTTTAATTAAAGGAGAAGAAGCAAGAACTTTTCCAAACTTAGCGGAATATGTTAAAACACATCGTTTAGAAATCGATGTCGTACGCACGAATTTTATGTTAATTGAACGGGCGTATCGTGTGACGATTCCAGAAGCGGAAGTTGCGCATGTTACCCAAATGTTTTTAGAAAATGAAATTAAAAGTAAACAATAATAAATAAAAAAACATCAAGAAATGAGAAAACGCTCTCTTTTTTCTTGATGTTTTCTTTTTGTAAGTTACACACAATTTCATGTGTGTAAGCGTTTTCTTTTAGTGTGTGCACGCTTTTTTTGATGGTGAAAGCTGTTATATCAGCATTTTAATAAGGAAAAAACTTGGCACAATTATTGCTATAAATAAAGTGTATAACGTCATAACTTTTAAGGAGATGAAGAAAAAATGGCAAAAAAAACAATTATGTTAGTTTGTTCCGCAGGAATGAGCACAAGTTTATTAGTAACAAAAATGCAAAAAGCAGCAGAAGATCGTGGCATGGAAGCAGACATCTTTGCAGTATCGGCTTCTGAAGCAGATACAAACTTGGAAAATAAAGAGGTGAATGTTTTACTTTTAGGTCCACAAGTTCGTTTCATGAAAGGGCAATTTGAACAAAAATTACAGCCAAAAGGGATTCCTTTAGATGTAATTAACATGGCAGACTATGGCATGATGAATGGCGAAAAAGTTTTAGATCAAGCAATCTCATTAATGGGATAAGGAATTAAAACGTTCAAGAAAAGTGAATAGCAAATAAGGATAGTGCATGTTACCAAAGGTTTTATTTTGTACGCTCGATTCATTCGTTTAATGAGGCTACTGCCTTTTTAATAAATATAAATGGATACAGGAGGAATAAAAATGAACGGATTAATGGCATGGATGGAAAAATATATCTTACCAACTGCCGCAAAAATTGGTGCACAGAAACATCTGGTGGCACTAAGGGATGCTTTTATTGGTACATTACCTGCGACAATGGCTGGATCAGTCGCCGTAATGATTAACGCAATTATTCGAGATCTTCCCCAAGAGTTTGTCTCAACTTATGCGGCAAGTTTGGAAGCAGACAAAGGTATTTTTGCAGTATTGAATGTCATCATTGGGATTAATGGTTTTGTTTGGAATGGTACATTGGCTATCGCTGGTTTGATTTTCGCTTTTTCTTGGGGCTATAACTTAGCGAAAGCATACAATGTGAATGAGCTAGCTGGTGGGATTGTCAGTTTAGCTACCTTAATTTCAGGTGTTGCTTTTGCACCAAATAACACAGCTGAATTAGCTGTGAAAGTGCCAGAAAAGATTGCCAACGCAATTAATGGGGCAGAAATTGGTGCGTCAATTGCTAATAATCAATTGACTGTCAATCCATGGGGTTGGTTAAATCTCAACCATCTAAATGGTAACGCTTTCTTTACAGTGATGATTATGGGCGCTTTATCAACCATTATTTTTTGTAAATTAATGCAAGCGGATTTAACAATAAAAATGCCTGATTCTGTTCCGCCAGCAGTTTCAAAAGCGTTTGCGGCAATTTTACCAGCAACAATCGCATTGTATGTCGTAGCAATTATTAACTTTACGGTGTCAAAACTTTCAGGCGGTCAATTATTAATTGACTTAATTCAAAAATATATCGCGGAACCGTTCCTTGGGTTATCACAAGGACTAGGCGCTGTGTTAATCGTAACAGTTTTTGTTCAAATTTTCTGGTTCTTTGGTATTCACGGGCCAAACGTTTTGGCACCAGTTCTTGAAGGCATTTGGGGACAAGCACAATTAATCAATATTGATATTTTCCAAAAAGGTTATGAAGGAAAAACAGGAACAGCTGCGGTTTTAGCCGCTATTGACGACGGTAAAGCCTACATGTGGGTCCGTGGTTCGTTTGATGCTTTCGCTTGGTTTGGTGGTTCAGGCGGTACAATCGTCCTAATTATTGCAATCTTGTTATTCTCCAAACGAGCAGATTATTTAACAGTCGGTAAATTATCATTAGGACCTGGGATCTTTAATATCAATGAACCGATTATGTTTGGTTTACCAGTTGTTCTGAATCCAATTATGTTTATTCCATTTGTAATTGCGCCATTAGTTGCTACTACAATTGGCTGGGTTGCAACGTATCTTGGGCTAGTCGCACCAGTTTCTCAACAAGTCGCATGGGTGACACCGCCGTTGCTATTATCTTTCTTAGCGACAGGTGCCGACTGGCGCGCACCAATCGTAGCGTTGGTATGTATGGTAGTCACTTTCTTGATTTGGACACCGTTTGTTATCGCTGCTAACAAAATGGATCCTGCATTAGGCGAAAGTGAGCAATAGGCAATAAAAACAGTAATTACTTGTATAGAAAGGAGCGAGCGGCATGATTTCGATTGCAAGTGCAATGAAGCAAGAGGAAATTATTACTTTACTAGAGGCATATCAAGGGGAAAATGAAACATTTACTTTTAAAGAAAAGAATGGTATTAAGTTATTTTTTGAAGTTGAAGGAGACCCTGAAACTGCTGCACAAGTTGCAAAACAGCTGATTAAGGAACAACCTTGGGGTGGCGTTTTATACTTCCAAGCAACGGTAGTCTAAAAAGATAGGATGGATGAAAATGATTAGAAATGGATTATTTTTATGTAGTATTGGCTTCTTGATTGTTTTGTATTCGTTGAATCCCAGCTCCTTAAACTATGATTTATTAAGTCTGACAACGGGGATTTTTTTCATTGGACTTGGTGGTTACCTGTTTTTTAAAGGAAAAAAAGTTGCTGAAGAAGAGGCGACAAAGGATGAGGTGAAACGGTAATGGAAATTACGAAAACATTAACTATTTCAGCAGATGAATTTTACACGCAATTAATGAATTCTGTTATTTTTGATATCCGTAAGCAAACAGGCAAAACTCTTACAAGAAAGCAGTTACGTAAGTTTGAATATATCAAAGAATATAGTAAAAATAGTCGCGCGAAAATAGTTATTGAAGAAGCTGTAGAAAATAAGACCTATCAATTTCGAACATCCACAACTAAAAATGATTTCTCGGTGCGGTATGAGCTCCAGCCAATTGATGAAAAAAGCTGTGAACTGCGTTATACAGAAACAATGGTTTCTTATGGGACGTTACAAAAACTGAATGACGCAGTATTAGGTATCTTTTTAAGTTATTTTAAAAAGAAACAGTTTTATAAAATGCTTAAAATGATGGAAACTGCTTAAAGGGAAAAAGCGGCTTTTGTCCAGTTGATTCTCTTCAGCTTTAGAAAGTGAGCGATGAGTCGTTTCGGCTTATCGCTCACTTTCTTTTGTTGCCCTATTATTTTGGAAACGCACACAAAAAAGCTGTGTGTAATCGTTTTATTTTTAGTGTGTACACGCTTTCTATGTTGAAAAACGTTGTCATATCAATGTTTTCAATGTGTTAAAACTTGGCACGCTTCTTGCTTATATAAAGGTGTAAAGTAAAACAAAGAGAATTTAGGAGATGAAGGAAAATGGCAAAAAAAACAATTATGTTAGTTTGTTCCGCAGGAATGAGCACAAGTTTATTAGTAACAAAAATGCAAAAAGCAGCAGAAGATCGTGGCATGGAAGCAGACATCTTTGCAGTATCGGCTTCTGAAGCAGATACAAACTTGGAAAATAAAGAGGTGAATGTTTTACTTTTAGGTCCACAAGTTCGTTTCATGAAAGGGCAATTTGAACAAAAATTACAACCAAAAGGGATTCCTTTAGATGTCATTAACATGGCGGACTATGGCATGATGAATGGCGAAAAAGTTTTAGATCAAGCAATTTCATTAATGGGATCATCAAACTAGAGCAGAAAATGGGGTAGAGGTAATGGACGGACAACAGAACTTAGAAGCAATCATGGGTTTAATCATGTATGGCGGAAATGCTAAAAGCGATGCAATGGAAGCGATTGCCGCAGCAAAATCGGGGGATTTTGAATTAGCAGACAAAAAAATTGCAGATGCAGAAGAATCACTTGTACATGCACATCATTCGCAAACAGGAATGTTAACAGAAGAAGCAAAAGGCAATAACATGCAAGTAACATTGTTAACAGTGCACAGTCAAGATCATTTAATGACTGCGATTGCATTTACAGATTTAGCAAAAGAAATTATTGATCTTTATCGCCGTATTGATAACGAGTAATCTCGTTGTCAATGCGTCTTATAAGAAAAACGCGCTTGAGAAAGCGTTAATTAGGAGGAATAACAATGGACGGATTTGTTCAATGGATGGAGAAACACTTTATGCCGAAAGCGTCAGTAATCGCAGCGCAACGGCACTTGGTAGCAATTCGTGACGCGTTTGTCGTAACGATGCCATTAATGATTTTAGGGGCTTTGGCGGTATTAATTAATAATATTCCAATTCCAGGATATGAGGACTTTTTAAACAAAATTTTCCCAATGATGTATAACGATGCACCAATTTGGAAAAGCTTTGGTGGTAACATTTGGAACGGTACATTCGCAATCTTTGCCGTTTTAGTAGCCTTTTTAGTAGCACACAATTTAGTTAAATCTTATGGAAAAGACGGCATTGCAGCCGGTACAGTTTCTGTAGCTTCATTCTTCGCAGTTGGCGGCTTAGAAGGTATGGGCGCAACTGGATTATTTATTGCTTTGATTATTGCACTTATTTCAGGAGAACTATTCCAACGTTTATCTGGCAATCCTAAATTAGTTATCAAAATGCCTGATGGTGTACCACCAGCAGTAGCAAAATCATTTGCGGCATTATTACCAGCAATGATTACAATCAGTTTATTTAGTTTAATCACATCAATTCTATTTGCTTTAGGAATTGACAATATCGTTATTTCATTCTATGAAGCAGTTCAACAACCATTTATGGGACTTGCAAACAGCTACCCATCAGCATTATTGTTAGCTTTCATTACACCATTCTTATGGTTCTTTGGTTTACATGGTGCCAACATGGTTGACCCATTAATGCAAACAATCAACGTACCAGCGATTGATGCGAACATTAAAGCTTTAGAAGCAGGTAAAGCAATTCCTTATATTGTAAACAAACCTTTCTTTGATTCATTTGTAAACTTAGGTGGAACAGGGGCAACATTAGGTCTGTTAATTGCTATCTTTATCGTTGGTCGTCGTAACAAACCATACAAAGTCATTACAAACTTAAGTTTAGCACCAGGACTATTTAATATTAATGAACCAGTTATGTTCGGTTTACCAATTGTTTTAAACCCAATTATGTTTATCCCATTCATTTTAGTCCCAATGGTTCTTGTAACTGTTGCGTATGTGGCGACAGCAACTGGTTTAGTACCAGCTGCAACCTTTATGCCACCTTGGGTAACACCACCAATTATTGGCGGATTTTTAGCAACGAAGAGTATCGCCGGCGGAGTTTTAGCAGCTGTTAACTTATTGATTTCTATTTTGATCTACATGCCTTTCGTAAAAGTAGCAACAGATCAATACTTGAAACAAGAAGCAGCCGCAGAAGCAGCTGAGTAAAAAATCGAAGGATTGAATCGTCCGGACTCTTACGGAGGGTTCAATCCTTTTTTTAATGATTAAATCGTAAAGGAGCAAATAACATGAAATATCAATTTCCAGAAAATTTTTGGTGGGGTTCTGCAGCCAGCGGTCCTCAAACAGAAGGCGTTTTTGAAGGTGATGGTAAAGGTCAAAACATTTGGGATTTTTGGTATCAAGAAGCGCCAGAAAAATTCTTTCAACAAGTCGGTCCAGATAAGACCTCACAATTTTATAAAAAATACCAAGAAGATATTCAGTTAATGAAAGAAACGGGACATAACTCTTTTCGAACATCCATTCAATGGAGCCGTTTAATTCCAGATCCTACAACAGGAAAAGTCAATCAAACAGCAGTTGATTTTTATAATCAAGTGATTGATGATTTATTAGAACACGGGATTGAGCCCTTTATGAACTTGTATCATTTTGATATGCCGATGGTACTTCAAGAAAAAGGCGGTTGGGAAAGCCGTGAAGTGGTTGATTTGTATGTTGACTTTGCCAAAACCTGTTTTGAATTGTTTGGCGATCGCGTGAAAAAATGGTTTACGCACAATGAACCAATTGTACCAGTTGAAGGTGGTTATCTCTATGGCTGGCATTATCCTGATAAAGTGAATCTAAAAGAAGGGATTCAAGTACTCTATCATGAAGCTTTAGCTAGTGCCAAAGCGATTGCCGTCTATCATTCTATGAACTTATCAGGTGAAATTGGCATTATTTTAAACTTAACGCCGACTTATCCTCGTGATGAGCACAACGAAGCCGATGTAAATGCGGCTAAATTTGTCGATGGTTTCTTTAACCGTTCGTTTTTAGACCCGGCTGTTAAAGGTCATTTTCCAGAAGATATGGTTGCTTGGGCGAAAGCAAATGACTTATTGCCAGAAACAACGCCAGAAGATTTAGCAATAATTGCTGAAAATACTGTGGACTTATTAGGAGTAAACTACTATCAACCACGTCGTGCCAAAGCAAAAGAAACACCTGTTGAAACACGACCAGAAGGCTTACTTCCAGAAGATTTTTATGATGTCTACGATATGCCTGGCAAAAAAATGAATCCTTACCGTGGCTGGGAAATCTACGAAAAAGGTATTTATGATACATTAATGAATTTAAAAGAAAATTATGGCAACATTCGCTGCTACATTTCAGAAAATGGCATGGGCGTAGAAGGAGAAGAACGCTTTGTCAATGAACAAGGAGTCATTGAAGATGATTATCGGATTGAATTCGTGCAGGATCACTTGAAATGGGTGCATCAAGCGATTCAAGAAGGTAGTAATGTTCAAGGATATCATATGTGGACGTGTATGGATAACTGGTCTTGGCTTAATGCCTATAAAAATCGTTATGGCTTCATCGCTGTGGATTTAGATGATGATGCGAAACGGACCATTAAGAAAAGCGGTCGTTGGTTCAAAGAAATGACAGCAAATAACGGCTTTTAGAAAGAGAACCGTTTCTGTGATAAAATGAATTGATACAATGTGCGAGGAGGAAAGAAAATGACAACTAAAAGAGTCAAAAAAATGGGCAAAGAAGAAATGAAAGAGATGTTTAATCTTGTCATCTATGCTTTTAATCAGGAACCCACGGCGGAACGCCAAGAACGTTTTGAAAAATTGTTGTCACATACGCAAAGCTATGGCTTCCTAATTGATGAGCAATTAACAAGTCAAGTGATGGCGACACCTTTTCAAGTGAATTTCCATGGTGTCCGCTATCCCATGGCTGGAATTGGCTATGTGGCTTCTTATCCAGAATATCGTGGTGAAGGCGGCATCTCTGCTATTATGAAAGAAATGTTGGCTGATTTAGCGAAACAAAAGGTTGCCCTTTCTTACTTAGCACCGTTTTCATATCCATTTTATCGTCAATATGGCTATGAACAAACATTTGAACAAGCGGAGTATACAATTAAAACGGAAGATTGGCCACGTGTTAAACGAGTTCCGGGTACCATTAAACGAGTTTCTTGGGCTGACGGTAAAGAGGTCATTAAAGACGTATACCTTGAAAATCAAAGAGCGCACTCTGGTGGTGTGATCCGTGAAACTTGGTGGCTGGATTATACGCTGAATCGTGCAAGTAAACCAAATAATCAAGCGATTTATTATTCGTCAGAAGGGAAAGCAGAAGGCTATGTGATTTATCGGATAGCTGCTGGCACCTTTGAAATCGTAGAATGGAACTATTTAACTAATACAGCTTTTAAAGCTTTAGCTGGGTTTATTGGCTCACATAGTGGTTCCGTTCAATCGTTCCATTGGATTAATGGTTTTGCTGGAAAAGATTTAAATGATTTAATGCCAACGCCAGCAGCTTCTGTAAAAATTTTACCTTACATGATGGCACGAATCGTTGAGTTACAAACATTTCTGGAAAAGTATCCATTTCAATCAGGAGAAAAAGAAACGTATTCTTTAGAGATTGAAGATTCCTATGGGCCATGGAATGAAGGCATTTGGACAATCACAATTGACGAACAAGGAAAAGCAACAGTGACTAAAGGTGCTGTGGAAAAAGAAGGGACTGCTGCTTTGAAAGCAGATATCCAAACGTGGACACAACTATTCTTGGGCTATCGTTCAGCAGAAACGTTATCTTTTTATGAACGCTTGCAAGGAGACGCAACGACAGTTCAACGTTTAGGCCGACGTTTAGTCAAAGGCATGCCAATTTTAGAAGATTATTTTTAAAAGTGTGTTTATTCGCAAAAAATGACAGAACCTACTATAATAAAAATGTAAAAAGAATTATTTTAGAAAGGTGATGGGGACAATGGCGAAAACGAAACAAGAAAAAGTTGCACGCAATAATAAAATTGGGCAATATATAGCTATTGCGACAGGACTTTATTATTTAGGAAAAATGATTCTTGATCGGCGGCAAAAAAAATAATAGATAAACGAACGACGTGTTTCACTGAAAGAAAGTATCTCGCATAATTGTTTATGCGGGATACTTTCTTTTTGTCTATTGACAGATGTAGTGAAGACTTCTAAAATTAAAACAGATTGTTCTCGTAGCTCAGTAGGATAGAGCAACCGCCTCCTAAGCGGTAGGTCGCTGGTTCAATTCCAGTCGGGAACGTAAAAAACACCTTCCAAATGTTTATTTGATAGGTGTTTTGTTTTATTTGTGCCAAAAATGTGCCAAATGGTTAATTACTTTTATAGATTTTATCGAATACAGAATCAATCATTTCATCATTCTTGTTATCTAGCTCTTTTATAATGTGTAAGTAAGTAGTTATCGTTGTATCTAAACTTGAATGCCCTAGCCTTTTAGATACATATATAGTATCACAACCTTGATACAATAGAACTGAAGCATGCGTATGACGTAAACCGTGTAAGGTGAATTTTTTTGTTACACCTATTTCAGATAGTTTTTTTCTCAAGTATTTAGTTACTGCGTTATTAGAAATAAGCCCGTTTTGAGAATTGTAAAAGATAAATTGTTCAGGGTTTTGTACCTCTAGTTTATCAAACAATTCTTTTTGAGCTTTCTTGTATTCTTTTAGTAATTGAGCAGTATGAAAATCAATTTTTATTTTACGTACAGAACTTTCGTTTTTAGTTTTTCCCCAGCAATTCATTTTGTAATTCCACGTTTTATGAATATCGATTATTTCATCCTCGAAATTTATATCGTTCCAAGTTGTTCCTAGTAACTCTGCAAAACGCATACCTGTAGCACCAGCTACCACAACCATAATTGGCGATGCGTAGTGTGGGTCAATTCCTTTTTCAGTTAATTCCATTAACCGCTTAAAATCCCCGTAATCTAAAAATTTATCATTTTTGATTTTATCTGATTCTTTACCTTTAATTACAGCTTTTCTAGTTGGATCAAATAGAATAAGTCCTTCCTCAACTGCATCTTTAAGCGATGCTCTGATATGGTTGTTAAATTTGATGACTGTTGACTTCATATGCTCTTCGGCAAACTTATTTAAATATCGTTGGTACAATGGGCGGGTAAGTTGTGAAAGAATTATATTTGGCATATATCTTTCTATATTGTTGAGTGTATCTTTGTATTTTCTGTATGTTATTTCAGAAACGACATCTTTTTTATATAGATTCATCCAATCTTTAAAGTATTCAGACAATAAGATATTTTGTTTATCACCTTGAAGCCCCTTTTTTAAATTATATTCAATTTCATCAGCTGCTTCTTTGGCTTCTCGTTTAGTTTTAAACCCGCTTTTTCTTAATTTGCTATGCGTGCCATCTTGTTTTTTATAAGATATTTCGTATTGCCAAGAATTTCCCCGCTTTATAAATCTAGCCATTGCCTATTCCTCCTGTTTTCTGGTAAAATAGGCATAGCAAATAGGCCTATTTTAGGTTTGTTTTTATAGTTGTGTCATCTCAAACTTTGGACAGGGAGAGATGGCGCTTTTTTTATTGCAATAATTCACGTTTTTTTATTTCAAATTCTTGTTCTGTAATAATGCCATCATCTAATAAGGCTTTAAATTTTCTTATCTCGTCTGCAGAAGATAATACAGTGTTATCTTTATTGTTTGAAATAGTTTTTAGTATTTGATCCAGTTTTGCAATTAATTCGTTGTATCTATCCATTAAACTTTTACCAATCATAGAATCAGTTTTTGTTTCAGTTGTAATTAACATATATTTTACTGTCTGATTATTAGGAAGATGTAACATAACTCCTAATTGCTTAATGGAAGTAAATTCTTTTCCACCTGTTCCAGCACCAACTAAAGCCCCAATAGGGCCAGCTAAAACGCCGCCAACTACTGCACGAGTTATCCCGTGATGTTTTTTTATATTACCACCGACAAAAATGTCTGTGTAATTAATCAAATCATCATAGTTGATAACTTGTTGTTTTCTTGATTCAGAAATACTTTTTGGGATAAATATTTTTCTGTCTGAATCATTAAAATAAATGCCGCCTATTACAATATCATGATTATTTTTAAAATATTCTTTTATTTGCTTTTCTTCGGCTTTCTTTACCTTTTTTTCTTCTTTATTTCCAAATAAAAACATACTATATTCCCCCTTATTTCACTCGCAGGTACATATTAGGATAATATGTGGTATTTCCGTTGTTTAGTTCCTCTAGCTGTTCTACCGATAAACCATGACGTTCTGCAAATTGTTTTCCCGTTTCCCCATCTCGCAACTGATCATAAACTTCTTGTTCTTGATTATTTTCAGATTGAATTTGTGACTCTTGGCCGTTAGCTACAACCGGTTGCTCATCCTGATCTTGTGTAGGGACGGAGGGTTGTTGACCTTGATTATTTCTTTCTATTAATTGTTCCATCGTAATATTGCCAAGATAACTATAGATCTGTCCGCCAGCAGTTAAAGTGCCATCTGCATTTTTCACTAATGTTCTTGCAGTGTTATTCAAAATATATGACATTGTTTGATTACCATTCGCATCAACAGAAAAACTCAAATTTTGGAGCGGAACATTTGGTTGATTAGTGCTAGTCAGTGTTCCGTCAGCATTTATAAAAAATAGATTATCGCTTTGAGGAATACCCCAACCCCCGACAAAATCACCTAAGCTCACTTGTGTTTGCGTTTCATCCTCAACAAATGAAGTGGAAACGCTAGATGTTTCAACTGTTGAACTTGATTCTTTCTCTTTAGTTTTACTAGATGAAACGATTGTAGTAGATGTAACAGTTGTGGATGATTCTTTTGTTTTTACTTCTTTTTTCGTTTCGGAAGAACACCCGGCCAACATTATTAAAGACAAACCTAACAAAATCATCTTTTTCATTTGCAATCTTTCCTTTCGTTTTCACAAGCTCATTTTTACATAGTTTATTAATTTTGATGGATCATAATTATATCTAAATTGATTTATTGCTGTTCTAGCTAAACTTTGATTTAACAAAATAAATTTTGTTAAGAAATCGTATAATCTAACATAAAGTGCAGCTGCACTCATTTCAAACTCATCACAAATTTGATAAAAAGACATTCGCTTTCTAAAACATTCTTTTAGAGCTTCGTTATTAATCAAAGCAAGTGATGCAAAAATATTAGCTCGCAATTCTTTTGGTGCATCTTCATCACTATATCCTTTTCCTGACAACAAGTCTGAAAAACTTTGAGACTTACAATCCTTATTCATATCAAAAAAATAATGTGCAGATTCATGAAGTATTGAAAAATTTTGTCTTCCTTTAACCATTGTTGAATTATAGGATATTCCACACTGATCATGTAATCTGATTATATTACCAGAAAATATTTTTCTTGAAACTTCTCCAAATTTATAAGGAATAATATCAACATTTTCTACGTCAATCATGTAATCTCTGTAGTGTTTCCATCGTAATTCTTTTAGTTCTATTCCGTAATAATTTGCTACCTTTTCTATGATAATATATGCCTGGTCATGATATTCAAAATAAGTATCGTAGTCTAAATTCATAAGCTTTCATCCAATCATTTGTTTTTAAGTCTTGACTTCATAAATTCTAAATACTCTTTCAGCTCTTCTCTAAGTTGATTTTTTTCTGATTCTGTCAAATCTTCGGTATTTACGCGGAAGAATGTTGCGATTTCATCTTCTTCTATATTATCAGGGTTTGGATTTTCAGTACGACCTAATAAATAATCTACAGAAACATTGAAATAATTGGCTACAGCTTCAAGTTTATCCGAAGACGGTGTTCGCTTATTCCATTGATAAATAGTATTTCGTCCAATATTTATTTCTTCTTCAAGCTGATAAATAGATAAATCTCTATCTTTTGCTAGTTTTTTTATACGTTCCAAAAGGTTCATATCAAAGCATTCTCCTTCTAGTTACGTGTTATTTACAAAAAAAGTTAGTAAAATCGTTTGACATTTACAATATTTGTTAGTAATATAATCACGTAAGCTAATTTATTAGCTAATAAGTTCTCAAATAAAACCTATAAACAAAACTTAAAAATCGTTGGGGAACGGTAAAAGTATTGATTTACAAGGCTTTTAAAGTCTTATTTAGCTATGGGTATATTTTACAATATGTGTTAGAAAGTGTCAACGTATTTTACTAAATTAGCTAATTTTTTAGCTTACAAATTAAAAATAAAAGGAAGTGAACAATAAATATGTCACAAGATTTAGCAATTGACGTAAGAGCAGCTCTAATTCGTGCAGGAAAAAACCAATCTTGGTTAGCGAAACAACTAGGGATTTCAAGCCCATACTTATCAGATATCCTTCATGGTCGCAGACGTTCAGAAGAACAAGTTCAAAAAATCAAAAAAATCTTAAATATAAAGTGAGGTGTTTAGTTATATGTCTCAAGCACAATACTTAGAAGCTAAAATTCCAGTACCTTCAGATTACGTTATTATCTCTAAAATTGAATATGAAGAATTAAAAAAAGCTGATGAGACAGGAAACTGGATGACGTTAAAAGAGGTATTAGATAGGGTAAATCGTGGATATGAATGGTTTACGAGTAATGTATTGAAAAATCCCAGATATAGAAAAATATTAGATGTAGATAAAAATAAAGATGGTTTTGTTTATTATCCAGGGGACGGTCGCGATACTTATCTTTTTCAGAGAAGAAAAATGCTTGAATTTTTAGATGAAAATTTTGCAGATATTTTAAAGAAAGGAAGTAATTAAAAATGAACAATTTAGTAATTATGAAAGATCAACAAGCAGTAACAAGTAGTTTACAAGTTGCTGAAACTTTCGGAAAAGAACACAGAGCTGTTTTAAAAGCAATTGATGATTTGAAAGAGGGGCTTGCACAAAAATATGCAGACCTATTTTGTGAAGACACTTATATTCATCCGCAAAACAAACAGGCTTACCGTGTTGTTTATATGAATCGAGATGGATTTACGCTAGCAGTATTAGGTTTTAATAACTCTCAAAAAGTGTTGGAATTCAAACTGAAATATATTGAGGCTTTTAATCAAATGGAAAAAGAAATTCAACAGCCTAAATTACCAACCTCAAAGCGAGAATTAGCTTTACTAGCTTTATCAGCAAATGAAGAAACAAATGAGCGTGTAGATGTAATTGAAAAAGAAGTAGCCGACTTAAAAGACAATCAAAAAATCGGTGCAGATGATTATGGCTACTTATCACGTCGAGTTCATCAACGAGTAGCAGAAGTTGCAAGAGGATTTGGGAAAATCACAAAGGAACAGCGTGGCAAGCTTTACAAAGATATTAATTCAGGTATTAAGCAAATCACAGGGGTGGGTACTCGATCACAATTAAGAGAAAAACATTATCCAATCGTAATTGAATATATTAACGACTGGGAGCCGTCCACAGCCACAAAAACAGTTGTAAGACAAATGAGTTTTGACTTAAACGATATTGCTTAGGGAGAATATTATGGCTTATACAACTGAACAAGAAAGTTGGATACTCAACCAAATCAAAAAAGAGCGTAAACAGCTACAAGACGATAGAGCAGCGCTTAGACAATCAGAACAACTGACCGAAGGAAAAGCTTATCAAATTGAAAGAGAACTTGAATTTTTAAGATATTTAGAAATTCAAAATAGAATCCATGTATAAGGAGAATCCTGTGGAAATAATTAAATATAAAGGTAAAGAATTAAAAGTTGTAGATACGACAGGCAACTATAGAAATACTCTTGTAGTAATTTTTAGGGGCCAACATCGTTTGTACCACAAGAAATCTAAATCAATTATCGGCGGAGATAACAAATTAAATGAAGCAAAATTGAATCAGGGATTTCGAGGATCAGTATTAAGTACGATTTAGGAGGAATGAAAATGAATAAAAGAGGGTTAGCGGCAATTGCCAAACATCCTAGGGTTCGAATGAGACGAGTCCAAGCAATTGCGTATGTAAGTCTGATAGGTAACGTCGTATTTTTAATTTGTATTTTTGCAATGGCTATTGCAGGTAGATAGAAAAGGGGAATATGAAATACTAAACAAAATATTCAAAGAACAAAAGAAAACAAATAAATAGCTCCAAACTATTCCGAGTAGCATGGAGCGGAAGAATATTAATTTAAATCATTATGGCAACATCAATAAACTATCAGAGTAAATAGATAAAACTATTCCAAATATCAGAAACCATATGTAGTATCAACAACAATTGTTTTCGGGTCGATTCCTAATCTAATGGATTCGATGATATCAATTACAGAAGCTTTATAGTAGTACGTTTTACTGGATGATACTACTTCATGTTCACTTGTTTTAATTAAAAAGTAGTACTTACCATCACTAGATTTTTTTATAACAAAATACATGAGCATCCCTCCAAGCTTAGTAAATAAATTATACCAGAGAAAGGAATAAAAAGAATGACCAGAATAGAAAAACTAGAGCAAACGAAAAAACTTGCTGATTTATGGTACCAGCAACAAAAGGGGCGGATATATATTGCTCAACAAAAAAAGAAAAGAGGTATTTGAATGCCAAAATTATATGATTTTAAAAAAGCTAAAGAGCTAATTGATGTCGAAGTGGATAATGCAGATGTTGATAAAGTATTTTTAGGAACTCTACCAGATTACTTTTGGACTGCCGAAACTGTTTGGGAAAAAGGCAAATATATTATTGACTTGGGAAAAGTAAAGACTATTGCTGGAATTCCAGGAAGTGATTGGGATACTCCAATTATCAATATTTATTATTCAGATGGAAAAGAGAAGAAATTCGAATGTTTCAAAGAGGTAACAAGCGATGAATTTGCAGATTTTTGTCGGAAGTTATAAAAAATGCCCAATCGTCTGCCAACGATTAAGGCACATACAAAAATTATACAAGAAAAATTATATCACAGAAACGAGGTCTTGTGAATGAATCGTAGTGAAGCAGATGCGCTAGATCAATTTTTAACAGAGCCGTTAGAAGAATTACAGAAAATCGAACCAGAATGGGAATATGACGAGGAGGAAGATAGCCGTGGCAACACTTTATGAACTTAGCAACGATTATTTAAAAGTTTTGTCATTAGCTGAAGAGCTTGATGATGGAACATTAAAAGATACGTTAGATAGTATTAGCGATTCAATCGATTTAAAAGTAGAAAACACAGCAAAAGTAGTTAAAGAACTTGAAAGCAACATATCTATTGTTGAAAAAGAAATCAAACGGCTACAGTCACGAAAAACAACGCTTTGTAACAATGTAAAGAACCTAAAAGGATATCTGCAAGATGAAATGGAAAAGGTCGGCAAAACGAAAATCAAGGGCGAATTATTCAATGTAGGAATTCAAAACAATCCAGTTTCTGTGAATATTATAGACGAAAAATTAATTCCTATTAGCTTTTTAATTCCTCAACCTCCCAAAGTTGATAAAACAGCTTTGAAAGAAGAACTGAAACATGGGGAAATCAAAGGTGCAGAATTAGTTCAAACTAAGAGTTTGAGAATTAGATAGGAGGTTTCAATATGGAAATAAAAAAGGCTAAACGCGAAAAAATAAAAGTTCCTATCATGATAACTGGCGCAAGTGGTAGTGGAAAAACAGTAAGTGCGTTGTTTATTGCTAAAGGAATTATTGAAAAAATGCATTCAGACTTATCAGAACAAGAACAATGGGAAAAAATAGGTGTCATTGACACTGAGCACAAACGATCGTTGTTATATGCTGATTCAACTATTGGGAATGTCGACATAGGGGAATTTTTGCATATTGATTTTGAAGCACCATTTACTGTACAGCGATATATACAGGCTTTTAATTTATTCAAACAAGCTGGGGTTGAGGTGGTGATAGTCGATTCTCTAACACATGCTTGGAGTGGTGAAGGTGGCATTTTAGAACAAGTAGAAAACCATCAGAGAGGCAACTCTAAAAATCAAATGTTGGCTTGGAATAAAGTAAAACCATTAGAGAAAGAATTTCTTAAGTTAGTAACAGGAAATTCAATGTATGTGATTGGAACGTCTAGAAGTAAGCAAGCCTACGACATGGAAAAAAATGAACAAGGTAAAACACAAGTAGTAAAACTAGGGTTGAAACCTGATCAAAAAGATAGTTTGGAATATGAATTTGCTATCGCTTTACGTATTGATCAGGACCACATAGCGGAAGCTACCAAAGATAACTCAAATATGTTTAATATGCCTTTTAAAATAACAAAAGAAGTAGGCGGAAAAATATATGAATGGAGTAGCGAAGGAATAGATTTAGAAAAATTAAAAGATGAATTAATTAGTAGTATTACAGAACTTGCTACACAATCTGAAAATCATGAAAATATGTTTAAAGAGTTGCACAGCAAGATTAACAACGTACCTTTAAAAAACGTAAAAACTAAAGTTCTTGAGCGTATGAAAGAAATGCTAGAAAAGATTGAAGTTCCTAGTGTAGAACAACAAAGTGAAAACGAACTCGATGAAGAACAAACAGAATTATTTGACGACGCAAATCCTCCTATTGCAAATGATTTTGAAAAGAAGTGATTGAATGATTGGAAAAATCATAAAACACAAAGGGAATATGTTGGCCATCGAATTTGAGGATGAAATAAATTCAAATTTTCTCGAACTTCTGGCTAATAACGATGATAATTTAGCGAAAGTTGAATTCTTAGATAATCGACAGATATCTCAAAAACAGAATGCACTTTCTCACGTTCTAATAGCCGATGTGGCACGTTGGAGCTATGACGAACCTAAATGGATTGAAAGTGTCTTGAAATACTACTACGAGGCTAAGAGTGGTGTTTATTTTGAACATAGTAGAGCTACCAGGAATGAAGCGAATGAGTGGATCGGTTTCTTGATTGAGTTCATTTTGAAAAACGATATACCACTTGAAAAAAGATACCAATACTTGCTTGAAAATAACAAATGGTTTTATTACTGCTTGAAATATCGTAAGTGCTGTATTTGCGGTAAGCATGCTGACGTTTGCCATATTGAAGTTGTTGGTATGGGGCGTAATCGTAAAAAGATTAATCATGAGACATTCACATTTTATGCAGGATGTCGTCAGCACCATCAAGAGGAGCACCAAATAGGTACTAAGAACTTTTTGAATAAGTATCAAATTAAACCAGTGAAATTGAATACGGATGAACGTAAAAAATTAAACATAGGGGGATAACAAATGGAGAGAGCGTTTAAAGGTATTTGGATCCCTAAAAACGTTTGGCTTGATGATGAATTAAGCTGGATAGAAAAATTTTTGATAGTTGAGATTGATAGTTTAGACAATGAAAATGGCTGTTTTGCTAGCAATGAATACTTTTCAAATTTCTTTGGTCTTAGTAAAGATAGGGTTTCTAAACTTATATCTGGATTAAAAGAAAAAGGCTACATTGACGTAAGCTATCAGTACAAATCAGGGACAAAATCAATAGAGAGACGTGTAGTTAAAATTACCGATAGGTATAGGCGAAAACAACTAGAGGGTATAGTTGAAAATAACTATAGGGGTATAGGCGAAAACGCCAAAGATAATAATACATTACTTAATAATACAGAGAATAATACAAAGAATAAAAAGAATAGTGTTGAGCCGAGCTCAACTATGCCTGAATTATTTGAAAAAATTTGGAAAACTTATCCAAAGAAAACCAACAAGAAAAAAGCTAGAGAACAATTTTTAAAGAAGTTCAAGACGGAAGAAGATTTAGAGCCGTTTAAAAAAGGATATAAGGACTATCTTGCGTATATTAAATTAAACGATTGGTATCACCCGCAAGAATTGTTTCGTTGGATACGTGATGATCGTTACAACGATGAATATGATCTGTCTCAAACAAATAAACAGCCTGCGTATTCTAAGGCGCCAGTGAGACTAGAGCAGTTACCAAATTGGACTGGAATGCAAGAAGATGTGCCTTTATCAGCTGAAGAATTAGCTGAATTAGAACGACAAAAACAAGAATTATTAGGAGAGTGACAATATGATAAACCAAGTTGTGTTAGTTGGACGTTTAACGAAAGATATAGATTTACGCTACACCGCAAGTGGTTCTGCAGTTGGAAGCTTTACTCTTGCTGTGAACCGTAATTTTACAAACCAAAACGGCGAACGAGAAGCGGATTTTATCAACTGTGTAATTTGGCGTAAGCCTGCTGAAACAATGGCTAATTATGCTCGCAAAGGAACATTATTAGGAGTTGTTGGAAGAATTCAAACTCGTAATTATGACAACCAACAAGGCCAACGTGTCTATGTGACTGAAGTTGTTTGCGAAAGTTTCCAATTATTAGAGTCAAAAAGTACCAATGAAAATAGAAATAGCATCCAGACGTCACAGAATGACGGTACAAGCGTTCAAAATAATTTCGAGAGTAATTATGCCACAAATCAAAATAAAGGCTTAAATCAGCAAAATAACAGCCAACAAATGTCGTTTGGTGGAGATGTGGATCCGTTCGCAGATGCAGGTAATTCAATCGACATTAGCGATGATGATCTGCCGTTCTAGGAGGTTAAAGAAATGAACAGTGTAATTTTTGAAGATATAGCACGTATTCAAGCTGAAAAAAAGCAAAAGCGAAAAGAAATGCTCAAGCTAATGAATGAGAATCCGGACTGGTATAAACATCCCAAAAGCATGGTCTATCGTCAAATTAAAATGCTTGGTAAGGATATTGGTGAGCAAACAATGGATAAATCTAAACCAATCAACTCAATTGATAAAGATAAGTTTACCATTCAAGAATATTTGTATTTGCAGTGGATTGGTTATTCAGTGAATGCAATCATAGAAGCGTTAGGAATGCCTAGAAACAAATTTTGGGAATATAAAGCTGAACATTTAAATTAGATTTATGAAATGAAAGCGAGTGTTCATTTTGCTGGAGATTTATTACACGCCAACATCCGCTATTATTGCGGATGCATTGGCTAAAACATATGAGGTCGTTTCTTTAGAAACAGCTAGAAATATTGCCAAAAAATTTAAAGCTAGCTTGAAGCAGAAAACGGACCTTTATGTAATTGAAAGTATTTTGATTGATGCTGGTTATAAAAAAGAGCCAGTGAATTTGTAAGAAAGGAGTGGAGGTTTGGTCGACCACAAAGAATTCTTTACTCCTTTGAAAATTATGGAAATTACAGCGAAAAGTTATTTTTCTGGTGCGGGCGGAATGGATTTAGGTATGTTGCAAGCTGGTATAAACGTTGTTGAATCTTTTGAAATAGATAAAAAATGTTGTGCAACTTTAAGAAAAAATTTTAATCACAAAGTAAATGAATGCGATATATCAAAAATTACAGTTTTAGACCAGCAAGATGCAGATGTGTACGTAGGTACGTTTCCTTGTACAAAATATTCAAGCATTGCTGACATCAGTGGTACTAGAATCGGAGATGATTTATTTTTACATTTTTTTAGGCATGTTGCATTGGCACAGCCAGAAATATATGTTGTAGAGAACGTACCAGGGATGAAAAAATTTCAAGTAGTAATGGAATGTCTGACAAAACTTCCCAATTACTATATTCGTGTTGAATGCCCCGTGAATGCTAATTTTTGGCTTCCGCAAGAGCGGAAAAGGTTAATTGTTATAGGTAGCAAGCGACCTTTTCCTAAATTGGACTATCCAGGGCAAATAACAAACTTGAGACTAAAAGATATTTTAGAAAAAAATCCTGACGTATCAATTCCCGGATATGGTAATAGTAGATTAAATGGAAAATATAGAGATAAACCCATAATTACTAGCTTAGACGGAATAGCGCCAACAGCGGTGGCGCACTATGCCAAAGATAAAAGTACCCGTTTAGTTAATGATGGATTAAGAATAAGACCATACTCTTTACTTGAATGGCAGAGACTTCAAGGATTTCCTGACTGGTTCTCTTTTGAAGGGACCGATAATGATGGGATGAGAATGGTTGGAAATGCCGTAGCCGTACCAATGGCGGAATGGATTGGAAAACATATAGTAGAATACTTTAATTAATAGAAAGGAGTGGAGATTTGCGGCCGCATTAAAAAGCTTTTTGCTCCTTTAACATTATGAAAAGAATATTGAATTATCCAGGAAGCAAATGGCGTATGTCTGATTTGATAATTAGTCAGATGCCTAAGCATAAAGCATATTTAGAACCATTCATGGGTAGTCTGGCTGTTTTTCTAAACAAACCAAGAGTAACTCTTGAAACAATAAATGATATCGACGCACGATTAGTCAACTTATTCAGAGTGATGAGAGATGATCCTGAAAAGCTTCAGTATCTCATTTATCACACGCTGTACTCACGCGAAGAATTTATAAGGTCAAACGAAATAGCTGTTGATCCAGTTGAAGACGCTAGACGAATGGCCGTCCGTTTATGGTTTAGCGTTGGTGGTAAAACTGTCACAATGCCTGGATTTAGAAAAAATATAAGTTGGAATGGGCCATATACCGCTTATGAATGGACGGATATGTATAGCAGAATCGGCTATGCAGCCGCTAGATTGAAAAATGCTCAAATTGAATGTAAAGATGGGATTCAATTGATTAAAGAACATAATGATCCAGACACTTTGATTTATTGTGATCCTCCCTATATCGCATCAAGCTTGGTCAGTGATCATTATGAGAACGGATTTACCAACCATCAACATGAAGAATTATTGACTACTTTAATAAATCATCAGGGGAAAGTGATTTTATCAGGGTATGACAGCGAATTATATAATTCTGTATTGAAAAATTGGAATGTTATCAAGCAACAAACAAAAGTAGGCATTACGACAAAGAAAAAGTCTAATCGTACTGAAGTGTTATGGCTAAATTATGAACCGAATGAACAAATAAATTTATTTTAAAAAAGAAGAAAGGAAAAAAATATGTCATATCCAAATTTTCAGAAAGAAAGTTCTACGTGTGCTAATTGTGGTAACGCATTGTTTAATGATGGAGAATTTACTAATCAATCATATTTAACAATTAGAGACAATTTTATGATAGTTAATTTTTTCCAGTTTGAAGATGGAACAGACAATATGTTTTGTGATGCAAATTGTCTTGCTAGTTTTCTTTCAGCGGAAGAAGTGGAAATATTAGAAAGTGAGTGAAGAAGATGATTCCAAAGTTTAGAGCGTGGGATACCTACGAGAAAGAAATGCTAGAAAATGTTACACCTTTGTTTGATGACTCGAATAGCATGATGGCCATAATTACGGATTTTCAGATTAAAGGCAGTCCTGGTACGTCTGAAATAGAGATAGGAAGTTATGATACAACTTTTAATTGGGATGAATTTCCTTATGTCATCATGCAATCAACAGGGTTGAAAGACAAGAACGGCGTTGAAATTTTTGAGGGGGATATTGGCTGGGATGACCATCAAGAAGTGCACGGACAAGTAATTTTTGAAAATGGTGCATTTAAATACGAGTGGGAAAATATATCTGAGGATTTATTTGAAGCTACCGACGATATTGAGATTGTTGGGAATATCTATGAGAATAGTGAGTTATTGGAGGGAACAGAATGAGTAGATTAAGCAAAATAAACGATTTGGCATTTGATCTTGTGCATGAATATATGGAACCAGGCAAACAATTTTCTTATGGAAAACAGATATATGATTTATCTGATGAACCAGAACTCAACGAAAATCAGCAGGTTGTGCTTGATTGGTTGAAAGAAAAATATACAGTCACAAATATTGAACCTATAGAATTATTTTGGAGACTGAGAGTTAATTCTATAAAACCAGACTATCGTGGTAGAACTGTCTATAGATGTTACAGATATATGTCAAAAATTGGGCAATTACAAGTCTTACAAGCATTTAGCCAGTGGGCCTTGGAACAGGAGGAAGCGGAATGAGATATTCAAGTGTTAAGCGTTTGTATGAAGTCTTTAATTTTGAAAATAGAACTTTTAGAGATTTTTGCTGGCACTTATATGAAAACAGAGTTATTACAATTTCTGAATGTGCAAAATTTATCAGATTGGAGGAAGCAAATGGGTAAGAAAGAATTGATTGAGAAATGGGAAAGTAAGGAAGGTGTTCCGTCATATGAAATAAGCGACTTTCCAGTTAATCCATCTTTAAATGAAATGTATATTGCAGGTTATGGCGTTGCACGAAAAGAAATCCTAGACGATTTAAAACAACTAGACGAACCGAAAAAAGTCGTGATACCACAAGTTGTGGCTGACTGGATTAAATATGCTAAAAGACAAGGCTATGGATTTATGCAGTCGTATGATCCAATATATATGTCTTATCCAATTAACGATGGCCTTGATAAATGGAT
This sequence comes from Enterococcus sp. DIV2384, assembly GCF_050534975.1. Lineage (NCBI taxonomy): Bacteria > Bacillati > Bacillota > Bacilli > Lactobacillales > Enterococcaceae > Enterococcus > Enterococcus sp. DIV2384. The sequence continues at coordinate 809,111 of NZ_CP172905.1, forward strand.
AGATGATAATGAAGAGACGTTTGCTCATGCTTGGCTTGACGGCTACGAAGTCGAGAAAGAGCCGCTTTATTATGTGAAGTTGCCAGAAATTGGATATATGAGATTTGGTTATAGATATTTTTATTCAGAAGATGTGGAAGAAGCAAAAAAATATACTGAACAAGAAATCAAAGCAGTTGACGAGCGATATTGGCCGTTTGCTGTGAAGGCAGAAGGTGAATAAATGGAATATAAAACTAGATATAGCAGCATTGTTCCGAAAGGACAAATAGGTGAGTGCATCGACAAAGTAGATGGTGAAATATTAGCTTTATTAATCAAGTTTGGTAACGGTGAAGTATTTTGGTTTATGAAAAGAGATTTAATTGAAGTGGAGGATAAGTAATGCTAAGTTATCCAGAATTATATATACTGGGCCGTCAAGTAGACGGCGTTTATGTTGAGTACCTGCATGGATCAGAGCAAGCCGATTTATTTTTCGATTATACGATAGCTTGTGATGAAAGAAATCATATGAATCAAACCAATACAAAAGATGGCGAATGGAAAATTTTAAAGTATGGCAGACCAATCACGATTGAGGTTCAGAAATGAAATCGCTAAGTGAAAAAGCAGAAGATTTTTTACAAGATAAGTACAGAAAAACATACTCATACGCATTGAAAAAAATTGGTTACGATATCAGAAACGCAATTCATCAACAAAAAGAATTAATTGAGCCTAGATACATGGATACGCTAGAAATAGAAACATATACAGCAGAATTAATCGCAACAATGGACTATCTGCATGATAGACAACTTAAATTAATTTTAGGAGATGATGATTAGTTGCGGACGTCAACATTTAACTATATCAAAGATATTTTAGGAGACTATTATAAAACCGATGACTATATTCGGCAACGAGAGTTAGAACTACGACATCCATATAAAGAAACGGATATCAATGGCGATATTCAAGGCAAAGGGACTAATTCGGCTACGACTGAACGGTTAGCTATTACTATCGCTACAGATCGTCGATTGTGGAATTTGGAAAGGAACCGCAATATTATCCAAAGTTGCCTAGCAGAATCGGATGAACAGACGCAGGTAATCATTGAAGAGCTTTACTTAAAAAACAGACCAACACTCACTTTATTAGGGGTAGCCCAACAGTTATTTATCAGTAAAAACACTGCCTATCGATTAAGAAATGCTTTTTTTGAAAGAGTCGCAGAAGAATTAGGATTGTAATGGGAATTTGTTGGGAATTTTAACTGTAGTCAATATGGTAAATTAGTAGTGTGAGAAGTGTAAGGAAATCAAAAATAAATATTATCTCGTTGCTAACACTGATCACACTATCACTCGCAAACTGATACGTTCTCTTAGAGGGGAGGTGAAGAGCCTTCTCTTTTTTTCTACATGTTTGCGAGTGCTGCTATTATAAAAACTAAACCTTTGGTATACTTAAATAAAAAATTATCAGGGGTGCTTTAGATGGAATGGTGGCAACTATGGGTTCCTTTTGGTGGAACTATAGCGGGAATTTTTGCAAATGTATATATTAATTATAGACAGACAAAGAAAAATGAAGAACTTCAAAAGGAAATAACTCAAAAACAAATTGATGCCAATTTAAAAGCAAGGGCAAGGATAGAATGGATAAGTGGCGTAAGAGATAAAACATCAGAACTTGTTTCTTTGCTGCTTTCGTTACAAAAGGAAAAAACTGTTTTCTATGAGCAATGGTTGGAAATTGAAAAGGTATCTGAGCTATTAAAATTATATTTTAATTCAAAAATGAATAAAAAAGTTAATTCAGAAATATACATTGAACAAAATAAAATAATTATTTCTGAGACTGCTACATCTATAGTTTTAAAAGAAAATAACAATATTAATAAACACGCATATATAAAAAAATACATTGAGTGTTTAGTTGAATTGTATAAAGATGACAACTATAAAAATATTTCAAATAAAATAAGATTTTATCATGACTCAATAAATAAATTGTATGAAGATAATTTTGAATATTGGATGTCACATGAGCAATCAGAATTAGAGAAAATTAAGAACACACCACCAGAAAAATTAGAAGGTGAAGATTATGATTATGCGGCTGCAGAGAATAACATTGAGCATTATCAAAAAAAAATAAAAGATATAGAAGTTAGTTTAACAAACTATCATAAGGCTATTGAATTTTTTACAACAGTTATATCCTTATATTTAAAAATAGAATGGGATAAAGCCAAAGAAGGCCAGTAACAGTATTGTAAATTACTCAATTTAATTAGGCATTTATAAGGTAGTTGAAAGCAGTTAAGCTAATATATGGTACTGTAAATTAAAATAAAGTTTGCTGAGATACTTTTTTTTCGATTTGTCATACGCTATACTTAAATTCATAACGTTGATTTTAATAACAAATTTATGAACGGAGATGTCGATATGTCAAGAGCTTTTGAAGATGAACAAGATAAACAAGCTAGAATGGAAGCAGCAAGAAAGTATTATAATGGTGAAAAAAAATGTGATAACTGTGGACATTTATTTTACCCAAATGAAAATGATCCTGAACAATTTGTATGCAATAAGTGTATTAAACATGCAATGGACCGAGATTGAGTATTATACTTGGAAAGACTGCTTATTTGAATAGTAGTCTTTTTTTATACATAAAATTATACTGGAGGTGAGGTCATGGCAAAGTACACAGAGTGGATTTCTGAAGAAGGATTAATAAAAATAGGTGGATGGGCTAAAGACGGCCTCACCGATGAACAGATAGCACAAAATATTGGAATAAGTCGTTCTACGTTAAATGAATGGAAAAAACGATTTCCGGACATTAAGGACACCATAAAAAGAGGTAAAGAAGTTGTAGATCGCCAAGTGGAAAATGCACTGTTTAAAAGTGCGGTGGGTTACGAATACACCGAAATTACTAAAGAGTTAACTGACTCAGGCATGAAAGTAACTAAACGAGTAACAAAGCAAATGGCTCCTAACCCGACATCTGCTATTTTCTGGTTGAAAAATAGAAAACCAGATGAGTGGAGAGATAAGAAAGAAACTCAAGTTTCTGGTGAAATGTCTGTTAACAATCCTTTTGCTGGTCTGTCTGAGGAAGAATTAAGAAAGTTAGCTGAAGGCGATGGATAAAATCGTTTTAGGCGCGAAGTTAGAATTATCTCGTCGTTATTTTTGGGACTATTGTAAATTAACTGCATCTGACTTTTATAAGCAAGACAGAGAGTACTTAAAAGAGTTATGCGATGATCTGCAAGAATTCATTTACGATAGCGATGATGACGTTCTAGTTATCAACGAACCGCCAAGACATGGGAAATCCAGAACTGCTAGTAAATTCGTAGAATGGTTGTTAGGGAATGACACTCGAAAAAAAATAATGACGGGATCATATAACGAAACGCTATCTACAACATTTTCTAAAAGCGTAAGGAATACTATTCAAGAAATAAAAGCGGATGAAAACAGAGTTGTATTTTCAGATGTATTCCCTGGTGTAGAGATAAAGTCTGGTGATGGGGCCATGAACTTATGGAGTTTGACCGGCGGATATAACAATTATCTAGCAACGTCACCAACTGGCACAGCTACAGGGTTTGGTGCAGACATTATTATCATTGATGATTTAATTAAAAACGCTGAAGAAGCAAATAACGCTATGGTATTAGAGAAACACTGGGAGTGGTTTGTTAATACGATGCTATCTCGTTTAGAAACAGGCGGCAAAATCATCATCATTATGACCAGATGGAATTCTAATGATTTAGCAGGTAAAGCATTAAAAGAATTGCCGCAATCAGGCTATAAAGTAAAACATATTAGCATGAAAGCATATGATGAAGAAACAGATACAATGCTTTGTGAGTCTGTGCTTTCCAAGGAAGAATATTTCCGCAAAAAGAAAACAATGGGTGCTGACATCGCTTCAGCTAACTACCAACAAGAACCAATCGATTTAAAAGGACGGCTGTATCAAAAGTTTTCAACTTATGAAACACGTTCCAATTATATCAAGATTTGGAATTATACAGATACGGCAGATAAAGGGGCTGACAACTTGTGTTCAATTGTTTTTGGTGAGACAGAAGACCATAGAGCAGAAGTATTGGATGTTCTATTTACAAAAGAACCAATGGAACAAACGGAAACAGCGCATGCAGAACAAATTAAAAATAATCAGGTGAACCATGCCCGCATTGAGTCTAACTCTGGTGGGCGTGGTTTTTCTCGTAATTCAGAAAGAATCGTTAAAGAGCGAGGATATCGTGGAGCTTATTACGAGCCATTTCATCAATCGGCAAACAAACAATCACGTATTCTTTCTAATGCAGCACTTGTTGAAAATAACGTGTTTTTCCCTTCTGACTGGAAAATAAGATGGCCAGATTTTTATGAAGCTATGACGACCTACCAAAGAGAGGGAAAAAATAAACATGATGATGCACCAGATGCAGTTACAGGAATTGTAGAAACGTTAGCAAATGATAATAAAGTTCAATTTATCCAATTTTAGGAGGTGGAATGATTGTTTCAAAGTGATTTAACATTGAGTCGATATAAAAGATTACGAACGAAATATTCTACGCAAATAAACGAAGAGCTGTTTGATCCAAATGACTTTATAACAGAGATGAAGCCATTTTTTGATGACAGAGAGCGTAAATACAAAGCTTATACAAGTGAAGAAAATGAGATTGATAGCAGACCTAAACCAAACACAAAAATTATAAAAGTGAATAATAAACTTCACGCTGGCTTATACAACACCATTGTTGATCAAGCAGCTGATCATTTCACAGGTATCCCAGTTAAATGGGATTATGATATTACTGAACAACGGAAGTCCTTAATTCAAAAAACAAAGGATTTATTTTTAGGTAACGTCAGCGCAAAGATAAAAACACCTAAAGAATTCGATAGACTAGCAGAATTAGTTAAAGAAATGCGATTCGCAATGTTGGATTCGGACACGGCACGATATCAAGGCGCTTGTGGGGTTGCTTTTCGTTTGTTAGAACCCGTTGAAACTGCGGGAGAGTGGCAATTGTGGGCATGCAATGTTGAGCCATGGAGAGCCGAAAAATATGAAAATGCAGATATTTTCATTCGAGAGAAATATGACACACACCAAAAGAAATTTTTCGAAGAAATGAAAGTTGTTACTAAGAAAAAAATCTTAACGTATAACAGATACGTGGAAACGAATTTAATGAATGCGGCTGAAACATTTAAATTGACAGCAGAAACTGATAACCCTTTAGAAACGTTCTACCTATCAGAATTTAAAAACAACACGAACCGTTATTGTGATTTTGAAGTAGCAGAGGAACTTTCTGATGCATTTGATAGAAGCCTGTCAGACCAACAAAACGAGGTAGAGCAATTTAAATTAGCGTATATGATGATTAGCGGGTCTCGTTTAGGTGAAGAAGAAGCACAGAGGATGATGGAACAGCTAGGTGTCATTAATTTGCCAGATCCACAAGCAAAGGTTGGCTATGTAACGAAAGATATTAACAAAGATTTCAACGAGTATCATCTTAATCAGCTGAAAAAGCTTTACTACACAGTCACTAAGTCAATCGACTTCAACGATGAAGTATTTAAATCCAATAGCTCTGGTGAAGCTCGCAAGTGGCAAATAATAGCACTAGAAGCCAAAACAAACACGAAAGAACAGTACTTTAAAGAAGGATTAAAAGAAGTTGCAGAGACGATGGCGGCTTTTATAAAATTTAACGATAAATTAGAAGTAGATGTTTCTAAAATTGTGTTTACGTTTAGTCGTAGTTTACCAACCGATATTGGATATCTTGCTGAGGCGTTACCTAAATTAGCACCTTATGTATCAAAACGTACTATCATTAATCAAATTCCATTCGTTAAAGATCCGGATTACGAGGCGGACATGATGAACTTAGAACAAGGGCAAAACTATCCAAGCGGGGAATACGGCAAGCTAGGCGGTGCGGATAATGACGAAGAAGAAAACAACGGCTAGTGAACGTTATTGGGAAAAACGCCGAGAATTAGAAGACAAAGCACGTTTGAAACTAGAGAAGAAAACTCTTAGTGAGCTTGAATCAGTTTTTGAACGTGCTTTAGTTAAAATACAACGACAGCTATTGTCACAAGCGGATTTACACGACATCACACAAAGCGAAATGCTAGAAGATTTTAGCAAACGAGACCAAGAAAAGTACCGCAAGTACATTGAGAAAAACTATGAAAAGTTGATGGAGTCTGACGAAGCTTATAAGCAATTCATAGATGAGTATTTTCCATCTTACGACTATGCCAAGGTCAATCGCCTATTGCAATTACGAGCAGACATTTTTTCTACTCTTGCAGGTGAAGCGATATCTAGTGATGTCAACGGTAAATTTAATAACGACTTAGAAAATATTGCAAAACGAATCTATAATTCTAATTCTAATGCGTTGATGCAATTATTAGGCGGCTCTGCTCCTGGTTTATCAAAAAAAGAGATGGAAAACATTCTGAATTATCCGTGGAGCGGAAAAACATTTTCATCTCGTTTATGGGGCAATATATCAACCCTAGAGCAACGTTTGAGCAATTCTATTATTAATTCGTTGGCAAGCGGCGAAGGTGTTTTAGAAGCTCTTAAAACGATGAAAAACGATAGTGTTATTAGCGACATGTTTAAGTTGGAACAAGGAAAGTTTAATCGATCGATTGAAAATCTTGTTAGAACGGAATATTCACATTTTGCTGTAGAGGGTGTAAGAAAATCGCTAAAGGATATAAGTGTTAAGCAAACACAAAGCTGGTCAGCAGAAGATGAGCGTGTTTGCTCTATTTGTGGTGGACGTCACGGAAAAGAGATTAAAGACGATTGGCATCCACCGTATCATGGACGTTGTCGTTGTACTGAAATACCAATTATCCCTGAAATTAGTGATGATATAGATAAATTGTATGAAGAAATGTTCGGTGATTTATTGGATGAATTCGCTAATAATAATTGGGGAATAAAATTAAATAGGAGAGGAGGATAGCAATGAAAGGATTATTCGAAGCAGTATTAAATCTAGAAGTTACGAATGGTACAGAAAAAGCCTATAAAAAAGCTTTTGAAGAAGAAAATGAGCGATATTTGACCAAGCACACTTTGAGAGACGGCAACGGTAATATCGTCAAAGATGAGCTTAAATCAGTTTGGAGTGGCAATTATTGTCACGTCGATATTTTGTATTCTTTGCCAGGTAAAAAAAGTAAACTAACTATTTCGATTGTGTCTAGGACTCTACAAAATGTAAAAGATGCTGTCGCTGATTATCAAATGCTAGACGCTGAACTGGTCCATAAGAATTGGGAGTGATTAGATGGATCCCTATGATTACTTAGATAGTGATTATGAAGAATTTTTGAGGAAGGAGAATCTTATGGCAAAAAAAGTCAATACCATTGAAGATTTTCAGCGTAAGAAAGAACGTGGACAGACGAACGAAGAGTTTTACGAATGGGTATCAAGTCGAGAACCTGATTTTGAACAGGCTGTAATCGTTATACAGCGGCCGAACGGAGATGTCACTACGTATTACAGCCAAAGTGGTAGTTTACCATTATTAGGCATGCTAGATGTGGCAAAACAACAAGTATTGGATGAAATGGAAGGATAACAGAATGAACATTGTTTAAAGTAGTCTAACAAAAGTTGGGCTTTTTATTTTGTCCGAAATGACGTAAAACTAGCGTAATGCTGGGCTTGATTGAATGGCGGGGCGCAATAAATAATCTAAAGCAATGCGGGGCGTGAAAACGAATCGTGGGGCGAAAGGAGAAATAAAATGAAAACAAAAAAATTATTACCAATGAATTTGCAGATGTTTGCTGATGGTGGGGGAAATGAACCAGAGTTCACTATTGATGATTTTAAAGCATTTGTCGAATCGAATGAAGATGCACAGAAATTCATTCAATCTCAATCACAAAGTGCTGCAGATAAACAGTTAGAAGCTTGGAAACAGAATAACCTCGATAAGCTAAAACAGGAAGCCGTGAAGCAATATGAAGAAGCTAAAAAGAACAAAACACCAGAACAGCTAGAACTTGAGAAATTAAAAGCTGAGTTTGAAGCAGAGAAAGCTAAGAGCCGTTCGAACGAAAATAAAGCTTTTGTTGCTGAACAAATCGCGGGGTTAGATTTGGATAAAGAATTGAAAGATTCAATTTCTCAATTCATGTTAAGCACTTTAGTTAGTTCAGATACAGAGTTCACACAAAAGGCTGTAGAGTCATTCACAGGTGTCTTAAGCACCATCAATGAAAAGCATGCTGAAGCAATTAAAAACATGGAAATGACAAAAGCATTCGGTAATAAGCAACAAACTAATGCGACTAATGGTAATCAGTCAACGCAGCCGATTGAAAATCCTAAAGAAGCATTAGGTCAAAAATTACAAGCATTTAATTAGGAGGAATTTATAAATGAAAAAAACTACAGTAAATAATCTAGAATACTTAGATATTTCACAAGAGGTAAATGCATTACAACGTCCGTCAACACCGTTTCTAAGCTGGTTATTAGGAGCTGGTAAAACTAGCCCAGCAACTTCTACGGAGATCAAATGGCGTGAATCAGAACTTGATGGAGAAGATTCATCTGCACAATTAGAAGGTGGAGAATACAAAGATGCAGATTCAGGGCGTAAATGGTTCAGTAACTACACCGAAATTTTCCGAAAATCTACTTCTGTTTCAGGAACATTAGATGCAATTAATGTTAATGGCGTAGGTAGTGAATTAGCTAACCAAGTCTCTCAACGTGCGCTAGAAATGAAGTTAGATTTGAACAAAAAGCTATTAATTGGTGTAAAAGCTGATGAAAATGGTGCTAAAGGGCGTCAAATGGCTGGTGTAATTAACTTAATCAACTCTGATAACTTAGTTAAAACGTCTGCAGCTGATGCAGTAACACGTAAAGATGTGGATAAAATGTTTAAAACTATGTTTGACAAAGGTTATGCAGGTGAAAAACTATGTCTGGTTTCGACTGATATGGTTGATTTAATGACCGATGAAGTTGATAAAGCGGGCACTAAAGTGTTTAACTTTGGAGATCAAGTAGCTTTTGGATTGCAACTAGGGAAAATTGTTTCAAATTATGGATCAGGTACAGCTTTAATTGAGCCGTCACTGCCAAGTGGAACAATGATTGCTTTAGATACAAACTATGTGGAGCTACGTCCGTTACGTGAATGGCGCGCAGAGGAATTAGCGAAAACAACTGATTCAAAACGTATTGGTTTAGTTGGTGAATACACGATTGAATACAACGCTTCAAATTCAGGGGCAATCTTAAACCTTGCAACTGCAGCACCAGGTGAATAATTAAAAAGTAAAGGAGAATAATTATGGTTAAAAAGTCAGAGGTCAAAGAAGAAGTAATCGAAGAGACAAAAGAAGTAACTGAAGAAGTGAAACCTGAAACAAAAACATTCAAAGTTTTAAAAAATAAAAATTTCGTTGGTTTTGTTCATCCTGAAACACGTAAATTTATTACAGCAGTTGACGGAAAAATCGAAGTGAGTGTTTCTGATAAAAAAGCTATTGCAATTTTAGAAGAAGCTGCAGATTTAACAGAAATTTAGGTGATTATATGACAGACGAACAAAAAAAAGTAATTATAGAAAAAGTTTCAAAAATGCTACCTAATGTTTCAAAAGAGCGTATTTCGTCTGTCTTAGACCTAGTTCTTTTGGAAATCGGATCTTACAATACATGTAAGATTGAAATTGATTGGGATTTACTTACCTCGCTTGTAATTGAAATTCTATATCAGTCACTTAAAAGTGAAACGGAACAAGCTGTAACTAGCATTAAGCGCGGTGATACATCTATTAGCTATGCAACTACGCAGCAGAGTATAACAGCGTTGCTTGGCAACTACAGCGACACTATAAAACGTTTAATTGGCTGTGATAGTGGGGTGTTTTTCTATTGAATGAAGCGGATATTTTGGCAATGACCTATCTTGATTCGTGTGTCATTGAAAGAATGAACGATATTGAAAATTCTGAAACGGGCATCACTGAGCAAGGGTATTCACCAATCCATGATGGAAAGTTAAAATGCGCATTGTCTCAAAGTGGCCTGGGTAGCGCTGGTAGCTTACCAGTTGTTGAAAACAAAGGGACCTTTAATATCACTTACGAAGATCAAAAATTATTCTTAATGCCTGATGTAGATGTGAAAAAGGCCGACAGAATCACTGTCATTCAAAGTACAGGTCAAAAGCATATTTTATTTGCAAAGAAACCCTTTAACTATCCAAGCCACATCGAAGTAACATTGACAGGAAGTGCAATCGATGAGTAAAAGTGATTTTAGAATGACTTCGAATGCGGACAAAGTTATTGCAAACTTGAAGAAAATGACACCAATTGCTGAAAAAGAAGGTATGGCGATGGTCAATGATTCCTTAGCGAAGATTTATCAGTTAATTGTACCTATTACGCCGATTAAAACAGGTGATTTAAGACGTGGATACAGAATCATTAAAGCTAGAAAAACATCAAGTGGTAGAATCGTTGGCGCCTTAATTAACAATGAAAAATATTTCAAATATGTTAATGACGGACACAGAACCAAGAATGGTGGATTTGTAAAAGGGCGATTCATGTTGCAAAAGTCTTATAAATTAGCTCATGCAACTTATATTCCAAAACGGTTTAAACAAATGGCGATTGTCATCGCTAAGAAAGGATAGAGTATGTACGATAAAATTTTAAAAATGCTTACTAGCAAAATAAAACAGTTCTCGGATGCACCTATCTATCTTGATGATGTGATGCAATCGTCAGAACCGTTTTATTTTGTTTTAAGCGTAGAAGAAAGCATGACTGATAATGTTGGCCAAAACGTTCAGAATAAAGCATATAACGTTGATATTGCGTTAGTTGATAGCAAGAAAAATAAACAATTAGTAACAAGCCTAACAGAAAACTGTGGGGCTTTTTTTAATGTCTTGAATTTAGATGAAAATGAACTATTTTCAGAAGATTATCAGACATTTAAAACAGATGGAATTCAACATGTTAATTTTAATGTTGCTTTTCCTCAATTAATCGAATGGAGTGAAGAATAGATGGCAGTTAAAAAAAATATAAGTGTCATTTCTGTGGAGAAACCAACCTGGTTCCCATTAACAGATGACACAGGTACTTTCCCAATCTACGGAGAGCCAACAACAATCGGGACTGCAGTAAGTATTAAACCAGATGTTACAACAGAAACAACGCCTGACTATGGCGATAGTGTAGTTCAAGATCAGTACGTTGCATTTGGTGGTGCAGAAGTTACTTTGGAAACAAATGGATATCAAAATGAAGTTTTAGCTGAAATTACGGGTGGTGAAAAATTGAAAGGCGGTGTTTTACGATCCGCAGATGATATTGCACCAGATGGAGCATTTGCTTATCGCCGTCGTAAATCAAATGGTAAATATCGCTATACAATTTTTTATAAAGGAAAATTTGCATTGACTTCTGATGAATCATCAACTCTAGAAGGTAGTTCAGTATCTTACACTCATCCAGAGTGGACAGGTTCATTTGTTGATGTTCCTGGTGTCGGATACATGTATTCAGTCGATGAAGACGATGAAGGTGTTGACTTAGATATGATCAAAAATTGGTTTACTAAGGTTACTAATCCACGTGAAGAGTCTACAAATCCTGTCAGTGGTGTAACTTTAGATAAAACGGAATTAGTTCTAACGGTTGGTGAAACCGCAACTCTAACGCCAACAATTACACCTGAAAATGCAAACAACAAAAAATATTCATTAAAATCAAATGATACTTCAATTGCAACAGTAACACCTGTACAAGGAAAAGTTACAGCAGTAGCAGCAGGAACCACAAATATTGTTGTCACTACTGAAGATGGCAACCATACAGCTGAATGCAACGTAACAGTTAATGCATAATAAAATTTAAGGACGGCCAAGTGTCGTCCTATCTATATGGAGGAACTAAAAAAATGGCAAGCAAATTACAAACGACAATTAAACTTTATTTGAAAGATGAAGAAGGCAATTTCACCACTAAACAATTTAAATCTGCTGAAATGTTACCAGGATCTGTTATGGAAGATGCAACAGAATTACAAGTAGAACTAGAAGAAATCGTCAAAACAAACGACATGGAGGAAATTCGGCCTGTCTTGCGTAAGTGTTATGACTTTATCGCAAAAGTTATTTTTGAAGGTCAATTTACGGGCCAAGAATTTCTTGACGGAATGGATGCACGTGAAATCTTAAAAATTACGGGGCAACTATTAGGGTCTGTTTCTAGCGGTTATGATGCAGTTTATTCTGATCAGAAAAAAAAGTAATAGATCTCCTTTATCATCCTCATTTTAAATTTAGTCCACAGTACCGAGAAGCAGAATTAAAAATTGCGTTGCTTGAAAATGGGTGGACACTAAACGAAATTGAGAATACAGACTTGAACGAACTTATGAAGCTTTATGCGTTCAGAGATGCTGTTAAAGAATTTGAAGAACTTAAATTCCTTGATGAACACACAATGTTCTAAGAAGGGAGGGGGTACTTATTGAACAATGAAGACTTAGTCTTAAAAATGATACTAGATGAATCAGGATTCTCCCAAGGTCTAAATTCGGCAGTAAAAAAGTTGCAAGGTTTTGATGGAGAGGTTGACAGAACAGGACAAAAAGGCGGCCGCTCTCTTGGATCTATTTGGACGTCATTTGTTGGTAACTTTTTAGCCAGCGGAGCAACCAAAATCATTTCAAAAGGAATTGGGCTGATTACCAGCAACATCGATGGGGCCATTAATCGTGTGGATACGTTAAATAATGCAAACCGTGTATTTGAAAATATGGGCTTTTCAGCTGGTGAAACATCAAAAACAATGGATAGCTTAAAGAAGAGTATCCAAGGGTTGCCTACACCTTTAGACAGCGCAATTAAAGATGTTCAATTAATTGCTTCGTCTACAAATGACTTAGGGAAATCAGAACAGATTTTTGCGGCTTTAAATAACGGAATTCTCGGTTTCGGTGGTTCTGCTGAGATGGTAGACAACGCCATCATCCAGCTGTCCCAATCGTTTTCAAATGGTAAAGTAGATGCGCAAACTTGGAACTCAATGATTAACAGTGGTTTGGGTCCAGCTCTAAATGCATTAGCAAAACAAATGGGATTAACTGCTGGTCAGATGAAAGAAGGTCTCTCTGATGGTTCAATTTCAGTTGAAGAATTTCAAGACTCTCTAATTAAATTGAATAAAGAGGGCGGTGGAGGCCTTAAATCATTAGAGCAGATTGCTAAAGATTCTACCGCGGGTATTAAAACCGGATTGGCTAACATGAAGACAGCAATCGTTCGTGGTGTGGCTAACGTTGTAACTAAAATTGACGAAGGCTTAAAAAGTGCAGGTTTTGGAAGTATTAGTGAAATCATTGCTGACAAAGGCGCAAAGATGGAAGCAGCTTTATCTAAGTTTGCTGAGACGATTCCACCAATGATAAAAACAGTTAAAACATTGTATGATACGTTAAAGCCTTATGCACCGCTACTTGCGGGTTTAGCGGGTAGCATCGGGACGTTAATGCTTGCTAAAAAAGTAAGTGCAGCATTTACAGCTTGGCAAAAAGCAACGGAAGGACTATCAATTGCGCAAGCGATACTTAATTCAACAATGTTAGCAAATCCTTTTGTCGCTATTCTAGCTGCGGTTGTAGGGTTAGTCACAGGATTTATTTATCTTTGGAAAACCAATGAAGGTTTTAGAGATGCTGTTAAAAACATTTGGAAAAACATCCAGGAGGTCATTTCAAGCGCTGCTGATGTAGTTGTAAAAGCTTGGGATTCGACAATGGAATTCTTCAGCAATATGTGGGATGGCACAAAAGAAGCTTTTTCAAATGCTGGTACATGGATGAAAGAAGCACCTGGAAATGCAGCCGACTGGGTTAAAAATAAATGGAATGGTACTAAAGAATTCTTTAGTGGACTTTGGGATTCAACAAAAGAAGGCTCAAAAAACACATGGGAAAATATCAAGCAGGGTGCTGCTGATAGTGCTAAAAGTGTCGGTGAAAGTTTTAAAAATGGCTTTGATAATGCGAAAGATTGGTTTAAGGGTATTGGAAAATCAATATCAGATGTTTTCACAACAGCATTTGATTTTGTTTGGAAATATATTGGTCCATATGTAACAGGAATCAAAAACGCGTTTAAAATGGTTGTTAACGCTATGAAAGCGAACATTGAAAATGTCAAAATGATCGCTGAAAATGTCGTTACCATTCTAAAAAATGTTCTGTTAGCTCCAATACTTTTCATCACATCAATGATTACAGGCGGATGGGAAGAAGCAAAAGAGAACATGATTGCTGTCTGGGATAATATTGCTGAAGCAGCCCAAACTATTTGGTTTGGTATTAAAAATATCTTTTATAACACTGTCACAGCTATTTCCTATTCAGTCACTTCTATTTTTAATGGACTGATGTTGACAATTAAAAAGATTTGGATTGATGTGAAGTTATTTTTCACCTTACTTTGGATTGACATTAAATACGGAGCAATCAACGTTTGGATTGAAATTAAATATTCTATCATCGAAACGTGGATAAATATTAAATTTGAAGCAATTAGAATATGGGAAAGTTTGAAAACTTGGTTCTTTGAAACAGTAGAAAACATTAAAAATGGTGTAATTGATGGCTGGAACAACCTAAAACAAGGAACCATTGATACATTTAATGCAACTGTTCAATGGTCAAAAGATACATGGTCCAATTTCAAACAGTGGATTGTTGATACGGCAATTGGAATAAAAGATGGAGTTGTTCAAACCTGGTATAGAATTAGGAATGGCACAATAGAAACCTTCAACAACATGGTACAAGGGGCTAAAAACGCATGGAATAATCTCACAAGAAGTGTTAGTGATACGGTTTCGAATGTAAAACAAACTTTTGAAGATTTAAAACATGTTGATTTATTTGAAATTGGTAAAAACATTATTCAAGGTTTGGTCGATGGTATCGGGTCCATGATTGGTGCTGTTGGTAAAAAAATTAAAGAAGTTGCTGGGAATATTAAAGATGGGATTAAAGGAGCTTTAAAAATTCATTCTCCTTCACGTTGGATGCGTGACATGATAGGTAAAAATATCGTGTTGGGTGTTGTGGATGGCATTGACCAAGAAAAAGGAACTTTGGATAAATCGGTTAAAAATATGGCTGATTTACCAACAGAATTACCGGATTTTTCTGTCACAGGTAGATATGTTAGTCAACAGGAATCTCAAGCATCTAAATCGAATAAGAACAACAATGCAACGACTACCGTTGGTGGTGATACCTTTAACATTAATTTACAAGCAATGGGTGAATTAGATGATAAGCAATTAATTAGCATGGCTCAAAAATTAGTTAAATACATTCAAGTCGTCAAAAATAGAGATAGCGATGCAGTAGGAGGTGCTTTTGGTGGAATTTAAAAGAGGTCAGTTTTTTCTTAATGGAAAACATAGCTCTGAATTCAATGTGTTTATGAGAGAAAGACCTGAACGGCTTTCTGCGGGACGTGTAGTAGAGCTGAGGGAACGAATGGGTAATGACTCAATAGCTGTTGATTTTGAGTATTATAAAAATGTAGATCGCACCATTACATGCTATGCAAAAGCAAGAAATTTACAAGAAGTTTCTTTCTTAGAAGATGAAATCTCGTTCTGGCTCGATATGGGCAACTATTCGGACTTCATAGTTTATTTTGATGAACATTACATCTATCAAGCTATCGTAACAAGTCCGCCAAAGTTTACAGGAACAAGAAAAACAGGGATTTTAATTCCTTTTGAGTTTACTGTAAGTATCCGACCTTTCAAAAAAAATCGTATTGGCCAATATTGGACAAGTAATCCTAAACAATTAATAAACACAGAAAAATATCCTTCAGAACCTACTATTGAGATTTTGGGTTCTGGGGATATTTCTTTTTTCATCAATAATCAGGAATACGCATTAAAAGCTATAGATGGAGATATCATTATTGATTCAGAAAAACAAGAAGCTTATCGAAAATCAGGTGGAGCGTTTGAAATCTTGGATCATAAAACACTTTTCAAAGATTACCCAATTTTAAAAAGTGGAGAAAATAATTTTCGCTGGACTGGAAAAGTGACAGAGTTTAAGGTTCAGCCTAATTGGAGGCGGAAAGTTTGATTCCAGTTATTTTTAAACCTGGAGAAAAAGATTTTACAACAAACGGCTTAGGACGTCTTATTGATGCGACACGTTGCGAAATCACTGAAGAAGCAAACGGAAAATATGAACTAGAAATGGACTATCCAGCGATTAGCAGATTTAGTGATTATTTCGAAAATGGCTATCAAATTAAAGCAAAGCCAAACGATTTAGAAGAATATCACATTTTCGAGATCAAACAAACGTTTAAAGATACGTTTACCAATAGTATTGTCATTTATGCTCAATCTCGTACTTATAAACTAGGAAACAGACAAGTGAGGCTAGTTACAGTTGATAATCGTAATGGTGCAGAAGCAATGAAATTAATCGAACAGAACATGGATGAACCATGCGATATCAAACTTCATTCTGATATTAACACAGCTTCTAGTACGGTATTCGAAGCTAGAAACGTACTTAATTGTATTGCTGGCGAACAAGGTTCTTTGCTTCAATATTGGGGTGGAGAAATCAAACGAGAACCTTTTAAATTATCTTTGTTAAGACGTAGAGGACGAGATAACGTTGGAACTGTTCGTTATGGAAAGGATTTAAAAGGATTAACCATTAAATTTGATTGGCAATCAATTGTTACTAAAGTTTTACCATTTGCAGAGCTACAAAGCGGAGCAGACGGAACTTCTCAACGGATTTATGGAAATGCGGTTAAAAGCGAATATATTACCAAGTATCCAGATGTTTACGCTCAATACGTTCAGTTTACTGAAGATCAAGGAGTAAAAGATTTATCCAGCTTAAATAAAGTAGCAGGTAAATACTTCACTACATTATATCCAGGAAGTGATAAGCCTAAAGTCTCTATTGAACTAGAAATTGAGAAACTCACAGATTCAGAAGAAGCAAAAGAATTTGCGAAAATGAGAAACTATAATTTATTCGATACGTTCACTGTGTATCACAAGTTTTATGATATTGACATTCAAACGAAAGTTACAGGGATTGTCTATGATGCTTTAGCAGAAAAAACAATAAAGATTACTGCTGGAGATATCCAAGTTGCTTTTTATAAACAGCAAAGTCAAGATTTTCAAGAAGCAATTAAAACCTTAACTAAAAAAGACTACATGAGTAACTTTATTGATTACATTACCGATTTAATCAATGGCGTGAAAGGTGGTAGTATTCTTCAATATCCTAAAAATAGGCCACATACGCTTTATTTTATGGATACAGATTCCACAGATACCGCGAAGAATGTTATCGCTATTAATAACCAAGGTATCGGTTTTTCAACTACTGGATGGAAAGGTCCCTTTAGAAACGCTTGGACCATTGATGGTATTTTAAATGCCGACTTTATCCGATCGGGGAAAATTAGATCTGATATTTTTGAGACATCATTCAATGCATATGGAGATATTTTGCGTTTAGTTAACGGCGCTCTGCAAGCTTGGAATGGGAAAACTAAAATAATGGAACTAACCCGAAAAGGCATGGGGTTTTGGGATGGTTCGAGCCCTGTAGGCAACATGGGGACTAAAGGAAACCCATTTCCATTATTAAACGACGCGAATGGTAATCCCGTAGTAACAGATGGTAAATCGTTGTTACTTGTGGGTAACAGTCCCACTAACATCATCGGTCTTTCTAACGAAGAAAGTACAGGTTTGATCATTAGGGGAGCTACCCAGTGGAATCTTGCTAATAACTCTTATTTCATCGGAAAAGGCGGTAACAAATCAACTATTTATGTTGATAGATTGATTGTCGGAGGTAAAGAAGTAATACCTGGTGATGGATCAGGCGGCAATGATGGTGATGTACCACCAGAGCTAACAACCGAAAAAGAGAAAAATGCTTGGGCGGTTTGGCAGTTCTTGAAATCAAAAGGATACAGCGAACAAGCAACCGCTGGGATTTTAGGGAACATGGATCAAGAATCTGGAATCATGCCCGATATCGATGAAGGTGGCGGAGGTCCTGGTTATGGTCTAGTTCAATGGACGTCGCCAATCGCTGGTGAAAGTGGCCGTGCTTATGTGCAACGATTATTGGCTCAAGCTGGTATCAGTGGCGACTATCGAAATATTACCACGCAGCTGAAATTATTAGATTGGCATATGCATAATGGTCAATATATTCCTTCCGCGGCTTATCCATATTCCGTTGCAGAGTTCAAAGCACTAACAGATATTGGCACTGCAACGATGGCATTTGAAGCGAACTTTGAACGCCCAGCGGTCACACATCCAGAACGAATTCCGATGGCTCAATATTGGTACAACTTGCTGAAAGACTTGAAACCTAGCAAGCTAACCTGGATGAACCCTGTTCGTTCAACTTATACGATTACTCAAGAATGGGATCAGATTGGCTGGGGAACGAACGTTATTCACGGCGGCATAGATATTGCTTCAGTGCCAGCAGGCACGAGTCCCCCTGTTTATGTGGCACGTAGCGGCACAGTTGAAACTGTCACTTATGACGGAACAGGAGGAAATTATGTAGTAATTAAGCACGATGATGGTTATTGGACCTATTATGGTCATTTGGATTCAGTTGATTTAGTTGTTGGCGAAAAAGTGACTACTAATAGTCGTGTTGGGATAATGGGATCCACTGGACTTGCTAAAGGTATTCACCTTCACTTTGAAGTGTGGAAAGGTGGACAGTGGCAACGAATCAACCCACGTGATGTTATTAATTTTTAGAAAGGAGCAAACAAATGGTTAAATGGCAAGCGACACTAAGCACCACGGAGCCATACAATTACATTGGTATTCAAAATGTGCGACAAGGGAACCGAAATACTGAGGTTTTAGAAGCTGTATTAGTTGAAAATGCTTTGCCACTTGATTTAACAGGTTGCGAAGTTTTTTTTGAATCAGTTATTGATAACAAATATCCGATTCAACGAGTAGCAAAAATTGTGAATGCCAAAAAAGGGATTATCCAGTATACCTTTGATGAATATTCTATGCAGTCATTGCACAGACAGGAAGCATACTTCAGTATTCATAAAGGCGACAATCTAATTGGCTCAACGCAGAACTTTTCTTACTTTGTTGTGAATGCTGTTTCTAAAACAGAAGGTGAAATGGGTTCGTATTGGCAATCAATAGAAGATTTGATAGCTGATATGACCGCTTTTATCAATGAAAATAAAGGCGACTTCACAGCATGGATGAACGCTAGAAAAGAAGAGTTTGAAAAGTGGCGCAAAAATCAACAAGATACATTTGAAGCTTGGCGGAACGGTCAAGAAACAGATTATCTAATGTGGTTCGAATCAATCAAAGATATCTTAAAATCTGTTGATCCAGGCGGCACAATGTTAGCCGAATTAATGGATGCACGTGTAGACATACAAGGAGTGCGCCACAATTCACTTTCAGAGCGTTTGTTGTCGGATATGGAATATTTGTATCAGAGATTAGAAGAACGACTATACACCGTCAAATATGGCAATGTAAACACGTTAGAAATTTTAGAGGATAATTCATTTTCTAAGAATCATGAAGTTGAAGTATTGGGAACAGTTAATCATCCAATTGAAGAAGGGGCGTTAATTATAGCGACAGTTGATGATTCAAAACAAAATGTTTTTACGATTGAAGGTGTAGACAATGGTTGATGCTAAAAGAATGATGGAAACTGATGAAAATGGGATTAAACGTCAGTTTTTTCCTATTACACATTTTTCAGCAATCCTTGGTTTATCAGAAATAATGAGCGGACAGGCAAAAGTTTTATCTGTTAACGGAAAAACTGGAGCAGTTATTATTACGCGTGCAGACTTAGATTTACCTAACGATGGGATTATGATTTCTCAAGAAGAATATGAAAAATTCAAACTAATTTTAGCTGATTATGAAGCTGGAAAACTAGGTGGTTCTGGTGTTGAGTTTGAAAAAGTAAAAGGAGATGAAGAAATAAATGCCTGATTTATATGTAGTGAAAAAAGACGGCGTAGCTATTGATGTACAAACTAGTACAGCTGGCGTTGTTGGATTAAATGAATTTGTTGATGGAAAAATTAGTGGTGCTGAAGCAGGCACTGTCTCGTCTGTAAATGGTCATACAGGTGAAGTTATTTTAACTGCTTCTGATGTAAAAGCACTGCCAGACACAACTGTTATTCCAACGCTTCCTAGCAATGCCACTTCTGAAAAAGACGGTTTAATGTCTAAAACGGATAAAGCAAAATTGGATGCATTACCAGTTTTTACATTTGAAAAGGTAGGTGAAGCGTAATGGCAGATATCGTTCAGCTAAAAGAAAATGGTGTTGTAAAGTATATGAAAACACATGCAGATGCTATTGACGGCGTGGAAGGAAAATTAGTAAAGGCCGTTGGAAATGAGACTGTTTTAGGGACAAAGAATTTTCAAGATGGAATCCAAATTGGTGGGAAATCTGTATCAGTTAATGCAAAACCAACCTATGAGGTGGTGAAAGACTACTGGGATGGCACTGGTGCTTATTTGACAGAATCTCAATCAGTAACAATTTCAAACAGCAGCAATGTAGATGAAATTGTTTTGATATTCTCGCGTTACAACGATAACAGTGGCGGTATTGTTCACTCAATACCAGTTACTCCGAATATCACAAAATTAAAATACGAATTACCAGCAGTTGCATGGGTAGGTTCTGCTTCAGCAGACCCAACAATGGCGTATAAAAAAATATCTATTTCTAAATCTGGTACATCTTTAGTGATTACAGGAGATACTGCAAACACATTAAATGAAGCAAATAAAAAAATTGTTTTTAGAGAAATCGGCGTTATGCGTCGTAAATAGGAGTGGATAATAAAATGAAAAAAATATATAAAGTACTCTACCCAGTAGGATTTCAAACCTTTGAAGTTCAAGATGATTATGTTGTAGCATTGCCATTTGTAGAGGAGAAACCACTAGAAAATTTAGTGAATGAACAATCCCAATTCTTTAACTTTTCAGAACAAAAATGGGAAGAAGCAGTGACACAGGATTATACAAAAAAATTGAATTTGTTAGAAAATCTTGCTAATGGCTTAGAAGTTTCAAATAGTGAGTTAAAACAAGCAAATGAAAAGCTAACTGCTAAAGCAGAATCACTTGCACAAATCAATTCTAAGACGATGCTTACTTCTCTTCAAAATACAAGAGAAATTGACGCTATTAAAGAACAAATCGGAGGTGCAAAATAATGTATTCATATGATGACATTAAACTGATGTATGATTGGGGACTATTTACTCCAGAGCAGGTTGCAGAATTTGTGCCTAGTTGTATTACAGAAGATGAATTTACTAAAATGACAGGTGAACCGTTTAGCAAAAGCTAGGCGGTTCTTTTGTTAGAGGGATGGAGACGATAACTTGAAAGATGAGCCTTTAATTGAAATCGTCGATCGTTTGGCACGGATTGAAACAAAGTTGGATAATCATGAACAATTAAGAGAGAAAGCAGACATAGCGCTCTCAATGGCCAAAAACAATGAAGGCGATATTGCGGAAATAAAAGAGAATCAAAAGTGGACGTGGCGAACAATTGCAGGAATTGGTGTTTCTGTTGCTGTTTATTTAATCACGAAATACTTAGGAGGAATTTAGAAATGATATTACCAGACAAGTATTACAAAATCATCAAATGGGGAGTGCTAACCGTGCTTCCTGCTAGTTCTGTTTTAGTAGCAACGTTAGGCAAAGCCTACGGTTGGCAACAAACAGATATGGCTGTTTTAACTATCAATGCTATTGCAACTTTTTTAGGAGTAATAACAGGCGTGTCAGCTTATAATTTAAAAGACAAGGAGTAAACGAATGAAAAAGAAAATTTTAGTAGGAGCGTTAATCGCTCTATTTTTTATGCCTTTAAATGTGTTTGCTGCAAAAGGTGACCAAGGTGTGGATTGGGCGATTTATCAAGGTGAACAAGGTCGCTTTGGCTATGCACATGATAAATTTACTATCGCTCAAATTGGTGGCTACAATGCAAGTGGTATTTACGAACAGTATACTTATAAAACCCAAGTAGCAAGTGCTATTGCTCAAGGTAAACGTGCGCATACCTATATTTGGTATGACACCTGGGGAAACATGGATATTGCCAAAATGACAATGGATTACTTCTTGCCACGCATCCAAACACCTAAAAATTCCATCGTTGCATTAGATTTTGAACATGGCGCTAGTTCTGATGTAAACGCAAATACAGAAACGATTTTGTATGGTATGCGCCGCATCAAACAAGCAGGGTATACGCCAATGTATTACAGCTATAAACCTTTTACGTTGCAATACGTAGACTATCAGCGAATTATTAAAGAGTTCCCTAATTCCTTATGGATTGCTGCATATCCTAGTTATGAGATAACACCAAGTCCGTTGTATAACTATTTTCCAAGTATGGATGGTATTGCAATTTGGCAGTTTACATCTACTTATATTGCTGGTGGGTTAGATGGTAACGTAGACTTAACAGGTATTACTGATAATGGCTACACAGATACCAATAAGCCAGAAACGGACACGCCAGCAACAGATGCAGGTGAAGAAATCGAAAAAACATCTAATTCTGATGTTAAAGTCGGCGACACAGTTAAAGTGAAATTTAATGTAGATGCATGGGCAACTGGCGAAGCTATTCCGCAATGGGTAAAAGGCAATAGTTACAAAGTGCAAGAAGTAACTGGAAGCAGAGTATTGTTAGAAGGCATCTTATCGTGGATTAGTAAAGGGGATATTGAACTATTGCCAGATGCAACAGTTGTCCCTGATAAGCAACCAGAGGCAACCCATGTGGTACAATACGGTGAAACGTTATCCAGCATTGCTTATCAATATGGAACAGACTATCAAACGTTGGCGGCTTTAAATAGATTGGCTAATCCAAATCTTATTTATCCTAGTCAAGTTTTGAAAGTCAATGGATCAGCAGTAAGCAACGTTTACACGATTCAATACGGTGACACATTATCAAGCATTGCAGTTAAGCTTGGCACGACTTATCAAGAGTTAGCACAACAAAACGGTATAGATAATCCTAACGTGATTTATCCAGGACAAACGTTGAACTATTGATAGTTTTAATATAAAATAAGATTACACTTATTTAAATTTCTCTTGAGTCACCTTCCCCAAGGTGGCTCTTTTTTTGTTATTTAATTAAACTTAACAAATATGATAACCAGCTTATGATTAGGCATATTTACGTGTTTGTAAGTGAAAAAAACTTCTTAAACTTGTTTTAATGCCGTTTTCCAAAGGGGTGTATGCTATATTTTTATTGCATATAATGTAGCTAAATGTTATATTATAAGTGTTAAGGAGGGGCTAGTATGAATAAAAAATATAGTATTTTTGAAATAGCTGATTGGTTTTTGAATAAAGAGTCAATGACTCCTAAAAAGTTACAAAAACTTTGTTACTATGCACAAGCGTGGAACAATGCACTTTTAGATGACAGCATAATAGATGATTCTGAATTTCAGGCTTGGGCGCATGGACCTGTTTCTCCAGAATTGTATAATAAATATAGAGAATATAAATGGAATTCTATTCCTAAATGTACTTCACCTGCTGCAATAGATAATCAAACTGTGGATGTTCTAGAATCAGTTTGGATTACTTATGGTGATAAGTCAGCAAATGAGCTTGAAGCATTGACTCATACAGAATTACCTTGGAAACAAGCAAGATTAAGAGCTGGAGTTTCAGAAGGAGATAGTTGTAGGGAAAAAATATCTACAGAAGACATGGCTAATTATTATAAAAGTGTGTATGTAGGTGACTAATAGTTGGCGAAGAAATTAACAAGAGATGTAGTTGTAGAAAATGGTTCTTTTTTAGATAGAAAATCAATGAAATTTCGATTTTGTATTCAAGAGTGTTTGGACAATAAATACTGCTTCAAAAAAATGGATAAAGGTTCTTTGAAAGAATTAGATAAATTTATAGCTGAAACAGCAGGAAAAAATTTATCAATTACAGAGGTCGATAAATTATTTTTGCGGACAAAAGGCCGAGGAAGTAATTATGAAGAAGTTGAAATTAATGGGATCAAAAGAGAAGTTTATCATTATGGCAAAGACCAAAATCCATTTAGGGTATTTGGTTATTATAATGAAGACGGGTATTTAGTGATATACAGGATTGATCCAAAACATAAGTCTCATAAATGCAAATAGTAATTTATTAATACCTCTTATTATTTAAGAGGTATTTTTTCAGGACCATTAGCTCAGTTGGTTAGAGCAAACGGCTCATAACGGTTAGGCCACAGGTTCGAGTCCTGTATGGTCCATAGTTAAACACCTACCTCTTTTTCTTATGAGAGATAGGTGTTTTTTTGTTATGTTAATATTTTTTTGTTGAAAAATAGAACAAACGTTCGTATAATATTTCTGATAGGAGAGTGTATCAGATGGTGAGACGAACTAAAAAAGAGTTTAAACCTTACAATGATTATGTTGACAGGCCATTCGAATTAAAGTGGCCCACAGCTTTTCCGTTGGGTGAATTGACTGAAGCAATAAAGAGTACTGATGAATATCATGCTCGCAATATTGATAGATTGCCGCAGCAATCACAGCGACAAATAGAATATTTTTTAGATCGCTCTATTAAGCAAAATAAGGTACTAGAAATCCAGTTGAACTCATTAGATGAATATGAACGAGTGAAGCCACACGTTTTCGGAGTTTTCCGTGGGATGGCAGAATTTGACGTCGTGTTGATTGGAGAAAATGAAGTAGATTTTTACGACATAAGACATATTCAGATTCATAACTTCACGAAATGGAGCGAAGATCATATACCTGAAGAAAATCCATTTGAGGAAGAACCAGAACACGACGAAACAATAGATGAATTTGTCGATGAATATTTTGATGATACTTGGATAGAATAAACAAAAAATGTGCCAAAAAATGTGCCAAAAATTTTAGAGTTCTATTTTTCTTTACAAAACAGAATTGCTATATTATAGTGATTTCGAACACAGAAGAACACAGTAAAATGATGAAAAACCTTAGTCGGGAACGTAAAAAGGCAAGTAAATTTAGGGGGGAAGACAGATGGCGATTACTATAAATATTTATTATAGTGGGACAAATGGACGTGCAAGAGAATTTGCCAAAGAAATGATTGCCAGCGGAATTGTAGAGGCAATCCGTGCAGAAAAAGGGAATAGTCGCTATGAATACTTTTTTCCAATGGACGATGAAGAAACAGTTCTGCTGATTGATAGTTGGACAGATCAGGAAGCATTAGACAAACACCACGCTTCTCCAATGATGACCCGTATTACGGAACTTAGAGAAAAATATGATTTGCATATGAAAGTAGAAAGATATGTATCAGATGTAACAGACCCCTTGACAAAAGATGCTGCGTTTATAAGAAAATAACCAGAGTGCAATCATTGATCTTAAAATTTAGTGCTAGGAACATCAATCGTTTCGACTGATGTTCCTAGCACTTTTTATCTTGTAAGGATGAATCATTTGTTACACACGTTAAATTAAAGAAGGACCATTTGTTCTTCAGTCACAGCCGGTTCGGTTAAAATTTTGGCTTGGGCAGCTGCGAGTTTCGCAATAGGTACCCGATAAGGTGAGCAAGAGATGTAGTTTAGGCCAAGTGTTTGGAAAAACGTGATGGATTGCGGATCACCACCGACTTCTCCACATACGCCAATACTCATGTTTGGTTTAGTGCGACGCGCTTTCTCTACAGCTAATTGAATCAGTTGACCAACACCTGTTTGATCTAGTGATTGAAACGGATCTTGGGTAATGATTTTCTTTTCTCGATACGTATTAATGAATTTACCGATATCATCACGAGAAAAACCATAGGTCATTTGTGTTAAATCATTTGTTCCAAAGCTGAAAAAGTCTGCTTCTTCTGCTAACTGATCCGCAATCAGACAAGCTCTCGGTAGTTCAATCATTGTCCCGATTTCGTAAGGGAAAGGAGTCATCTTATGTTCTTCAAAGAGACCGTCAATCGTTTCTTTTAAAATGCGTTTGAGATAGAGAAGTTCTTCTTTTTCGGCGATTAGAGGAATCATCACTTCTGGATAAACAGTAATTCCTTCTTTGACTAATCGAATGGCACTAGTAAATAAGGCTGTAACTTGCATTTTGTATATTTGTGGTTGGGTCACACCTAAACGACAACCACGATGGCCCAACATTGGATTGGTTTCTTGTAACCGTTCAATTTGTTTGGCGATGGTCACCGGGAACCGTTGTAGTTGCTTCGCCAATAATTGAATATCATTCTTTTCATGAGGTAAAAACTCATGCATCGGCGGATCTAACAAGCGGACCACCATGGGCTTGTCTTGAACTACTTTCAGCATTTGATAAAAGTCTTCCTGTTGAAAATGAAGAAGTTGCTCCAACGCATAGGTTGCTTCCTTTTCAGACTCTGCTAAAATTAGTCGACGCATTTCCAAGACACGCTCTTCACCGAAAAACATATGCTCTGTTCGCGCTAAACCAATCCCCGCTGCGCCAAAACGGATAGCAGTCTCTAAATCTTGTGTAGTTTCTGCATTGGCACGAACAGTTAAATCAGCATACGCATCTGCCCAAGACAAGAGCTCTTGAAGGTCATCGTTATTATCAGCAGAAATTGTAGGAATTTCGCCAAGATAAATTTCCCCCGTTGAGCCATCGACGGAAATGATTGTTCCTTCTAAGATGACTTGTGGCCCGCAGTGTAGTTGTTTGGTTTCTTCATTGACGGTTAAACTTTCACAACCAGTCACACAGCAAGTTCCCATTCCTCGTGCGACCACAGCGGCATGAGAAGTCATTCCGCCACGACTGGTCACAATTGCTTCGCTTACAACCATGCCTTCAATATCTTCTGGTGAAGTTTCTTGACGAACAAGAATGACTTTCTTTCCTAGATTGGTCAGTTCTTTGGCTTTTTCTGCTGTAAAAACAATTTGGCCACTTGCTGCACCAGGACTAGCAGGAAGTCCCATAGCTAAACGTTCCATGTGTTGTCGTTTCTCTTGATCAAACACGGGATGAATTAATTGATCAATCGTATCAGGTGTCACACGCAACAGTGCTTCTTGTTTAGTAATGCGATTTTCTTTGGCTAAGTCTAAAGCAATTTTAACCGTAGCTGCGGCGGTTCGTTTCCCGTTTCTTGTTTGTAAAATATATAATTTTTCATTTTCAATGGTAAATTCAATATCTTGCATGTCACGATAATGATATTCTAAAAGTTCTGCGTAATGGCGAAAATCTTGATAAACTTTTGGCATAGTCAAACGTAAACGACGAATGGGTTCTGGCGTCCGAATACCAGCCACTACATCTTCTCCTTGCGCGTTCAAAAGAAACTCTCCAAACAGTTGATTTTCCCCTGTGACCGGATTTCTAGTGAAAACAACGCCAGTGCCACTGTCTAGTCCACGATTGCCGAAAACCATTTCTTGAATGTTGACAGCTGTACCTAAATCATGTGCAATATGATGTAAGTTTCGATAAACCACCGCACGTTGATTATTCCATGAATCAAAAACAGCTTTGATTGCTTCAAAAAGTTGTGCGACAGGGTCTTGCGGGAAGACCACATGATGTTGTTCAAAAACTTCTTGGTAGCGGACAATCAAGGCGAAATGATCTGCTTCTTGAAAAGCGGTAATTTTTTTGTTTAGCTCTTGTTCCAAGCGCTCTTTTTGTTGGTCAAATAATTCTTTGGGAATGTGATAGACGACGTCTCCAAACATTTGAATAAGTCGGCGATAACAATCAAAAGCAAAACCAGGAGAGGTTAAGGTCGCAAATTTTTTCACACGTTGATCATTTAAACCTAAATTTAAAATAGTATCCATCATACCAGGCATCGAGAAGGCAGCACCGCTGCGAACGGAAACTAAGAGAATCTCATTGTCTGCGGTAAAAGATTTGCCTGTTTCAGTTTCTAGATTTTTAACCGCTTTCAAAATTTCTGATTGTAAGTGTTCTTCAAAGAAAGTAGCATCTGCCAAATAGTCCATACAGCAACGGGTTGTAATCGTGAATCCTTGCGGAATCGGCAAACCTAAGCGTGTCATTTCTGCCAAGTTCGCCCCTTTACCACCAAGAGTCTCTTTACCTTCATTGTGTGTTTCGTTAAAAGAATAAATAAACTTTTTCATGCGTGACCTCCGTTTAATATGTGTCTTATATGTTCAATAAACATCATAATAGACAGGAATAAGTTTGTCAATAGAAAAAAATTCTTGTCAATATGTTGAAAAAACAATAAATATGTGTATAATTGTAAGCGAATGCACAATTTGTTTAAGAGGAATTGAGGAGGAAATGATGAAATTAAGTAAACGACAAGAGCAAATTATCGCTGTTGTAAAAGAGCATCAGCCAGTTAGTGGTGAACGCATTTCGGACATACTAGCCGTTTCACGTGCGACATTGCGTTCTGATTTGTCTTTTTTAACACTTTCAGGAATTTTAAAAGCAAGTCCGAAAGTTGGGTATACTTACGAAAGTGATAATATGGAGGCTTTTTTCTTTTTTGATGTTTTTCAAACAAAAGTTCAGGAGATCATGAGTCCACCATTGATGGTTGCCCAAGACACCTCAATTCGAGATGCGATTACCAACTTATTTATGTATGATGTCGGTTCTCTTTATGTCATGGATGAAGCAAAAGAATTATTAGGGGTTTTGTCACGAAAAGATTTATTACGGGCCTCTTTAAATACAAATATTGATGGCACACCTGTTGCTGTTTGTATGACAAGAGTGCCACATGTGAAAACCTGCACACCAGAATTTACTATTCTTGAAGCTGCTGACACTTTGCAAAAATACGAAGTGGATTCTTTGCCAGTCGTTGAAAAAGAAAATCCTAAAAAAGTTATTGGAAAAATTACGAAAACGAAAATTTTAACCTATATTACGCAACAAGCGAAAGAAGCCGCACAAAATAGATAAGGGAGCTTAATTATGAAAAAAGAGATCATTGTTTATACTATTTCCGATTCACTTGGAGAAACATCACAAAAATTGTTAGCTGCAGCAAGCGCACAATATCCAGATATTTCTTTTCTTAATCGATACAATTTTTCTTTTGTCACAACAGAAGAAGAATTATTGGAGATTTTAAAAGATGCCTTAAAAGATAAAGCCTTAGTTGTCAGTACATTAGTCAGTAAACAACTAATCACAGCGGCGAAAGAATTTAGTGAACGAACAGGGTTGTTATATTTAGATTTAATGGCGCCATTTTTTGAATTAATTCAAGCGAAAGCCGGAGTAGATCCTATTGAAGAGCCTGGACGACGCCACCAACTAGATCGTGCTTACTTTGATAAAATCTCAGCGATTGAATTTGCTGTAAAATATGATGATGGCAAAAATCCTCAAGGGTTTCTTGATTCTGATATATTGTTGTTAGGCGTTTCGCGGACCTCAAAAACGCCAGTCAGTATGTATTTAGCAAATCAAGGCTACCGCGTTTCTAACTTACCATTAATTCCAGAAGTTCCATTGCCGCCAATTTTGGAAGAAATGGATCCACAAAAAATGATTGGTTTAGTTTGTTCGCCAGAAACATTAGGACAGATTCGTAGCAGTCGGTTGGCTTCCTTAGGTTTAGGTAATGAGACCAGTTATACCAATGTTGAACGGATTGAACAAGAATTAGCTTATGCCGAAGAAATTTTTGCGAAGTATGGCATCCCAGTGATTGATGTAACCGCAAAATCTGTCGAAGAAACAGCCTTTTTAATTAAAGAAAAACTAGATGAAAGAAATTAAAAAGCTTGGCAACCTCACTAAATTTCAGTGAAGTTGCCAAGCTTTTTATACTTAATTGGGCTTCTTTTTGTTAGTCAATATTTTTTTGATCGACAATGAGTAAAGCGATCATCACGTAGACAATCCAACTACTTTTAGAATAAAGTGTATAGCGGGGTTGCCATTTGCTAGCAAATTTTTCCTTGTATTCGCGTAATCCTTGGAAGGAGTAGATTTCTGAACCAAATTCATAAATTAACGCAGCAATCCGTTCTTGAATAAAACTTTTTCTTGATTGACCAACGTTGGCTAACGGAGCCATCCCTAAATTGAAATAATGAATATTTTCTGTTTTCATATATTCAAATAAATGAATAAATAGGAAATCCATACTTCCAGAAGGGGCTTTTTCTTTATGGTGACGCATCAAGTCGATGGTACCAACTTCATTTGTGTAACTAGGAATGATATTAGCGAAAGAGACCATTTCTCCTTCAGCATTTCGGACAACAGCAATTGGGTTTCTTTGAAGATACGCTTCATCGAAAAATCCTAGTGAAAAGCCTTTTTCTTTTCGATTGTCTAACCAACTATCCGAAATAGCTTTTAATTCGTGCATTTGTTCGGCACTAAAAGGAGGTTGGAGTACGTCAAATGAATAGCCGGCTTTGGTAATTTTATTAAACACTGCGCGGGTACCTTTGAATTTTTTCCCAGACATCGTAAATGTTTCTAGATTAACTAAGGCCTCTTCGCCCATTTTGATAAATTCGTAGCCGTATTCGTGTAGTAACATCACGCTGTCCTCATTTGTTTCGTAAAAGACGGGTACATAGCCGAAACGATCTGTTTCTTTAAGGAATGCATCAATCGCCGCAGGAAAATCTTCTTTGTTCCCAGAAGGGTTGCCCATCACAACGCATTTATTGTTAATGGTGTTGAATTGTAAAAAGACAGTCGGTTCTTCTTTGGGATATAAGAAAACCTGTTTATCATGAAGAAAGACAAGTTCACTGTCAATATTCCCGCCATAAGTTGTTAAGATATTATGCAAGATACTATCTTCTGGAAACTCACCCACTTGGTGTTTTTTCCCTTGGAGGTAGCGAACAAATAGAAAGTTAAAACTCATAACTAAGAGGATAGCGATAAATCCTGACAACCAGATCCGTTCGGAAGGGAACAAGAAAAATTCCACAAAATGATGACGATGGTGTGGGAAGTTCGGTAAATTATAAACACCAATTACCAGGTATAACAAGGTCAACAAGCCAAAGATAAACCCATCAATCGTCATCCACTCCCAAGAGTAAACCAGTTGTTCACGGTACAATTCTGATTTTGAAAAAATAACGATAAATAATAAAATAGCTAAATAGAAAATGGAAAACATACTAAAGTCAACAACAAATGAATACAAGATAGCACCAATTAATAAAATAATCGTTGGATAATAGGCTCTTTTAACACGATCAGCAATCCCACGTCCCATAATTAATAATGCAAAGCCTAAAACAATACTCGGAATTTGAATAATAATATGAGAACGGAAGGGGTTAATATCTCTTAACCAATGCACTTGAGTGAAGGCTTCTGGAATAGTGGCTAGGAGCACCATCATGATTCCTGAAAAATAAAGTAAAACCACTTCCAGCTTGTGGGCAATTTCCAAAGTAATTTGTTTTAGCAATTGACGATAGTGAGTATCCAACTTTTGGCTTAAGTGTTTTGTAAAGAACAAACAGCCAATTAAGAAAGGGATAATATAATAGAATAAACGATAGAGCAATAACCACAAAACAATAATTTCACGATCGACACCTAAGTTGCTTAGTCCTAAAATCATCATGACATCAAAACTACCTAAAGCCCCTGGGATCATCGAAGCAATCCCAATAATCGAAGCTGCTACATATAAAGGAACAATATCAATTAAAGGAATCGGCACGTCCAATAAGTAACCAATACTAATAAAGGTAATTAAAACACCTGTCCATTCTAAAAACGAAGAAACAACTAAAGATAAGCGATTTTTTGCATCGAGGTTACCAAAGGAACTATTTTTTTGGAAATGTAAAATAAGAT
This sequence comes from Enterococcus sp. DIV2384, assembly GCF_050534975.1. Lineage (NCBI taxonomy): Bacteria > Bacillati > Bacillota > Bacilli > Lactobacillales > Enterococcaceae > Enterococcus > Enterococcus sp. DIV2384. The sequence goes on from NZ_CP172905.1 coordinate 841,192, forward strand.
AAAGTAACGGGAAATAAAGACCGCCACCTAATAACCAAATCCAATATTGCTGTAAATAAGCCATCTTTGGATCAAACTGAACAAGGAAAAAGCAAAGAATACTATAAATAGATAGACCGGATAACACAAAAAGTAAAATATGGGTTAACGCAGGTAAAATTTTCTTTTCCTCTGTTTTATTTCCATAAAATTCAGAACGAAGTCCCATGCTGACCAAACCACCGAATCCACCAATATTATTGATGGTATTGACAATCCAGCTAGATTCAAGGAGTTCCCGTTTTGAGACTTTCAAGTTTAAAATGCGATTTAATGTTAAGTCATAATTTAGCATCGGAGTAACGGAAACTAAACCGATAACCATCATCAATAACAATTTCCATAGCGGAATCTCATCAAAAATCTGTTTTAACTGTTCAAATGAGATCGTTTTACCAATTGATAAAAGTTGGGCAACAACAATAATTGAGACCGCAATAACAAACAGTGTTTTTAGTAATCCTGTATGCGTTTTGATCCAATGAATAATTTGTTTCATTTAGACACCTTCATTTCCTTTAAGAATTTTTCGATTGTTTTATTAAAAATATCTGGTGAGTTTTTGGCAAATAAATGACCCTGTTTATTTACCAAGACCAATTTGCCAGCAGGAATGGCATCAGCAATCGCCCGTGAATGGGAAAGCGCAATTAAATCTCGACTGCCAGTAATAACAAGAGTAGGACAGGGGATGTGTTCTAAATCTTGTTTTGTCAGTCCAGTATCTTCAAATAACAGAGCCACGATAGGGAGCCGTGCGCGCAATTTTTTTGAAAAAAAGGCGCCAATACGACAAAACCAATATTGAAAATAAGTGGCAATCGTTACATATTTTTTCAGACCAGACATGGTGACATTTCCAGAATTTAAGACGAGTTTGTTGACGAAATCAGGATATAAATGGGTAAAAACCATGGCAATATTTGCTCCGTCACTAAAGCCCAATAAATTAATTTTTGTTAAGTGTTCTTGTTGAATAATACCAGCTAAATCTTCTGCCAAAAGCGGAAAAGTTAATTGACTTTGTGTATTGGTGGAACGTCCATGTCCGCGGGTATCCACCGCAATAACTTGATACTCCTTGGAGAAATAAGAAATTTGATAATTAAAAAAAGTATGATCATTGCCATTACCATGAAGTAACACAAGGGGGTAATTTGTTTCTTTGCCAAAAATTTGATAAAAAATTTGACTGCCATCTATTGTTTGAAAATATTTTTCTATTGCCATTCTCCGTCACCTATCTCATCTATAATCAATCGAGTCCTCTCTCATTATAGAGTCTTTTGTCTTTTTTTTGTAATAAAAAACAGAAAATTTTCCGAACAGTTTTGTAAGGTGTTGTAATATAGTGTGATATAGTAGAAGATAGCCACCTAAAAATTAGACTAGAGGAGGGAAAGTTGATGTCTTTAATCGTTTTAATTGGTGCCCAAGCTGTCGGGAAAATGACCGTTGGCAAGGCTTTAGAAAAGCAGTTAGATGCTAAATTACTATTTAATCATCAAACCATTGACTTATTTGCAAACTATCTTGGGTATACGGAACGTGCATTTCAATTGTCTGATTCCGTTAGAAAGGAACTTTTTCATGCCTTTGTAGAAAATCCAGCCACAAATACAACAAAAAACATTATTTTTACAGTGGTGATTGCTTTTGATCAAGAACAGGATTTTCAATTTTTAGAAGAAATATCAGAAATTTTTCTTAATAAACATGAGGCCGTTTATTTCGTCGAACTCGTCTCTTCAACATCAATCCGCCTAGAACGAAATGTTCATCCAGAGCGGCTAGAGGCAAAACCTTCAAAACGCGATGTCGACTTTTCTCGAAAAGAATTACTCAATACCTTTAAAGAACATCGATTAGTAAGCCACGAAGGTGAACTAGAAAGTACATTTCCAAATGTAAAAATAACGAAAATAAATAATTCAAACATGACACCAGAAGAAGTAGCAACGAAGATAATTACTACTTTTGGTTTGACATAATGTGAAAGGAACATCGGAATCAATGAAAAAGTTTTTTAAATATCTCGGTAGCTTGATGGTCCTTCTTCTAAGCATAGCTTTAATTTTGATAGGATATTTAACCTTCCGAGAGTTTCGACCACGAGCGGTTGAACCAGTTGCTATAAATAAACAATTTTCAGAGCAAACCATCGAAAAAAAGCAATCCATTTCTTTAGTCACGTATAACATAGGCTATGCCGGCCTAGGACAAACAGAAGATTTTTTTATGGACGGTGGCAAAACTGTCCAACCAGTTAATAAGGCAATGGTCCAACAGAATTTAACAGGCATTGAAGGAACCTTAAAAGAATTACCAGCGATGATTTACTTATTTCAAGAAGTTGATCGTCGCTCGCAACGTTCTTATGAAGTCAATCAAGAGGAAGAATTACAAAAACAGCTACAGCTGAACAGCGCATTTGCTTATAATTTTAAGGTAGATTATGTGCCCATTCCTTGGCCGCCGATTGGACGAGTAGAAAGTGGTTTATTAACATTATCAAATGAAAAAATAACAGAGGCCAAACGTATTGCTTTACCCAATCCCTTTCGTTGGCCCGTTAGCATTAGTAACTTAAAACGAGCGCTTCTAGAAACGCGCTTTCCAATTAAAGGCACAGACAAAGAATTAGTGGTTTTTAACTTACATTTGGAAGCCTATGACAATGGGGAAGGGAAGATTGCTCAAAGCAAAAAGTTAGCTGACGTATTATCCCAAGAATACGCTAAAGGAAACTATGTAATTGCTGGAGGTGACTTTAATCAAGTTTTCAAAGGCAGTCATCGATATCCTGACCTAGGTGAAGCTGGTTGGGCACCAGGAGAAATTGATCCAGCAGACTTACCTAAACATTTTTCACTTGCTTATGATGACCAACAACCGACTGTGCGGGTGCTTAATAAGCCTTACACTGGCTCTTATGAAACATCCCAAGTGTATGTAATTGATGGTTTTATTGTTTCTGATAATGTGGCTGTTCATAGCGTGAAAACAAAGGACGAACAATTTAAATATACAGATCACCAACCTGTGAAGATGGAAGTGGGGTTGAAATAGAAAAAGTACAAACGGTGCTTGTTGCTTGCACCGTTTGTACTTTTTATTTTACAGATAGCCTTTAGTAATAGAGTGAGTGGAATTTAACATATTTGCTGGGGTTCCTGTAAAAAGAAGCTGTCCGCCATTTTCTCCACCTTCGGGACCTAGTTCAATCAACCAGTCGGCACTTTTAATCACATCAATGTGATGTTCTAATAAAATCAAGCTGTTTCCTTCTTCTACCATTCGATTGAAAAGTTGAAGACTTTGTTGGATATCAATTAAGTGTAAGCCATCTGTAGGTTCATCCATTAAATAGATAGCTTTTTTTTGGTGAAGTGTGTCTGCTAATTTTACCCTTTGCAATTCGCCACCAGATAATGTTGAGAGCGATTGATTGAGTTTAAGGTAGCCTAAGCCAACTTCCAGTAAATTTTTTAATGAAAGAGCAAAAGGCTGGTCTTTGAAAAAATCATAGCCATCTTTAACGCTTAAAGCTAGTACTTCAACGATATTTTTTCCGTTATACAGATAATGAAGCACCTCTTCTTTGTAACGCGTTCCGTGACAGGTTTCGCAAATACTAGTAACATCCTCCATAAAAGACATATCGGAGACAATTATGCCTTTCCCCTTGCAAGTAGGACAGGCGCCTTTGGAATTATAGCTAAATAAAGCTGGACTAACATGATTTTCTTCCGCAAACAGTTTGCGGACCTTATCAAAAATATTAAGATAGGTCATAGGTGTGGATCGTAAATTTGCGGTAATGCTTTTTTGTGAAAGATGAATAATTTCTTGGTTATCAGCCTGGGCTTTTTGATAAATTTCTTCCGCTAATGATGATTTACCTGAACCAGCGACCCCACAAATAACAGTCAAAACTCCTAACGGAACTTCGACAGATAGATTGTTTAAATTATGCAGTGTCGCATGTTCGATTGTTAAAGACTTCCTTGCTTTTCTTGGTTGGACGTTTAAAAGGAGCGGCTCTTGAAGCGCTTGACTAGTCAAGGTTTTGGAGGCTAAAAATGCGTCATACGTTCCTGAAAACTGGACATGGCCACCATTTTCGCCTGCGAAAGGTCCTATATCGATGATAAAATCAGCTTCTCTAATTAATTGTGGATTATGTTCCACGAGAACCACGGTGTTTCCTTTATTTTTTAAATTGAGCAATGCACGACTGATCCGTTCGATGTCCTTTGGATGTAAGCCAGCACTTGGTTCATCTAAAATATACATAATATCATTTAAGGCGCTGTTTACATACTTAGCAATTTTAATCCGCTGTGCTTCACCACCAGAAAGTGTTTCAGTTGCTCGTCCTAATGTGAGGTAGGAGAGACCGATATTAATTAATGCTTCTAGACGTACAAGTAGCTCTTCTTGAATAGTTTTTATTAAGGATAGGTCCATTGAACGAATAAAAGAATGTAATTCAGTGAGTGGCATGTCAACAGCATCAGCAATACTTTTCTGATTAATTTTGCAGCTACGAACACGTTCATTGACTCTACTTCCTAAACAATCAGGACATCTTTTTACGGTAACAAAGTGATTAAGGTATTTTTGATGACGTTTGCCTTCGTCTGTATGCAATATGCTACGTTGCATGCGCGGGACGATTCCTTCATACAAAGCTGTATGAGGCCACTCTTTGGGTGGATTAGCTAGTTTTTGTTGTGGAGCATATAAAAATAATGCTAACTCTTCAGGAGAATAGTCCTTGATTTTTTTATCCAAATCAAATAGACCACTATGGGCATAACGCTTCCACCGCCAGTTGCCAACTGTAAATGTGGGGAAATCGATAGGCCCTTCGTTTAATGATTTGTCATAATCAACTAGCTGATGAAGATTGATTTCGGTAATCTTTCCTAAGCCGTCGCATGTTGGACATTTTCCATCTGGATGATTAAACGAAAAAGTATCTGAATAACCAACAAATGGAGAACCTGCTCGTGAAAACAGCAAACGTAAAAACGTATAAATATCTGTGTACGTTCCCACTGTCGAACGAGAATTACCTGCTACTTTTTTCTGGTCAATGACAATTGCAACAGGAAGATTCTCGATTTTTTCAACTTCTGGACGACCATATTTGGGTAAGTAATTTTGAACAAACGAACTAAATGTATCATTTAGTTCACGACGTGATTCAGCGGCTAATGTGTCAAATACTAAGGAGGACTTTCCTGAACCCGAAAGTCCAGTAACAACAGTTAGTTGCTTTTTAGGGATATTGACAGAGATATTCTTCAAATTATTTTGTGTTGCGTGCTTAATTTCAATCCATTCCATTAAAAAACCTCCGTTTCTATTCTATTTTAGCATATAAAAAGAACCTAGCCTAAAAGTTGAACATGGGAATTTTCAAGAGAACTTTACTTTTTAATCGCTTTCATTTATGCTATAAGTAATACAGATTTTTTAACTGTATTAATAGATAAAGGATGTGACTTATGAAGAAGTCGATTTTGTTCAAAATGTTAGGGATTATTTTATTAATTAGCCAAACACTGGTAGGGGTACCGATGTTGGCACAAGAAAGTATACTAGAAACAACCGTTCAAACAGAGACGGAATCAGTAACAACAGAAACCAGTCAGACGGTAGCTAACTTGGAATCTGAAACTACTAGCCAAACGGTGATGCAGGAAAAAGAATCCTCTGCGGCAATCGCCGAAAGCAGTAGCCGAAATGTGGTTGCAGTAACCACTGAAACCACAAATGAGATACAAAATAGTGATACAGATGGAAAAGCTGTTTCTGCAGAGAGTGTTTTTTCAGAAGCAGATTATAAACAAGCAACTGCACTGGAGTTAGCAACTTTAGTAAGAGAAAAAAAGGTGACAAGCGAAGAATTAGTAAAAATTGCGTTGGCCATCACTAAACGTGAAAATCCTACATTAAATGCGGTCATTACTTTACGAGAAGAAGCGGCTTTGACAGAAGCAAAAGCTTTACAAGATACAGGTCAACCATTTCTAGGTGTGCCGCTCTTACTAAAAGGGTTAGGACAATCCTTGAAAGGTGAAAGCAACACGAACGGTTTTGGTTTTCTCCAAGATCAAGTAGCTGGTGGGACATCGACCTTTGTCAAAGCACTACAAAATGCCGGATTCATAATCATTGGTCAAACGAATTATCCAGAATTAGGTTGGAAGAATATTTCAGATTCGAAGTTATATGGTGTTTCCGTCAATCCATGGAATCCTAACCATTATTCAGGTGGTTCTTCAGGCGGAGCGGGTGCTAGTGTCGCCGCGGCATTTGTTCCCATTGCTTCTGGAAGTGATGCTGGTGGCTCTATCCGCATCCCTGCTTCTTGGACAGGCACCGTAGGCTTGAAACCTTCTAGAGGAGTAATCATTGGCAATTCTAATAGTGCAAAAGGTCAAACTGTTCACTTTGGTTTAAGTCGAACCGTGGCGGATACAAATGCATTATTTGAAACCTTATTAACCAAAAAAGATCTTCCTGCGGGACATTTAAGTCAAGCGCAACCCATTGCTTATACAACAGAATCCCCTGCCGGAACGCCTGTAAGTGCCGAAGCAAAAGAGGCGGTCGCTGAAGCTGTTGCTTTTTTAAAAGACCAAGGGTACACATTGGTTGAAGTGAAGCACCCTGTTGATGGGGAACGTTTAATGAAAAATTATTATACTGTAGCTGCTGGCTCAGCAGGAATTGCCGATTTTATGGCGCGGCAGAAATTGAAAAGACCGCTTGAACGAAATGATGTAGAACTGTTAACATGGGCGCTTTTTCAAACAGGAAAAAATATAACGAGTGAAGAGACAACTGCGGCTTGGACAGATATTGCTTTACAAGCACAAGCGATGGACGAATTTTATCAACAGTATCCTATCTTATTAACACCAACGACAGCTGCCACGGCACCTAGTATTGATAATCCGTTACTAAAACCAGAACATGCAGCACAGATGGAAAAAATTGATCAATTGTCACCAGCAGAACAAAAACAATTGATTTATGACCAATGGCTGACGGCGTTCACATATACACCGTTTACACAACAAGCAAATTTATTTGGACATCCAGCATTAAGTGTACCAACTTACGTTTCAAAAGAAGGACTGCCTTTGGGGATTCAATTTAATAGTGCATTAAATGAAGACCGAACGTTGCTACAATTAGGTGCTTTATTTGAAAATAACCACAAGATAAATCAACCACATGTAGAAGAACCAGACAAAGGCAAAGAACCAGATACAAGTGGCGAACCAGATAAAGATAAAGGACCAGATATAAGTGGCGAACCAGAAAAAGACAAAGAGCCAGATGCAAGTGGCGAAGCAGACAAAGACAAAGAGCCAGATGCAAGTGGCGAAGCAGACAAAGACAAAGAGCCAGATGCAAGCGGCGAGCCAGACAAAGACAAAGAGCCAAATGCAAGCGGCGAACCAGACAAAGACAAAGACTCAGAGGCAAGTGGCAAACCAGAAAAAGACAAAGAGCCAGATGCAAGTGGCGAACCAGAAAAAGACAAAGAGCCAGATGCAAGTGGCGAAGCAGACAAAGACAAAGAACCAGATGCAAGTGGCAAACCAGAAAAAGACAAAGACTCAGATGCAAGTGGCAAACCAGAAAAAGACAAAGACTCAGATGCAAGTGGCAAACCAGAAAAAGACAAAGAAACAAAAACAAGTGAAGAACCAATCGAAGGAAAAAACCAAAACCCAGACAAAGCTGGAAAAACTACTAGTGAGTCATCCTTAGCTAATTCGCTGAATTCATCAGCAAATCAGGGAACCAAATCAACAGGAAGTACACATGCTTTTTCTGATAAAAATATGATTGGGAAACAAGAACAGCTTCCCAAAAAAGTATTACCAAAAGCAGGTGCAGAAGTACCTAGTACTTTCTGGATTGTTTTAGGAGGAGCTTTCTTAGTAACGAGTGGAACGATTTATATAAGGAAAACTAGAAAACAATAACCAGTGAAGGCTAGAGACAATTTATCCCCAATTGTCTCCAGCCTTTTTTCTTTGGTATACTAAAACCAATAGGGAAATGGAGGCGAAAGTAATGAGGGCGTTTGAGAAGATTCCAGCGTTTCAGCAATGGCAAAAAGTTGAAGCTATTCACCGTGGTTGGTCAACTGATTTAAAGTTTAAAGTTACTAAAAATCAAGAAACCTTTTTATTGCGAATTTTTCAACAAGAAGAGTTATTAGCCAAACAACAAGAATATCAATTTATCAAAAAAGTAGCGGCGTTAGGATTTCCCAGTTCTAAACCTTTTTTATGTGCACCTATTCCTGAAAGTGAACAAGGATACATGTTATTAACGTATCTAGAAGGTGAAGACTTAAGCGATGTTTTACCCGCTCTTTCTCCCAAAAGACAACTGAACTTAGGCGTAGAGGCGGGCCGCTATTTAAACAAAATCCATAAGCTTTTGTTGCCTGAAAGGATTAGTCAAAGAGAGATTGCGCGAAATTTATACGAAAAAAAGCAGAGCCAACTAAATAAGTATAAGGAATCTCAATTTTGTATGCCGTACCAGCAGCCAATAATTTCATATTTAGAAAAACAATTACCGTTATTGCAACAACGGCCTGTGGTTTATCAGCATGGAGATTTCCATGTGGGAAATTTTATTTACTTGCCAACTAAGCAGGTCGGTGTGATTGATTTTAATCGATGGGATTTTGGGGATCCTTATGAAGAATTTTACAAGTTACAATTTTTTTCAAGAAATGTTTCGCCATTGTTTGCTTATGGTCAATTACAAGGTTATTTTGCTGGGAAAGTTCCTACCTTATTTTGGCAGTTTCAAAAGCTTTATACTTTTCACGCAGGACTCTATTCTTTAGTTTGGGCACTTAGCTTTGGTGAAAAAGAAATCAGGACTATGGAACAGCAATACCAACAATTACTAGAGGACTATAATTGTGGAGAATTACTAGTTCCCAAATGGTTTTCAACTATCCAAAGAAAGGGATTGAGATTTTAGGTTTATTTCGATAGAATAAAAATAAAAACAGGAGTTTAAGGAATGAAACTAAACGGGATTATTATGATAGCGGTTGTTGGAAGCGTTTTATCTAGCTGTGGTTGGCAAAAATCGAACGAGGAATCACAGAAAGTACAAACCGTACAAACAAACAATGTAAATACTGAAGAAACAAGAGCAATTTCAGCAACCGAAGTTAGTCAAACTACGGCGTTGGAATTAGAGCAAACAACGCAAACACAAGAATTAACTGAATTAGTTACAGAAGAAGGGACGATTTGGAATCAGCAAAAAGCAAAACAGTTAGGACAATACATGGAAACCTGGGGTCAAGAACGCAATCAGAACTATCAAGCGTACCAACCAGGTCACTCTGTAGCTTTTTACACGATTCAAGTGCCTGATGATTTATTGAGCTATGAACCTAAAATACAACCAGCTATTGGGAACAATCCCATTTGGTTAAATTGGTCAGAAACAGGCAGCGAAGGGGGTTATTGTCTGGTGGCAGTATACTCTGACAGTGCGACACAAGTTGCCCAGAAGCATGTCTATTTATTTACTTTAGTGAATGGTGAAGCCAAAGTTTATGTGAGTAAAGAACAGCCAGTAGAAGAGCAACCTTATTTGTTTTTAAAAGAAACAAGTAATACAGAACTGAAAGAACAATTCACAAACCTTGTGAATAATCTTTAATTTTTTATTTAATCAAAAGGAAAAGAAAATTTATCATTGACAAAGTATCCGCTTTCATTTTATTCTGTAGCTACCCCTTGGGAAAGGGCAAAAGGAAGTTTTGAAAGGGATGGAAGAAAAAATGAAGGAAACAAGTTTAGTAATTATTAAGCCAGATGGCGTTGAACGGAAGTTAGTTGGCAAAATCATTCAACGTTTTGAAGATAAAGGTATTGACTTATTGCACCTTAAATTCGAACGACTAACAGTAGAAACAGTGAAGGAACACTATGAGCATTTAAAAGATGAACTATTTTTTCCTGAATTATTAGCCTATATGACAAGTGGCCCAGTGGTTGTGATGGTCGTTGTAGGGGACAATGTGGTTAAAAAAGTGCGTAAATTAGTTGGAGCAACGAATCCGTTAGATGCTGAAAGTGGCACCTTACGAGCGGATTATGGGTTGTCTGTCACCAAAAATTTAATCCATGCTTCTGATTCTGTTCAATCAGCAAAAATTGAGATGCAACGGTTCTTTGGTTAATCAGCGAAAAAGAAGCAATCCTTTATTTTTTATAAAGGATTGTTTCTTTTTTGTTAATTGTCAGAATATTCCGCTTAAATGGTTGACATCTGGAGGTAGAAGAGTAGTATAGACTACATACTAAATACTAAATGACTGCGTGTGCTTCAGGAGGATAAAATGATAACAAGTGATGAATTGACAGAAAACCTTAGTCCGTTTGAATTAAGTCTATTTTTAGAGAAGAAATTACATGAAGAAAATCATAATTTAGAAACATTGTTAAATGCAGGGCGAGGCAATCCTAATTGGACGGCGCCAACACCAAGGGAAGCCTTTTTTTTATTAGGTCAATTTGCTACAAAAGAAACCTTAAGAGAGGGGAGCGAACAAACGGCTGGTATGATTCAGCCAAGCTTTGGTAGAACGCAACGCTTCTTAAACTTTTTAGCAGAAAATCCTAGCAAAGGGGCAACTTTCTTACAAGAAATTTGGACAGCAGAGCATAACTATTTTGGGATGGATAAGGAAATGTGGTTAGATGCCATGTTAGACTATGTGATTGGGGATAATTATCCGAATCCTGTTCGTTGCTTGAAGGCGTGTGAACAACCGATTAAAGCATATTTAAATCAAGAATTATTTTCCAGCGAAGCACAACCGTTTGATATTTTTGCCGTTGAAGGTGGTACAGCAGGGATTTGTTACTTGTTTGATACGTTGGCAAATAATTATTTACTAGAAAAAGGTGATCGTATTGCGTTGTTATTACCAACGTTTGCTCCTTATCTAGAAATTCCAGAACTACCACGTTATGATTTTGACGTGGTTAAAATCAAAGCAGAGCAAATGATTATTGATGGAAAAACGACGTATCAATACTCAAACAAGGAAATTGATAAACTAAAAGACCCGTCCATCAAAGCGGTTTTTGTCGTAAATCCCAGCAATCCAACTGCTAATGCTATGGGAAAACCTACCATTGAACAAATCAAACAAATCGTTGCAGTGGATAACCCTAAGTTAATGATTTTAACAGATGACGTTTACGGAACTTTTGTGCCAGCTTTCCGTTCACTATTTACGGAGTTACCTTACAATACAGCTTGTATCTATTCTTATTCTAAATACTTTGGCGCTACTGGTTGGCGTGTGGGGACTATTGCGGTTAGCCAAGAGAACATCTTTGATCAATTATTAAAAGAATTGCCAGTGGCTCGAAAAATGGAATTACAGGCACGTTATGCTACATTGAATGCAGACACAAGTCAAATTAACTTTATCAGCCGCTTAGTCGCAGACAGCCGCGATATTGCGTTGAACCATGCAGCGGGACTTTCTTCTATTCAGCAAGCGATGATGGCTTTATTTAGTTTGTATGCTTTGTTAAAAGACGGTCAAGCATATAAAGACGAAGTGATGGATATTTGTCATACGCGTGAAAAGCTCTTGTTCCGCACTTTAGGTATTGAAGAGCCTTTAGCAAGTTTAAATACAGCATATTATTGTGAAATTAACTTTAGAGATTGGACAGAAAAACGTTATGGCCCAGAATTTTCAAGTTATTTAACGAAATCTTGGACGATCACAAAAGTATTAACCTCTTTAGCAGAAAAAGAAAAATTAATGCTTTTAAAAGCGGATGCTTTCGGGAGTGACAAATGGTCAGTTCGAATTTCTTTAGCCAATTTAGCTACTAACCAATATAGTGAAGTTGGTAAACGAATGATTCGCCTATCTGAACACATTAAAGAAGAGTGGTTGCGCCAAAAGCGCCAAGCAATTAAATAAAAAAACGCTAAGTCTCTTAAGCTGCAGGAGACTTAGCGTTTTTGTTTATTATTTATTCATTTTTCCGTCAGTTTTGGTTTATAAATGTTTGCTACACTGGAGATAAGAGGAAATTAAGCGTTTATAAAAAGGAGAGAAGTGAATGAAACATATTAAAGGAATGTTGGTTTTTATCGGATTATTTATTTTGGTTGGTTGTGCGCCAGATCAAGAGCCAACGAAACAAACAACAAGTGGTCCGCAAGAGACAAAGCAAGTGAAGCAAGTTACCGTCACCAATCAAACGACTTCTGCGGTGGAAAAACAAGCGCCGACTAAAAATGACGAACTGATTGCTAATCAATTGACTTTTGATTCTCATGAATACACGTACGAAGTGGTTACAGGGGCCACACAAACGACATTTGGGACAACCCCACCAGCAAAATATACACCAGAAGAAAAAAAGGAAAAAATGTTTTGGTCCAATCAACCGCCTTTGGGATTAATGACGGGTAACTATTATAAAAATGAAGGTGTATTTACTGGCGGAAATTACGGCATTGTAGAGATTATTACAGAACCTGAAACGCAACGGATTCTGAATGTTGAGTTTACAGAGTTTGCTAGTGACCCTTACTATGATACACGCTATTCGGGTGTCAACAAACGCCTGTCGGATTATCCTGAATTTCAAGCAAGCAACACGCGTACAGACGATACGTTAGTCACCGTTGTTAATGGTATTACTTATGTAGAAAAACAAATGCGTGACGAAAATCGTGTCACAGGTAATTTTTATACGGTACGCGGTTCATCAACTTCTGCGCGTGAAGGTTTAATGCCTTTAGCAGCAGAGATGGACACTCGGCTAAAAGAGCCAGCGAAAGAAACGTATATCGGTTACGCAGAAGATTTAGGCAATGGCCTAATCGCTCGACTTCAAGTGATAACAGAAGAGCAGAAAATAAAACATGTCAGCTATGATGAATACTTTTCAGATGAACAGGAAAAAATCACAGAAACAGCCCTGCGGCCTTTTTATCGTCAATCGAAATATTATTCACCAGGATATAATAAACAAACCAACAATTCTTTTATTCATTTTGTAGATGCACTAACAAAGGCCATTACGACACAACAAACTTTATCCGTTAACGAAGAACAAGAGCTACAGCATCCGTCTTTTACGACTTATCAAAGATTGGCTGAAAAAATCAGCACGTTTCAAAATTTATTGAAGGAATAAAAAAAACGGAAGAGAGTGGGACAATAGTCCTTTCTCCAAAAGAAACCAAGTCCGATTTTGATGATTACTTTCAAAATCGGACTTGGTTTTTCATTTTTACGTTGTTTTTTCTCCATATATTTCCCTAATTTTCTTAAATTTAATGCCATGAGCGCCAAGCCAATGTCAATCTTGGCTCCTTGTTTCCCTCGTAAGTGGAAACGTTGGAACGCCAAATGAGCCTTTAGGTGGCCGAACACTGGTTCGACATCGATTTTCCGTTTCCGATAAATCGAACCTGTTTTTTCCTCTAAAAGCTTCTTTTTACATTCGGCTTTGAAATAGCGCCATGTATTATTCACTAAAATTTGTCGGTTTTGCTCACTTTTTGCCTTCGTACATTGACTACGAACAGGACAATCTCGACAATTTTCACATTCATAAATTTTGAAGTCACGGACAAATCCGCCTTTATCTTTTCTTCGACTATATCGCTTGAAGGGAACTGCCCGATGGGCAGGACAAATATATGTATCTTCTTTTTCCAAATAGCGCCAGTTATCAACCATAAAAGGACTGTTTCTATAGGTCTTTTTATTTTCTTTATGATAACTAGCATAGGTGATTAATGGCGTTTTATGCAAGACATCGTTGATATACGTATAATTTTCTTCACTTCCATAGCCGGCATCCGCTACAATATACTCGGGTAATTCGTTGTGTTGTTCCAAAAAGCTGTCTAAAAATGGATTTAAAGTTTTTGTATCTGTTGGATTCGGGAACAGATCATACGCTAGGACATATTGATTTTCTGTTGCGATTTGTAAATTGTAGCCTGGCTTTAGTTGACCATTGCGCATATAATCGTCTTTCATCCGCATAAATGTGGCATCTGTATCTGTTTTAGAAAAACTATTTCGCTCTTGAAAAAGGCGGTTATAGGTTTCATATCTTTGTTTTCTTGGTAAATAATCCGCTTGGATTTTGCGTAGATACTTTTTGTAGGTTCTTCTTTTTTTCTTTAATTGGCTTTGTTTTTCTTTCTTCTTTTCCTTTTGTAGTTGTTCTTCTGTCGCCACCAACTCTGTTTCCAAGTGCTGCGCGATTTCTTCCAATTGGGTGCTTGTCAATCTATCACTTTGGTTTTCTTCTTTTAAAGAAGGCAAGATTTCTTCTTTATAAAGGGTTTGATAGAATTCGTTTGATTGTTTATCCAAAGCAGCTTCATACCGATTTGTTGCTTTGCGCCAGACAAAACTGAATTTATTGGCATCCGCTTCGATTTTTGTACCATCAATAAATAGCGCTTCATTGTCAATTACCTGATTGGTGATTAATTGACGGCGGAATAAGACAAAGGCTTCTGCTAAAAGGTGAGCAGTTGTTTCCTGACTTCGGAAGCGATTGATGGTCCGGTAACTGACTTGTTCGTGGTTAGCTAGCCAACGCATACGATAACTGTCATCTAATAGAAATTCAATTTTACGACCTGAAAAAACACGTTGCGTATAAGCATATAAAATAATTTTTAACATCATTTTGGGGTGGTAGGCCGGTCGGCCTAGTTGTTCTTCTAATTTAAGAAAGAGTGTTTGTGGCATGGCTTCGACTAAAGCATTAACCGCAAAAGCGACATCTGTTTCAGGAATATATTGTTCCATATCTAATGGTAAAGTTGTTTGATTGATGGTATAATTTTTAAACATAAAGCACTCGCTTCCTTTCTGATTGGGTTTCGTCACTTTAATCTTACAGGAATGAGTGCTTTTTGTGTACTTTGAAATTAAAAAAATGGGGCAATAATCAGATTTTTTTCTGATTATTGTCCCATTCTCATTCTCTTCCGTAATCTTAAGATTATCAGCTAAATCAAAGTGAGTTCTTTTTAAAGAAATACTTTTATTTTAGCCTTTTATAGATCTAAATAATTTTCTAAGTAATCTGCTAAACCATCTTGATCATTTGTTTTTTCAGTGACATCGTTGGCTACGGATTTAATTTTATCCGTGGCATTGTTCATAGCAACACCCCAACCAGCATAACTTAACATTTCTTCGTCATTATGTTCATCGCCAAAAGCAATGATATCAGCTGGTTTGACAGATAAAAAGTTCGCCACTTGATCAACGCCATGGGCTTTTTGAATTCCTTTTGCGACCATTTCTAAAATAGGCATTGGACCGCCCCAAGTGCGGACATCAATATAATCACCATATTGTTTTGTCAATGTATCAGCAACTTTTTCAGCTTGGTTTGGTGTGGTCCGAACCATCATTGAGGTAGGATTTGTTCGTAAATTTTTAGCAGTAAGTAAATTATCTAAGGTTGCTTTGGAAGCAAAAAATTTCGGATCGAACCTATCTAACGTATCGATATAAAATGTTTCTTTGTTTTCAGCAGCAACAAAATCTAATTGTAATTCTTTTTTCTGTGCCAAAATGTCAAAGACTAGGTCACGCTCAATATTGGCTTCGCTTTCCAAGTCCCATTTTTTCTCTGGAATGTGGACTAAAGCACCGTTAAAGTTAACCATAGGGGTCGTTAGGCCAAGTTGTTGGTAAAATTGATGACTCATTCTATAGGGACGTCCAGTGGCAATACTGACGTAATGACCGTTGTCAATCGCTTTTTTTAGTGTTTGTTCGGTTTTTGGACTGATTAAAGACTGTGCATTTAATGTTGTGCCGTCTAAATCAATAGCAATTAATTTTTTCAAGTAAAAATTCCTCCTAAATGCCTTTTACTCAGTCTAGCATAAAACCGAAGATTATCAAGGGGAGAAGCATGTTCATTTATAAGGTTTAAAAAAAAGCTTAAGAAGTATGCTACACTAAAATAAACCGTTTGAAAAAGGAGCGCAGAGCATCTTGAAAAATTCTAGAAATTATTTACGAGTGATCACCTTAATCTATTGTATCTATATGTGGTTATTTGCTACGCATTTTCATTTTATGGCGTTGAACGTGTTGTTAGCCTATATTCCAATTGAACTTAGTTATCTTTTAAACGCAGAAAAACGTAAAAGGGATTGGTTGATAGGTTTTGCTTGGTTAATTTTTTATCCTAATGCGCCGTACCTATTTACGGATTTTTTTCATTTAGAAACGCTATCTATTTATCGAGGCTTTAATACGATTTTTGCAAACCAAATTGGTGATTGGTGGGCGTTTGTTTGCTTAACTAGCGGGATTGTTATATATGGACTTTTAGGGATGAAAACAGTAACAACTGTTAGTCAGAAATTGCAAAGTTATTGTGACTATAGAACAATTGTAGTCTTTCAAGCCAGCCTTCATTTCTTGTCTGCTTTGGCGATTTATGTTGGACGTTTTGATCGATTACACAGTGTCTATCTTTTTATGAGTCCAATTGAAACAGTGAAAATTATCTTTTTTGACTGGTCCCTTCAAAAATTAATGTTTATTTTATTAATGATGTTTCTACAGATGCTGTTGTTTGGGCTAATCCAATTATTAGGAAAAGAAGAAGCAATGTAAAGCTTTTTCTTTTTTTATATCTACAAAACACGAACGTTATATAGAAATATATATATAATAGTTAATATTTTGTTGTAAAAAGATAGCGATTCTCTTATAATCAAAGAGTAATTATTCGAAAACATGGATTTTAAGGGAGAGAAGTGCAATTATGAATACGTTTTTCAAATTAAAGGAAAACAAGACAACGGTATCAACTGAAATAATGGCGGGGGTTACGACCTTTTTTGCAATGAGTTATATTTTATTTGTTAATCCGTCCATTCTTTCAGAAACAGGGATGCCTTTTCAGGCTGTTTTTTTAGCGACCATTATTGCTTCAATCATCGGCACATTAATTATGGGGCTGTTTGCTAATGTACCTTACGCTCAAGCACCGGGAATGGGACTCAATGCTTTCTTCACGTTTACGGTCGTTTTTGGGATGGGATATACTTGGCAACAAGCATTAGCAATGGTTTTTATTTGTGGTTTGATTAATATTTTGATTACAGTGACAAAAATTCGCAAAATGATTATTAAAGCAATTCCAGAGAGTTTACAACATGCTATTGGTGGTGGGATTGGAATTTTTGTCGCTTATGTAGGGTTGAAAAATGCTGGCTTACTAAGTTTCACAGTACAAGCAGAACCTCAAAATGGTGTTGTGAATGGTTCGAGTATCGTGCCCGCTTTAGGAAATTTTGATAATCCAGCCATTATTTTGGCGGTAATTGGGTTAGTTTTAACAACGATTTTAGTTGTCACGAATGTTCGTGGGGCTATTTTAATTGGCATTGTGGTTACTACGTTAGTCGCAATTCCAATGGGGGTGGTAGACACTGCTTCGGTTGATTGGCATGCTAATTCGTTGGGCAATTCATTTAAAGAATTAGGTACAACTTTTGGCGCTGCTTTTGGTGCTGAGGGCTTACAGTCATTGTTTAGCGATTCTTCAAAAATTCCTCAAGTTTTAATGACCATTATTGCCTTCAGTTTATCAGATACGTTTGATACAATTGGAACATTTATCGGTACGGGACGTCGAACAGGGATTTTCTCTAAAGAAGATGAATTAGCTTTAGAAGATAGTAAGGGTTTCAGCACTAAAATGGACAAAGCTCTATTTGCAGATGCTATTGCAACATCTATCGGTGCGATTTTTGGTACATCGAATACGACAACTTATGTAGAAAGTGCAGCAGGAATCGGTGCGGGTGGTCGAACAGGTTTGACATCGGTAGTGGTAGCAATTCTATTTGCCCTAAGTAGTCTTTTTTCACCACTTATTGCTATTGTGCCAGCACAAGCTACGGCTCCAGCGTTAATTTTAGTGGGAATTATGATGTTAGCTTCTTTCAAAGACATCAATTGGACGGATTTAGAAGATGCGATTCCAGCATTTTTTGCTTCAATTTTCATGGGGTTATGTTATAGCATCTCTTATGGGATTGCTGCTGGGTTCATCTTTTATGCAGTGGTGAAAGTAGTCAAAGGAAAAGCCAAAGAAGTTTCACCAATTATTTGGGTCATTGATGCGTTGTTTATCTTAAACTTTGTAATCTTAGCTATTTTATAGTAAACAGAAGTGAGGCTAAGATAACAGCGGTTAGCTTTGAAGGTGTTGTATTTATTCAGCTGTTTATCTTAAGCCCAAGTGTTAAGAAGTCTGGCAGGTTGGTCGTTTTGACCGGTCTGTCAGACTTTTTTTTAAAGAATTTTCTTTTGAGAGATTCACTCTTTTAGAGTATAGTGGTAGGTGAAGAGGTGATAAGGTGGATAAAAGTATGAAAATAAAATGGAAGCAGAATTTGTTAGTCGCATGGATTGGTTGCTTTTTTACAGGGGCGAGTATTAGCTTAGTTATGCCGTTTATTCCAGTATATGTTGAACAATTAGGGACGCCTAAGAGTCAAGTAGAGTTGTTTTCTGGATTGGCAATTTCTGTCACGGCGTTTGCTGCTGCGATTGTTGCACCGATTTGGGGAAATTTAGCTGATCGAAAAGGTCGGAAAATTATGATGATTCGGGCTGCAGCAGGAATGACGATCACGATGGGGGCGTTAGCATTTGTCCCTAATGTATACTGGCTGTTGATTATGCGTTTTATGAACGGGATTTTATCCGGCTATATTCCTAACGCAACAGCGATGATTGCGTCGCAGGCGCCAAAAGAGAAAAATGGCTGGGCTCTAGGAACATTATCAACAGGTGCAATTGCTGGGACGTTAATTGCGCCATCGATTGGCGGTGCGTTGGCACAGTGGTTTGGAATGGAAAATGTCTTTATTATTACCGGCGTTATTTTATTCATTACAACGTTGTTGACTATCTTTTTAGTTAAAGAAGATTTTCAACCAGTTGAGAAAAAGGATTTATTAACGACGAAAGAAATTTTTAGTAAGATGGATCATGTTTCAGTATTGATTGGTTTGTTTGTGACTACGTTAATTTTACAATTAGGAATTACAAGTATCAGCCCAATCTTAACGCTATATATTCGATCTTTAAGTGGCGATACAGAGAATGTATTATTTGTTAGTGGTTTGATTGTTTCGATTGCCGGCGTTTCAGCAATTATTTCTTCTCCAACTTTGGGAAAAATTGGGGACCGCATTGGGAACCAAAAAGTTTTATTAGGCGGATTAATTCTTTCTTTTATTTGTTACATTCCCATGGCGTTTGTGCAAACACCTTTTCAGTTAGGTGTTTTACGATTCCTTTTAGGTTTTTCAACAGGTGCTTTAATGCCATCAATTAATACGTTAATTAGTAAAATAACGCCAACAGAGGGCGTAAGTAGAGTTTATAGTTACAATCAGATGTGTAGTAATTTCGGTCAAGTTTTAGGACCGATGGTAGGGTCGACAGTTGCCCATGGTTTTGGCTATTCTTCTGTTTTTCTGGTAACCGCTTGTTTCGTTTTAGGAAACATTGGGCTGTCCTTCTTTAATTTCCGAAAAGTTTTAAATAAAAAGCTCTAAACAGTTGAAAAGATAAAAAAACCAGTTACAATAACTTTAGTAACTGGTTTTTTCTTATTTAACAGGTTTGGTTTCTTTCGGTACTGCAAAGTGTGCAATTAATAAAATAATAACGGCTGTTACCAACGATAGAATCGTTGTCATTTTAAAGTCGTATGAACCACCAGATAATGCACCGCCGATATATCCAACGACTTGGCCTAATGCGAAGGTCCAGAAAAATACAACAAGATAACGCATATGAGCACCTCTTTTCTAGCTCTTAGTTTAGCATATTTTCTTTAAAAGTAAAGAATCCGCGATAGGAAAATAAGAGAAGAGGCAAAAAATAGCAAGGATTCAAAAAGGAGCTGTCCAATGTCATTTCCACAATTACATACCGTTACTTCCTATTCGCTTTTATCTAGTACGGTTAGGATTCGTTCCTATGTAAAACAAGCGAAAGCGTTAGGTTATCAAACATTAGCGATTACCGATATCAATGTCTTGCATGGGGCGGTTGAATTTTATGAAGCATGCCAAGAAGCGGGAATTCAACCAATTATCGGTTTAAGATTAGAATATACCCCAGCAGAAAAAGAAGGGCATTCCGAGTTGCTTTTATTTGCTAAAAATTTAAAAGGGTATCAGCAATTAATGCAACTATCTAGCAGTAAAATGACGACAGAGGGACCCTTTTACTTAGCGGAACATCAATCCTTATTAAGTGATTTATTTGCCGTGACTTTGTCAGCTAAAGGAGAAGTCGCCCAAACATTTTTTGAAGATGAACAACAAGCGGTTCACGCTTTCCAACAACTTGCTTCATATTTTGATCCCCAGTCGTTATTTGTTGAACATTCTTTTTCAATGAATCAACAACGCAATCCAGCGCTCTTTTCTTTTTACCAAAGAGAACAATTACCTGGCGTGGCTTTGCAAGAGGTACGTCATTTAACAAGGGAAGAAGGCTTTGCCGTAACTGTTCTTGAGAGCATCAAAGAAAATAATCAATTGAATATTACAAGCCAAACACCGGAAATAGAAGGTCTGAATTACTTGCGTGAAGCAGAGACGACGATGGAACAAATGCTTCAAATAGCTGGTGCAGAAGTGGTCCAGAATACGATTCAGCTAGCTGGAAATTGCCGAGTTGACATTCCTTTACATCAAAAATTATTACCGCATTTTCCTGTGCCAGCTAATCAAACGGCAGGTTCTTATTTACGTACATTGTGTTTAGAAAAATTACCAGAAAGAGTGCCTCATCTAAATGAAGTTTACCAAAAACGATTAGAAAAAGAGTTAACCATCATTCACAATATGGGCTTTGATGATTACTTTTTAATCGTTTGGGATGTGATGGACTTCTGTCATAACAATCAAATTGTTACAGGCGCTGGCCGAGGTTCAGCTGCAGGCTCTTTAGTGTCCTATGTGCTATCAATTACAGATGTAGATCCAATCAAATATGATTTGCTTTTTGAACGTTTTTTGAATCCAGAACGCTACACGATGCCCGATATTGATTTAGATATTCCTGATAATCGGCGGGAGGAAGTTTTAGCTTATGTCAGTCAAAAATATGGTCATTATCACATGGCGCAAATTGCCACGTTTGGTACGATGGCTGCGAAAATGGTTTTACGGGACGTTGCACGTGTTTTCGGGTTGTCCCAGAGTGAAGCGAATCGTTGGTCGGCAGCTGTCCCAAACAAGCTGAAAATTACGTTAGAAGAAGCGTACCAAGAGTCGAAACGGATGCAAGAATTGGTCAATTTTTCACCAAATAATCAATTGCTCTATAAAACAGCTGTTCAGCTAGAAGGATTGCCTCGCCATGTTTCTACGCACGCAGCAGGTGTGGTAATTAGTGATGAAAATCTTTTGAATTTGGTTCCGTTACAACCAGGATCGAATGAAATTTTATTGACCCAATTTACTATGAATGATGTTGAAAAAATTGGTCTTCTGAAAATGGATTTCTTGGGCTTAAGAAATTTATCCATCATTGATGATACCCTCACAGCTGTTAAACGCGTCTATAATCAAACCATTCGTTTAAATCAGATTCCATTAAATGACGAAACAACGCTGGCTTTATTTAGAAAAGGGGAAACAAGTGGTGTTTTCCAGTTTGAATCTGCTGGAATTCGGAATGTATTAAGAAAATTAGGACCAACTAGCATTGAAGATATTGCTGCTGTCAATGCCTTGTATCGTCCTGGGCCGATGCAAAATATTGATGTTTTCATCCGCCGGAAAAAAGGCTTGGAACAAATTAGTTATCCAGAGCCTAGTCTCGCCCCCATTTTAGAAAATACGTACGGAATTATTGTTTACCAAGAGCAGATTATGCAAGTTGCTGCGAAAATGGCAGGCTTCTCTTTAGGACAAGCTGACATTTTACGTCGGGCCATTAGTAAAAAGAAAAAAGATGTGCTAGATGAAGAACGAAATCATTTTGTTAATGGTGCGTTACAACAAGGCTATCCCCAAGAAACAGCTAACCAAGTGTACGATTATATTGAGCGCTTTGCTAATTATGGCTTTAACCGCTCGCATGCATTTGCCTATTCCTTTATTGGTTTTCAAATGGCTTACTTGAAGGTTCATTATCCGAGTGCTTTTTATGTCGCATTGTTGCATTCTGTTCGTCATAATCCAACAAAAATTAAAGAATATATTGGCGAAGCTAGAAAAAACAAGCAGACGATTTTGCAGCCGTCAATTAACCAAAGTCACTACAGCTTTTACCTAAATCAGCAACAGCAAATTTTATTTGGTTTTAGTTCTTTAAAAGGAATCCGCCGAGACTTCATTCAAAATATTTTAAATGAACGCCGAGAAAACGGACCGTACAAAACGTTCGATGAGTTTCTTTTGCGAATTGACCGTAAGTGGTTGAAAGTTGAAAATATCGAACCATTGATTGCCATCGGTGCATTTGACGAAATTGCGCCTAATCGCCGTCAATTAGCGGTAGGTTTAGAGAGTAATATCCAAAGTATTCTTCTCAGCGGTGGTAGTATGGATTTGTTAGAAACGTTGAAGCCAAAGGAAGAAGAAATTGCCGATTATCCGCTAGAAGAGCGACTAGAACAAGAAGAACAATATTTAGGGGTCTATTTATCAGGACATCCGACAGAAGAGTTCAAAAAAACACGCTTAGCCAAGCAAACGCAACTTGTTCATGAACTTGTTGAAAATCAGCCCACGAAATTATTGATTTATGTCAAAAACATTCGGACGATTCGGACCAAAAAGGGAGAACAAATGGCCTTTGTTGATGGGGATGATACAACAGGAAGTATTTCACTAACGTTGTTCCCAACTGTTTTTCGCCAGTTAAGACAGAGTGTCGAGAAAGGGCAAGTTTATTATGTGGAAGGAAAAGTGGAACGCAGTACGTACAATCAAGAATTGCAAATATTGGTTCAACGAATAGAAAAAGCGCAACAAGTAGAAACATCAATTAGTGACGAAACGTGTTTTATCAGAATTACAAAAGATGTCGAACAAACGGACGTTTTTCAGAAAATGAAAGAGGTACTCAGTCGTCATGCTGGACACATTCCAGTGATTGTCTATTTTGAAAAAACAGGAAAGAAAATAGTATTAAATGAAGAAAATTGGGTCGCTCATACAAGCGCTAGTCAGCAACAATTAGCTTACGTTTTAGGCGAGAAAAACGTCATTTTCAAATGATTTACGGTAAAAAATACTAGTTGTTTTCAACTTTTTTCATTTTTTTCTTCTTAACTCAAGACATTTTGGTTCTTTAATGGTAAAATGAATGACGTAATATTTTTGTATATCAATTTTTGCGAAAAGGTTTCTTTTGGCAGTTGAAAGTATATTATATGAGGTGAAATAGCGAATGAAACGCATTGGTATTTTAACCAGCGGGGGAGATGCCCCTGGAATGAACGCTGCAATTCGTGCAGTCGTACGCAAAAGTATTTTTGATGGAATCGAAGTTTACGGTATTAACTATGGATTTGCCGGTTTAGTCGCAGGCGACATCCGTCGTTTAGATGTTGCTGACGTTGGCGATAAGATTCAACGTGGTGGAACATTCTTGTACTCTGCTCGTTATCCTGAATTTGCTACTGAAGAAGGGCAATTAAAAGGAATCGAACAATTGAAAAAATTCGGTATTGAAGGCTTAGTTGTTATTGGTGGAGACGGTTCTTATCATGGCGCAATGGCTTTGACAAAACGTGGTTTCCCTGCTGTTGGAATTCCTGGAACAATTGATAATGATATTCCTGGAACAGATTTCACAATCGGTTTTGATACAGCGATTAACACTGTTTTGGAATCAATTGACCGAATTCGTGATACAGCGACTTCTCATGTTCGTACATTCGTTATCGAAGTAATGGGACGTAACGCTGGTGATATCGCATTGTGGTCAGGCGTGGCAGGCGGAGCAGATGAAATCATTATTCCTGAACATGATTTTGATATGAAAAACGTTGCCAAACGTATTCAAGAAGGCCGCGACCGCGGGAAAAAACATTGCTTAATCATTTTAGCAGAAGGCGTAATGGGCGGAAATGAATTTGCTGATAAACTTTCTGAATACGGTGATTTCCATACGCGTGTATCAATTTTAGGACACGTGGTTCGTGGGGGCTCCCCAAGTGCTCGTGACCGTGTATTAGCAAGTAAATTTGGGTCATATGCTGTTGAACTTCTAAAAGAAGGCAAAGGCGGTTTATGTATCGGTATGTTAGATAACCAAGTAGTTGCAGCTGATATTATTGACACGTTAGAAAACAATAAACACAAACCAGATTTATCTCTTTATGAGTTAAATCATGAAATTTCTTTTTAATCTTGTATATTAGCTAATCTTATTAGCTTTGTATAAACAAATTTGGAATAGGAGCGTTTTAGTAATGAAAAAAACGAAAATCGTATGTACGATTGGACCAGCTAGTGAATCCGTTGATATGCTAGTAAACTTAATTAATGCAGGTATGAATGTTTGCCGTTTGAACTTTTCACATGGTGACTACGAAGAGCATGGTGCTCGTATTAAAAACATTCGTGAAGCTGTAAAAATTACAGGGAAACGCGTAGCGATCTTACTAGATACAAAAGGTCCTGAAATCCGCACAAATGACATGGAAAATGGCGCAATCACAATGAAAATTGGTGACTCAGTACGTATTTCTATGACAGAAGTTTTAGGAACAAATGAAAAATTCTCAATCACTTATCCAGAATTAATCAATGATGTAAACGTAGGTTCACACATTCTTTTAGATGATGGTTTAATCGATTTAGAAGTAACTGATATCGACCGTGATGCAAACGAAATCGTAACAGTTGTTAAAAACGAAGGCGTCTTGAAAAACAAAAAAGGCGTTAACGTACCAGGCGTTTCTGTAAACTTACCAGGGATCACTGAAAAAGATGCTAACGATATCCGTTTCGGAATTGGTCAAGGAATTGACTTTATCGCAGCTAGCTTCGTTCGTCGTGCTTCTGACGTTTTAGAAATCACTAAAATTTTAGAAGAAGAAAACGCAACACACATCCAAATCATTCCTAAAATCGAAAACCAAGAAGGTATCGATAATATCGATGAAATCTTAAAAGTTTCTGATGGTTTAATGGTTGCTCGTGGTGACATGGGTGTTGAAATTCCAACAGAAGATGTTCCAGTTGTCCAAAAAGCTTTAATTAAAAAATGTAATGCTTTAGGTAAACCAGTTATCACTGCAACACAAATGTTAGATTCAATGCAACGTAACCCACGTCCAACACGTGCGGAAGCAAATGACGTAGCAAACGCAATCTACGATGGAACAGATGCAGTAATGTTATCAGGCGAAACTGCAGCAGGGGATTACCCATTAGAAGCTGTTCAAACAATGGCTCGTAT
Source organism: Enterococcus sp. DIV2384 (assembly GCF_050534975.1). Taxonomy (NCBI): domain Bacteria; kingdom Bacillati; phylum Bacillota; class Bacilli; order Lactobacillales; family Enterococcaceae; genus Enterococcus; species Enterococcus sp. DIV2384. Next base: position 866,801 of record NZ_CP172905.1, read on the forward strand.
TGCAGTTCGTACAGAAGAAACATTAGTTAACCAAGATTCATTCGCATTGAAATTATATAGCAAAACAGATATGACTGAAGCAATCGGACAATCTGTTGGCCATACAGCACGTAATTTGGGTATCCAAACAATCGTTGCGGCAACAGAATCAGGCCATACAGCACGTATGATCTCTAAATACCGTCCAAAAGCACATATCGTTGCAATTACGTTCTCAGAACAAAAAGCACGTAGCTTATCATTATCATGGGGTGTTTACGCAACAGTTGCTGACAAACCATCAAGCACAGATGAAATGTTTAACTTAGCTTCAAAAGTATCACAAGAAGAAGGTTATGCTTCAGAAGGTGATTTAATCATTATCACTGCTGGTGTTCCAGTTGGCGAAAAAGGCACAACAAACTTAATGAAAATTCAAATGATCGGTTCTAAATTAGTTCAAGGTCAAGGTGTCGGCGAAGAAGCAATTATTGCAAAAGCCGTTGTGGCAGGAACTGCTGAAGAAGCAGTTGCTAAAGCGACTGAAGGAGCTATTTTAGTTACAAAAACAACAGATAAAGAATACATGCCTGCAATTGAAAAAGCATCAGCATTAGTTGTTGAAGAAGGTGGTTTAACTTCTCATGCAGCTGTTGTAGCGATTGCGCAAAATATTCCAGTTATCGTAGGTGCTGCAGATGCAACATCATTAATTAATAATGACGAAGTGATTACTGTTGATCCTCGTCGTGGTATTGTTTACCGCGGAGCAACAACAGCTATCTAAGTCTAATTAATTCAATCATTTGATTCTAAGCAATATGTACTCGGACGCAAAGCTGGGACAAACCGATTCGTCAGTTTGTCTCAGCTTTTTTTACAAAGAAGACAGTAGTACGAAATGTTCAGAAAACACGTATTCAGTAAATAAAGAGTTGGGCGCAAATAGTAAAATTATGTCTGAGTTTTAAATTATTTATGTTATTTCACACAAAAATTTTGTTATTTAATTAAATAAGCGCTAAGTTATCTTCAACAGAAAAACAATTATAAAAAAAACGAAAGAAAAACAGGAAATAAGAAAGGGCTGTCAAGAAAATTTCATTGACAAAGCTTTCATACCCCTGTATAATAGCTTTTGTTGCTTAGGAGTGATAATTATGAAGTGGTCTTTGTTAGAATTAAATAAATACAAAGAAGAGCCGCTAGTGTTTTCAGAAACATTGCATCTTAAAGAAGAGCTTCTTCAACGAGATGATACCTTGTTGGATGTAAGTCCAATCAAAGTAGAAGGCTTATTAGCAGTCAATAAATCAGAATATTTACTTCATTACACTATTCAGGTAACTGTAACCGTTCCTTCATCCCGTTCTTTAGAACCTGTGGCTTTGCCAATGCAAATCACGGTCGATGAAGTCTTTATGACAAAAGAACAAATGGATATAAGAGATGAACGATTTGCAGCTGAAGAGATTATTTTATTGGACAAGCCAACAATTGATTTAGATGAATCTGTCGAAGACAACATTCTATTGTCCATTCCAATTCAAGTGCTTACAGAAGAAGAACAAAACAGTCAAGAAATGCCAAGTGGCAATGACTGGGAAGTGATTTCAGAAGAAGCATATTTGGAAAGTAAGCAGAAAGCAGCAGAACAAACAGTGGATCCTCGTCTGGCTAAACTATCAGAATTACTCAGCGATAATGCTGAAGAGGAAGATAACAGCTAGGTTGGAATATATTGTGTATGTAAATACACGCATCTTTACAAGGAGGTGGAACAACAATGGCAGTACCAGCTAGAAGAACTTCTAAAGCGAAAAAAGCAAAACGTCGCACACACTACAAATTAACAATCAAAGGCTTAAATGCATGCTCAAACTGTGGTGAAATGAAAAAAAGCCATCACGTATGTCCAGCATGTGGTCACTACGATGGAAAAGACGTAATGTCTAAAGAAGCATAAGCATAAAAACATTTTTTGAAATGTTGAATCCCCTAGGCTAACCATGGAGCCTAGGGGATTTGTATTTTTTTAAGAAAATATGAAGAAATTGGAAATTTATTGGCACTATATTGTTTTCATATGAAAGATAGTGCGTTATAATAGTGAGGATTATAAGAGAATGCTCATAGAATTTTCGTTGATTATAATATAGGAGGTCATAAAATGACAAAACAACAATTTGGCGTAGTCGGCATGGCTGTCATGGGAAAAAATCTTGCTTTAAACATTGAAAGCAGAGGCTATACAGTTGCGCTGTATAACCGTACAGGATCAAAAACAACAGAAGTGGTTGAAGAACATCCTGACAAAAACTTTCAAGCAACATACTCAATTGAGGAATTTGTGAATGCAATTGAAAAACCTCGTCGAATTATGTTGATGGTTAAAGCTGGACCTGCAACAGATGCGACAATCCAAGAATTGTTACCACACCTTGATAAAGGCGACATCTTAATTGATGGCGGTAATACGTTCTTCAAAGACACAATGCGACGTAATGAAGAACTAGCAAACTCAGGAATTAACTTTATTGGTACTGGCGTTTCTGGCGGAGAAGAAGGAGCCTTGAAAGGACCATCTATCATGCCTGGCGGACAAAAAGAAGCGTATGAGTTAGTTGCGCCAATTCTTGAAAAAATTTCAGCTAAAGCAGAAGACGGTGAACCATGTGTGACTTACATTGGCCCAAATGGTGCTGGACATTATGTAAAAATGGTTCATAATGGGATTGAATATGGGGACATGCAATTAATTGCTGAATCCTACGATTTAATGAAACAAATCTTAGGTTTATCTGTTGATGAAATGGCAGAGATTTTCAAAGAATGGAACGAAGGCGAATTAGATAGTTACCTTATTGAGATCACGGCTGACATTTTGACACGTAAAGATGATGAAGGAACCGACCAACCAATCGTTGATGTTATTCTTGATGCAGCAGGCAACAAAGGAACAGGTAAATGGACAAGCCAAAGTGCGTTAGATCTTGGCGTACCATTACCATTAATTACAGAATCAGTATTTGCACGTTTTATTTCGGCTTACAAAGAAGAACGCGTAAAAGCAAGTGGCATTTTATCAAAACCTGCAGCCTTTAACTTTGCAGGTGATAAAAAAGAATTGATTGAAAAAATTCGCGAAGCATTATACTTTAGTAAATTAATGAGTTATGCGCAAGGTTTTGCACAACTTCGTGCAGCTTCTGAAGAATACGGATGGGATTTACCATTTGGTGAAATTGCAAAAATCTGGCGAGCAGGTTGTATTATCCGTGCACAATTCTTACAAAAAATTACCGATGCATATGAAAAAAATCCAGCACTTGAAAACTTGTTGTTAGATGAATACTTCGTAGAAATTACGAAAAAATATCAACAAGCCGTTCGTGAAGTTGTTGCGATTGCTGTTCAAGCAGGTGTTCCTGTACCAACATTCTCATCTGCAATTGCTTATTACGATTCTTATCGTTCAGATCGCTTACCAGCGAATTTAATTCAAGCACAACGTGATTACTTCGGTGCTCATACGTACGAACGCACAGACAAAGAAGGAATCTACCATTACAGCTGGTACAACGAAGAATAAACACGCTGGAGACCATGAGTGTGGCTCACCATGCTCATGGTTTTACTGTGGCTTAAAAAAGAACCAGACAGATTGAGTAGTAATTCTCTAATAAGTAGTAAGGAATAAAAAGGTTGAGCTTGAGTATAGCTTTTAAAGAGAAAGGACAATTAATCAAATGAGCAACATTTTAATTATTGAAGATGAAAAGAACTTAGCGAGATTCGTTGAGCTTGAATTAAAACATGAGGGGTATACGACAGAAGTACACTACAATGGTCGTACAGGATTGGAAGCCGCTCTTAACAACGAATGGGATGCTATCCTTCTTGATTTGATGTTACCAGAATTGAATGGATTAGAAGTATGTCGCCGTGTTCGCCAAGTGAAAAATACACCAATTATTATGATGACTGCGCGTGATTCAGTAATTGACCGTGTTTCTGGTTTAGACCATGGAGCGGATGATTATATTGTTAAACCATTTGCAATTGAAGAATTGTTAGCTCGTTTACGTGCGTTACTTCGTCGTATTGATATTGAGGGCGATAAAAACGTTGCAAAACAAACAACGATTACATATCGTGACTTAACAATTGAAAAAGAAAATCGTGTCGTTCGTCGTAATTCTGAAATGATTGAATTAACAAAACGCGAATACGAATTACTATTAACGCTAATGGAAAACGTGAATGTTGTCTTGGCACGTGATGTGTTACTAAATAAAGTTTGGGGCTATGAAACAGAAGTAGAAACAAACGTTGTGGATGTGTATATCCGCTACTTACGAAATAAAATTGACGTACCTGGAGAAGAAAGCTACATCCAAACTGTCCGTGGAACTGGCTACGTTATGCGTTCGTGAGAACTAATTAATGAAAAGAACGATTAAAAAAGAACTGGAAGGCCCATCTTTAACTATAAAGTGGGCTTTCGCAAGTTCTTTCTTTATATTTGTAGTTTTTACCATTTTTGCGGTGATTACCTATAAGTCTTCTGTCAGTCTTATTGTTGCCAAAGAAAAGGAAAATGTCGAAGCAACGATTGCAGAAGTAACAAATCGATTAGCTAATGCCAATGAAAATTTAACGGTAACAGACGTTTTTGACTATTTAAAAACGCCGAGTGAAAGAGATGAAAACTACTATAATAAGCATACAGCAGTAGAAGGTTCGTTTATGGAAATGGACAGTTTCATATCTGAACTAGGACAACCAGAACTTTATTTATCTGTGTATGACACAAACCAAAAGCTAGTTTTTAAAACACAAAATGAATATGATAAGTTATTACAATTGGATCGACAATTACCTGTTGTTCGAACCGTTTTTGATAAAACCGGTTTTTATTCCGTGGAACCTATTTTTTCAAAAGAAACACGAGAAAAGATTGGCTATATTCAAGCGTTTTATGAACTTTCTTCTTTTTATGAAATTCGTAATCATTTATTATTAACACTTGTAGTTTTAGAAGTGATTTCTCTGATTGTAAGTAGTGTCTTAGGCTTTATCCTCTCTTCTTATTTCTTAAAACCATTAAAAGTATTGAGAGACACGATGGATACAATCCGCAAAGACCCGCAATCAGATGTCCACATGCCGGAGATTAATACGAGAGATGAGTTAGCAGATATCTCGGAAATCTTTAATGAAATGTTAGATCGTATGAGACGCTATATCGAACAACAAGAGCAGTTTGTTGAAGATGTTTCCCATGAATTAAGAACGCCCGTTGCGATTATGGAAGGCCATTTAAACCTTTTAAATCGTTGGGGAAAAGACGATCCTGAAATTTTAGATGAATCATTAAAGGCCAGTTTACAAGAAATTAGTCGCATGAAGAGTTTGGTCCAAGAAATGCTTGACCTTTCACGCGCTGAACAAGTGGACACCCAATATGCAAATGAACGAACAGATGCTAAACAAGTAGTCTACCAAGTATTCAATAACTTCCAATTGGTTTATCCTGAGTTTCATATCACATTAGATGACGATTTACCAACCGAAGTTGAGCTGAAAATCTATCGTAATCACTTTGAACAATTGCTAATTATTCTATTAGATAATGCGATTAAATATTCAACCGATCGAAAAGAAGTGCATATTTCCATTTCTCGAACGATGAATGAATTTGAAATAGCTGTGCAAGATTTTGGTGAAGGAATCACTGAAGAAGACTTGGAGAAAATATTTGATCGATTCTACCGAGTAGATAAAGCCCGTGCAAGAAATAAAGGCGGTAATGGCTTAGGACTATCGATTGCAAAACAATTAGTCGAAAACTATAAAGGACGTATTGATGCAGAAAGCGTATTGCATCAAGGAACGATCTTTAGAATTTTTATTCCAATCGCTGGAATAAAAGAAGAGAGCAACGTACAATAAAGTACGTTGCTTTTTTTACGAATGATTAACGAACATTTCAGTAAGAGAAAAGGGATTATAAGATAAAGAAACGAATGTTTTCTTTGCAGAAAATATTCATCGTTCGAAATTGAAAAAAATGTTATTTTTCTGCAAAATAATAGTTGCGTTTTAGAAAAATCCTTGGTATATTAATATCTGTTCTGACAAACAGTTCGTTAAGAAAAAAGTTTTAAAAAGTTAAAAATTTTTCTTGACGAAAAGATAAATAACATGTTAGAATAACAAAGTCGTTAAAGAGATTGCTTTTAAATCAATCATTTGATCAAAAAAACTTGTTATAAAATAACAAAAAAGTTTTAAAAAGTTGTTGACAAACAACTGAGATAATGATAAGATATAGAAGTTGTCACAACAGACGACAACAACCGAGCAAAACAACTTAAAAAAACTTTTTTAAAAAGTTCTTGACATTCAAACGAAAGTTTGTTATGATATAAAAGTTGCTGCGAGGTAACGTAGACCTTTGAAAACTGAACAAAGAATAGACGAACCAAATGTGTAGGGCGTCTTGATTCAATTCAAGACAACAAACATTTTTAACGAGCAAGCAATATGCTAGCAAACAAATTGAGCTTAACAATCGCAAGATTGTTCTAACTTTTATTATGAGAGTTTGATCCTGGCTCAGGACGAACGCTGGCGGCGTGCCTAATACATGCAAGTCGAACGCTTCTTTCCTCCCGAGTGCTTGCACTCAATTGGAAAGAGGAGTGGCGGACGGGTGAGTAACACGTGGGTAACCTACCCATCAGAGGGGGATAACACTTGGAAACAGGTGCTAATACCGCATAACAGTTTATGCCGCATGGCATAAGAGTGAAAGGCGCTTTCGGGTGTCGCTGATGGATGGACCCGCGGTGCATTAGCTAGTTGGTGAGGTAACGGCTCACCAAGGCCACGATGCATAGCCGACCTGAGAGGGTGATCGGCCACACTGGGACTGAGACACGGCCCAGACTCCTACGGGAGGCAGCAGTAGGGAATCTTCGGCAATGGACGAAAGTCTGACCGAGCAACGCCGCGTGAGTGAAGAAGGTTTTCGGATCGTAAAACTCTGTTGTTAGAGAAGAACAAGGACGTTAGTAACTGAACGTCCCCTGACGGTATCTAACCAGAAAGCCACGGCTAACTACGTGCCAGCAGCCGCGGTAATACGTAGGTGGCAAGCGTTGTCCGGATTTATTGGGCGTAAAGCGAGCGCAGGCGGTTTCTTAAGTCTGATGTGAAAGCCCCCGGCTCAACCGGGGAGGGTCATTGGAAACTGGGAGACTTGAGTGCAGAAGAGGAGAGTGGAATTCCATGTGTAGCGGTGAAATGCGTAGATATATGGAGGAACACCAGTGGCGAAGGCGGCTCTCTGGTCTGTAACTGACGCTGAGGCTCGAAAGCGTGGGGAGCAAACAGGATTAGATACCCTGGTAGTCCACGCCGTAAACGATGAGTGCTAAGTGTTGGAGGGTTTCCGCCCTTCAGTGCTGCAGCAAACGCATTAAGCACTCCGCCTGGGGAGTACGACCGCAAGGTTGAAACTCAAAGGAATTGACGGGGGCCCGCACAAGCGGTGGAGCATGTGGTTTAATTCGAAGCAACGCGAAGAACCTTACCAGGTCTTGACATCCTTTGACCACTCTAGAGATAGAGCTTTCCCTTCGGGGACAAAGTGACAGGTGGTGCATGGTTGTCGTCAGCTCGTGTCGTGAGATGTTGGGTTAAGTCCCGCAACGAGCGCAACCCTTATTGTTAGTTGCCATCATTTAGTTGGGCACTCTAGCGAGACTGCCGGTGACAAACCGGAGGAAGGTGGGGATGACGTCAAATCATCATGCCCCTTATGACCTGGGCTACACACGTGCTACAATGGGAAGTACAACGAGTCGCTAGACCGCGAGGTCATGCAAATCTCTTAAAGCTTCTCTCAGTTCGGATTGCAGGCTGCAACTCGCCTGCATGAAGCCGGAATCGCTAGTAATCGCGGATCAGCACGCCGCGGTGAATACGTTCCCGGGCCTTGTACACACCGCCCGTCACACCACGAGAGTTTGTAACACCCGAAGTCGGTGAGGTAACCTTTTTGGAGCCAGCCGCCTAAGGTGGGATAGATGATTGGGGTGAAGTCGTAACAAGGTAGCCGTATCGGAAGGTGCGGCTGGATCACCTCCTTTCTAAGGAATATTACGGAAATACACATTTCGTCTTTACTTTGTTCAGTTTTGAGAGGTCTACT